>NZ_LFGS01000019.1:183553-191702 GCF_002078135.1 Halomonas sp. BC1 | reverse complement strand
CGTCTACGGCGGCGATGGCCAAGCCCGCCGAGTGGGTCGCGGCGGCCCAGCTGCCCGGCATGTAGGGGGCACAGTCGCCGCCGTTACCGCCCCTTGCCGCATCGCCTGCCTGAAGTTCTTCCAGGTAGCGCGGCGTGTGAAAGCGCAGCAGGTCTTCCAGCGTGGCGGCGGGCGGCTTGACCACGTAAAGCTCGTCGATCAGCCCGCTGACTTCCAGAATGTTTTTCAGCCGCCGCTTGCTTTCGGGGCTTTCCGAGGCGGCCTGGGGCTGCAAGAACTCACCCGGCGCCGAGAACACGCCGATGGCCCCCTGGTCGTGCCAGAAGCAGCGTTCGTGCCAGTAGAAGCCGGTACCGCTCATGCGTTAAACCCCTCCATGAAGGCCGCCAGGTTGGCGCTGAGCTGTTCGGTGGGGTAGCCGCCTTCCTGCACGATCACCATGGGGAGCGACAGCGCGGCCAGACGCTTGCCTACCTCGATAAACGCTTCGGTTTCCACGTTCAAACCGGCCAGCGGATCTTCCTTATGGGCATCCAGCCCCAGAGCGACCACCACCGCATCCGGTTCGAAACGCTGCAAGTGATCGATCAAAATCGCCAGCGCGTCCAGATAGACCTCACCGTCGCTGCCCACCGGCAGGGGGAGGTTCACGTTGGCGCCCACGCCGTCATCGCTGCCTTCTTCGTCAGCCCCGCCCCAGAAAAAGGGGTAGAAGTCGCTGGGGTCGGCGTGCAGCGAACCGGTCCATACATCGTCTCTGGCGTAGAAAATGTCCTGGGTGCCGTTGCCGTGGTGCAAATCCACATCGATGATCGCCACTCTGGCAAAGCGTTCGCGCAGCACGGTCGCGGCCAGCGCCGAGTTGTTCAGCAGGCAAAAGCCGCCTGCCCGCTCGGGCCCGGCATGGTGGCCGGGTGGGCGGCACAGCGCATAGGTCACCGTCTCCCCTGCTAACACGGCTTCCGCGGCTGCTTCTGCGGTGGCCGCCGAGGCCAATGCGCCCTGGAAACTGGTGGCGCTGAGCGGGCAAGCCATGTCGTGCAGGTGCCAGCCCGCCTGGCCGATGGGGTGGCGGGGGTAGTGGTGGCCGCCGCCGCAGGGGTGAATGTTGGGCGCCACCAGCGCGGCAGCGTTGGGCAACGCTTGCCAGCGGGCATGGATCGTTTCCAGAAAGGTCAGGTAGCGCGGCGTATGAATCTGCGCCAGCCGCTGGCGCAGCTGGGGCGAGTCCGACGCGCCCGGGGCCACCAGCGCCAAGCCCACCTTTGCCAACCCCTGGGTGAGCAGCTCGGCCCGCACCGGCCCTTCCGGGGAAGGCGCCGGCTGGCCACGCAGCAGGAAAGTGGGCGGCGCATGCAGCGCCTGATCAGGATGATAAAAACACTTCATGGTCACCGTCCTTTGGCCATTTGGAGCTAGCAAGCGCTACTTCAGCGTAGCGGGTAACGACTCCCAGAGCTCGATCGCCGCGGCTAAATCTTCCAGAGAGGCGCCCACCGACTTGAACAGCGTGATGGCCTGCGGGCTGGTGCGCCCGGGCTTCTCGCCACGCAAGACGTCGGCCAGCTCCGCCTGGATCTCCTCGAACTGGAAGGCACCTTCTTCGATGGCCTGCAGGATGTCCCCCGCCTCGCCTTGTGCCCCCGCGTAGGTATCCACGAATACCTGGGCACGGCGCAGGCAATCGGCATCGGTTTCGCGCATTTGTGGACGAAAAGCGCCAATCAGGTCCAGGTGCGTGCCTAGCGTCAGCCACTCGCCCCGGATGATGGGCTGGGTGGAGAGCGTCACGCAGCTGACGATGTCGGCCTCTGCCACGGCGGTGGCCAAGGTGTCGACGACCTGGGTATCGAAGCGGTCTGCATACTCTTCGGCAATGGCGGCTGCCTTGTGGGGGTTACGCCCCCAGACCAGCACGCGCTTGATGGGCCTGACGCTTGCGTGGGCTTCGATCACCATGGGGGCCAGCTTGCCGGTACCCACCACCAGCAGCGTTTCGGCGTCTTCCCTGGCCAGCACATGAGCCGCCAGCGCAGAAGCAGCGGCGGTGCGGCGGCGGGTCAGTTCGCTGCCATCGATGCACGCCAGCGGCTGGCCGTGTTGGCCTTCGCTGAGCAGGTAAAGGCCGGAAATGGCCGGCAGGCCGTGTTCGGCATTTTGCGGAAACACGTTGACCATCTTCACCCCGATATAGCCTGCGGCTTCCCAGGCGGGCATCAGCAGCATGGTGGCTTCGCCATCCGGCCGATGCATGGCGTGATGGTGGCGCGGTGGCGACTCCACCCCGTTCACGAAGGTGTGGCGCAGGCGCTCGATCAGGTCAGGCCAGGCTAAACACTGCTCGACTTCCTTGGCAGAAATGACCTTCATGCCCACTCCCCCTGCAGGTGACAGGCGACGAGGCCTTGCACAATGACCCGATGGGTAGCAAAGGCCAACGCGCGCGTGTGGGCATGGGGATAAAACGAGGGTGGTAGCATCAGCGCTCTCCAGAGTCATCGAACTTCTCTTGAGACTACGACGATGCAGCAACGGTTGCTTGCCCGAGACTCTGGCAAGTTTGCCCGTAAGTCAGGTAGGCCGAGGTTTCAGACGCTAGCGATCCGACGAAGGGGAAATGTCGAAGTAACGACGGTAGGCGCGGGAAAAGCTGCCCTGATCGCGAAAACCCACCAACATGGCGATATGGCCAAGGCTCATGGCGCTATGGCGTACCAGGGTGCGCGCATGCTCCAGCCGCCTGCGCTGCACATAGGCCAGCGGCGTCACCCCGGTCAGCTCACGAAAGCAGCTATGAAAGTGGCCGGGACTCAAGGCGCATAGGGCGGCCATCTGCTCGACACGAATGTCATCGGCCAGGTGCTGATCGAGCCAGGCATCCAGGCGCTCCAGGTCCAGCCGCTCACTGATGCAGCGCGCGCCCATTTGGGCTGCCGTCTGGAGCGGTGCATCCTGCAGGTACATGTAGAGCGCCCGCAGTAACAGTGCGGCAATTTCGTTTTGCAGGGCTGGACACTGATCCAACTGATGGGCCAGCGCATGGGTGAGCTGGTTCAAAGCGGGGGGAACGGTAAAGAAGCGCGGTTTATCGAATAGCCGCTCGATCTCACTGCCCTTTTCCAGCGTAACCAGGTGCTGCACGGGGATATCCAGCACCAGGGTACGGTTGCTGCCATCGCCCTGATACTCGTGATGGCGTGACGAAGGGATCAAGCAGCCCCGGCGAGCGGTCACCCGCTCCCCCTGGCCTTCCATGGACAGTTCCGTCACGCCACACGTGGCCAGTATCAACTGGTGAAAATCGTGGGTGTGCGCCACCTGCTCTTGCGCCAGATTGCGGCTATGCAGCTCGAACTGGACCATGACCGTACCGTTCGGGAAGTGTGAGAAGGAAGCTTCACTATAAAACGATCACGAAAGAAAAATCGAGGGGGCGTTAACGCTCGGTTAACGCCCCCTCGTGACAGCCTTGAAGCAACCGATCAGGCGTCGGGCAGTGCCGCGATGACCATGATTTCCACTTTCCACTCGGGCTTGGCCAGCTTGGCTTCCAGCGCAGCGCGCACCGGCGGACGACCCGGTACTACCCAGGCTTCCCACGCTTCGTTCATTTCTGCGAACTCGGCCATGTCGGTGACCCATACCTGCGCAGAGATCAGGTGCTCTTTGGAAGTGCCCGCCTGCGCCAGCAGCTCATCGATACGCGCCAGCACCTGCTCGGTTTGGCCACGCATGCCCACCGTGGCATCGGCCGGCACCTGGCCCGCGAGGTAGACGGTTCCGTTATGAATGGCCACCTGGCTCATGCGTGCATTGCTTTCGTGATAGGTCACGCCCATGGGGTTGTCTCCCGCGACATTGGGTTGATGAAGTGATGACATGCGTGACCAGCCAACTGCCTGGCCACGCGTTGATAGTGGCATGATTTACGCTGCGCACCAACACAAGCCCGCCTCTGCAGAGCCTGGCTTGCCACTGCAGGAGCTTTCACATGCATCAAGTGATGTTGTAGTTGGTATTCCAGTTATCTTCGAGGAACCCGTTAAGGTCCAGATTTTCGAAGTTGGCGAGCAACTGGGTATCGAAGTCACTGCCTGTGAGCTCAACACGGAATAGCTGAGCATCATCTTCAATGTCGGGGGTGTCTCCATTACCTGCCAACAGGTACACCACTTCGTCACTGTTCAGGCCAAGTTGATCCAGCCAACCTGCCGTGCCATTCATGAACTCTTCAGTGGTAAATACGGCAAACGCAATATCCTCACCTAACGCAGTCAAATCGTCATAGCGCTCAAAGCCAGGCTCATCACCGCGCAGCGCATCGAACTCATTGGCCGTCAGGTCGATGAACAGCTGATCGAAGCCTGGTTCACTTCCTACTCGGAAATCCGTGATCAGCTCAATACCGTCAGCCGCTTGGCCGTCAACATTAAACGTTTTGGATAGCTGCGTGACGCTCCCCCCCGGTGCGGCGCCTGGCTGGTGGGTATAGCCGTTGACCGTAAAAGTGATATTCAGGTCTTGCTCATCATCACTTTCGAGCGGGTCATCAATAATGACAATACTTGCTGCATCATCGATCAAGAATTCAGCAGGAACACCATTATTACCCGCTACATTGAGTGTATAAATATTCGCATAGGTATCCTGGACTACCCAAGTGGCTAATGACGATAGAGGAGTATCGCTATTGACCGCTCCCTCCAAGAGTAATGTCGATGTCTCGAACAACCGCTCGGCTGCCCGAGCATCCAACGCCCCTGCATCAAAGAACGATGCTTGATCCGTTTGCAAGGCATAATTCTCGGGAAGACTTAAGCCATCCAGAGAGCGCTGTATCAAAGCACTTAGTGGGTACGTGACGGTCAGCCCTTCTTGGTCAAAGTTGGGTAGCTCGCTGAGCACTTCAAAGTCCTGGAAGCTAATTTCGTCCACGTTCACCCGAACACTGCTAGCGGCAGACAAAGCCTCACTACCTATTGAGTTGAGCACTTGATCAACACTATCTTCGATTACCCAATTTAACAGCGTTTCACGGTCGAGACTTTCAGCATTGCTTGCCCCTGAGAGAATCTCCTCTACCGTCACTAACAGAGACTCTACTTCACTGACCACTAACGATGCGGCATCGAATGGCTGTCCAGCATTAATTTCATAGCTACCCGGACGCCCCTCATTACTGCCGGGCAGCTCCCCCCCTGCATTGACTTCAGCAATCGCTTCCTCTAGCGAATAGCTGACATTAACATTATCGAGATCTACGTTGCCTAAGGTAACAAAGGCCTCGTACTGCTCAGGAGTCAGAGATGCACTACTACCCAGATCCAATGTAATCGTGTCCGCTCCGCTGATCCACGGAGCGGCGCCCGCAGCAAGAAGCTCGTCTGGCTGAGCGCTCGTGATGCTCCACGTCTGCAGTGCTTCAACACTCACCGCTTGACGATTAAGCGCTCCATCTACAATGGCTTGTGTAGCCTGATAACGTGTCTCAGCATTAGGCACGCTAGTAAGTAAGAAGTTGGGTATTTCAACCCTGCTTGCCACAATTTCATAGCTATCAGCAATGTTTTCGATATCACCAAGCGTCAAGTTGCGGGTAAAGATAAATCTGACAGGCGTATCTTCCAGCTCAAAATTACTCAGCCGTTGTAACCGCTGAAGGTCTGCAATGGCGAGAATATCATTATTGACCGACACCTGTTCTGCGCCTGTCAAATACAAAGGAAACTGATTATTCGATTGGGTAGCCAACAAGGCAGAAGCTGAGTCGATAACGCTCCATTTCAGCAGCTCATTCACCGCGGGAACAGGGGCGTTCGCACCTGAAAGGGCGAGTACGGCGCTCTCTACAATGGGTCTTACTTCTTCCGCCGTCAAAACACCAATCGACAGTTCTGTATCAGCAAGACGGTAGCCTGCACTATTGCCCTCTTCTCCCTTGACAAGCGCCTCCACCCCTTCTGACTCAATGATTTCTAACGCTTCTTCAAGCGTATACAAAATCTCCACCGGATCACTATTGTAATCGTAGTTGCCAAGACCAATGAGTGACTGGTATTGTTCATAAGTCAACTGCACATCCGTAATTTGAACACGATCGGCCAAGACAATATGATCTTGTGCAATAGCTTGAATAATATTGCTTGCCGTATCGTTCACCGTCCAGTCAAACAGACGTTGAGCGGTCTCGTTATCACTCTCTACATTTCGACCCGCTTCTAATACTGCACGCACATTTGTTAGCTCGTTTGCAGCCTCTTCAACGACGAGTGTCGCTACAAAAGGTGTTGCAGTATCATTCAGCACGAAGCGACCATCAGGCGCTAATATATCCGCCGACTGAGCTCGAAGTGCATCATTGATATCAGCGTAAACTACGGTTACCTCTTCCCCTAAACTGAAATTATCTAATCTACCCATCAGTTGCTCATATTGAGCTGCTGTCAGCGTTTCGTCTGTCACCTCAACACTTTCAGCAAGTTGGAGGCCGTCAGGAGCAGAAGCACCCAAGCGTGACTGAATATTGTTGTAGCTATCCAGAATGCTCCAGGAGTAAACGCTACTCAGGTCAGGCGAGTTCTCTGCCCCACCTAACAACTCGCGAACGATAGACAGATTCTCGATGGCATCTTCCGCTGCCAGGGACTCCAGAACAAGCTGCGGCTGTGTATTGATAAGATAATTATCTACCACATCATCGGGGCCTCGCTCAAATGCCTGGCCGAGGGTGTATTCAACCTGTTCATTGCCGCGCTGATAACCCCGATTATCATTTTCGATCGCCAATAAAGATTCGAATTGATCAACTGTAATCTGCTGGTCAGTAAGACGAATCTCGTCAGCGCCAACCATGAAAGCAGCACCTTGCTCGATTGCTAGAACGGCACTTGCACTATCTTGAACGATCCAACTAAAAAGCTCGTCGACATTTAAACCATCAGCATTATCAGCACTACCTACAACCAACTCCACACGCTCAAGAGTCGAGCGAGACTGAGCAACACTCAGCTCACCTGGTGCATAGGTATCTGTCTCTAATAAATAGCTATCGGGTAACGCGACATCTGTATTGACGGCACCTTCAAGCGTGTATCGCACGACCGTGGAGCCTAAGTCGAAATTTTCTAACTCGATAAGACGCTCATATTCTGGCTGGCTAATTTCAGAATTTAAAACAAACACCTGATCAGCTAACGCAACGTGATTCTCGGACAAGTCTTCAATAATCAAGGTGGCATCATCAACGACTACCCACTGGAAAGGTAGACGCTCGCCTAAGCTGTCACGATTTTCAGCACTGTCTACCAGGTCAGTGATCTGTAGGTAGGCCTCTTGTGCTTCCGCAACACTCACCTCCCCTGCGTCAAGCAGGCTGTCTACACTAATCGCATAGCCATTCAGCAAGGTTCCTCTATCATCCGCTCGGATAGCTTCTTCCAGCGTGTATTCGACGACTTCGCCAGTCCTTATGTAGTTACTGTCTAAACCAAGGAGGCTTTCATACTCTGACAGTGTGATTAAGTCATCACTGACGCTAACTGACGTTGCTCTCAGCAGGTGCGGCACATTATCCGCACTTAAAATATTATCCGCACTATCCACAACGGTCCAATTAAAGAGCTGGTCCGCGTCTAAGGACTGTGCGTTCATAGCACCTGACAAAATCAACTCTACCGAGCTCAGCAACTGCTCTGCCTCTACGACACTCAAACTACCTGCATTTAACACAGAGCTATCTGAAATATCGTAATTTTCCGCAATCACCGCTGCGTTAACCGCTTGAGAAAGCGTATAACTTACGACGGTCTCTCCCAACTGGAAATTATCCAGACCATTAAGAAGCTCAAACTCTTCTACAGTGATGGCACGATCACTAATCACGACAGGGTTGGCCCCAGTAACGGCGCTCTCTTCAATACTATCAATAATAGCACTTGCCGTGTCACTAACCGACCACTGGAACAATGACACAGGGGGTTGATTATTAGCTCCTTGCAAAACCCGAGAGACATCCGCAAATGATGCAATCGCCTGAGAAACAGTGACCACACCAGCATCCAATGGAGCATCTAAATCGAGAACGTAATTAGCGGGCAATGTTTCTACCGCCAACGCATTCTCCAAGGTATAAATAACGTCTGTGACACCT
>NZ_LFGS01000019.1:136950-182721 GCF_002078135.1 Halomonas sp. BC1 | reverse complement strand
TAGGTCAAAATTATCAAGCCTGCTCAGCTGTGAAAATTGAGCCGGTGTAATTATGGATTCGGTCACACTCACACGCCCCGCCTCATTCAACTGAGGATCAGCACTGGACGCGCTAATAACGTTTTGGAAGCTATCCAAAACAGTCCAGTCAAGCAGCATCTCTCGCGTCAAACCATCTTCTTCGGCATTAACTGCACGGTCTATCAGCAAACGTGTTGCATCAATCAACTCCGCTGCTTCGCGAAGCGTCAAGTCGTTTTTGAGCAGTAGAGTATCTGGGTCAAGAGTATAATTCGCAGGCATTTCAGATGTATTAAGCGCCTGCTCCAAACGATAAGGCACTATCGTGTTGCCCAACACAAAGTTATCCAGCGTGTTTAAATCTGCAAACTGGTCAGGCCTAATGGTGTCGTTGGTTACCATGACACGTGTGGCACCCAATACCGCTGGGCGCTCAAGACCACCTGTCACCAATACATCTTCTACACGTGCGCGAATAGCCCACGTATATATATCTTCAAGCGCGATGGGGGCACTATCAGCATCGTAGTCACCTTCCAGAATTTGCTGCACAAGCACCAAGCGGTCAGCTGCCACCGTTAGCCCGAGATTACCGGACGCAAAGGGCTGGTCCGGATTAAGCAAATACTGAGAGGGTAATTCGTTATTTTGTGACAGCGTAACGGCTTGCTGTAACGTCAAATAGGGTAGGTCGGCACGGGTTTCAATAGTGTCGGATAGACTGCTATCAGGATTTTGCGCATCACGCTGTGCATCGCGCAGCGGGTTACGCACACCTTCACGATAGGCCTCTACATTCAGATTTTCACCCGCCGCATCAATGGCATCCAGCGCCTGCGTCACTTGGCCTGCAATTGTCGGCAAACCCAGTAAATCGGCCATTTCCTGATTACTGAGTGGCGCATCGACATCATCAGCCTCATTAAACGCCTCAGCCAGCAGAGACAGAGCATCCTCATTACTGATACCTGCCGTCGCAGCCATGGCCAACAAACTCGAAACCTTGACACCGGCAATAAGCAAGTCTGCGTTCGGCGACGACTCAGCCAGAGGGTCAGTGTTCACCAGGTCAATACGCTGGTCGAGTCCTAACGCCGTTTTAATAGCCGTTTGGGCGTCCGCATCATTCAAATTAAACTGCTGAGCCAGTTGTACCATCATAGTGGTGAGCGGTGTAATGACGGTCGCCCCCTCAGGCGCCCGCAGCTCACCGACAAAAGGCAGACCGGTCGAGATATCGACCCCGCCAGTCGCGGTCAAGATACCGCTGCCCTGCAAGCCCTCAAAAAAGCCTTCTCGATTGGTCGTCACACTATTAGCGTCAAGCGCTCGTGTAACGGTAGCGCCTGAAATATAGCCATCAATGACATAACCGCTCACCGTTACAGGCGGCTCTGGCGTTGGTTCTGGCTCTGGTTCTGGTGCTGGCTCAGGTGCTGGCGAGCTGCCACCGCCACCACCACCGCCTGCAGCCGCCGCACCTACCGCAATGGCACCACCACCGATATAAAGCCATGGCGGGATATCGGCAAACGAGCTAACCGGCGCACTGTTCGAGCCAGTGGTCCCCGCCGCGGCAGCGGCGCCCGATGGTGCCGACGTAAACGAGGCGCTTGGCACGAACAGTAAATTACCGAAGTCTTCTCCAGCGGCAATGCCTTGCTGCAGGGCATCGCTGGGGCTGATCAACAACAGGTCACCCTGCTCGACCACCGCCCAGCGTGGCACCACGACCTGCGACCCATCGGCCATCGTCACCAGAACGTTCCCGTCCGGCAACAGCTCCCAGGTTTGCACATCCGGCAGCTGACTGAGCGGCACCAGAAGACCGCTGTCATTACCGAGCTGTTGCATGAGAGCGTCCACATCGACCACGACACGCCCGTTGGCCAGCGCCACGTCCGCCGCCGCCAGATCGATACGCTGGCCGCTGTTCATCATCAGTGTGAGGCTGCCGTTGGGCTGGCGAATGACTTCTGACACGCCTTGCAGGTCATTCACTGGCACCATTTTATCGGCCAAGGCCTGCTGGGCGAGCAAGGGCAGGACGAGCGTGGCGGCCATGCCACCTTGCTTGAGAGTCTTCTGGTTCTTTTCCATCCAGCGGCGCACGAAGGCCACGCGCTCATGGGGATCTGCCGGTACTTCAATGCGCGATACGTCGCTGCGGGTGTCGGCAAGTGCTTGCCAAGCGCCCTGAGCCTCTACGCTGCTGACCCTGACGCCATTGAGTAAATGACCGTTCACAACGCCGGGCTGTGTCGACTTGAGAATATCGGCTGATGACATCACCATTGAGCACATCTCCACTGAAGGTTCGCAAGCGCTCATGGCGAATGCGTTTTCTAATTAGTTAGGCGACCGTCGCCCCGGCAGCCTCACGGAAAGGAGCCATTCAAATGGGGTCAAGTATTTCATAAAGAAGTAGGAAAGAAACCTGAAAAAAGAGGGGGTAATGCCCTGTTTAAGAGCATTAGAAAACACATGGGCGCTCTCGGGCAGAATACCGCGACACGAAAGGACACTTTGGACATGACCAAAAAGGGCCTGACGTTGAACGTCAGGCCCTTCATGTTTGGTGCCGGTGGCCAGACTCGAACTGGCACACCCGTAAAGGCGGCGGATTTTGAATCCGCTGCGTCTACCAATTCCGCCACACCGGCATAGGAGGCGCATTATACGGAGTTAACCTGCAAGGTCAATCACATCGACTGACTTTATACGCCTAAAGCGCTATCCTAGGCGGCTTGTTTGACCACCGAAAGAGCACTTCCCCATGCAGCGAGCAGATTTCCATTTCGAGCTACCCGATGAGCTGATTGCTCGCTATCCGTCCGAGCAGCGCAGCGATTGCCGCTTGCTATGTGTGGATGGCCAGAGCGGTGCGCTGGCGCATCGTCGCTTTCCCGATCTGCTGGAGCTGCTGGAGCCAGGTGACCTGCTGGTATTCAACGACACCCGAGTGATACCGGCACGCCTGCACGGCCACAAGGCCAGTGGCGGAAAAGTCGAGATGCTGCTGGAGCGCCCGCTGGACAGCCACCGTGGGCTTGCCCATCTGCGTTCCAGCAAGTCGCCCAAGCCGGGCACCGAGCTGATCTTCGAAGGCGACATTCATGCCGTGGTGGAAGGCCGCCGCGATGCGCTGTTCGAGCTGCGCTTTCTGGGCGATACGCCGATGATTGCTCTGCTGGAGCAGCACGGCCATATGCCGCTGCCGCCCTACATCACTCGGGAAGACGAGCTGAGCGACCGTGAACGCTATCAGACCGTGTATGCGCGCCGCGATGGGGCCGTGGCCGCTCCTACGGCGGGGCTGCACTTCGATCAGCCGCTGCTGGATGCACTGGCCGAAAAAGGCATTCAAAGTGCCTTCGTGACCCTGCATGTGGGCGCAGGCACCTTTCAGCCCGTGCGCGTCGACAACATCCTCGAACACCACATGCACAGCGAGTGGATCGAGGTCACCGAAGCCACCTGCCAGCAGGTGCGTGATACCCTGGCGGCCGGCAAGCGCGTGGTAGCGGTAGGCACCACCAGCGTGCGCTGCCTGGAGAGTGCCTGCATGAAAAGCAGCGACGGTAAGATCGCCCCGTTCAGCGGCGATACCGATATCTTTATCTACCCTGGCTACCAGTGGCGCTGTGTCAATGCACTGATCACCAACTTTCACCTGCCCGAGTCGACGCTGCTGATGCTGGTGTCGTCCTTTGCAGGCTATGACCACATCATGCACGCCTACCGCACGGCGGTAGAAGAGCGCTACGCCTTCTTCAGCTATGGCGATGCCATGCTGCTCACCCGCTAGCGCTGTGCCACCCGATAGATCAACGAGCGACTGTGATGCGAAACGAATGCTTTATGCGCTTTGAGCGCCTTGCGGAAGACGGCCGTGCGCGCCGGGGCCGCCTTCACTTCCCACGGGGAACGGTAGAGACGCCAGCCTTCATGCCGGTGGGTACCTACGGCACCGTCAAGGGCATGACGCCCGAGTCGGTGAAAGAGATTGGCGCGGAAATCATCCTGGGCAACACCTTCCACCTCTGGCTGCGCCCGGGCACCGATGTCATCGAAGCCCACGGCGACTTGCACGACTTCGCCCAATGGGACAAGCCGATCCTCACCGACTCAGGCGGCTTTCAGGTCTTCTCGCTGGGCGAGATGCGCAAGATCACCGAGCAAGGCGTGCACTTCCGCTCGCCGGTGGACGGCAGCAAAGTGTTCATGGGGCCGGAAGAGTCCATGGCCGTGCAGCGCTCGCTGGGCTCTGACGTGGTGATGATCTTCGATGAGTGCACCCCCTACCCAGCCACTTTCGAAGAGGCCGAGAAGTCGATGGAGCTGTCGCTGCGCTGGGCCAAGCGCTCACGCACGGCTCACGGTGACTCGCCTTCGGCACTGTTCGGCATCATTCAGGGCGGCATGTACCCCGAACTGCGCGAACGCTCGCTCAAGGGGCTGCTGGACATTGGCTTCGACGGCCTGGCCATCGGCGGCCTGTCGGTGGGTGAGCCCAAGGAAGAGATGATCAAGGTCCTCGACTACCTGCCCACCTGGATGCCCGACGACACCCCGCGTTACCTGATGGGGGTCGGCAAACCCGAGGATCTGGTCGAGGGCGTGCGCCGCGGCGTAGACATGTTCGACTGCGTCATGCCGACCCGCAATGCGCGTAACGGGCACCTGTTCACCTCGGACGGCATCGTCAAGATCCGCAATGCCAAGCACCGCTTCGACACGCGTCCACTGGATGAAGAGTGCGACTGCTACACCTGCCAGCATTTTTCCCGTGGCTACCTGCACCACCTGGACCGCTGCAACGAAATGCTCGGTTCGATGCTCAACACCATCCATAACTTGCGCTACTACCAGCGCGTCATGGCTGATTTGCGCGCGGCAATCGAAGCGGGTACATTGACGACCTTTGTGGAAGGCTTCTATGCACGGCGCGGCTTGCCGGTGCCTCCCCTTGCGGGACCTGAAACCTGATAACTAACCGCCACCGGCCATGCTGAGTGGCGTCAACCGGTTCACCCATTGTTCTAACTCAGGAGTTCTCTGCAATGCTGGATTTCTTCATCTCACCAGCCCATGCCCAGGAAGCCGCCGCTGGCGGTGGTATTGCGCAAATCGTCATGCTCGTCGGCTTTGTGCTGATTTTCTACTTCCTGCTGTGGCGCCCCCAGGCAAAACGTGCCAAGCAGCACCGTCAGCTGGTCTCCAGCCTGGCCAAGGGTGATGAAGTGGTCATCGGTGGTGGCCTGGTAGGCCGCGTGACCAAAGTCAGCGATGAGTTCCTGACCCTGGAAGTATCGGAAGGTACCGAAGTCAACGTGCAGAAGAATGCCGTGGCTGCCGTACTGCCCAAGGGCACCATTAAGTCCATCTAACGCTCGCACCTCCCCCTGCCGACTCCGTGCCAGCCACCCCGGCAGGGGTGACATGGTAGCGTCGATGGTGAACGTTGCTGTGCACAACTTGTCTGTGCACAGCGATTCCGTTTGTAATTGAAGGCAGGGCTTGCATGCTCAACCGTTACCCCCTGTGGAAGTATCTGCTGATACTGGTCGTCCTGGTGGTTGGCCTTATCTATTCGCTTCCCAATCTATTTCCCGCCGATCCCGCCATTCAGGTGAGCGATGCCCAAGGCAACATGCTCGATGAGCGGCAAATCAATCGCGTCGAACAAGCGCTGACCGACAACGACATTGCCATCAAGGCCGTGGAAGAGGTCGACGGGCAGTGGTTGATTCGCTTGCAAAGCAACGATGACCAGCTGAATGCGCGGGATATCGCGACTGACGTGCTGGGTAGCGGCGCCACCGTTGCCTTGAACCTGGCGGAAGCCACGCCTGGTTGGCTGCAGGCCTTCTCCGCCACACCCATGACGCTGGGTCTGGACCTGCGCGGCGGCGTTCACTTCCTGCTGGAAGTCGACATGGAAGCAGCCCTGACCCAGCGCCTGGAAGTCAATGCCAGCGCCATCCGTGAACTGCTGCGTGGCGAGCGCATCCGTTACCGCAATACGGAGATCGCCGAGCGTTCGCTGTCCATCGATTTTGCCAGCAGCGAAGATCGCGACGCTGCTCGCCGATTGATCAGCCGCGACTTCCCCAACTTCGATTACAGCAACCAGGGCGATGGCCGAGCCTCCCGTCTGGTCATGTCACTCAGCGACGCAACGGTCAGCGAGATTCAGGACTATGCGGTCAACCAGAACCTGACCACCCTGCGTAACCGTGTCGACGAGCTGGGCGTGGCCGAGCCAATGGTACAGCGCCAGGGCCCCAGCCAGATCGTGGTCGAGCTGCCCGGCATTCAGGACACGGTGGCAGCCAAGCGCATCGTCGGCGCCACGGCCAACCTGGAGTTCCGCCTGGAAGCGCGTAACGACACGCCCGACATGGAAACCGAGCGCTTCGACTTCCGTAACGACAGCGGCCGTTCTGCAGACCTGATGCGGGACGTGATCATTACCGGTGACAGCGTTTCCAGCGCTAGCCACAGCTTCGATGAAAATGGCCGCCCACAGGTCAACATCAACCTGGATGGCACCGGCGGTACATTGATGAACCGCGCCACGCGCACCAACATCGGGCGCAACATGGCGGTGCTGTTCATCGAGCACAAGAGCGAAGACCGCGTCGAGACCGACCCGGAGACTGGCGAGCAGACCATCATTCGCGAGCCCTACACGGAGCGCGGCTTGATCAGCCTGGCGACCATTCAGAGCGCACTGGGCAACAGCTTCCGCATTACCGGGCTCGACTCGCCCACCGAAGCCGCCGAACTGGCCCTGCTGCTGCGCTCAGGCTCTCTGGCAGCGCCCATCTACTTCGTACAGGAACGTACCATCGGCCCAAGCCTGGGTCAGGAGAACATCGAACGCGGCCTGCTCTCGGTTCAGATTGGCCTGCTGCTGGTGGTGATGTTCATGCTGATCCGCTACAAGGTGTTCGGCATCTTCGCCAACGTGGCGCTGGCGCTCAACCTGACCCTGCTGATTGCCGTGATGTCGATGCTGGGAGCTACCCTCACCTTGCCGGGCATTGCCGGTATCGTGCTGACTCTGGGTATGGCGGTGGATGCCAACGTGTTGATCTTCGAACGCATACGCGAGGAGCTGCGCAACGGCCTGTCGATTCAACAAGCCATTCATGCGGGTTACGAGCGTGCCTTCACCTCGATCGTGGATGCCAACATCACCACCCTGCTGGTGGCCATCATCCTGTTCTCGATTGGTACTGGCCCGGTCAAAGGCTTCGCGGTCACGCTCTCCATCGGTATCCTGACCTCGATGTTCACGGCCCTGCTGGTCACGCGCGCCATGGTCAACCTCACCTATGGCAGCAAGCCCGTCAAGAAGCTCTGGATCTGATCTCGTGAAGCAGACATACGCGCTCCGCACAGAATTGAAGAGGTGGTAATGAAACCCCTATCGCAGCTACGCATCGACTTCATGGGACGACGCAACCTTGCGTTCATCGTCTCGGCGGTGATGCTGATCGTCTCTATCGGTGCCATCGTTGTTCAGCAGCTCAACCTGGGGCTGGACTTCACGGGCGGCACCCTGGTCGAAGTACGTTACGGTGCCGCACCGTCGCTGGATGCCATTCGCCAACTGCTGGAAAACAGCGGTTTTCAGGATGTGTCCGTGCAAACCTTCGGTGCTTCCACCGAAATCCTGATTCGCCTGCAGCAGGCCTTTGACCCCGACATCGGCAGCGAGATCGTCGGACTGCTGCGCGCCGAAGGCGCTGACGTCAACCTGGTCCGCGCAGAGTTCGTGGGTGCTCAGGTAGGCGAGCAACTGCGCGACCAGAGCGGCATGGGCATGCTGGTAGCCCTCGGCGTCGTGATGGTTTACGTGGCCTTGCGCTTTCAGTACAAGTTCGCCATCGGCGCCCTGCTGGCATTGATGCACGACGTGATCATCGTGGTGGGCATCTTCGCGCTGTTCCAGCTCGACTTCAACCTGACGGTACTGGCGGCCCTGCTCGCGGTTATCGGCTACTCCCTCAACGATACCATCGTGGTATACGACCGTATCCGGGAAGCCATTCGTACGTCGCGTATCGATGACATGCCACAAATCATCAACGAAGCGATCAATGCCACCCTATCCCGTACGCTGGCAACGTCCGGCACCACCATCCTGGTACTGCTGGCCCTGCTGATGTTGGGCGGCGACATGATCAACAATTTCGCCATCGCATTGCTGATAGGCGTGGGTGTGGGTACGTTCTCCTCCATCTACATCTCTGGCGCCCTGCTGATTCCGCTCAAGCTTTCTCGGGAAGACCTGATCCCGACCAGGAAAGAAGTGGATGAAGAGGAAGAAGAGCTGCCGTAAGGCGTGAGCTCCCTTCAGCAAAAGGCCTTGCCGCGAAAGCGACAAGGCCTTTTTCTTTGTATTAGCGACTGATCAAGCGAGTAACCGCTTGAGGCTATTGGCGACGACCAAAGCGGCATCGGTCAACAGATGAACCGGCACACGTTCGTCCGCACGGTGCCCATTGGCGTCGAGCGGGTCCTTGGGGCCCGCGCCATACATGATGGTCGGAACGCCCGCTTCACTATAGTGGCGAGCATCGGTGTACAAAGGCATGGCGCCGGTACCTACGGGAACTCCCAGCACCTTTTGTGCCTCACTGGCAAACAGGCTGGCGACCTTTTCGGAATCAGGTGTCGAGGTGAACGGCTTGGCCAATAGGCGTCGCTGGATGCTCACGCGTATGGCGCTCTCAGGTACCGCTGCTTCGATCACTGACCGCAACTCTTGCTCGACGACATCCGGCGATTCCTCAGGAATGATCCGCCTATCGATGGTCATGACCACACGGTCGGGCACCACATTCGTATTGATGCCTCCCTCGATGGTGCCGACCACCAACGAGGGAGCATTGACCCCAGGGTAAGCGGAGACTTTTTCAGCCAGGGTTTCACGGTAGCGATAGAGAGCGCTCAGCACGGGCAGGGACGCTTCAATGGCATCACTACCGGTGTGATGCCAGGCGGCATGAGCAGAGCGCCCTTCGAGCACGACCTCCAGGTGCAGGCAACCGTTGTGGGCAGTGATCACCTGATATGAAAAAGCGGCACACACGGCATAATCCGGTCGAGAAATACCCTCGGACAGTAGCCAGGCAGGCCCCGTAAAACCGCCGGTCTCTTCGTCGTAGGTAAAGTGCAGTTCGACACTGCCCGTCTCCAGCGCTTGCGTATCAATCAACGCCTTCAGCGCGTAGGCATAGGTCACGAAGTCACTTTTGGAAACGGCGGCTCCCCGTCCATACAGCCAGCCCAGGTCGACTTCCCCGCCATACGGGTCCTTGCTCCAGCCTCCCCCCGCGGGCACCACGTCCCCATGGGCATTGAGCGCGACGACGGGACCAGGTCCAAAACGATGTCGCACCACCAGATTGGTGACTCGTTGCAATCCATGCTGCCGACATAATGCGCTGGGCACTGGGTGTTGCTCGACCTCGAAGCCCAGTTTTTCTAGCCATTCGGTGGCACACTGCGCGTGGGCTATACCATCACCCGGGGGGTTGTCCGAAGGCACTTGTACCAGTTGCCGAAGCATGGCCACCTGCTCGTCTGCGCGCTGCTCCAGCCAGTGTTTCAAATGATTCATCGACTAACTCCTTAACAACATCCCATGCGGTCGCGGTAGTAAGCGGCTACATGATGTTCGATGGCGGGCCAGGCACGCTGCAGGTCAGCGCGCTGGTGCAAGGCGTGGCGATACATATCACGCAGCTCCTCGTGAACCTGCTCAAGATCCAGCGTCATGAGTTTGCCGCGCTCGACGATCTGCTTCCCACTGACCACGACGCTGTCCAGGTGGCGGCGGGTAGCCCGTGCAAACAGCAAATCCACGCTGTCCACCTTCATCAGGTCATCTCCATTCAAGCGATCGAGATCCAGCGTGATCCAGTCGGCGACATCGCCCTGCTCCAGTAAGGCCGGGTGCTCCCAGCCCAGCGACATGCGCCCCACGCTGGTGGCAGCGGTCAACATTCGCTGGCGAGTAGCGTCATCGGAAAAACCTGGCGGTGCATGCAGCAGTGCATTGAGGCGCACTTCTCTCAATGCATCGTCGTCTTCGTCCAGCGCACAACCATCGATGCCCATGGCTACCTTGCAACCTGTTTGCCACATGTTGCCGACGGGAGCGATGCCCGAGCGCAGATGCAGGTTGGAACTCGTGTTGACGGCAATGGTGGCCCCCGCCGACGCTATCTGCTCAAGCTCTTCGGGCCGCGCCCAGACACAGTGCGCCAGGGTAAGACGCGGCGACAGCAATCCGATGTCGGCCAGGTACCGAACGATGCCTTGAGGAAAGTGATGGTCGGCCCACTCTCGCTGATAACGTGTTTCCAGCAGGTGCATATGCACACGACGCCCGCTCTGCGCCGACGCATCGGCAATCTCACGCAGCAGCTCATCGGAACACCACTGCACGCCGGTCGGGCCGAACTGCAGATTCAACGCTACCCCCTCCAGCGACGCTGCCATGGCCTCGACTTGCCGGACCTGCTCAGCCGGGGTCATGGATGGCAGGCTGAAATAGCGCTGGATGACGTGTTGCTCTTCCTGCTTCAGCTGCGCTGTCAGCGCGCCATGGTCGCCGTATACGAGAGGGTTTCGATCACGCATCCCTACGGCAAAGGTCAGTCGAATGCCTACGTCCTGGGCAGCCTGGGCCACTTTCCTGACTTCATCGACCAACGAGTCCAGCCCCTGAGGCCGCGTGCAGTGCATCATGACGGCAGCACAGCCGCCTTCGGCGGCACGCCCAAACGCTGCACAGGCCGCCACGTAAGGGTCCACGGACGGCATCACGGCCAGGCGCAGCAGCCAGGTTTCCAGCGGTTTTCCCGCAGCACCAAACGAACTGGTGGACAATGGGCGGCCATGATCATGGGCATTCGCCAAGGCCGGCATGACCAGCCGTTTTTCTCGGGTGGCTGTCGTGTGTGCCGTGCTCATGACCTCCGCGATGCGCCCATCACGCACCTGCAGCGAACAAGGCCCTTCCAATTGAAAAGCGCTGCCGCGCAGTGCGGCAGCAAAGGTGTGGTGGCTCATGAAGGCCTCTCCAGTACAACGATGATGGTGACGCTCTGGCGAGCTTGGTGGCATCGTCAAAGCGTGCGCTCATCGAGGGGCGGCAAGAATTCCGCGCTGTAGATATCGGCCACGTCCGGCGTAGTGGGCAGCTCGTATAGCGCGACGATGGTGTCAATCGAACGCGCCAGCCGTTCCTCATCGAGCGCTCCCACGCCTAGCGCTCTGGATTCGTCAGACACGATGACATTGTCGAGGGCAAACTGGAGTCGGCGCGTTTCCGCTTCCCGGTCGAGAAACCCTTCTTCCCGCAACAGTGCGGCGATGCCCGCCTCGGGGTCCTGTATCACGTCCTGCACGGCACGGTTGATCGCCCGAACCAACCCGGCCACTGCCGTGGGCTGCTCCTGCATCATCGTTCGAGAGACCATCACGCCATTCGAGTACACCTCGACGCCATAGTCACCGTAGGGAAACCAGCGATAGTCGCTATCGGGATCATGCCCCTGCGACACCAGGTTCATGTAGCTGGTCACATTGAAGACCAGTGACCCATCGACATCACCTCGATGGAGCAACTGCTCCTGCAGGTTGGGGGCGACGTTGGTAATGCTGACCTGCGCCAGGTCGATCCCGGCGGCCTCGGCGAAGGCGGGAAACAGGCGCGTGGAAGCACTACCGGCAGGAGCGCCCAACGTGGCCCCTTCGATATCGTCGATCCCCTGGATGGGGCCATCGGCTTTCGTCAGCAGGGCAAACGGCGGCTGGTTGTATATCTGGTAGACCATGACCGGGGTCTGCTCGGGTCGCTCGGC
This sequence comes from Halomonas sp. BC1, assembly GCF_002078135.1. Classification (NCBI taxonomy): domain Bacteria; kingdom Pseudomonadati; phylum Pseudomonadota; class Gammaproteobacteria; order Oceanospirillales; family Halomonadaceae; genus Halomonas; species Halomonas sp. BC1. The sequence continues at coordinate 170,812 of NZ_LFGS01000019.1, read as the reverse complement.
GGCGTTTTGAATCAGCGCATTGATATCGCCAAAACCAGCATCATAGGCGCCCGACATGATCCGGCTGACCGTTGCCGCAGAGCCATCGCCCTGATCGATGCGTACATCCAGCCCCTCCTCCTCGAAGTAACCGCGCTCCTTGGCCAGGAAGTACCAGGCATGTACCCCCTGAAAACTCCAGTCCAGCGTGAAATTGACTCGCGTCAACTCGGCGTTCGCCGTCATCGGCATCAACAGGCATGCCCACCACAGGCGTTTGAGGTATGAAACACTTTTCATGGTTATCTCCTTGAAACGTTCAAGCCGCAGGCAGCTCTGATTTACGCATGGCCCAGCCCGTTACCTTGCGCTCGATCAGAGAGAAGACCAGGTATAGGGTGACGCCGAGCATGGCGAGCAGGAAGAGCCCCGAAAACACGAGGGGGACATCGAAGCTGGAGGTGGCAATCATCATGACGTTGCCAATGCCTCGGTTAGAGGCAATGGTTTCTGCCAATACCGTGCCGACGAAGGCCAGTGTGATCGCCACTTTCAGAGAGGCAAAAAAGTAGGGCATGGCGCGTGGGATGCCCACGTTCCAGAGAATCTCGCGCTTCTTGGCCCCCAGGGATTTGAGCACGTCTTCCAGCTCGGGCTCCGTGGTCGCCAGCCCCGTAGCCACATTCACTACCACGGGGAAAATACAGATGATGAAAGAGGTCAGCACGGCGGGCACGGTGCCACTGCCAAACCAGAGCACGAAGATCGGCACCACCGCCACCTTGGGAATCGATGAGAAGCCGACCAGCAGGGGGTAAGCCGTATCGTAGGCCACCTTCGAAGAGCCGACGATGGCCCCCAGCACCAGGCCTGCCGTTACTCCCATGACAAAGCCGGTGAGCGTCGTGCTCAATGTCTGCATGACATGGGGTAGCAACTGCGGAAAGCGTGCAATCAGGGTCTCCATGACCTGACTGGGCCGTGGCAGCACGATTTCCGGCACGCCAAACACTAGGCAAATGACTTCCCAGGCGACGAAGAAGCCCAGAATCAACAGCGCTGCCGCAAGTTTCTGGCGTAGTTTATCGACGAGTTCCATGGGACTTCTCCTAGGCAGCATCTGGCCGAGTGTGGGTGATCAACTCACGCAGTTGCTGCGTGAGCTGGACGAAGTCCTGCTCGTAGGTCATGGGAATGGTGCGCGGCCTGGGCAGGTGGACTTTCTGATCATCGATGATCTTGCCGGGGCGCGGGCTCATGACGCAGATACGCGTCCCCAGGTAAGCCGCCTCGCGCAGGTCGTGGGTGACCAGCAGTACCGTGGGCTGGCTCTCCAGCCACAGGTTCTGCAGGATTCCCCACAGCTCTTCACGGGTGAACTGGTCCAACGCGCCGAAAGGTTCATCCAGCAGCAGCAGTTCCGGGTCATGAATCAAGGCCCGACACAGTGACGCCCGTTGCAGCATGCCACCGGAGAGTTGCCAGGGCTGTTTGTCGCCAAACCCCTTCAGGCCGACTTTTTCCAGCAATGCTTCGGCCCGATCGCGAAACTCCCCTTTCCGCGCCTGACGATAGCGTGAGCGAAACGGCGGTACGATTTTCAAGGGCAACATGACATTGTCACGCACACTCAGCCAAGGCAGCATGGTCGGGTTTTGAAAGGCCATGCCAACGCCCACCCGCTTGGCACCGACTTCGCGCCCTCCGACATGCACATGCCCCGATGACGGCGCCAGCAAGTCACTGACCAGCTTGAGGATGGTCGACTTGCCGCATCCGGATGGCCCCACCAGGGCCACGAACTCCCCTTGCTCTACCTTCAAGTGTGTTGGTGCAAGTGCCTGGGTCATCTTCTTGCCACGACCATAAATCACCTCTGCTCCCTCCAGCTTGATGGCCTCCCTGCCAGCCTCACTCTGCGGCTCTGCGGTCACGGTCGTCTGGTTGCCTACGGACATGGTTAACATGATGCTAGCTCCCCTTGTTGGACGTTCGCCCTGGCCACTTCGGCGGCCAGCGTCTTGTCACTGTTTACGAGCGTTGGCAGGGTCATTTGCTGCACCCTCTTCACGGACATGCCGGTGCCTTTGGCGGCGGTTTGCAGGGCACGGTCTCGCATGACAAAGCGCCCACGCACCAGGGTATGCACCGGCATTCCCGTCACGGCCCAGCCATGAAATGGCGTGGCCCGCGCACGATGGGAATGCAGCGCTTGCTGATCGATGACCTCACGGCGCTCGAGATCGACGATGGCAATATCGGCATCCGCCCCCACCATGAGTGCGCCTTTCCGTGGGTACAGCCCCCAGGCCTTGGCGGGAGCAACGGCACTGATGCGCACGTAATCCTGCAGAGTGATACGCCCTTCGCTGACAGCGGTCAGCATCAAGGGCATTTGCGTTTCGACGCCTGGAAAGCCGCAATCTGCCTCCCAAATCACCTCCTTGTACTGCTCTTCTGGCGTATGGGGCGCATGGTCCGTGGCAATCATGTCGACCGTGCCATCACGCAACGCTTCCCAGAGTGCTTCGCTATCCTTGGCCTCGCGAATGGGCGGGTTCACGCGCATCAGACTGCCCAGCGACGCGTAGTCATGAGTGTCCATCATCAAATAGTGGGGACAGGTTTCACTGGTGATATCGACGCCACGCTGTTTTGCCTCACGCATGGGCCTTAGCTCGGCGGCCGAGGAAACGTGCAGAACGTGAATACGAGCTCCCGTCCATTCGGCCAGAATGGCGGCGCGTGAGACGGCCTCCACCGCCACCACATCCGGGCGCGCAGCCACGTGCGCCAGCGCGTCATTGCGGCCCGCCTTGCGCAAGCGCTCGTAACGCCACGCCATGATGGAGGCGGTCTCGGCGTGTAGGGAGGTGCGCAGGCCATAGGGGGCCACCCGTTCGAAGGCTTCCAGCATCGCCCCGGTGGAAGGCGACGGAAGATTACCGAAGGTGTTCCCCATGAAGCATTTGAAGCCAATCACGCCGCTCTCTGCCAGGGCTTCCAACTGATCGACGTTGTCTTCGGCCATCAGCCCATAAATACCGAAGTCGACATAGGCCTGCTGCTTCGCCAGCGCCAGCTTGTCCTCGAAGGCATCGGGAGTTGCCGTGGGCGGGTGGGTATTGGGCATATCGAAGACGGTGGTGACACCGCCCATGGCCGCTGCCGCCGTGCCGCTCTCCCAGGTTTCCTTGTGGGTGTAGCCTGGCTCTCGAAAGTGCACATGGACGTCAATCGCCCCCGGCAACAGGTGCAAGCCCTTGGCGTCCAATACGTCTTTGGCGGGTGGCATGCTGGCCTCGTCGCCCACGGCAATGATTTTGCCATCGCGGATGGCAATCGCCGCAGGCTGGGTGGCTTCATGGCTGACGACCTGGCCATTGATAATCACGAGATCTGCGTGTGTCATGAGAGGATTCCTTGTCAAAGTGCGGCCCAGCCGCCATCTACGGGCAAGTCGGCGCCGGTGATTTGTCGTGAACGGTCGCTCGCCATGAACAGGCAAGCATCGGCAATGTCCTGGGCGGTGGAAATGCGCTGCAGTGCATAGTCGGCGGCATGTTTCTGGGCCGCTTCCTCTTCGCTGATGCCCAGCTTTGCCGCCATGTCGGGGCACACTTTGCTGCGAAAGCGCTCACCATCGACCATGCCCGGCGCCACGATATTGATGTTGATGTTGTAAGGGCCGGCTTCGAGCGCCATGCTTTTGGTGATCCCCCGCAGGCCCCACTTGGAGGCGGAGTAGGCCATTCGACCTGCCTTGCCACGCATGCCGAAGGTGCCACCCACATTGACGATCTTGCCGCTACGCCGAGCCATCATGCCCGGCAGCACCGCGCGCATGGTGTTGAAGCAGCCTGCCATGTTGAGACGCACGATCTCCTCGAACTCCTCGAACGTCGTTTCCGCGCCCGATTTGCCCACCGGCCCCGAACCGCCAGCCACGTTGACGAGCACATCCGGCACATCGCCAAACGCCTCCTGAATATGCGCTATTGCCCGCTCGCACTGGTCGGAGTGCGTGATGTCACATGCCACCAGCACGACGTCCGCTCCCTGCTCACGCAGCGCTTGCTCCAGCGAGGCTACGGCCTGGGTATCCCTGGCCAACAAGGCCAGCTTTGCCCCCTCTTCGGCGAAGGCTCGGGTAATGGCTTCTCCCATCCCCTTTACCGGCCCCGTAATCGCAACGATCTTGTTACCCAGTTTCAAGTCCATGACGCGGTCCTCATTCGTAAAGGGAGTAAATGCGCTCTTCTTCAGGAGGCAGGAAATCCGTGCGGAACACCTCCTCCAGAGCAGGGGTATGTGCTAGCCCATAGGCCGACACCACGATGTCGATGGCTTCTTGCATGCGCGTTTCATCGATATTGCCCAGGCCGATCTCGGGCAGCTCAGGGTGGTTCATTTCATCTTCGATGGTGGCCGCCAAGCGAGCGGTCTCGACCTGCCGATTGATCAATGGCTCCTGCGCCATGACGGCTTCCATGCCCGCTTCCGGGTCCGCCAGTACGTCGGCAACACCACGGTTGATGGCACGCACCAGCCCGCGCACCGCCTCGGGGTTCTCATCGGCCAGCCGACGCGACACGATGATCGCATTGGAGTAGAGGTCCATGCCGTGGTCGCCGTAGCGAATGAAGCGCAAACGCTCGTCAGGGTCGATACCTGCCAACATGGCGTTGAAACGCACCGTATTGACGAAGCCAAAGGCTGCATCGACCTGCCCACGATTGAGCATTTGCTCACGCAGACGCGGCTCGATGTTCATGATCTCGACACTGTCCGCATCGATGCCTGCCAGCGCGGCAAAGGCCGGAAACAGGCGCAGGGCGCCGTCATTGGCGGGTCCGGCAATGGTTCTGCCTTCGAGGTCAGCGGGTTCATGAATATCGCTGTCTGAAGTCACGGCAATGGTGAAAGGCGGTTGGGTGTAGAGCATGTACACCCCCACAGGCGAATCATCCGGATGGTTGGCGGCGTAGTTGATCAAGGCATTGATATCGCCAAACCCGACATCGTAGGCGCCGGAGGCCACGCTACCCACGGCGGCGCCCGACCCAGACCCTTGATCGATGCGCAGGTCTAGCCCCTCCTCGGCAAAGTAACCTCGCTCCTTGGCGAGAAAGAACCAGGCCTGGGGTCCTTGATACGACCAGTTCAATACCATTCGTAGAGACGTCTCCGCAGAAGCCGGGGCGATCCACAGGGAAACCAGCAGTACCAGGATGGCCCGGCGCCAGGTCTGGATAGCCAACGACATCGTTGTTAAGTGCTTGGTCGATAAGTGCATGGAAGTACCTCCAGTTGAACAGCGAGATGAGCGAGTTACTGCTCGTCCAGCGAGCAGCCCCGCGCAGTGAACCCGTAAAGCTGTCTAATCAACGTCAATGCTGCCTGTCGCGATACGTCAGGCGACGGTGTAGCCACCGCCTCTTCCATGAGCACAACGTTGTAGCCAAGAAACGAGGCATCCTGGAGCGTCGCCATCACGCAACGCTCGGTATTGATGCCTGCCAGTAGCAGCGTGGTGATATCCAGTCGCCGCAGAATGGCGTCCAGTTCGGTATGCCAAAAACCACTGAAACGGCTCTTGTGCACCACGATGTCTTCGTTGGTGGGAGCCAATTCATCGATAGCAGCCGCACCCCACTCGTCACGCACCAAAATGGAGTGGCCTGACGCAGAGCGCTCCCCATAGCCCTGGCGCTGGCCAAACTGACGACCAAACATCAGTTGGCCAGTGCTCAACTCCATGGTGTCGGCGCGCACTCCCCAGTGCAGGTGTATGACCGGCACGTTGCGCTGCCGCGCGCTCGCCATCAGCGTTGCCAAGCCGGGGATGATCTCCCTTGCATAAGCAATATCGATGCCGCTGCTGGCGAACCAGCCCTGTGGATGACAGAAGTCGTTCTGCATATCCACTACCACCAGCGCGCTTCTGGCCAGATCGAGGGTGACCGAGCAGGGGGAAGCCATCAGCGTCAAGCGTTGCGGCTCGGGTGTCTCTCTAACCAGAGAAACCACGGAGGGTCGTGCTCGATTCAATACGCGGTGGGAGGCATCGGGATAGCTGGACATGGCAGTCTCCTTGGTGACTGCTTCAGACTAGCGCCGCCTTTGTGGTGATATCTATTGCTAAAAAATTCGGATAGTGTTCTAAAAAACTCAACACAGGAGAAGACATGAAGCACTTACGCCTGTTCGAATACATCGATGCCGTGGTCAGGGCGGGGTCGATCCGGCGCGCTTCGGAAGCGCTCTACATCACACCCTCTGCGCTGGATCGCCGCATCCAGCAAATCGAAGAAGAGCTGGGCACCCAGATATTCGAGCGCCACTCCAAGGGCATGCGGCTGACCGCAGCAGGCGAGATCTTTCTGGATTACGTGCGCCGCCACATGGCGGACCTGGATAGGGTGCGCTCAGAAATCGAGGGGCTAAAGGGGTTACGCAAGGGCCATGTATCGGTCGTCGCCAGCCAGGCCTTGGCGCTCAAATTCCTGCCTGAGCAGATCCGCCAGTTTCGCGAGCGACATCCGGGGGTCTCTTTTTCGATTCGCATTGCAGACCGAGGCGAAGCCCTGAAAGCGCTGATGTCGTTTGAAGCGGAGCTGGCCGTGGTAGTGTTCCCCAAGATGAGCTCTGAGGTCTTGCAGCTCATCATGGTGGCCCAGCCCGTCGTGGCGCTGATGTCGGCACAGCACCCGTTGGCCGAGCAGCCCAAGGTTCGACTGAGCGAGTGTCTGAATTACCCTCTGGTACTGCCCGACGCTTCGTTGGGGGTCAGGGAGCTGCTGAGCCCGATACTGGTACGCCGTACCCATCAGGCCCAGATCAGCGCCGAGACCAACTCCTTCGAACTGATGCGGGGGCTACTGCAAGATCACCGAAGTGTCGGCTTTCAAATCGCTATCGGCACACCCGACATGGCCCAGGAAAATACCATCATCTCGCGTCCGATCGATGAACGTGACGTGCCCACGGCCCCACTGATTTGCGCCCAGCTCCGGGGCCGCACGCTGTCGGTCGCCGCCGCTCGTTTTGCCGACCAGCTCACTCAATGTCTGGATCAGATGGAGGCCAGCGTATAGCACGCTGGCATCATGCAGACGGCAGCCATTTGGGCACCGTGGTGGGCTGATAGTCGTGCAGTCCCTGCAACAGCTTATGCGGGTCGCTTTCAAGCACGATAGAGCCTCGGTGCTCTGGAGGTAGAAAGCGCTCTGCGATCATATGATCGATAAAGGCCATGAAGGGGTCAAAAAAGCCGTTGATATTGTACAAACCAAGCGGCTTCTGTATTTCGCCCAGTTGATTCAACGTCCACACTTCCATGAACTCTTCCAGGGTGCCAATCCCGCCCGGCAAGGCAATGAAGGCATCCGATAGATCCGCCATCCGGCCTTTGCGCTCACGCATGGTGGCCACCACTTCATGCGTCTGGAGCCCTTGGTGCAGGTGCCCCTTGGCATGCAAGCGTTCGGTGATCACGCCATGGGCCTGCCCCTGAGCTGCCAACAGCGCATCCGCCAGTGCGCCCATCAGCCCTTTGTGGGTGCCGCCGTATACCAGCTTGATACCGCCGTGGGCAAAATGAGTACCCAGTCGTGCAGCGCCCTTGGCATAGTCGGGCGACCCTCCGGCATTGGATCCACAAAAAACGGCTATCGCCGATAGTTCACGCATCGTTTTACCTCCCTATGGCTCAAGGCACTCATCAGAGCGCTGACGCGACCACAAATCAAGCGCACAACGAAAAACGCCCTGCCGGAATCCCGGCAGGGCGCTATCAAGAGCAAGTGACACAAGGCTTATCAGAAATGCGGCGCCAGCTGTTTGATCAGTGCTTTATAGAGGCGCGGACCAGCGGCCATCAGTTGGCCTTCTGCGGTCACGGTGGGCTGGCCGTCGGGCGTGCCCATCAGCGCGCCGGCTTCTTTCAGCAGCAGCATACCGACCTGCATGTCCTGCTCTTCCAGGCCCAGGACGAACACGCTGTCGACGCGGCCAGCGGCCAGTTCGCAAATGTCCAGCAGGCCAGAGCCGGTGGCGACCAGGGTTTCCACCTGGGGGGCCAGTTGCTGCGTCACGGTCAGATAGGCAGGCAGATGGCTGGGGCGCAGCCAGGCTTCCGGCAGGCTCATGGCCATGCGGGTGCCGGGAATGGCCGTGGGCTTGCTCACGCGCATACGTTTGTCGTTGTGCTGGGCACCACGGCCGCGGCTGGCGATGTATTCGTCATCGCCAAAGGGAGAGACCACCACCGCGTGTTCGGGGCGACCCTTGATGAGACACACCACTGAGAGTGCAAAGCCCTTGCCTGCCACGGCCAGATTGGAGTAGCCGTGAAGGGGTTCGATCTTCCAAACGATCTCTTCGCCTTCGCCTTTACCCGCCTGATGGGGGGTGTAGCGGCCGGAGAAGCCATGCTGCGGATAGCCGCGCTGCAGTTGCTGAACGATGGTGGCTTCGGCCTTGCGGGCCGTGTCTTCCAGCAGGCGGTCAAGATTGAATTCTTCGTGGGCGTTTTCGATACGCTCACGGACACGCAAAAAATGTTCAACCGCGCAGCGCGCAGCGCGCAGCGTAAATTGGACCATTGGATTCATGATCGGGCCTTGTCACAGTGATGTTAAAGAACGGGGCAGGCGCAGGACACCTTAATGGCGGGCAATTCTATCAGAGGCCCCTCGGGCATGCCATCGACTCGTGCTAAACTGCGCCTTTTACGTCGTGAACCGGGCTTATCATGCTTGACCGCATTCGAATCGTTCTTATTGGCACCAGCCATCCTGGCAACATTGGTGGCGTGGCGCGCGCCATGCACAACATGGGCCTAGCGGATCTGGCGCTCGTTGCCCCCCGCTGCGACGTGCTCACCCAGGAGAGCATCTCTCGGGCGTCAGGGGCCGACCATCTGCTCCATCAGGCAGCCATTCATGCCACGCTGGAAGATGCCGTGGCCGACTGCACCCTGGCCGTGGGTGCCAGCGCTCGCTCACGTACGCTGCCCTGGCCGATGATCTCCCCCCGAGCGCTGGCCGAGCGCCTGCCAGCCGAGTGCCGCCCTGCCAACGCGCGCATCGCGCTGGTGTTTGGGCGCGAGGACAGCGGCTTGACCAATGCCGAGCTGCAGCGCTGCCATGCCCACGTACACATTCCCACCAATGCGGATTTCAGCTCGCTGAACCTGGCGGCGGCGGTACAGGTACTCGCCTACGAGTGCCGCATGGCCTGGCTGACGCAAGCCGACGCGCCTCCCGCTCAAGAGGATGACGAAGCAGCCGCGCTGGCGTCCCACGAAGAGCTGGAGCGGTACTTCGAGCATCTGGAGCGCACGCTGATCGCCATCGAGTTTCATGACCCCGCACAGCCGCGCCAGCTGATGGCGCGCCTGCGCCGCCTGTACCTGCGTGCTCGCCCCGAAAAAATGGAGATGAACATTCTGCGCGGCATCCTGTCGGCCACGGAAAAGGCCGCCCAGCCGAACACAACGCCGCGCTGAGAGGCGTTATCGTCGCCCCATGGCCTAAACTTGAAGTTATCCAGTGGCGCCCCCACATTTGGGGGCCGACCCATACACAGCCTGCCACGCTGCCGCTTTTACGCCCAAGGACACTCCCATGTTTCAACGCCTGCGCGAAGACATCAACAGCGTATTCGACCGCGACCCAGCGGCACGCAACTTTCTCGAAGTCTTGACCAACTACCCGGGCCTGCATGCCCTGCTGCTGCACCGTTGTGGCCACTGGCTATGGAAGAAGAACTTCAAGTGGCTGGCGCGCACGGTATCTACCTTCTCCCGCTGGATGACCGGTATCGAGATTCACCCCGGCGCCACCATTGGTCGGCGCTTCTTTATCGATCACGGCATGGGCGTGGTGATCGGCGAAACCGCCCAGGTCGGCGACAACGTGACGCTCTACCAGGGGGTCACGCTAGGCGGCACCAGCTGGAATAAAGGCAAGCGTCACCCCACCCTGGAAGATGGCGTGATCGTCGGGGCTGGCGCCAAGATCCTGGGGCCGTTCACGGTTGGGGCCGGCGCCAAGATTGGCTCCAACGCCGTGGTCACCAAAGAGGTGCCTGCCGGTGCAACGGTGGTCGGTATTCCTGGCAAGATCGTCAAGCGCGCCGAGCCCGATATCGAGGAAGCGCTGGATATCGACCCGGCCCGACGCGAAGCCATCTGCCAGAAATTCGGCTTCGATGCCTATGGCGTCAGCCAGGACATGCCCGACCCAGTGGCACGCTCCATGCAGGCCATGCTGGACCATATGCACGCCGTGGACGAGCGTATCGAACGCATGTGCTCTACCCTGCGCAAGCTGGATGCCAGCTACCGTGACGGCCAACTGCCCGAACTGAAAGATGAGGACTTCGCCGACATCCTGGATGAGGCCGATACCGGCTGCCCCGGACTGGGTAAGACGCGCAGTGAAGCAGTGGATACCGCTGACGACACCAACAGCCGTCCCAATAGTTGACCAAAGCACTCAGGATTTCCATAATGGCGCTACACTTGCCGCCAGTGCGCTGAGGCTCAGCGACGAGGTACCTGTTATGCGCTTGACGACCAAAGGCCGATACGCCGTTACCGCCATGCTGGATCTGGCGATCAATACGCCACAAGGCCCCACCAGCCTGGGCGATATATCCCAGCGCCAGGAGATTTCGCTCTCATATCTGGAGCAGCTATTTGCGCGGCTGCGGCGCAGCGGGCTGGTCACCAGCGTGCGTGGCCCGGGCGGCGGTTATCTTCTTGCCAGACCTGCCGCCGAGATCAGCGTGTCCCAGGTCATCGATGCGGTCAATGAAACCGTCGATGCCACCCGCTGCCAGGGGCTGTCCGACTGCCAGCAGGGCGACACCTGCCTGACCCACCACTTGTGGTGCGAACTTTCGGGTCAGATACGTCACTTTCTGGATGACGTGACGCTGGCGCAGCTGATGCAGCGCCCGGACGTCATTCGCATTGCCGCTCGACAGAAGCAGCGCGCCGACGCCGGGATCCTTGCTTCGTCCCCCCTGACGCCACTCACTGCCCGTTGGAAATCAAGCCCATGACCGCCACCCCCTCACTGCCCATTTACCTCGATTATGCCGCCACTACGCCGGTAGATGAGCGCGTGGCCGAGGTGATGACCCGCTACCTGACCGTCGACCAACTGTTTGCCAACCCGGCATCGCGCAGCCACATGCTGGGCTGGCAGGCAGAGCAGGTGGTGGAGCAGGCACGGCGTCAGGTGGCCGACCTGATTCATGCCGACCCCCGCGAGATCGTGTGGACCAGCGGTGCTACCGAAGCCAACAACCTGGCGCTGATCGGCTTCATGCGCGCCAATCGCCAGCGCGGCATGCACCTGGTCACTTCGTCCATCGAACACAAGGCGGTGGTGGATACCGCCAGGGCGCTGGAAAGCGAAGGCTTCGAGGTCACCTGGCTCAAGCCCCAGCGGGACGGGCGCATCACCCCCGAACAGCTGCGCGAGGCCATGCGCGATGACACCGCCCTGGTGTCGCTGATGGCAGTGAACAACGAGCTGGGCAGCATCAACGACATCGCAGCGCTGGCAGCCGTGGCCCACGACTTTGGCGCGGCCTTCCATACCGATGCCGCTCAGGCGGTAGGACGCATCCCGCTGGACGTGGTCGAACAGCACATCGACTTGATGTCGCTGTCTGCCCATAAAGCCTATGGCCCCAAAGGGGTGGGCGCTCTGTACGTGAAACGCCATCCGGACATGCGTGTCGAAGCGCTGATTCACGGCGGCGGGCACGAGCGCGGCATGCGTTCCGGCACGCTGCCCACCCACCAGATTGCGGGCATGGGGGAAGCCTTTGCCGTCATGCAGCAGCAGCAAGCTCAGGATCAGGCGCATATTGCCGCCCTTCGCGAGCAACTGCTGAATGGCCTGAGCACGCTGGAGGGCGTCATTCCCAACTCGCCCCAGCAGCACGGGGTGCCCAATATTCTCAATCTCGCGTTCGAGGGTGTCGATGGTGAAGCGCTGCTGATGGCCCTGCGCGACGTTGCCGTGTCTACAGGCTCTGCCTGCAACTCGGCCAGCGTCGACCCCTCTTACGTCCTGCTGGGCATCGGAACGCCCCGTCGGCTGGCGCTCTCTTCGCTGCGCTTGAGCTTTGGACGGTTTACCCAGCCAGCCGATATCGACCACGCACTGACACTACTGCACCACGCCGTCAGCGGCCTGCGTGCTTCGGCGCGCCAGGCCACTGCGCCTGGCCGCTGACCGACCGACTTTTCAAGGAGAGTGCTCCATGGCAACGCTTAACATTTCCCCCGCCGCCGCCGAGCAGATCCACCGCGTCCTCGAAGAGCGCGGCAAGGGGCTTGGCCTTCGGGTATCCGTCAAACCCAGCGGCTGCTCTGGCTACAGCTATGTGCTCGACTTTGCCGACGAGGCTCAGCCGGATGACGTGCACTTCGAGTCCCACGGGGCCAGCGTCTACGTGGCCACCGATGCCGTCGAGATGCTGGACGGCAGCGAAGTGGACTACGTCAGCGAAGGGCTCAATCGCTTCTTCCGCTTCAACAATCCCAACGTCAAGGATCAGTGCGGCTGCGGTGAAAGCTTTACCGTTTAAGCGCTCTTTGACGTCACTCATCGGTATTCATCCCCTGCGTGAGACGCTATAATCGCGGCCACTCGGCCTGCGGCATAGCGTCCAGACAAGGCCGGACACATTTTCCTGTGCCGCCCTGGCTTTCCGGGGCGGCAATTTCTGCTTTATCCCTTTCCAGGAGATTTCTGCATGGCGATTGAACGTACTCTTTCCATCATCAAGCCCGATGCCGTGGCCAAGAATGCCATCGGTGACATCATCGCACGCTTCGAAAAGGCTGGCCTGAAAGTGGTCGCGGCCAAGATGCTGCACCTTTCCGAAGAGAAAGCCGGTGGTTTCTACGCCGAGCACAAAGAGCGCCCTTTCTTCAAGGATCTGGTCGGCTTCATGACCTCTGGTCCGGTCGTCGTACAGGTGCTGGAAGGGGAAGGCGCCATTGCCAAGAACCGTGAACTGATGGGGGCTACCAACCCGAAAGAAGCCGCTCCGGGCACCATCCGCGCCGACTTCGCGGAAACAATCGACGCCAACGCTGTCCATGGTTCCGACTCAGCCGAAAGCGCTGCACGCGAAATTAGCTACTTCTTCGGTAACGACGAAATCTGCCCGCGCTAAACCAGCGCTGCCGTTTCAACATTCGTTGCCGGCCATTTTTGCGGGGGCCTGGCCCCCGCCTCTTTCTGAACGCTGACCGCCATGACTACCACTGCCGCCCCATCATCACCGTCTTCCCTCGCCACGCCTGACCTTGCCTCGCAGGCGGAGCCCGCACGCCAGAACCTGCTGGGGCTTTCCCGTGAGCAAATGGAAGTCTTCTTTTCCTCCATTGGTGAGAAGAAATTCCGTGCCACCCAGGTCATGAAGTGGATCCACCAGGAGGGCGTCGATGACTTTGCCGTGATGACCAACCTGTCCAAACCGCTGCGCGACAAGCTCGCTCAGGTGGCCGAGATTCGCGGCCCAGGCGTCGTGTATGAAGGCACCTCCAGCGACGGCACGCGCAAGTGGGTGCTCGAAGTGGAAGATGGCAGCTATGTCGAGACGGTGCTGATCCCGGCAGAGAACGGTAAACGACGCACCCTGTGCGTATCGTCACAGGTCGGCTGTTCGCTGGATTGCAGCTTCTGCTCCACGGGCAAACAGGGCTTCCAGCGTAACCTGACGGCTGCAGAGATCATTGGCCAGGTGTGGGTAGCGCAACGCAGCGTCGGCCCTCGGCGGGACACCGCCAACCGTCCGGTGACCAACGTGGTCATGATGGGCATGGGCGAACCGCTGTTGAATTTCGACAACGTCGTGCCCGCCATGAAGCTGATGCTCGACGACAACGGCTATGGCCTCTCCAAGCGCCGCGTCACCCTGTCCACCTCGGGCGTCGTGCCGATGATGGATAAACTCGGCGATGAGATCGACGTCAGCCTGGCGATTTCGCTGCACGCCTCCACCGATGAGCTGCGTAACGAACTCGTCCCGATCAACCGCAAGTACAACATTCGTGCCTTGCTGGATGCCTGTCATCGCTATTTGTCCAAATGCCCGGACAATCGTCAGGTGACCATCGAGTACACCTTGATCAAGGACGTGAATGATCAGCAGGAACACGCCGAACAGCTGGCCGCGCTCCTCAAGGAGCTGCCCTGCAAGATCAACCTGATTCCCTTTAACCCGTTTCCCAATTCGGGTTATGAAAAGCCCTCGCGCAACCAGGTCATGCGTTTTCAGCAATGGCTTTATGACCTGGAGTACAACGCCACTGTCCGTACCACCCGTGGGGATGACATCGATGCCGCCTGCGGGCAGCTGGTCGGACGCGTAAAGGACCGCACCAAGCGCAGTGCGCGCTATATTCAATCGGTTCAACTGGATGCAGACTAAGGCCGCTGTCTTGACTTCCACACAACACAGCGCTTTGATGGACACGTTTTTTTACTAACGTCATTAGTGTGAGCAAGGCCGCACTGTTCAAGAGGACATACATGATCGGTCATCGCAGGTGCTTCTCCTTTTTCAGAGTGCCCATGCTGTCCGTCCTTGCTGGCAGCCTGCTGCTGGCAGGCTGTGCAACCTCGACGCCCACGTTCAATGAAAGCAATCCCGACGCCGCCGATGCCTATGCCCAGCTGGGAGTGGCCTACCTGGAGCGTGACAATCTGCCCCGCGCCCTGAACGCGCTGGATCGTGCGCTGGAACTGGATGCCCGCCACCCAGAGGCACTTCAGGCGATTGCCCTGGTCTATCAGCAGCAGGGGGAGCGTGAGCTGGCCAACCGCTATTTCCAGCAGGCCCTGAACGTCTCGCCCTCGTTCACGCGAGGACGTAACAACTACGCCGCATTCCTGTATCAACAGGGGCGTTACCCGGAGGCCTGCGAGCAGTTGGAAATCGCCTCCGAAGATGCACAATACGCCAGTCGTGCCCAGCTATTCACCAACCTGGGTCAGTGCTACCTGGCGACTGGCGAATTTGACAAGGCGCGCGACCGTTTGCAGCGCGCCCAGAGTATCGACCCGCGCAATACACGCGGGTATTTAATGTTAGCCGAACTGGAAGTTTCGCAGGGCCGCTACGATCAGGCCTGGGAGCCACTGCAAAGCTACCTGCAGCTGGCAGGCCCCGACCCGGCAGCGTTGGAAATGGCGGTAGATATCGCCCTCGCCCGTGGCGACACCGCTACGGCAGACGAATACCAACGCCTGCTGACTCCTTGATCACTGCCCTGACCACCTAATTTTTGAAGGATGCTCAGCCATGAGCGAGACACCGTTACACGATAGCGTTACCCCCACCAGCACCGCTGGCGAACTGCTCTCACGCCAACGCGAAGCGCTGGGGGTGCCCATCAGTGATGCTGCCCGTGTACTCAACCTGCGCACCGCTGTGGTCGAAGGCCTGGAAAAAGACAACTACGAAGAAATTCCCGTCACGGCCTACCGCCGCGGCTACCTACGCTCCTATGCAAAATATCTGGGGCTTGATGAACGGCTGGTACTGGAGGCGTATCAAGCGCGCCACGGGGGCAGTGAGTCCGAACGCAAGGTCACGCCCGTTGCCGTCACCCGCCCACCGTCAAAGGTGGGCGCCTGGCTATTCAAGCTGGTCACCCTGTTGGTGATCGTGGGCCTGATTGGCGTTACCGTCGCCTGGTGGCAGAGCCGTGGTGGCAGCGAACCCCCGAGCATGGGTACGTCTTCCACGCTGGAAGAGGATGCCGCCGACACTACAACGCCCCCACCCGCCGAACCGGTGGTCGAACCTACGCCGGTGGTGATTCCGCCCATGATCGACGAACCCCAGGTCAGCATGGATGACGAAGTCGCCGACACCGACGCCACCGATGCCCCAGCCAAGCCCGCGACCGATGTCGCCGAGGTACAAGCGCCGGAAGCAGAGGCAGAAGACACCGCGCCGGAGCCCATCGCCAACCCCAACCTGCTGGAGTTGACGTTCAACGAGCAGTCCTGGACCGAAATTTTCGATGCCAACAACCAGCGCGTTTTCGTTGGTCTGCAAGCGCCTGGCACCACGGCCAGCGTCGAGGGTACACCGCCTTTTCGTTTGACGATCGGTAATGCCACCGGTGTCGAGCTGCGTTATCAAGGCGATACCGTCAACCTGGCGCAACGTGCGGGTGCCAACAATGTTGCCCGCTTTACCTTGGGAGAGTGACCCGCCCTATGCACGCCCCTTCTCCGATCAAACGTCGCCCCTCGCGCCAGATACAGGTTGGCAGCGTTGCCGTGGGCGGCGACGCCCCGATTGCCGTTCAGAGCATGACCAACACCAACACCCTGGATGTGGATGCCACGGTGGGCCAGATCCAGCAGTTGGAAAAAGCCGGTGCCGACATCGTCCGCGTGTCGGTTCCCGATATGGATGCCGCTGAAGCCTTCGGCAAGATCAAGCAGCGGGTCGACGTACCGCTGGTGGCCGACATCCACTTCGACTACAAGATTGCCCTGCGAGTCGCCGAGCTGGGCGTGGACTGCCTGCGCATCAACCCCGGCAATATTGGCCGCGAAGATCGCGTCCGTGCGGTGGTCAGCGCGGCCCGCGAACACGGCATTCCGCTTCGCATTGGCGTCAATGCCGGCTCGCTGGAAAAGGACCTGCAAAAGAAGTACAGCGAGCCTACGCCCGCCGCGCTGGTCGAATCGGCCATGCGCCATATCGACTACCTGGATCGGCTCGACTTCCAGGAGTTCAAGGTCAGCGTCAAAGCCTCGGACGTGTTCATGGCCGTGGCTGCCTACCGCGACCTGGCCACCCGTATCGAGCAGCCGCTACACCTGGGCATTACCGAAGCGGGTGGCCTACGCTCGGGCACGGTCAAGTCATCGATTGGTCTCGGCATGCTGTTGATGGATGGCATCGGCGATACCATTCGCGTCTCGCTGGCCGCCGACCCGGTGGAAGAGATCAAGGTCGGCTTCGACATGCTCAAGAGCCTGAAGCTGCGCGCCAAGGGCATCAACTTCATCGCCTGCCCCAGCTGCTCACGGCAGAACTTCGATGTCATCAGCACCATGAACCAGTTGGAAGAGCGCCTGGAAGACATCATGACCCCGCTGGATGTCTCGGTGATTGGCTGCGTGGTCAACGGCCCTGGCGAAGCCAAGGAGACCGACATCGGGCTGACCGGTGGATCACCCGCCAACCTGGTCTACATCGACGGCAAACCTGCCAGCAAGCTGCGTAACGACCATCTGGTGGATGACCTGGAAAAGCTGATCCGCGACAAGGTACGCCAGAAAGAGCAGCAGCAAGAGAACATGATTGCACGCAGCGTTTGACACCTGCGTTGCCTGCAACAGGCGGCACGCCTTGCGCCTCGCGCTGCCGCCCAGACAAGGAGTTTTCATTGAGCAAGTCCGCCGCTAAAAAGATTCAAGCCATCCGTGGAATGAACGACCTATTGCCCAGCGACAGCCCTCGCTGGCAATTTTTTGAGGCCAAGGTACGCCACTTGATGCAGCGCTACGGCTTTGAAGAAATCCGTACGCCCATTGTGGAGCAGACCGCCCTGTTTGCCCGTTCCATCGGGGAAGTCACCGATATCGTCGAAAAAGAGATGTACACCTTCGACGACCGCAACGGCGACAGCCTGACCCTGCGTCCGGAAGGCACCGCCAGCTGTGTCCGCGCTGCCATGGAGCATGGCCTGCTGCACAACCAGACCCAGCGGCTTTGGTATCAGGGCCCGATGTTCCGCCATGAGCGGCCCCAGAAAGGACGCTACCGTCAGTTCCATCAGGTGGGCGTGGAAACCTATGGCTTCGACGGCCCGGACATCGATGCCGAAGTAATTCTGCTCTCTGCCCGCCTATGGCAAGAGCTGGGCCTTCTCGAACATGTCACCCTGGAGCTCAACTCCTTGGGCTCCAGCGACGCCCGCGCAGCCTACCGCGACAAGTTGGTGGCGTACTTCGAACAGCACCATGCGCTACTGGATGAAGACTCCAAACGTCGCCTGACCAGCAATCCGCTGCGCATTCTGGATTCCAAGAATCCCGATATGGCCGAGATGCTGAACGCCGCGCCACAGCTGATGGATCATCTGGACGACGCCTCCCGGGAGCACTTCGAGCAGCTCAAGGCCATGCTCGACGCGGCCAACATTCCCTACGTGGTCAACCCGCGCCTGGTGCGGGGCCTGGACTACTACTGCCGTACGGTGTTCGAGTGGACCACCACGGCGCTGGGCAGCCAAGGCACCGTCTGTGCCGGTGGCCGCTACGATGGGCTGGTCGAGCAGCTGGGCGGCAAGCCCACACCTGCCGTGGGCTTTGCCATGGGGATCGAGCGTCTGATCCTGCTGCTGGAAACCCTTGATCTGGTGCCGGAAGAAGCGCTGGGCGGCTGCGACGTCTACCTGGTGCCGATGGATGACAGCGCCACCGTGGCAGCTCTCACCCTGGCAGAGCAGCTACGCAGCGCGCTGCCCGACCTGCGCCTGCAGCTGCACTGCGGTGGCGGCAGCTTCAAGAGCCGCATGAAAAAGGCCGACAAAAGCGCCGCGCCCATCGCCATCCTGCTGGGTGAAGACGAGCTGGCTCAGCAAACGGCTACTGTGAAGTTCCTGCGCGACGACCGTGAGCAGCAGCAGGTAGCCCAGGAGGGTTTGGCCAGCACGCTGAGCGACCTGCTGGCCGCTACGCCAGGCAACGCGACCCACTAAATGCTGCCCACCCAGCGTCTCGGGTGGGTAGATGAATACCTGTCAGCCGCTACGGCGGCTGGGTGATTGAATAGGAGGCCGCCCGTGGCGGATCTGAGAAGCGAAGAAGAACAGCTGGACGTCGTCAAGCGCTGGTGGAAAGAGAACGGCACCTCGCTGATTGCTGGAGCGGTGCTGGCTGCCGCCGGTGTGTTCGGCTGGAATGCCTGGCAGAACTACCAGGAAGGCCAGTCGGAAGCGGCCTCAGCCCGCTATCAGCAGCTGGTGACCATCACGGCCGCCAACTCGCTGGAAGAGGAGCAGCGCGCGGCGGCGAGAGAGCTGATCGGCGAGCTGACCGACCAGCATGGCCGCACCCTGTATGCCGAGCTTGCCCAGCTGCTGGAGGCCCGCCTGGCCGTGCAGGAAGGTGATCTGGCCGCGGCCAAAGCAGCCCTTGAAAGCGTCGCCGACGGCTCATCACGCCGCTATGTCCAGAGCCTGGCCTGGCTGCGTCTGGCACGTATCGAAATCGCTGAAGGCAACCCGGAAGCGGCCCTGGCGCTGCTGGACCAGCCGATCACCGACACCCTGGCCGCCCAACAGGCCAACGTACGCGGCGATGCCCATCTGGCTCTGAACCAGCCCGAGCAAGCGCGCGAGGCGTGGCAAGCCGCGCTGGAAATTGCCCAAACGCAGAACCAGCCGCTTTATGGCGTGCAGTTCAAGCTCGACGATATCGGCGCCGAGGAGGCGAATCAGTGATGACCCACAGCCTGTTAAAACCGCTTTTTTCCACCTCGCTGATGCGTGCCACGTTGGGCGCCGTTGCACTGGCGCTGTTGGCCGGCTGCGCCAGCAAGGGAGAGCCTGCCTACACGCCCAAGGAGCTGCGTAGCTTCGATGAAACCTCGTCGCTGGATAGCCAGTGGCGGCGCAATGTCGGCGACGGTTTTGGTCGTGCCCGCTACCCGATTGCCCCGGCGCGTGAAGGCGATACCGTATTTGCCGCCGATGCCAATGGCCTGGTCGCGGCCTTCGATGCCGACAGCGGAGAGCGTGAGTGGCAAATTGAACTGGACACCCCCATCTCCAGTGCGCTCTACGCCGTGGCCGGTCAGGTTTACCTGGGCACTCGCAACGGCGAAGTGATTGCCCTGAGCCAGCGTGACGGCAGCGTCAGCTGGCGTTCGCGGGTCACCAGCGAAGTGCTGGCCGCCCCCCAGGCCAACCAGCAGCTGCTGCTGGTACAAAGCATCGACGGCCAGATAACGGCCCTCGATCGCGCCAGCGGCGAAGAGCGCTGGGTCTACACCAGCACGCAACCCGCTCTGACGCTTCGCGGCACGGGCACGCCCATGGTCATCGATCCGGTTACCTTCGTCGGTCTGGCCAATGGTCGCCTGGCCACCCTGGATAACCGCAGCGGCCAGCCGCTCTGGGAAATGCAAATTGCCACGCCACGTGGTCGTAGCGATGTCGAACGTCTGGTGGACCTCTCTGGCCAGCCGGTACTGAGCCCGGATGGTCGCCTGTTCGTCACTAGCTACAACGGCCGGGTGGTGGCGCTGGAAGCCACTCAAGGCGGTACGCTGTGGGAAGCCAACATTTCCAGCCGCCACACCCCTATTCTGGTCGGCAACCTGCTGCTGGTGGTGAGCGACAATAGCCACGTCATTGCTCTGGATGCCAATAGCGGTCAGGAAGTATGGCGTAATACGGATCTGGAAGATCGCTGGCTGACGGCACCCGCCTTTGCGGATGGCCGTCTTGTGGTGGGTGACTTCGAAGGTTATCTGCACCTGCTGGATGCCCGTGAAGGCAACCTGGTAGGCCGGACTCGCATCCACAGCTCCGGTATCAGCGTGCGCCCTGTCACTGAAGGCAGCACCATTCATGTCCAGGCCAACAATGGTCGCCTGGAAACCCTGGAAGTCACTCCATGACACCCGTCATTGCTTTAGTGGGTCGCCCCAATGTGGGCAAATCGACCCTGTTCAACCGCCTTACCCGCTCGCGCGACGCGCTGGTGGCGGATTTTCCCGGCCTGACCCGCGACCGTAAATACGGCAACGGGATGCTGGGTAACAAGGCCTATACCGTGATCGACACGGGCGGCATCAGCGGTGACGAGGAAGGCATCGACGCCGCCATGGCAGAGCAGTCACTGGCCGCCATCGACGAAGCAGACATCGTGCTGTTTCTGGTGGATGCCCGAGCGGGGCTCAACGTGGCCGACGAGGCCATCGCCAATCACCTGCGTGTCAATCAGAAGAAAACCTGGCTGGTGGTCAACAAGACCGATGGGCTCGAAGAGCACTCTGCCATGGCCGACTTCTGGAAGCTGGGCCTGGGCGACCCGTGGCCTATCGCCGCCGCCCACGGGCGCAATGTGTCGCTGCTCATCGATACCGTGCTGGAACCCTTCCCCGAGCGCGACCCGACCATTCCTGCCGACACCGGCACGAAAGGCATTCGTATCGGTGTGATTGGCCGCCCGAACGTGGGCAAGTCCACGCTGGTCAACCGGCTCTTGGGTGAAGACCGCGTCGTGGTGTTCGATGAGGCGGGCACCACCCGCGATGCCATCGAGATCCCCTTCGAGCGTAACGGCCACCCCTATGTGCTGATCGACACGGCCGGGATACGTCGACGCAAGAACGTGCGTGAAATTGCCGAGAAGTTCTCCATCATCAAGACGCTGGATGCCATCAAAGAGAGCCATGTGGCGGTGATGGTGCTGGATGCCCGCAGCGGTCTGGTCGAGCAGGACTTGCACCTGCTGGACTACGTTCTGACCACGGGTCGGGCGCTGGTGCTGGCAGTGAACAAGTGGGACGGGCTGGAAAGCGAAGCCAAGGAGAAGATGCGGGCGGACATCAAGCGCCGCCTGGGCTTCGCCGACTACGCCGAGCTGCATTTCATCTCGGCGCTGCACGGCACCGCCGTTGGCGACCTCTACCCCTCCATCGAGCGGGCCTTCAAGGCAGCCAATGCCCACTGGTCCACCAACCGCCTGACCACGCTATTGCAAGATGCGGTCAGTCAGCATCCGCCCCCCATGGTCAACGGTCGGCGGATCAAGCTGCGCATGGCCCACCAGGGCGGCAGCAACCCGCCCATCATCGTGGTCCACGGTAACCAGACCGAATCGCTGCCCGAGGCCTACCGCCGCTACCTGATCAACACCTTCCGCAAGGTGCTGAAGGTACGCGGCACGCCCATGCGCTTCGAGTTCCGTTCAGGCAGCAACCCTTTCGACAAGATGGCAGGTGCCAGCGACAAGGAGAAAGCCAAGAAACGCGAGCTGAACCGCACCAGGGAAGCCCGCAAGAGCCGCCGCTAGACGCTGCCCGAAAACTGGCCCCGCCTGCATCGCCCGCCTATATGGCGGGCGATGGCTTTTCGGGTTTTTCGACCAGCGCAACGCTCGGTGCCAACAAATCCGCTTGACAGCCATGGGCGGTGGCCCTCAAATAGCGGCGCTTTCGAGCATCCGCTACACTGACCTTTTGCCCTTTCTCTGGGGGAAACACATGCACCATGCCCTTCGCCGTGGCCGCAACCTGATTCTGCTGCTGCTCGCTGCTCTACTGACCGGCTGCCTTGCGCTGCCACAAACCGGCCTGTTTGCCTTCCGGCTGGCCGTTACTTCTCTGGGAGTCGAAGAGGTACGCATCGGGCCATACAGCGTGAATGCCGGCCTGGATACCAGCGACCTGACTCGCTTACTGGCTTCGAGCCTGGGCGCTGGCAGCCTGCCAGTGCAGGCCACCCTGGCCATGGGCCTGGGGCTACCGGCAGGCATGCCTGCCGTGGAAATGTCCGGGTTTCGCTGGACGCTGGACATGCCGGGCGTCGACCCCGTGCAGGGGCAATATCAACAGGACGTGACCCTCACCCCAGGCGACGACGCCAACCTGCGCCTGCCGGTGGCGTTCGATATTCTGGCCACCGACCCCCAGCGCATGACGCCCATGATCGAGCTGGCCAGCCAGTTGGCAAGCCAGGGGGAACTGCCCCCCGGTAGCGAGCTGGCCATCACCCCTGGGGATCTGCGCGGCCTCGGTATGACGCTGCCCTCCGGCCTGCTGACGCCGACCATCCGCTTGAACGTCGGCGCCGATGGGCAGCTGATTCCTCAGCGCTGATCGACGCGCTGACGCTCCTCTTGCAGCCGCTTGCGGCCCACGTACTGGGCCGCAAACTGCCACGCCGTTCGGCCGCTGCGCCCACCGCGCAGGGTGGCAAAACGTACGGCTTCCGCCCGCGCGCCATCGTCCCAGTCGTTACCGCTACCCGTGCGGTTGACCCAGTGCTCACAGACCTCCAAATAAGTTGCTTGGTTGAACGGGTGAAAGCCCAGCCACAGCCCGAAACGGTCTGACAACGAGATCTTCTCCTCCACGGCATCGCCATGGTGCAGCTCTTCACCTACCAAGCGGCTTCCCTGATTGTCTTCCATCGACTCCGGCAGCAAGTGCCGACGGTTGGAGGTGGCATACAGCAGCACGTTCTCGGGAGGACCGGTCAAGGCACCGTCCAGCACACTTTTCAGCGCCTTGTAGGCATCATCGTTGCCCTCGAACGACAGGTCATCGCAGTACACCACGAAGCGGTGGGGCTGATGGCGCAACTGCTCGACCAGTCGCGGCAGGCTCGCCAGGTCGTGACGGTCGACCTGAATCAGGCGTAACCCTTCGCTGGCCAGAGAGTTGAGCAGCGCACGCACCACCGACGACTTGCCGCTGCCGCGGGAGCCCCACAGCAAGGCATGGTTGGCGGGCAGCCCCTGCAGAAAGGCGCGGGTGTTATCGACCAATGCCAGCTTCTGCCGTTCGATACCCAGCAGGTCGTCCAGCGTCATGCCATCTCGCGGCGGCACCGGCACCAGCTGGCCGCCCAGCGGGTGGCGCTGCCAAATGGCCGCCACATGGGTCTGCCAATCCACCGGGGTGGGCACTGGCGGCAACCAGTGGTCGATGTGATCGAGTAGCTGCGTCAGGCGCTGGCTTAATTGCGCATCCATGGTGGCCCTCAGAGTAGGTTATGATAGGAGTTGATTTACCGCTGTCAGTGGTTATCTTGTGTGCAAGGATCCCTTCTCGTCTATTAGGAAACCGTCTATGCGCTGGCTTCGCCCCTTTGCCGTCACCGCTTTGTGCGCCTCTCTGGCTGCCTGCTCCACGTCCCCCACCGGCCGTTCGCAGCTACTGCTGCTCTCGGATGACCAGCTCAATCAGATGGGGCAGCAGGCGTTCGCGCAGTACCAGCGCGACGTACCCACGGCTAACCAGGCGAGCCACCGCTACGTCCAGTGCATCACCAACGCCATCGTCGACATTCTGCCCGGCGAACAGCGCAATCTGGATTGGCAAATTCGCGTGTTCGAGTCCGAGCAGCCCAACGCCTTCGCCCTCCCAGGGGGCTACATGGGCGTCAATACCGGCATGCTGAACGTGGCCACCAACCAGGATCAGCTGGCATCGGTTATCGGCCACGAGATCGGCCACGTGCTGGCACGCCATGCCAACGAGCGCGCCTCGACCCAAAGCGCCACTTCGCTTGGCCTGTCGGTCATTTCCAGCGCCTCCGGCATGCAAACCCCGGCGGGCCAGCAGTTGATGGGCGTGCTCGGCATGGGCGCCGAGTACGGCATTTCGCTGCCCTTCTCTCGCCGCCATGAAAGCGAAGCCGATGTCATCGGCCTGCAGCTGATGGCACAGGCAGGCTTCGATCCCCGCGAAAGCGTCACTCTGTGGGAAAACATGCAGGCCGCGTCCAGCGGTGGCGCGCCCCCCGCCTGGATGTCGACGCATCCAAGCCAGGGGCAGCGCATCCAGGGCCTGCAGGCCAACATGGAGCCCGCCATGGCCAGCTTCGAAGAAGCTCGCCAAAGCGGTCGCACGCCCAACTGCCCACGCCCCTGATATACGCTCCTGACATTGAGGTTTAGATGATCCGACTGGGTTTACTGCTGCTGGTACTGCCGATTCTGGTGCTGCTGAGCGTCTATTTCTGGGAGCTGGGCGACGTGCGCGCCTGCCATCTCGAAGGGGGCTACTGGAACTACCTGGAAAGCGCCTGCCGCGAGACGCCCCAGCCGTTCGTCTCCTGGCTGGAGCGCTCTCCCTTGCTGGTGAACGGCGGCATGCTGCTCTCCGTGGTGGGGCTGGTGATGTGTATGGTGGGGTTCTACACCAAACCCCGCTAGCCGCCCGTCAATGAGTGTCGAAGCCGCGTGCGCACCTGAGACGTCTCGGGGCGCACGTTGCGCCACAGAAAGAACGACTCGGCGGCCTGCTCAACCAGCATCCCCAGGCCGTCCAGCGGCTTGGCACCCCGCGCCTCGGCCCAGCGCAGAAAGACCGTAGGCTCGGCCCCGTACATCATGTCGTAGGCCCAGGCGCCCTCGCTGAACAGGGCATCTGGCAGCGGCGGCAGCGCGCCAGAGAGGCTGGCACTGGTGCCGTTGATGACCAGATCGAACGGCCCCTCGATGGCCGCGTAACCGCTGCCAGTGATCGGCCCCAGGTCGGCGAAGGCAGCGGCCAGCTGGGTGGCTTTTTCAGCCGTCCGGTTGGCCACCTGCAGGCAGGCAGGCTCTTCCGCCAGCAACGACTCCAGCACGCCCCGCACGGCTCCGCCAGCGCCCAGCACCAGCAGGCGCTTACCCTTCAGCGTCACGCCCTGATAGGCAAGGTCACGTACCAGCCCGACCCCATCCGTGGTATCGCCATAGGTGCGGCCATTGCCGCCGACGATCAGCGTATTGACGGCCTGCGCGCGCTTGGCCCGGTGGCTGAGCGTGTCGCACAGCGCAAAGGCATCGCCTTTAAAAGGCACGGTCACATTGGCACCGCGCCCCCCCGCCGCCACGAAGGCCTGCCAGGCACGGGCGAAGCCGTCGGTGGGTGCCAGCTGCGCGACGTACTCCATGGCCTGCTCGGTCTGGCGGGCAAACTCAGCGTGAATCATCGGAGATTTGGAGTGCTCGATGGGGTTGCCGAACACGCAGTAACGGTCGCTCATGAGGTCTCTCCACGGGGCTGGCGTTGCGATTGAGTCTGGGCCTGAGCTTGAGACGACTGGCCCGCTTCACCCAGCCAGTCACGCGGCACCAGGTAATCGTGCAACTGCGCTTCGCGGCTGCCCTGGGCAGGCGTGAAGTCATACTCCCAGCGCGCCAGGGGCGGCATGGACATCAGAATCGACTCCGTGCGCCCACCGCTTTGCAGGCCAAACAGGGTGCCCCGGTCCCATACCAGGTTGAACTCCACGTAGCGGCCCCGACGATAGAGCTGAAAATCGCGCTCCTGCTCGCCCCAGGCATCGGCCTGACGACGCTCGACGATGGGCAGATACGCCGCCAGGAAGCTGTCCCCCACGGCGCGCTGAAAGGCAAAGCACTCCTCGAAGCTGCCTTCGTTAAGGTCGTCGAAAAACAGCCCGCCCACGCCTCGGGTCTCCTCCCGGTGCTTGAGGTAGAAATAGTCATCGCACCACGCCTTGTAACGCTCATACACCCCTTCCCCAAATGGGGCGCAGGCGTCACGCGCCACGCGATGCCAGTGCACCACATCCTCGAATACAGGGTAGTAGGGCGTGAGGTCGAAACCGCCGCCAAACCACCAGACCGGCGGCTCGCCCTCCTTCTCGGCAATGAAGAAGCGCACATTGCCGTGGCTGGTAGGGATATGCGGGTTTTCAGGATGCATGACCCAGGAAACCCCCACCGCATGGAAACTGCGCCCTACCAGCTCCGGGCGGGCGGCGGTGGCCGACGGGGGCAACTGAGCACCAAAGACATGCGAGAAATTGACGCCGCCCTTTTCGAACACCCGCCCATCGGTCATGACCCGTGAGCGACCGCCGCCGCCCTCTTCACGCTGCCAGCTATCCTCCCTGAACGTGGCCTGGCCATCGGCGGCGCTCAAACCGGCGCACAGCCTATCCTGCAGATCCAGAAGGTAGTGTTTGACGTCGTCGAGGTGTTCGTGGGCCACGGGAGCTCCTGGTGAGATGAATCGTGAATGGTAAGTCATCAACCGTTGATGTCGAGACGCTGATGTCGAGGCACTAGTGGCACGCTAATGACTCAAGCGCGCATCACCTTGCCGGTCAGCAGGTCTCTGATGGTGCTGGGCTTGGCATTGCCTCCCAGCTCTCCGGCCACGATGGCCGCGACTTCCTCGCCAAAAGTGGTGGCAACCTCGTCGGCGCTCATGGCGGGTGGGTCACCGGCTCGATTGGCCGAGGTGGACACCAGCGGCCCGCCAAAGGCTTCACAGAGCGCTTTCATCAGCGGGTGGTCGGTGACGCGCAGGGCCACACTTTGGTGAGCGCCGCGCACGAGGCCATGGCTACGGCCGTTATCGGGCACCAGCCACGTATTGGGGCCAGGCCAGCTGGCAGCCAGCGGCGCATGCAGCGCCAAGGGTAGCTGGCTCAGCCAGGGCTGGAACTGTTGAATACTGGCCGCCACCAGAATGACGCCCTTGGCCGGGTCACGCTCTTTCATGCGCATCAGGTGCGCCAGCGCCTCGTCATTGTCCGGGTCACAGCTCAACCCCCAAACGGCCTCGGTAGGGCAGGCAATCACTCCCCCTTCCCGTAGCGCCTGCACCGCTGCCTTCACGTCAACCGCCGTATTCATGGACGCTCCTACTGGCTATCGCACCATCAGATCGAGAAAGCGCCATCTTAGCATGCTGCCGTCAGCCGAACCCAGCCACCCGCACGCTGGGCCACTTGCCCTTCCAGCTCCAGCATCAACAGCCGCTGCTGACACTCACTGACCGACAACCCCGTGCTCTGCACCAGCCAGTCGATGGGCGTGGGGGAAGGCCCCAGCGCGTGCAGCAGGCGGTCTGGCGGCTCTGTCTGGGCAGAGTCTGTCTGGGCAGGGGGCGTTGGCGACATCGGCGCGGGGGCCGCAGGCGAGGTCTTCTCGGCAGGCGCTGCCTCCGAGGGCGTGAGCATCGGCCAATAATGCGGTGCCCAGTGCTGCAGCTCGGCCAGAATGTCCTCCACGTGGCGCACCAGCGTCGCGCCATTGCGCAACAGCTGCAGGCAACCACGGGCTTGAACGTTATGCAGCGACCCCGGCAGGGCAAACAGCTCTCGCCCCTGCTCCAGCGCCAGCCGGGCACTCACCAGCGAGCCGCTTTTCTCGGTGGCTTCGACCACCAGGGTCCCCAACGAAAGCCCCGTGACGATGCGGTTGCGGCGCGGAAAAAAGGCCGGACGCGCCACGGTGCCCGGCGGGTGTTCGGAAAGCAGCAGCCCGCCGGGCTGGGTGCTCAGCTGCTCGTGTAGCTCGCGATGGCGCGCCGGATAGATGACGTCCACCCCACACCCCAGCACGGCGATCGAATGCCCTCCGGCGGCCAACGCGGCGCGCTGGGCAACGCCATCGACGCCCAGCGCCATACCGCTGACGATGCACCAGCCACGGCTGGCCAGCTCACGGGCAAACGCCTGGGCATGGCCACTGCCTTCGGCGGTCGGTTTGCGGGTGCCCACCATGGCCAGGCCCGGGCCCTCCAGCGCCTGCAAATCCCCTTGTGCCCACAGCACCACGGGCGGGTCCGGCAATTGGTTCAGCAAGGCAGGCCAGGCCGGGTGGTCGCGGTGCAGCAGATGACGATGGGGCGCCTTATCAAGCCACGCCTCGGTCTCTTCCACCACCTTTTGAAGCGGGCTGCGCTGAGGCTGCGCCAGCCATAATCTGAGGGCATTGGCCGCTGCACTGGGCAGCGCCGCCAGCCAGCCCTGTGGCCACTGGGGCGAGCGGGCCACCAGCTGCGCAATACGGGTTGCGCCCATGCCGGGCAGTGCATTGATTACCAGCCACTCCCTGGCGTCCATCGCCACCTCCTTTTCATCGTTCGAGTACCCCTGCGGCTTACCGGGCTATGTACAAAAACCAGGTTATGTACAAAAACCAGGTTATGTACGAAAACCAGGCTGAGTACGAAAACTAGCGCTGAGGAGATCTCACCACGTCACCCACGGCCAACACATTGGAAGCCTGCATGACCAGCGCATAGCTCATGTGACTGTAGGGTTTGAAGATCATCACGAGGCCCGCCTCGGTGGCGGGCAACTGAATCAGCTCCTGGGTGCGCGGGTCGTTGACCACTTCGCCCTGCTGATCGACACGCAGGACATGGCCGGGCTGCAAGCCATCCTGGGTGCCTAGATCCAGCGCCACGACCTGCAGTCGGCCAATGAAGCGAACGCCGCCTGGCACGGCCACGATCCGCCCAGCCACCTGGTTCAGCGGCGCCCTGGGAGTAAAGGCCTCGCTGATCGGAATATCTTCCAGTGGCAGGAGGATGTCGTTGTTGCGCACTTCCTGGTTGGCATTCAGTACTTCGACACGTGAAATATCGCCTTCACTGCTGATGCGCCGCGCTTCGCCGATACTGATCAACTCGTCGCCCAGCAGGGTGCCGTCTGCTGCCAGGTAAGGCTCGCCAGGGCGATAGATGCCCAGCCGCTGGCGGGCGGGCAGCTCGCCACGCACATAGAGCGTATCCCCGGCACCGCTGATCAGCCGCTGGTTGTCGCCACCCACCACATAGGCCAACTCCTGAATGTCCTCACCCGGCTCGACTACCCGGTGATCGCGTAAGAAAGAGCGCACCACGTCCATGGGAATGGGCGTGATCGCTTCTCGCTCGGGAACGCTGCGCATTTGCGGCGATAGCCGCACCACACTCTGACCACGCTCCAGCGTCAGGCACGGCTGGCCCTGGCAATCGCCCAGTATCAGTACGTCGCCCGGGTAGATGAGGTGCGGGTTGCGAATCTGCGGGTTGGCTTGCCACAGCGCGGGCCACTGCCAGGGGGAGCGCAGGTAGCGTGCGGAGATATCCCATAGCGTGTCCCCGGCAACCACTTCGTAGCGCTCGGGCGCATCGCTGCGCAGCCGCTCCCAGGCGTGCGCCGCCGGGCTTAGCGCCAGCACCGCCAGCAGCACCCCAAACACGCTGTGATACAACGGCTTTCTAGCCACCATCCCGTTCTCCCCTCGTTATCCCCTGATGATTGTTTGAAGCAGTTGCGGGGGCGCCACGGCGCGGCGCGTGCCCAGGAACGCTTATGGCGTGATATAGTGGTCAATATAAAGCACTTAGGCCCGCCAACCCAGCGCGGCGCCTGCTCATCTTCAAGACTCTGCATAAACGGTGACGGTAACGCCATGGCCAAACTTCCTATTCTCGTATTTCCTGACGAGCGCCTGCGCACCAAGGCGGTCGCGGTGGAAACCGTGGACGACGAGGTCCGCCAGCTCGTGGATGACATGCTGGAGACCATGTACGACGCCCGTGGAATCGGCCTGGCCGCCACGCAAGTCGACGTGCACCGCCGGGTGGTGGTCATGGATGTCAGCGACGACAACTCCCAGCCGCTGGTGATGATCAACCCGCGCTATGAGCCTATCGGCGAAGAGCGCGAGCCGCTGTCGGAAGGCTGCCTGTCGATTCCTGAGTATTACGCCGAAGTACCGCGCTACCTGAAGGTCAAGCTGACGGCGCTGGACCGCCACGGCGAGCCCTACGAGCTGGAAGCCGACGGCTTGCTGGCCCACTGCATTCAGCATGAGTACGATCACCTGGAAGGCGTGCTGTTCGTGGATTATCTGTCCCCGCTCAAGCGCGACCGGGTCATGAAAAAAATGCAGAAACGCTACAAGCAGATGAACGACGCCTGACCCCGGTTGCGTCATCTGGCCCTGGGCCGAGCTGACAACGTTGCCCCACAAGCTTACCTGTGACGACAACGCTGCCTCTCGGCCCTCCTGCGTTTCATCGGCAGCACTTTCTCTTTTCACTCAAGGGCTCTCCACCATGTCACCGTTACGCGTTGTTTTTGCTGGCACGCCAGACTTCGCCGCCTCCAGCCTTGCTGCCCTTCTCGACAGCGAACACGAAGTGGTGGCGGTCTACACCCAGCCCGACCGCCCTGCCGGTCGGGGACGTAAACTCACTCCCAGCCCGGTCAAACAGCTGGCTCAAGCCCAGGCGCTGCCGGTGTATCAACCCGTCAGCCTGAAAGACGCCGAGGCCCAGGCCGAGCTGGCGGCCCTGAACGCCGATGTGATGGTCGTGGTGGCCTACGGGCTGCTGCTCCCCCAGGCAGTGCTGGATACGCCGCGCCTGGGCTGCATCAACGTACACGCCTCGCTGCTTCCCCGCTGGCGCGGCGCGGCGCCCATCCAGCGCGCCATCGAAGCGGGCGACAGCGCCTCGGGCGTCACCATCATGCAGATGGATGCGGGTCTGGATACCGGCGCCATGCTGCACGAAGTGCGCACCCCGATCACGCCGCGCACCACGGGCGGCGACCTGCACGACCGCCTGGCCATTCAAGGGGCCAATGCGCTGATCCACGTGCTGGACAACCTCGACAACGGCAGCCTTCAGGCCACCGCCCAGCCCGACGAAGGCGTCACCTACGCCGCCAAGCTCAGCAAGGCCGAGGCCGAACTGGACTTCTCTCAGCCTGCCGAGCAGCTGGCGCGCAAGATTCGCGCCTTCAACCCCTGGCCTGTAGCCTGGTGCGCGCTGGGCAACGACCGCCTGCGCCTGCTGATGGCCAGCGTCGAACCCGGCGAGCAGCCCGCCTGCCCGCCAGGCACGCTGCTGGCACACGGTGAAGAGCACCTGCGGATTGCCTGCGGCGCGCAGGGCCAGGAGGTCTTGTGCGTCAGCCGCGCGCAACTGCCCGGCGGCAAGGCCATGGCCGTCCGTGACTTGTTGAACGCTCGCCAAACGCCGCTGACCGTGGGCAACCGCCTCGGCCAGCCACTGGAAGGAGCCGCCCAATGAACCTACCGCGCACACCCACAGGGAGCGGACTGGACGTGCGTGCGGCGGCGGCCAGAAGCCTGGTGCCGATCCTCACCGACAAGGGCTCCCTGGCGGGGCTGGACGAGCACAGCGTAGTGGCCAGGGACCGCGCGCTGCTCAAGGAGCTGTGCTATGGCACCTGCCGCCGCTTGCCGCGCCTTCAGGCGCTGGCCCAACGCCTGCTGAAGCAGCCGTTCAAGAAGCGCGACGCCGACGTTCAGGCCCTGCTCCTGATCGGTATTTATCAACTGCTCTACATGCGTACCCCGGCCCACGCCGCCGTGGGCGAAACCGCCGGCGCCGCCCGCCTGCTGGACAAGGAGTGGGCAACACGAGTGCTCAATGGCTGCCTGCGACGCCTGCAGCGCGAAGCCGACGCGCTGCAGGCCGAGGTGGACCGTGATGAAAGCGTCGCCCTGGAGCACCCCCAATGGCTGCTGGGCAAGCTGCGCAGCGCCTGGCCCGACCAGTGGCGGGCCATCGCCCAGGCCAACAACGAGCCCGGCCCGATGACACTGCGCGTCAACCAGCGGCACAACGACCGTGAAACCTACCTCACGCGGCTCACCGAGCAGGGGTTGGGCGGCGAGCTGTGCCTGCACGCCCCGGACGGTATTACGCTGCACACCCCCTGCGACGTAACCGTACTGCCCGGCTTTGCCCAGGGGCACGTCAGCGTGCAAGATGAAGCCGCCCAGCTGTCGGCCGCTCTGCTGGGCCCGGCCCTGGCGCCCAGGCCCGGCGCCCATGTGCTGGATGCCTGCTGCGCCCCGGGCGGCAAGACGGCCCATTTGCTCGAGCAGTTCGATATCGCCCTGACAGCGCTGGACAGCGACAATCAGCGCCTGGCCCGTGTCGATGACACCCTCGCTCGGCTGGGGCTCGCTGCAGAGCTGAAGCATGCCGATGCAACCACCCGCGACTGGTGGAGCGGGACGCCGTTCGATGCCATTTTGCTGGATGCCCCCTGCTCCGGCACGGGCGTGATTCGCCGCCATCCGGACATCAAGGCCCTGCGCCGCAAGGAGGACATTCGTCAGTTGGCCAGCCTGCAGCAGCGCCTGCTCGACAATCTTTGGCCGCTGCTCCGCCCCGGCGGTACGCTGCTCTACGCCACCTGCTCGGTGCTGCCGGAAGAGAACAGCGGCCAGATCGGGGCCTTCCTGGCCCGCACCCCCGACGCCCGGGCCACCACGCCGAACGATGTGGCCTGGGGCGAGCCCAGTGGGCCGGGCAGGCAACTGTTTCCCGCACAAAACAGTCACGATGGCTTTTTTTATGCCAGACTGGAGAAGCAGACTGCCTAAGGCAAGCGCCTGGCCTCAGGGGCATTAGGCAGTGAATTCATGACAAGGATGGAGAACACATGAGTCATCACACCTACAAGCACATCGAACTTACCGGCTCTTCCGAAAAAGGTATTGAGGAAGCCGTGCAGAACGCATTGGCCAAAGCGTCCGAAAGCGTGCACAACATGCGTTGGCTGGAAGTGACCGATACGCGCGGTCACATCGAAGATGGGCGTGTTGCCCACTGGCAGGTCACGATCAAGGTCGGCTTCACGCTGGAGTAATCGTCACCTGCTTTTCGACGGCGGCTGGTTTACACTGGCCGCCGTCTTTATTGCAGCGCACACCGCGTGCTGATAAAACGCTGGCGCTCATAACGGAACCGATGCTTAGCGATGAAAATCATCATTCTCGGCGCCGGCCAGGTCGGCGGCACCCTGGCGGAGCACCTTGCCCGCGAGGAAAACGACATCACCGTCGTCGATACCGACGGCGCCAGGCTACGCGAACTGCACACCAAGCTGGATATCCGCACGGTCACCGGTGCGGGCTCCTACCCCATCGTGCTGCGCCAGGCAGGCTGCGAAGACGCCGACATGCTGATCGCGGTGACCAACACCGACGAGATCAACATGATCGCCTGTCAGGTGGCCCACACGCTGTTTCGCACCCCCACCAAGATCGCGCGGGTTCGCTCCACGGCCTACCTTACCCGCAAGGGCCTGTTTGCCCACGAAGCCATTCCCATCGACGTCTTGATCAGCCCGGAACAGGTGGTGACCGACCACGTGCGCCGTTTGATCGAGCATCCCGGCGCCCTGCAGGTGCTGGAGTTTGCCGGGGGGCTGGTGCAGCTGGTGGCGGTAAAAGCCTTCTACGGCGGTCCGCTGGTGGGCCAGAATCTCGCTTTTCTGGGCAAGCACATGCCCAACGTGGAAACCCGCGTCGCCGCCATCTACCGGCGCAATCGGCCGATCATCCCCCAT
>NZ_LFGS01000019.1:93225-136303 GCF_002078135.1 Halomonas sp. BC1 | reverse complement strand
GCGCGGCAAGGAGGTGATGATTGCCCACGGCGACGTGCGCGTGGAGAGCGGTGATCACCTGATTCTGTTCGTGATCGACAAACGGCGTATCCGCGACGTCGAGCGGCTTTTCCAGGTGGGATTGACGTTTTTCTAGGAACCAGCCAGCAATGAGACCCTCCCTGCCATGAGCCTGCGGATTATTCTACGTATCCTGGGGCTGCTGTTGATGCTGTTCAGCCTCACCATGCTGCCTCCCATGCTGATGTCGCTATGGTTTCGCGACGGCGTTTGGCATGCGTTCATGAGCGGCATTGCGATTTCCGTCATCACCGGCCTGCTGATCTACCTGCCGAACCGCCGGGCGCGCAAGGAGCTGCGCATTCGGGACGGTTTCATCATCGCGGCCATGTTCTGGACCGTGCTGGCATTGTTTGGCTCGCTGCCGCTGATGCTGTTTGGCGAGGACTCCCTGAGCATTACCGATGCCGTCTTCGAATCCTTTTCGGGCCTGACCACCACCGGGGCCACGGTCATTACCGGCATCGATTTCCTGCCCGAGTCGATCCGCTACTACCGCCAGCAGCTGCAGTGGCTGGGCGGTATGGGCATCGTGGTACTGGCGGTGGCCATCCTGCCGACCCTGGGGGTCGGGGGCATGGCCCTGTACCGCACGGAAATTCCGGGGCCGCTGAAAGACTCCAAGCTGACGCCGCGCATCACCGAAACCGCCAAGGCGTTGTGGTATATCTACGCCACCTTGACCTTTGCCTGCTTCGTGGCTTACATGATCGCGGGCATGGATTGGTTCGATGCGCTGGGCCACAGCTTTTCCACGGTCGCCATCGGCGGATTTTCGACCCATGACCTGAGCATCGGCTATTTCGATAGCGCCGCCATCGAGCTGATCTGCATCAGTTTCATGCTGATTTCGGCGGTGAGCTTCAGCCTCCACTTCGTGGCCTGGCGCGAGAAGCGCCTGACCCACTATTTTCAGGACCCGGAAGCCCGGTTTCTGCTGCTGTTCCTGGCGGGGCTGACCGTGATTACCGTCATTACCCTGTGGCTGACCAACACCTACCACGACATCACCGGCCTGCGGCATGCGCTGTTCGAGGTCGTATCCGTGGCTACCACGGCGGGGTTCGCCGTGGCCGATTTCTCCGGCTGGCCCGGGGCAATTCCGTTTCTGCTGTTCATTGCCGCCTTCGTAGGGGGCTGCTCGGGCTCCACCGCTGGCGGCATGAAAGTTATCCGCATCATCCTGATTCTCAAGCAGGGCATGCGCGAAGTCATGCGCCTGATTCACCCCAACGCGGTCATTGCGGTGAAGGTCGGCAAGGTCAGCGTTCCCGACAGCATCGCGCAGGCGGTATGGGGCTTTTTTTCGGCCTATGTCATGCTGTTCTTCCTGATGCTGGTGGGCGTGATGGCCACCGGCGTGGATCAAGTGACCGCCTGGTCGACGGTGGGCTCGGCGCTCAACAACCTGGGCCCCGCGCTGGGCGAGGCCAGCAGCCACTATGGCGACTTACCCAGCCTGGCCAAATGGATTCTGGTACTGGCCATGTTGATGGGGCGCCTGGAAATTTTCACCGTCCTGGTGCTCTTTACTCCGGCCTTCTGGCGGCGTTGATACACCACTGAGCCCCGGTACTGACGGCTTGTGTACGTTTTCACCTTTTTATACTTATATATCGAGACTGTTGAATGACCCACGATGACACTACGCGGCCACCGACGCCGCCCCTGCCCTCCACTAGCGGCCCGCTGAAAACCGTGACCGTGGGCGACACCTGCTACACCCTGCTGGGCACGGCCCATGTCTCGGCCGAAAGCGCCGACGACGTGCGCCAATTGATTGCTACCGGCCATTTCGATGCGGTGGCCATCGAGCTGTGTGACGCCCGCCATCACAGCATGGACAACCCCGATGCCATGGGCGAGCAGGACCTGTTTCAAGTGTTCAAGCAGGGCAAGGCCGGCATGGTCGCCGCCAGCCTGGCGCTGGGGGCCTTCCAGCAGCGTATCGCCGAGCAGTCCGGCATCCAGCCGGGCGCCGAAATGCGTGCCGCGGTGGACGAATGCCGTACTCGCCAACTACCGCTGCTGCTGGTGGATCGTGACGTGGGCATCACGCTCAAGCGCATCTACAGCAACGTGCCCTGGTGGCAGCGTTTCTCGCTGTTTTCCGGACTGATTGGCAGCGTGCTCTCCCGCCAGGATGTCTCCAAGGAGGAGATCGAAAAGCTCAAGGAAGGCGATATGCTGGAAGCCACCTTCAGCGAATTCGCCGCGGAGTCGGAAACGCTCTACACCCCGCTGATCCGCGAACGCGACCGCTACATGGCGCTACGCCTGGCCGAAGAGGCACCTCCCGGGCGCTACTCGAACGTGCTGGTCGTGCTCGGCGCAGGCCACCTGAAAGGCACCGGCGAGCACCTGGAAACACCGCTACCGGAAAACCCGACCCAGGAGCGGGAATCGCTGGAAGCTACTCCGCCGCCCTCCAAGCTATGGAAAGCCATGCCCTGGCTGGTCACCGCACTGGTGCTCACCGGCTTTGTGGTGGGTTTTTCGCGTAATACCGAGCTGGGCTGGCAGCTGGTGATGGAGTGGTTCTTGATCAATGGCCTGCTATCCGGGGGAGCGACCCTGATTGCCCTGGCGCATCCGCTCACCGTGATCGCGACCTTCTTTGCTGCGCCGCTAACGTCGCTCAACCCCACCATTGGCGCCGGTTTCGTGGCCGCCGGGGTCGAGCTGTACATGCGCAAACCCAAGGTGCGCGATTTCTCCACCCTGCGCCATGACGTGACGCAACTGAAAGGCTGGTGGAAAAACCGCGTGTCACGCACGCTGCTGGTGTTCATTCTCGCCACGGTAGGTTCGGCCATTGGCACCTGGGTGGCAGGCTTCAGAATTGCCGGGGCGCTGTTTGGCGGCGCCGCGTGAGCCATAGCACCATTCGGCAAGCTCCCTGGCAGGCCGATGCCCTGCTGCTGCTGGTGACCACCCTGGCAGCAGGCGGGTGGATATTTTCCAAGGAAGCGCTGGCAGGCATGCCTCCGCTGCTGTTCATCGGCACCCGCTTTCTGCTCGCGGGGGTCATTCTGCTGGGCTTCGCCTGGCCGACGCTGCGCCATCTGCCGGCCCGGCGTATTCGCCGCGGCCTGCTGGTAGGCGTACTGTTCAGTGCGGCCATCGCCTTCTGGGTGCTGGGGTTGCATCACTCCCAGCATCTGGGAGAAAGCGCTTTCATCAACAGCCTGGGCATTCTGCTGGTGCCAGTGGTGGCTCGCCTGCTGTTTGGCGACCGTCCCGCCACCAGCACCTGGGTAGCCCTGCCCGTCGCGCTGACAGGCTTTGCGCTGTTATCGCTGAATGCCGGTTTTCGGGTAGAGGCCAGCCAGCTGCTGATGCTTTGCGCGGCCTTGTGCTTCGCGCTGCTGATCAACGTCAATACGCGGGTGGTGCGCAATGTGCCTGCACTGTCGTTGACCACGCTGCAGCTGCTTTCCGTGGGCATCGTGTTGACCGCTGTTTCATGGGTCGTGGAAGAGCAGACCCTCTCCCTCGATGCCCCAATTCTGGGCTGGTTCCTGGCCAGCGTGCTGCTGGCCAGCTCACTGCGGTTCTTTCTTCAAATCAAGGCGCAGGGCATGACCACACCGAGTCATGCCGCGGTCATTCTGATGCTGGAGGCCGTCTGGACGGCGCTGCTGGCCGCCTGGTGGTTCAACGAAATCATGTCAGCGCTTCAGCTCACCGGCTGCGCGCTGATTTTCACGGCCCTGCTGATCAACCGCTGGTACTGGGTGCGCAAGGTGCTGTTGCGCTGGCTACCCGGCGCCAGGCCTTGATCAGCGCGGAGTATCCCCCGCCTTTCGGGCCAACAGCCGAGTCATGGCCGCCGTCGGCTCCTCGATCTTGCGGTAGTAACGGCTCTCGGCGTAGCTGTCGTTGAACACATCGAAGTAGTCGTCCAGCACGCTGGCGGCATTTTCATCACCGCTCTGACGCAGCAGCTCGATGGCCACCTCGGCGGTGCACAGGTGGGCTTTCGAGGCGGGC
The DNA here is from genome assembly GCF_002078135.1 of Halomonas sp. BC1. Classification (NCBI taxonomy): domain Bacteria; kingdom Pseudomonadati; phylum Pseudomonadota; class Gammaproteobacteria; order Oceanospirillales; family Halomonadaceae; genus Halomonas; species Halomonas sp. BC1. Next base: position 132,250 of record NZ_LFGS01000019.1, on the reverse strand, counting down.
TTGCGCAGCCGGTAGCGGGTTTCGCGCTCGGTGCGCAGCGGCAATACCGGCAGCGTGTCCAGGTAAGGGCTCTTGCGGAACATGCGCCGGGCCTGTCGCCAGGTGCCGTCCAGAATGATGAACACCGGAATACGCGACTGCTGCTTGACCGCCTGGACGGCCTCCAACCCCACCACCCGCTCCGCGTAATCCGGCTGGTCATCAGGAAAAATCACGAACGGCGCATAGCGCGGGTCTTGCAGCAGTGCGGCCAGCTTCTCATCCGGCGCCGTGCGATACCAGGTAAATACCCGAGTTTTGGTCAGCACATCGCCAATCAGGCGGCCGGTATTGGTCGGCTTGAAGTGCTCGATGGAGTGGGTCAGCAGCCACACCTGAGCGTCACTCTCTGCCTTGACCTGATAAGGGCACAGGCAGTTCAGCTCGGGCAGATTGCACCCTTCGCAGCGCTTGACGAAGCTGCCGCGCGCTTTGAATTCGCGCCGCGGCGGTCGCGGGTGCCCCGTGGCCGGGTCGCGGTCGGTCAAGGCGTCATGTTCAGGGGGCAGCGAGGTCGCGTCAGGCATCTGCGCTCCAGTGGTGATCAAAGGGCGCAGAGTATAAAGCAGGCCGTGCATCGTGACGAATGTTCCCTTCCCCCGCCCTCCAGTAAACCAACCTATCATTAAAAGTTGACACCCTTGACATCTCACCGCTAGAGTCCTGTCAACTTTCAAATTGAAAAAGGTTTACCCGTGACCACTCACACGACGGCTTCTCACTCGGCTGACGCCGCTCCGCGCCATGACTGGACCCTCGAGGAAATCGACGCGCTGTTTGCGTTGCCCTTCAACGACCTGCTGTTTCAGGCCCAGCAGGTGCATCGGGCACACTTCGATGCCAACGCAGTGCAGGTGTCTACCCTGCTGTCGATCAAGACCGGGGCCTGCCCGGAAGACTGCAAGTACTGCCCCCAATCGGGTCACTACAACACTCAGCTGGAAAAAGAGAAGCTGCTGGAAATAGAGAAAGTGGTGGCCCAGGCCAAGGCCGCCAAAGAGGCAGGCGCCAGCCGCTTCTGCATGGGAGCGGCCTGGCGCAGCCCCCGAGACAAGGATTTGCTGGCGGTGGAAGAGATGGTGCGCCAGGTGAAAGCGCTGGGGCTCGAAACCTGCATGACGCTGGGCATGGTCGATGGTGAACAGGCCACCCGGCTGGCCGCCGCGGGGCTGGACTACTACAACCACAACCTCGACACCTCCCCCGACTACTACGGCGAAATCATCACCACGCGCACCTACAGCGACCGCCTGGAAACTCTGGCCACCGTGCGCGACGCCGGTATGAAGGTGTGTTCTGGCGGTATTCTCGGCATGGGCGAAGGCGCCCAGGATCGCAGCGCGCTGCTGCAACAGCTGGCCAGGCTCTCCCCGCATCCTGAGTCGGTGCCGATCAACATGCTGGTAAAGGTACCGGGCACCCCGCTGGAAAACGCGGAGGACCTGGACCCGCTGACGTTCATCCGCGCCATTGCCGTGGCGCGCATCATGATGCCCCAGAGCCATGTGCGCCTCTCGGCAGGCCGCGAGCAGATGAGCGAATCCACCCAGGCGCTTGCCTTTCTGGCCGGTGCCAACTCGATCTTCTACGGCGACAAGCTGTTGACCACCGGCAACCCCCAGGCAGAGCGCGACCGCGCGCTGTTTGCCAAGCTGGGCCTGCACCCCGAGCGCCGCGACACCTGCGAAGACGACACGCAGCATAGCGAGCGGCTGGCCCAGCAGGCTCAGCGCAATGCCCAGGCCGAACGCGCTGCGGCGCTGGCGGTGGATGCCAGTGTCTGAGGCGTGGCAGCAGCGCTTGGCAACCGCTCGTAACGAGCGGGAGCGCCTGCAGCGCTGGCGCTCCCGCCGAGTCGCCTCCCACGATGCGCTGGACTTTGCCGGCAACGACTACCTGGGCCTTGCCCAGGACCCACGGGTGCAAGCCGCCCAGGCAGAAGGCGCCAAGCGCTTTGGCGCCGGGGCCGGGGCGTCGCATCTGGTCAGCGGCCACCTGGGCATTCACGACGCCCTGGAAGCTGCGCTAGCCGAGTGGACCGGGCGCGAGTGGGCGCTGCTGTTCTCCACCGGCTATATGGCGAACCTGGGCGTGTTGCAAGCGCTGGCGGATTCCCACACCGCGATTTTTCAGGACCGCCTCAATCACGCCTCGCTACTCGACGGGGCCGCGCTGAGCGGCGCCCGCTCCCGACGCTACCACCACCGCGATGGCCAGGACCTGGCGCGTCTACTGGCGCGCAGCCGGGCCACCCATCAGCTGGTGGTGAGCGACGGCGTGTTCAGCATGGACGGTGATATCGCCGACATCGAACAGCTCGCCCACCTCAGCCAGCAACACGGCGCCTGGCTGATGATCGACGATGCCCACGGGCTTGGCGTGCTCGGCGAAAACGGCGCAGGCTGCGTGGCAGGCTTCAATAGCCAGCAGGTGCCGATTCTGGTCGGCACCCTGGGCAAAGCGCTGGGCACCGCGGGCGCTTTCGTGGCGGGGGATGCGGCACTGATCGAGCACTTGATTCAGTTTTCCCGCAGCTATGTGTACACCACCGCCCAACCGCCCGGCATTGCCGCCGCTACTCTGGAAGCGCTCACCATCGTCCAGCGGGAACCAGAGCACCGCCAGCGGCTGGCGCGCCACATCGACTACTTCCGCCAGCAGGCCACGGCCCTGGGGCTTCCTTTGGGCCACTCCCACACGCCGATTCAGCCGCTGCTGCTGGGCAGCGAGCGGCGCACCATGGCCTGGGCCACCCGTTTCGATAAACACGATATTCAAGTAGGCGCGATACGCCCGCCCACGGTGCCCAACGGCGAGGCGCGACTGCGTATCACGTTAAGCGCCCGCCATACCCAGCGCGATATCGACCGGCTGTTGGACGTGGCCGCGACCTGCCTGCACAAGGAGCCGCGATGAAGCTTGTCCTGCTCTCTGGCTGGGGCATCGATAGCCGTATCTGGCAGCCCCTGGAAGCGCACTGGCCCAGCCCTGTCGAGCCCAGCGCGGTAGAGTGGCCTGGCTACGGCGAATCTCCTGCGCTACCTACCTCGACGGGCCTTGATGCACTGGCCGAGCGGATGGCACCCGAGCTACCCAGCGATGCCGTTTGGGTCGGCTGGTCGCTGGGTGGGTTGCTGGCCACAGCGCTGCTCGACTACTTGCCGCCGCCCAACGCCCTGCTGCTACTGGGTGCAGGCAGCCGTTTTTGCAGTGACGGGGAGGATGGCGGTGTGACGTACGAGGAGCTGGCCAGCTTTCAGCGCGCCTTCCATCGTGATCCGGTTGCCACGTGGCGGCACTTTCTACGCTGGCAGTGTCAGGGCGAACCCAACGCTCGCGAGGCTCACCGCCAACTCAGTGGGCTGCTGGGCGACGCGCCCTGCGCGGACTCTGCCACCCTGGCCCAAGGCCTGACATGGCTGGCCACGCTGGACAACCGCGCGCACTTCGCGGCACCGCCCTGTCCTATCCACCTGCTCGCAGGCACCCAGGACCCGCTGCTGCCAAACCGCACCCGCCAACAGGCCTCGCGGCTGGAAGACGCCGGGCACTGTCCGATGCTGTCACGCCCGGCCCAGCTCGCCGCTCGGCTGGCCGAGCAGGCGACACAGGTGCCGCGATGAACTCACCGTTGCTCTCTACCCCCGCCTCCCACTGGCAGACCCGCGTAGCCCGAGCCTTCTCCCGAGCGGCGCCGCGCTATGACGCGCTCGCCAGCGCCCAGCGCGATATCGGCGAAGCGCTCTGGCAAACGCTGCCGAAGAGCGCCCAGCAGGTGCTCGACCTGGGCTGCGGCACCGGCTACTGGACCCAGCGGCTGGCCACCCATTACCCGGAGGCCACCATCACCGGGCTCGACCTGGCCCCGGGCATGCTCGCCTACGCCCAGGCAACCTATGGCGAGGCTATCCGCTGGCAGCTGGGGGACGCCGCCGCGCTGCCGCAAAACGATGCCAGCGTTGAGCTGGTGTTCTCCAATCTGGCGATTCAGTGGTGCCCAAGCATCGAGGATGTCATGCAGGAGCTGGCGCGGGTGCTTGCCCCTGGCGGGCAGGCGCGCATCACCACCCTGCTGCCCGGCACGCTTCATGAGGTGGCCACCGCCTGGCAGCGGCCCGAGGCCCTGCTGCAAACGCCGGACGCCAGCACCGTGCGACGGGCGATTGCGCGAAGCGGCTTGCGGCTTACCCACCACGTGCGCGAGCAGCGGCGCTTTTTCTACCCCGACCTGAATGCCGTCATGGCCTCCATCAAGGGCGTGGGCGCTCAGGTGGCAAGACCCCACGCGCAGCTCACCCGCCAGGCACTGAGCGATGCCCGGTTGCGCTATGAAGCACTGCGCACGCCGCGGGGGCTGCCGGTGAGCTACCACTGCCTGACGCTATGCCTGGAAAGCGCGAAATGAACAACACCTATTTCATCACCGGTACCGACACCGATGCGGGCAAGACCCTGGCCGCCAGCGCGCTGCTGTGTGCTGCCCGTCAGCGCCAGTACACCACGCTGGGGTTGAAACCGATTGCCTCCGGCAGCGAGGCCACGCTCAGCGGCCTACGCAACCGCGATGCTCTGGCGCTACAGGCACAAAGCCTCCCGCCGGTGGATTACTCGACGGTCAACCCCTGGGCCTTTGCCCCCGCCATTGCGCCCCATTTGGCGGCTCTGGAAGCGGGCATGGTGCTGCGCGTGGCCAGCGTGACTCAAGCGCTACGCGCTACCTTGAGCCAAACGCCACGCGACCTGACGCTGATCGAAGGCGCCGGCGGCTGGCGAGTGCCGCTCAATGAGGAGGAGGATTTTTCCGACCTGCCCCGTGCACTGGGCCTGCCGGTGATTCTGGTCGTTGGGCTGAAACTCGGCTGCCTCAACCATGCGCGGCTCACCGCCGAGGCCATCGCCGCCGATGGCGTGACGCTGGCGGGCTGGGTGGGCAGCGTGGTGGACCCGGCCTTTGCCAGCGATAGCGCACGCTTTGCGGCCAATGTGGCGCTGCTCGAACGCGCCCTACCTGCGCCCTGTTTAGGGCTCATTCCCTATTTGGTACAGGCAGATGCCGCTACCGCGCAGCGCTTTATCTTCCTGGATACACTGCTCACTCCCACGGCCCAGGAGGCTACGCCATGAACTCTCCCGTGTGGCACCCCTACGCCCATCTCAAGACCCAGACACCGGCCCCCAAAGTGGTCGGCGGTAGCGGCAGCCACTTTACGCTGGAAAGCGGTGAACGCCTGCTGGATGCCACCTGCTCCTGGTGGTGCATGATTCACGGCTACGGCCACCCGCGCCTGGTGGCCGCCATCCGCGAACAGGCCGGCGAGCTGTGCCATGTGATGCTGGGCGGCCTGACCCACGGCCCCGCCGACCAGCTGGCACGGGCGCTGGTGCGCATTACCCCGCCGGGGCTGAACCACGTGTTCTTCTCCGACAGCGGTTCGGTGGGCATGGAGGTGGCCATGAAGATGGCGCTGCAGTATCAGGTGCTCATCGGCCAACCCGGCAAGCGCAAGATGCTCTCGCTGATGAAGGCGTACCATGGCGACACCACCGGCTGCATGGCGGTATGCGACCCCGAAGAGGGCATGCACGGCCTGTTCGCCAGCCTGCTGCCTCAGCACCACTTCGCCCCGGCCCCCACGGCACCCTTCGATGCCACGCCAGCCCAGGTAGAGCATGACCTCGCTGCGCTACGTGAGGTGCTGTCGCGCCACCACCAGGAGATCGCCGCACTACTGATGGAGCCGCTGCTGCAAGCGGCGGGCGGGCTGAACATGACCTCGCCGCACTACCTGCGCGGCGCCCGCGCGCTGTGCGACGAGTTTGGCGTGCTGCTGATTTTCGATGAAGTGGCCACCGGCTTTGGCCGCACCGGCAGGCTGTTTGCCGCCGACCACGCGGGCGTCACGCCGGATATCATGGTGCTCTCCAAGGGGCTGACCGGCGGGTATCTGGGCCATGCGGCCACGCTGGCCACAGACCGGGTGCACGAGGCGTTCATTGGCGACAGTCAGCACCACGCCTTCATGCACGGCCCCACCTTCATGGGCAACCCACTGGCCTGCCGCGTGGCGCTGGAGAGCCTGCGGGTGTTCGAAGAGGAGCATTACCTGGAGAAAATCGCCGCGCTCAGCCAAGTGCTACAGCGCGAGCTGCTGGAAGACGCGGCGCTGCGCGCGCACCCGGCGGTGGCGGATGTCCGGGTGCTGGGTGCGACAGCGGTGATCGAGACCCATGGCAGCGAGGCGCTGGCGGGTGTGGCCGCGTTTGCCAGAGCACGGGGCGTGTGGCTGCGCCCCATTGGCCGCTGGCTCTACACCATGCCCGCCTACATCGCGACGGACGCCGAGCTCACCCAGATTACCGGAGTCATGAAAGCGTGGTTTCTGGAAGCGTGCCGGTAATCTGCCATCCATCGGTTCGCTCACCCCGCCCCGTCATTGACTCAAGGCAAGATCAAGTTGCCCTGTTTGCGCCACTGGTGAACCAGCGCTGGCACGCCTTCCCCCGCCGTGGTGTTGATCGCCAGCACGCCAGGCGGGCTGAGCGCATCGGCGTCGGGGTCTATCAGTGCACAGGGGGTATCGTAGTCGATGTAGGTCAGCAGCGACGCGGCGGGCATCACCGCCAGCGAGGTGCCCACCACCAGCAGGAAATCGGCCTGGCTGACCAGCTCGCAGGCCTCTTCGAAGAGCGGCACGGCTTCACCGAACCACACCACGTCCGGGCGCAGCTGGCTGCCCTTGTCGCACACCTCCCCCAGGCGGATTCCTCCCTTGGGCAGCGGATAGCGCAGCCGGGCATCGACGGATGAGCGCGCCTTGAGAATCTCGCCGTGCAGGTGCATCACGTGGCGCGAACCGGCACGCTCGTGCAGGTCGTCGATATTCTGCGTCACCACGCTGACTCGAAAGCCTTCCTGCTCCAGTGCGGCCAGCGCCTTGTGGGCGGCATTGGGTTTGGCCCGGCGGATCTGCTCACGGCGCTGGTCGTAGAAGGCCAGCACCCGTTCGGGGTTGCGCCGCCAGCCCTCGGGCGTGGCGACGTCCTCCACAGGGTGATCTTCCCAAAGGCCGTCGCTGGCCCGAAACGTCTTGATGCCGCTTTCGGCGCTAATACCCGATCCGGTCAATACCACCAGGTGAGGAGGTTGAGTCATGACTAATGTACCAGTTGGCCGATGGTTCCAGAGAACCGTTGCTTGTTGCGGTAAGGGTAGACATCGATCACCCGCCCATTGCGAATGGCCTGCTGCAACCCTAGCCAATAGTCCGGGTCGAACAGCTCCGGGTGCTGCGCCATGAACAGCGCGCGAAGTTCGGGGTTGGCAAACATGAACGGGCCGAACTCCTCGGGGAAGATATCGTGGGGGCCGATGGAGAGGCTAGCGCCGCCATCCATGTAGCTATCGCCTTGCTGGGCTTTGGGCATGTGGCGAAAGCGACACTCCGTAAGGTAGCTCACTTCGTCGTAGTCGTAAAAAATCACCCGCCCGTGACGGGTAACGCCAAAATTCTTCAGCAACATATCGCCCGGAAAGATATTGGCGGCTGCCATCTGTTTGATGGCATTGCCGTAATCCTTCAGCACCATCACTCGCTCATCGGCGCTGCACTGCTCCAGATAGAGGTTCAACGGCGTCATCATCCGCTCGGTGTAGCAGTGCTTGATGATCACCTTGTCGCCTTTCAGTGATACCGTGGAAGGGGCGACTTCCAGCAAATGGGCCAGACACTCCGGCGCGAAGTGATCCTGACGCACGATAAAGTTGGAAAACTCCTGGGTATCGGCCATGCGCCCTACCCGGTCGTGACGCTTCACCAGCCGATACTTTTCTCGCACGATGGCTGGCGTGACCTCCTTGGCGGGGTCGAACTTGTCCTTGATGATCTTGAACACGGTGCGAAAGCTGGGCAGCACGAACACCGCCATCACCATGCCCCGCACCCCCGGGGCGATGATGAAGCGCTCTTCGCGCTTGGCCACCTGCTGGTTCAGGGCGCGAAAAAACTCGGTTTTACCGTGTTTGAAAAAGCCGATGGCAGCGTACAGCTCGCCTTCCGGCTTGTGGGGCATGAGCTGTTTCAGGTAGCCCACGAACTCCCCGGGAACCGGCACATCGACCTGAAAGTAAGCGCGGGTGAACGAGAAGATGATCGACACTTCATCGGTTTCGGTGAGCACGGTATCCAGATGCAGGCGGGGGTCACCGCCCTGCTGCTCGCCGTACCCTTCGCCATGCAGAATCGGCAGCACCAGCGGCACCTGCTCACCGCCGCCGAGTATACGCCCCACCAGGTAGGCCCCTTTGTTGCGGTAGAAAACGCTGTTGAGCAGCTCCACCCGTGCATCCGCCGCCTGCCAGAGGCGGGCGGGCAGCTGGGCTTCCAGCAAGCCCGCCCCCAACTGGCTATCGCGCTCCAGATGGGCAAAGGGCGTCTCCAGCGGTGCCTCTTGCAGCGCCCAGGCCAGTGCCCCGGCCCAGTCGCCGTTGACCGCATGACGGCGGCACAGCTCGATGCCCGAACGGTGCGCGGCATCTTCACGGGAGCTGTAGACGAACATCCAGTCGTTGCGGATATGGCGATGCTCAAACACCGAACAGAACAGCGAATTGAAAAAGGTCTCGGCCAGCTCGTAATCCAACCGCTGGCCGATCAAATTGGCATAGTGCCCGCGGGCTTCGCGCCAGGTCTCGCAGTGGGCCAGCACGTCCTGGGGAAACGTACGCTGCAGGCGCCCCAGCGTGTCCTGGACTTTTTCGCCGTAGAGATTGATCCGTGCCGCCGAGGCTTGCTGCGCCTCGCGCCAGGCCGCATCGCGAAAGCGGCGGCTGGCGTCCTGAGTAATCTGCTGGAAGCGTGCACGGTACTCATCGAACCCATGCAGTACCGTCGCCGCCAGGCGGTAGGCCGGAGAGTGTTTCATCAGACTGGCTCACGTCGATAGAAGGCTTCCCAGACTCCTCGAACGGCAAACTACATACGAGACGACCTTAGTCCTGTGAAGATAAAAGCCCTGTGAAGAGTCGTCCTGTGTAAATCAGCCCTGTGAATACGTCTCGATAAAGGCAATTTCCAGCTGAAACGGCCCGGCGGTGCGGTCGGCAATCAGAAAGCCCAGCTGGTGAACGGTGCCGGGCTCGAGCGGCGGCGCGTTGGACAGCAGCGTCCCCCGGCGCACGGCGTCGAACTGCGCCCAGCTGAATGCAGCGTTTCCCACTGCTGGGCGCTGGGCGTGAACGCCACGCGGTAGGCACTCGCATCGTCCAGCGCATGGCTTTTGAGGCGCAGTTGATAGCGACGGCCATCGCCGCGCACCCGCAGCGTGATGCCCTTGGCCTGGGCCAGGCTTGGCTCAAACGTGCCGGGCTCACGGCGCACCGAGGCAAAGCCGCCGCCATTTTCCAGCGAGACCTCTCCATAAAAGCAGCCATGCCCCTCTTCCACACGAAAGCCACTGTGGGACACGCCGCCCATCACACCATCGTCCACGGCGTACCAGCGCGCCTGTTCGGCATCGCCCAGGGCTGGGTCGGTAAAATCGAGCATCATCACGGTTTCCCTCTGTCGCTTGGCCAATGAGCCCGCCTTGGCACCAAGGCCAGAGGCGGGCTGCCGAGCTTCAGACTAGGTGATTCGCCGCGCTGATTAAAGCCTGGCCGCAGCGACGCCCGCAGCAGGGGGTTCGATCTCTTCTGGCGACGCAGTGACCAGCGCGAACTCCTCCTCGGCCGTTTTCGCCACCAGGTGGTTTTTGCTGTACAGGAAGTAGTAAGCCGCGCCCGCCACAAACAGCAGGAGGGTGTAGTTGAACGCGCGGGGGTCGAAGGCGTATACACCCGTCATGGCCACCAGTGACAGTACCAGGGCCACCGAGGAGGTGACGATACCACCCGGCGTTCTGTAGGGGCGCAGCAGCTCGGGCTGTTTGAGGCGCAGCCAGATATGGCTGAACGCCATCAGCGCATAGGAGATGGTCGCCCCCACGACGGCCATGCCCAGCATCAGGTCACCCTCCCCGCTCAGCGAGGCCAGGAAGCCAAACACCCCCGGCACGATGAGCGCCAGGTAAGGCACTTTACGTTCGCTGGTCAGAGACAGCCGTTTGGGCAGATAGCCCGCCCGGGAGAGCGCAAACACCAAGCGGCTGTAGCCGTAAATGATCGAGAAGAACGAGGCAATCAAGCCCGCCAGACCCAGCACATTAACGAGGGTCGCCAGCGTCGGGTTGCCTGCAGCATTCAAGGCATCCACCAGCGGCACGCCGCTTTGGCCGATCATCTCGGCGCTGGTGGCTCCCGCCAGCAGCACGACCACCAGCAGTGCCGTGAACAGCAAAAACAGCATGGCACCGATGATGCCCTTGGGCATGTCGCGGGCGGGGTCCTTGGCTTCTTCCGCCGCCAACGGCACGCCTTCTACCGCCAGGAACAGCCACATGCCGAAGGGCAGTGCCGCCCAGATACCGTACCAGCCAAAGGGCATGAAGGTACTCGCCCCCGCCGCCTCGGTGGGGGCAATATCGAACAGGTTGGCCGCATCGAAGTCACCGATCAGCGCCACGGCGGTGGCCAGAATCGCGAAGACCGCCAAGCCGCTGATCACCATCATCACCTTCAGCGCTTCGCCCACCCCGGCGAGGTGAATGCCGATGAACACCGCATAAAACAGCAGATACACCAGCGGGCCGTTGACACCCAACAAGGCCTCGACCGCCGCACCGATGAAGATCACGATGGCTGCAGGCGCCAGCGCGTATTCGATCAATACCGCCAGCCCCGTCAAGTAGCCTCCCGCCGGCCCCATGGCTTGGCGGGCAAAGCTGTAGCCCCCGCCTGCCGCCGGGATCGCTGCGGACATTTCGGCCAAGGAGAGCACCAGAGCCAGATACATCACGGCCATCAGGCAGGCGGCGATGGCAAAGCCCCCCCAGCCCGCTTCGGCAATGCCAAAGTTCCAGCCCGCAAAATCCCCCGAAATAACGTAGGAAACCCCAAGTCCTGCCAGCAGCATCCAGCCTGCCGTACCCTTACGCAGCTGGCGCTTCGCCAGGTACGTCTGATCAACCGTTGGTTGTGTCATGGTCTCGCCCTTTTTCAGTGTGGAACGCAATGGGTGTCAGCGGCGTGCTGCGTTGTTTGCGTTGTGATTGGCGATGTTCTTGTTGTGTGGAAATGGCCGTTCAGAGCGCGGGCGAAGAAGTCATCTCGCGCATTGAACCGCTGCCTGCATTTTCAATCGGCCACGAGGAAATTCCGGGTCGAGTGGCTGCCCTCCAGCACGTTGTCTTCGCTGCGGTCCTTGAGCTTCACGCCAGAGAGCTTGCGCTCCCGCGCTTCGCGCAACAGCAGCAGTAGTCGCCTTGCCGCCTCTGCATAGGCCAGCCCAGCGGGGCGCACGTTGGAGATGCAGTTGCGTCGGTCATCCTTCAAGCCCACTTCGGGGGCCCAGGTCATGTAGAGTCCCAGGCTATCCGGCGAGCTGAGGCCGGGGCGCTCACCAATCATCACCAGCACGGCGTCGGCATTGAGCAGCGCGCCCACTTCATCGCCAATGGCCACGCGCCCCTGCTCGACGAGGGTCAGCGGCGCCAGCTGCCAGTCGTGGTGGTCGCGCTGCAGTGCGTCGTAAAGGGCGGCCAGAAACGGCGCGCTGTTCTGCTGCACCGCCAAGGCCGAGAGGCCATCCACCACCACCACCGCCAGGTCATAGCGCTGGCCGCTCGCCGCCGCTTGCTGCAGTGCCTGCCGGGATGGTTCGTCGAGCCGTCGGCCGTAGTCGGGGCGCTGCAGGTACATTGCCCGGTGTTCGGCGCGACTGTGTACCACCAGCGGCGCGTAGCCCAACGCCAGTTGCCGGGTGAGTTCATCGGCCAGTGCCTCGCACGCGAGCGGGCAGTGCACTGCGTCCTGGGCCTGGGCATGGGCCAGTTGAAATGCAAGCAGCTGATGGGTGGGCAGGCTCACCCCGGCACGCCCCAGCCCGATGCGCGCATCGGTAAAAGCGCGCAGGCGCTCCCAGGGGTTCTCGATGACGATGGGCGCCCTGGTGTCCTGCGAGGATGGCTTCGGCATCTTAGTCGCTCCCTTTCGGCAAGTGACGCAGGCTGTTGGCAAAGGCAGCGGGAAGCTGGTCGTTCAGGCGATGGGTGCTCACATCCTGGAAGATCTGCATCCTGGCCAGCCACTGTTCGAACTCCGGCGCGGCTTTCAGCCCCAGCACCCGGCGGGCATAGAGTGCGTCGTGAAACGAGGTGGTTTGATAGTTGAGCATGATGTCGTCGGAGCCGGGGATACCCATCACGAAATTGCAGCCCGCCACGCCCAGCAGCGTCAGCAGGTTATCCATATCGTTCTGATCGGCGTTGGCGTGGTTGGTGTAGCACACGTCACACCCCATCGGCACGCCCAACAGCTTGCCGCAGAAGTGATCCTCGAGCCCCGCACGGGTGATCTCCTTGCCGTCGTACAGATACTCAGGGCCGATGAACCCGACCACCGTATTGACCAGCAGCGGGTTGAACTTGCGCGCCACGGCGTAGGCGCGGGCTTCGCAGGTTTGCTGGTCCAGCCCGTGATGGGCGTCGGCCGAGAGCGAGCTGCCCTGGCCGGTTTCGAAATACATCACGTTGCGACCTACGCTGCCTCTGTTCAGCGTTTGTGCGGCGGCTTCGGCTTCGGCCAGGGTGCTCAAATCGAACCCGAAGCTGCGGTTGGTGGCTTCGGTGCCGCCGATGGATTGAAACACCAGATCCACCGGCGCGCCCTGCTCGATGGCTTCCAGGGTATTGGTGACGTGAGTGAGCACGCAGGATTGGGTGGGAATCTCGTATTTCTGAATCACCTCATCCATCAGGCGCATCAGCTTGATGCTTTGGGCGACGTTATCGGTGGCGGGGTTGATGCCGATCACCGCGTCGCCACTGCCATACAGCAGGCCATCGAGAATGCTGGCCGCGATACCGGTCACGTCATCGGTGGGGTGATTGGGCTGCAGGCGAGTGGAAAGCCGCCCCGGCAGGCCGATGGTGTTACGAAACGCCGTGGTAACCTGACACTTCTTCGCCACCAGCATCAGGTCCTGGTTGCGCATCAGCTTACTCACTGCTGCGGCCATTTCCGGTGTGATGCCGGGGCGGGCAGCGGCCAGGGCCTCGCTGGTGGCGTGATCAGAGAGCAGCCAGTTGCGGAAGTCGCCCACGGTGAGATGCTGCAGCGGTGCAAAGGCCTGGGCATCGTGGTCATCGATGATCAGGCGAGTGATTTCATCCTGCTCGTAGGGAATCAGCGCTTCGTTCAAGAAGGTCGTGAGCGGCAGCTCCGCCAGTACCATCTGGGCCACCACCCGCTCTTCGGCAGTGTCTGCCATGACGCCGGCCAGTCGATCTCCCGAACGCGGCGGCGTAGCTTTGGCCATCAGTTCGGCCAGCCCCTTGAATCGATAATGGCGGCTGCCCACCGTCGAGTGATAGTGCGCCATAGGCCTCTCCTGCCCTGCCTCGTATTGGGCGGTGCTGTTTCATGCTTACAAACGGAACAAAACTTGCTTGTTGTCACAATAGCGCTATCACTTAACGGGGAGTATCGAGTTTTGGCAAACCACCTGAAAGGCTCGAAAAACAAACGAAAACAAAGCCTTGCCCGAAGTCCCATCGCAGAACAGCCACATGGCGACACCTTCAGGAGCAGGTCATGGAAATGACGTTGTCGAATAACGCACCACAAAAGTGCACACGAAAAGCCTGCGATGCCGACGAACACGCCCAGAACCTGACGCACTGGCAGCAGCAGTACGACCAGCTCAGCCCAGGCCGCTTTTACGGGCGGCTGGATGAAATCGCGCTGCCCGCCGTCCAGCTCTTCAAGGAGCATACCGAGCAGGCGCTGCGCCAGGATTGCCAGGTGTGGGAGGATTCGCTGTGGCTGGGAATCCCCGTTCGCCCCCAAGGCTCACGCATCAACGGTCAATCCTTGGCAGGCAACCAGATCATGTGCCGCCCGGGTGGCCAGGCCTTCGAGCTGGTGACCCCTGGCCACTTCGATATCTACGGGCTGGTCGTGCGACTGCCTGCACTCTACGCCGCCGCTCAGCAGCAGGGTATTGCTTTGGATGAACGCTGGCGGCGGGAACCAAGACGCATGGTTCACCCATCGACACGGCACGCCTTGATGTTCGTTCTGGAGCGGCTACTGGGAGAACAAGGTGCCCCCGTTGCCGAACGGCTGCACCAGGACATCGTCATGATGGGCCTGTTGGAGCTGTTGGGCACCTGGCAACCCAATGAAGAACTGCCCCCCAGCTACGCGCATCGGAAAGCGGTGGTAGACAGCGTCAAACGCTACGTGGAAGCGCATCTCGAAGGCCCCGTGACCATGGAAGCGCTATGCGATCTGGCCCATGTCAGCCGACGCACGCTGCAATACAGCTTTACCTCCATTCTGGGGATCAGCCCCCTGCAATTCTTGCGCTTATCGCGGTTGAACCATGTGCGCCGTGCCCTGCGCGCCGCCGAGCCGCCCCAGACGGTCACCGAGATCGCCACGTACTGGGGGTTTTGCCATCTGGGGCAGTTTGCCCACGACTATCGGCGTCAATTTGGCGAGTGCCCATCGGATACGCTGCGTACTCCCTTGGCAGGTCGCATCACTTGAGCCAGCGTTCGGCAAACTGCTGCGGGTCGAGCGGCCGATCATAAAAATAGCCTTGCGCCTGATAACAGCCCATTTCCAGCAGCGCATCTACCTGGGCCTGACACTCGATCCCCTCGGCAATGGTTTGCAGCCCCAATGTATCGGCCATGGCAATGATCGTCGCCACGATGGTGCGATCACTGTCACTGACCAGCATGTCCCGGATGAACGAAATATCGATCTTGATGCGGTCGGCGGCAAACCGTTTCAGGTAAGCCAACGACGAATAGCCCGTACCAAAATCGTCGATGGATAAGCCCAGACCATGACTCTTCAAGATCTCGGTGGTTGCAATGGCAACGTCGGGGTGAGTCATGATGCCACTTTCGGTGATTTCGACACTCAGTTGGTCGGGAGCGATGCTGTGGGCCCGGCAACTATTCAGTAAGGTGCCCACCAGGTCGCTATCTTCAAACTGGTCTGCGGCGATGTTGATGGAGAGCTGGCCGCTTAGTTGGCATCCTTGACGCTGCCAGGCAGCCAACTGCTGGCACGCCTGTTCGATGACACAGTTGCCTAGCGCCACGATCATGCCTCTGTCTTCCGCAATGGGCACGAACTGACTGGGCGACACCTCTCCCAGCTCATCGTCCCACCAGCGACAAAGCGCCTCGGCACCGATCAGTTCGCCGGTACGCATGTCGACCTGAGGCTGAAAGTGCAGGTAAAGAGAGTGGTTGGACAACGCCACTGCCAGACGCTTGGCAATACGTAGCTGATCGGCCACGGCGCGGCCCATCCAGTGTTCGAAGGTGCGCGCGGGGAGCTTGTGACGCTTCGCTTGGTACATGGCGATATCCGCATGCTTTAATAGTGCCTGCGCTGTTTGCCCATGTACCGGATAGAGCGAAATCCCTGCGCTAACCGACAGCTCGCAAGAGTGCTGCTCTATAACAACGGGAGTCTCTAAACTGTTGCATAACCGCTCGGCGGTGATCAAGGCACGACCTTTGTCGTTGGCGTTGTCGCACACCACGACAAACTCATCTCCGCCCAGCCTCGCCAGATACTCGCCGGCAGGCAATGCTTGACGAAAGCGTTGGGCGACTTCCTTCAACACCAGGTCGCCGATGTCATGTCCGGCAGTGTCATTGATCTCCTTAAAGTGGTTGAGATCCAGGAGCAGCAATGCAAATCGAGAGTCCGTCTTGCGAATCACGCGCTCTTCAAGGTGCTGAATGAAGTCTGCCCGATTGGGGAGCTGGGTATCGGCATCGCAGAATGCCAGCTGTCGAATGCGCGCTTCATCTTTTTGCCGCCCCAACTCCGAGGCCGCACGCGCCGCAAAGATTTGCAGTACGGTACGCACGATATGCGCATCCTCCAGAGGAGCCTTGAACATGACCCCGATGATACCGACCGGTCGGCCCTCGATATCGTCCAGTCGCCTACCCACGTATGCATTGACCCACTCCAATGCCCCGTTGGCTTCCGTGGGCAGGCGGATGCCTGCACCTTCCAGCACGACGCACTCCTGCTCGACAAGGACATCCTGACACGGCACCCCGGCTAGATGGTAACTGAAAGGTGCCTGCGGCTGACCGTTCACAAACAGCGACAAGACGTTGGCGCGATTGGGGTCACGTTCATCGAGCGTGGCAATGAAGCCCACTTCGGCCGCCAGCGCATTGGCCATGTGATCCGTCAATTGTGTCAGGAAGGCTTGTCCATGCTGGGCCGAGACGGCTGTCGCCACCTGCGCTACAGCGTGTTGAATACGCGCTTCGGATTGCCGATGCAAAAAGTTATCGACCCCAAAAGCAACATCATCTGCCAGTTCGCTCAGCAAACGCAGCTCGCGCGTGGTTATCGATGCTTCTTCCGTCCGGGAGAGGCAAAGCACGCCCAGCGACTGCCCCCGATAGATCAACGGCAACGCCATGAAGACATTGACACCCAGCTCGTGCAACATGGGTGTCCGTGCAGTGTCGTCAATCACCGTAGAAGAGGACCAGGTGACGGCTTGCTGGGTTTCCAGCGCCGTGAGCGCCAGAGCGTGACAGGCGCCTTCGACCATCAGCTGCCTGGGGCTCAGCCACGCCAGATCGCCACTCTCCACATCGGCACTGGCCTGCACAGGCCCCAGTTCACGTTTGCGAAAAGCAGGCGGGCGGCCATGCACCCAGGCAGCGCTGTAACCGCCTACCTCGACCATGGCTCGGCAGGCTGCCTTGAGCAACGCCTGCTCGTCCGTTGCGTGAAAGCGCGCTTCGTTGACCCGGTTCAGCAGGCGTAGAATGCGCTGCTTATTGGCGATCTGCTCATCGGCTCTCTCTCCCATCCGACGGCGGGCCAGCTCGAACCCGGACAGGGAAGCCACGATACGCAGCACCTCTGTCGCATAGGCAGGCAGCTCAAGCGGAGCAGAATGCATCATGGCGATAATCCCCCGGCACTGGCCAGAGGCATCCGACATGGGCACGCCAAGATAACCTTCGGCCTCATAACCTGCCAGCTTTGGGTCATGAGGAAAGTGGTCCGCTACCCGCGATGGCATGTGAAAACAGCTATTTGATGACACCTTCGCACAGGGGGTGTGCTTCAAGTCGTAACTCGGCGCATCGACAAAGCCGCTGATGGACCATGTCGCCAACGGCAAGGCGCGTTTCTTACCAGGGTCGATACGCACAATCATGACATGATCGATATCGAGTAGTTCGGCCAGGGATTCTGCGACATGACCAAAAAACTCACCCTGGCTGATACGCATCAAGCTGGCGGCAAGTTGCTGAAAAATTTCTGGAGCCGTCGTGGAAGCCATGATATTTAGCGCCTTCGGGTTCTATAGGTCAGCCACGATGGCAAGCCAGATGCTTTTTTAATAAGCCCTATTGACCGCTGTGTGATCATCCCTAAGCCATACAGTGGTGGTATGAACAGCGAACCACTTAACGAGTTCGCTACCTTGTTTCGATTCCTGATGCGGCTCAATCGTTGCCTATGCCTTATTTGGCTTAATACACCCAACAACACTCTTATCAAAACATCTCAAACACACTTTATAACGGAGCATTAAAACCTAATGAAACTCACTTCACACTCCCTCACTCACATCCACATTTAAATTAAATGAACAATTTAAAAAAGTTAACCCTCTGAACGCTACCCCTTGGCTGGAACGTAAAAAAACACTCCAGGCTTTATCTCAACTCAACCTATTAGGATGATATTCAACCCAAACAGTCCTTCATGTCAATAGGCCGTTCCCCAACCATTCAGGGCTATATGGAGGAAAGTGTGAATAAACTTGAACAGGAACGGCTAGCTGGCAATATTGGTCGCGCCATCGCCAAACAGCGAGTACGTTGTCAACTCACTCAGGAGGAGGTTGCCGAGCGGTTGGGTGTAGGCAACGAAGCAGTATCTCGCATCGAGAGAGGCCGGGTCATACCCAACATTGTACGCTTACTTGAATTAGCCGAGATATTCAATTGTGAAGCCGCAGAATTACTCGGAGAAGCCAGTGTACATATTGATGACCAGACGCAACGAATCAAACTCTTATTAGCGCCATTAAAGCAACAAGATCGACAGCTGATCCTGGACATTACCGAAAGTCTTGCCCACCGCTTACAGCAACAGGCTTCTTTGGGTGAGTGATCGTCCCCCGCCGCACCACGTAAAATCACCGCAAAGTGTATCCATTGGTAACAAAATAAATCCAAACCGTGTCCGAAATTCAATCGTACGGCTTGGTAGCCATGCGATATTCATGCTATAGGTGTCTATGCCTTCCGCGCCAACACGTTCGTCTATTCAATGCGCATCAAAAGGTCACGCTCATGCTGAATACCACTGCCTGGAATCGCCTGCGCTACAGTCTGTATTCGCCTGTCTATGACATTCTGGTCTCACGAGCTCTGCGCAAACCGCGCCAGGTGGCGCTGAGCCACGTGGATTGGGAGCCGGGCATGCGCGTATTGGTGGTGGGAGCCGGGACGGGGCTCGATCTTCCCTTTCTCCCCCGCGAGCTGGAAGTGCACCTGACCGATGTAACGCCCGCCATGTTGAAGCGCGCCGATGCCAAGGCCAGCCGCCACCAGCGCGACGTATTCTGCAAGGTCATGGATGCTGCGGCGCTGGAGTATGCCGACGGGCATTTCGATGTGGTGATCATGCACTTAATCCTGGCAGTCATGCCCCAACCCGAGCAAGGCCTGGCAGAAGCCTATCGGGTTTTGAAGCCCGGCGGGCAGCTGTGCGTCATGGACAAGTTTCAGCCCGACACTCACCCAGCGGGAAAGGGGCGACGCGCGCTGAACATGCTGACCTCGCTCATCGCGACCGACATCACTCGTCAGGCTACTCCCCTGCTGACACAGGCTGGTTTTCGGGTTCGTCATGACCAGCCAGTCTTGATGAACGGGCTTTTTCGCGCTCTGCTGGCAGCCAAGGAAAACCCCGACAGTATCAACACAAAACTTCAGTAGCGTACAATAACAATATCACTTCCTACCGTTGGACAAGCCATGCCCCACGCTGCCGTAAAACGCTTTCATCGTTTGCCACTCGACGAGCAGTCTCGCATCATCGAGATGGCCTGGGAGGATCGCACGCCTTTCGAAGCCATTGCATCACTGTTCGGGCTGGGCGAGCCTGAGGTGATCGCCATCATGCGTTACCAGCTCAAACCGAACTCTTTTCGCCTGTGGCGCCAACGGGTATCGGGTAGAACCACCAAGCATGCGGCACTGCGCGCCCCAGAGGTTCTGCGCGGTTACTGCCCCACCCAATACAAGCGGTGACCTCTCCTCCTCCTCAGCCAGTATCGAGGATATCGTTTTCACGGGCATTTAATTGTTATATTATCACATAACATAAACCCGTTTAGAGGTACTGGCAATGTCTGCGTTTGCTCCTTTACCCGTGACCGTGCTTTCCGGCTTTCTGGGCGCGGGAAAAACCACCGTGCTCAATCATATTCTCGCCAACCGCGAGGGTCGTCGCGTTGCGGTGATCGTCAACGACATGAGCGAGGTCAATATCGATGGTGCGCTGGTACGCGGCGGCCCCGGCGAGCCGACACTGGATAGTGACGTCGCGCTGAATCGTTCGGAAGAGCGGCTGGTCGAAATGAGCAACGGCTGCATCTGCTGCACGCTACGCGAAGATCTGCTGGTAGAGGTGAGCCAACTGGCTCGCGAGGGCAAGTTCGATTACCTGGTCATCGAGTCCACCGGCATCTCCGAGCCGCTGCCCGTGGCGGAAACCTTTACCTTCGAAGACGAAAGCGGCCAGAGTCTTTCCCAGGTCGCCAGACTGGACACGCTGGTCACCGTGGTCGATGGCGCCAACTTCCTGGCTCAGTACCAGGAAGCGCAGAGCCTGGCCGAGGCGGGAGAGAGCCTGGGCGAAGACGATGAGCGCAACGTCGCCGACCTGCTGGTGGACCAGATCGAGTTTTGCGATGTGCTGCTAATCAGCAAAACCGACCTGATCAGTGACACCGAACTGGCATCATTGAAAGCAATCCTGCGCTCGCTCAACCCGGAGGCCGAGCTGGTGCCCATCACCCCGGGCGGTGTCCCGCTGGACAAGGTGCTGGATACCGGCAAGTTCGATTTCGAGCGCGCCCAGCAGGCGCCCGGCTGGCTCAAGGAGATGCGCGGAGAGCACGTGCCGGAAACCGAAGAGTACGGCATTGGCAGCTTCGCCTACCACGCCCGCCGCCCCTTCCACCCGCAAAAAATTCACGACCTGCTGCATGCCGAGTGGTTCGGCAAGGGCCTGCTGCGCTCCAAAGGCTTTTTCTGGCTGGCCACTCGCCCCCGCTACGCGGGCCAGTGGAGCCAGGCAGGCGGCATAGCCCATCATGGCCCCGCCGGGGTGTTCTGGAAGACTATCCCGGAAGCCAACTGGCCGGAAGACCCGGAATACCGCCAGTTCATCCTGGAGAAATGGCAAGAGCCGTTTGGCGACATGCGCCAGGAGCTGGTGTTCATTGGCCAGAACATGGATCAATCCCGCATGCGTGCTGCGCTGGATGAGTGCCTGCTGAGCGAAGCAGAGTTGCTGGAAGGCATGGAAGCGTGGAAGCAACTCCCGGACCCCTTCCCTGCCTGGGAATAAGCACACGCCGCCCACCCAACGTCATCCCAAGCAAAAGAGAGGCAGCTGCCTCTCTTTTGCGATGTTCTTACGCGCCCCTAATATCGTTCACTGCAACATGCTGGGTAGCCAGGTCGCCAGCCCCGGAAACACGATCAGCACGGCAACCAGCAGCATCGAACAGAGAATATAAGGGATTGCCGCCGAGTAGATTTCACGCATGGTCGTCCCCGCTGGCGCCACGCCTTTCATCACGAACAGCAACAGCCCAAGCGGCGGTGTCGAGAAGCTGATCTCCAGCGCCAGCAGCACCACGATACCAAACCATATCAGGTCGAATCCCAGCGCCTGCGCCAACGGGAAGAAAATCGGCACGGTCAGCATCATGATGGAAATCTGCTCCATGAAGGTACCCAGCACCAGCAGTACGGCAAACATGGCCAGCAGCATGAAGATCGGTGATAGCTCAAAGCTGGTGGCCCAGCCAATCAAGCCGCCTGACGCTCCGGAAAAGCCCAGCAGCTGGCTGAACGTGGCAGAGCCGAACACGATCAGGTAAGCCATCAGCGTCACTTTCAGCGCCCCCGTGACCGAGAGTTTAAAAGACTCCCAGGTCATGCAGCGGAAAATGAACGCCAGAATGATGACGCCCAGGGCCCCGAAGGCAGCCGCCTCGGAGGGCGTGGCAAAGCCCATCAACATCATGCCCACGATGATAATCATGACGCTCAGCATGGGCAGAATATCGGTCACGATCAGCTTGAGTTTGGCCCTCAGCGGCACGGGCTCCAGTTCATAGGCGGGCGCCGCCTGCGGATCCAGCCGGGTCTGGATGAAGATGGTCACGATATAAAAACCCGCCAACGTCAGGCCAGGCAGAATACCGGCAATCAGCAGTGCGCCAATATCCACTTTTGCCAGCGTCGCCAGCAGCACCGCCAGCGCTGACGGAGGAATGATGATCGCCAGACCACCGGTTCCCAGAATGGGGCCAATGGCCATCTTCTTCTTGTAGCCTCGGCGCTCCATCTCGGGCACCAGCAACGACCCCATCAATGCCGTAGAGCCCATGGAGGAGCCGCTTAACGTGGAGAAAGCCGTGCCACCTACCACGGTGACGTAGGACAAGCGCCCCGGCACCTTGCCCAGCAGCTGATCGACCGCGTTGAACATTTTCATGCCCAGCCCGGTGCGGAAGAAGAGTTCACCCATCAGCAGAAACAGCGGGATGGGCACCAGGTTGAAGCTTGAGAGCGCGCCAAAGCCATTGTTCAGCATCTGCATGATGCCTGCCTGCCCGCCCATGAAGTGCCAGGCCCCAATCACGTTGGCTGCCAGGAAGGCCAGTGCAATCGGCGTACCGATCGCCATGAAGATGAGGATCAGCGACAGTAGAAAAGCGAGCGCAAAGTACCATTCCATTATTCTTTAATCCCCGCTTCGCCGCTGTGAAGGAGTTCATGGCCCACCACAAAGCGAGCAAACTCGATGGCCATCAGCGTAAAGCTGATGGGAAATACGATGGTCAATAGCCATTTGGGAACGAAGAACGCGCGTACGTCATAGTCGCTGCGTTCGATATTCAGCATCACCAGATCCAGCCCTTTCCACGCCAGCACGGCACACACCACCACACACAGCAGCGAGACACCCCGGCTGAGAATATTCAGCGCGGGCAGCGGCAGGATGGAGGTCAACAGCTCGATGTGCACATGCCCTTTCTGACGCACCAGCCAGGGCGCGCCCAGCAGGGTGAGATAGAACATGGCGTACTCGGTGGAGAGAAAGAACCACGCCGAAGGTTGCAGCCCCAAATTACGAATCACGACCGAGAGCACCACGGCCACCATCAGCCATACCAGCATGATGGCTGCCAGTAGCGCCATGCCGTTGAGCAGCAGCAAATAGCCACGTTGTGCGTAACGCATAGGAAGTCCTGGAAGTCGCTTGGAAACCGGCGGGCGCTGCCCAAGCAGGGCAGCGCCCACCAGGGTCGCTTACTTATAAGTCGTTGAACTTCTCAAGCAGCGTGTCGTAGTGCTCCAGCCCCATGGGATGGCGCTCCATTTGGCGACGCATACGTTCCCAAGTGGCTTCACGGGCAGCTTCGGCATAACGCTCGCCGGCCTCACCCTCCAGGGTGATCACCTGCATGCCATCGGCCTCCAGAGCGGCCTGCTGCTCTTCGGAAAGGGCTGCCAGCTTCTCGGCGCTGTCACGCTCGTGCTCGATGGCCACTTCCTGAAGGATTTCCTGGGCCTCGGGGCTGAGCTGATTCCACTTGTCGAGGTTGACGATCACGCCCATGTCCGTGGAAAAGAACGCGGGATCTACCCGGTAGTTGAGGAAGCGATCCCAGTTGAGGTCTTTCAGGCCGATTTGCGTCCAGCCGGTGGCATTGACCACGCTACGCTCGAGGGCCGCGTAAACATCGGTGGTCGGCAAGCTGATGGGCTGGGCGCCCAGATAGTCCTGGAAGAACGCATCATAGACAGGGTTGCTGCGCAGGCGCAGCCCCGAGACACTGAGGTTGCCCTCTGCATCGATGGTAGGCTCGTTGATGGTGTAGAGGTTGTAGCTCACGCCACTATCGAACCAGCCCAGATAATAGGTGCCCATCTTCGCTTGATGGATCTCGTTGAGCAGATCGATACCGCCATTTTCACGGGCAAAGATAGCGTTGGTATTGGACGCCACCATGGCATCACGCTCAGGCACCGTGCCTGCATAGAAGCTGGCGGCGGTGTAGGCCATGTCCACCACGCCGTTGCGCACCGCGTCGGGTTGCTCGGAAAGACCGATGACCTCAGGGCCGCCGCGCACGTTGATCTGCACCACGCCCTCACCGCGCTCGTTGACCTTGTCGACGAACTCCAGAAAGCTCTGGGTGTAGATCAGCGAAGGAGGAAAAGCATGGACGGCGGTGATTTGATCCACCGCCAAGGCATGAGTAGACGCCAGCGCCGTGAGCATGCCCAACGTAAGGGTTACTTTTTTCATGTGTGTCTCCTGCACAAGGTGATCTTTTGTAGCGGTTATTGTGTTGATCTACTGCCTAAAACCATTGTTGCAAGCGTGCATCGTGTTGTTATCGGTCCGTCATGTACGGCGCGGGGTGGCTGCTCTGACGGCCGCCTGGCCCGGGCCGCTTTATCCTTTGCTGATGATCGCGGCACTGGGCGGCACGGGCACCACCCATGGAAACTGCTGTTCGTAGTGCGCGGCGAAAGTATCGATCTCTTCAAGATGCTGCCGGGTCATATCGATATCGTCCCAACCGTTCAGCAGCTTGGTGCGCCACACGGCCGAGACGCTAAAGGATACGCACAGCTCGCCGACGCGAATATGCTGCGCTTCCAGGTCCACCACGATAGGCGCAGGGGCCTCGGACAGCGCCTGCAGCAGCTGTTCTGCGGCCTCCTCCGTCACCACGGCGGGCAGCAAGCCATTGTTGACGGCGTTGGAGGCGAAGATATCGCCAAAGCTCGGCGCCACGACGCAGCGGAAGCCATCGTCCACCAGCGCATAGACAGCCGCCTCGCGGGAAGAGCCAGCGCCAAAGTTGCGTCTACTGACCATGACTTCCGCCTGGCTCGCCATGGGATGATTGAGCATGACGTTCGGCACCCGCTGGCCCTGTTCGTCATGGCGCACGTCATGCAGCAGAAACTGCCCGTACCCCACGCTGCGTGGCTCCTTCATGAAGCGGGCAGGAATCAGCTGGTCGGTATCGACGTTCGCGGCGGGTAACGCCACCCCCAGAGTGTCCAGGATGGTGATGGGTTTCATGACGGCTCTCCCGAGGCGCGGGGTGAGGAGGAAGCGAGCTGGCGCACGTCGGTCAGCCGCCCGTTGATGGCCGCAGCGGCCACCATGGCGGGCGACATCAAATGGGTACGCGCTCCCGGGCCTTGGCGCCCTTTGAAGTTACGGTTGGTGGTGGACGCACAGCGCTCGCCGCTGGCCACCAGGTCCCCGTTCATGCCCACACACATGGAACAGCCGGAGTGGCGCCACTCCAGTCCTGCGGCCTTGAAAACACGGTCAAGCCCCTCGGCTTCGGCCTGGGCTTTTACCAGGGTCGAGCCCGGAGACACCATGCCCGGCACGCGGCTTTCATGGCCTGCCAGCACGGCGGCGGCGGCACGCAAGTCTTCGATCCGGGCATTGGTGCAGGAACCGATGAAGACGCGGTCGATGGTGATATCGGTAAGCTTTTGCCCTGCCGTCAATCCCATGTAGGCCAGGCTCTCCCGGGCCTGGCGCGCTTTGGCAGGGTCATCCAATTGCGCAGGATCGGGCACGTGCTGATCAATGGGCAGCGCTTCTTCAGGCGAGACGCCCCAGGTCACCGTGGGGGCGATTTCGTCGGCATTCAGCACCACTTCCAGATCGAACTCCGCATCAGGGTCGCTGCATAGCGTCGCCCAGTGCGCACAGGCCTGCTCGAACGCCTCACCCTTCGGGCACCAGGGGCGTCCACGCAGGTAGTCGAACGTCGTTTGATCCGGGGCGATCATGCCGCAGCGCCCGCCCCCTTCGATGGAGAGGTTGCATAGCGTCAGCCGCGCTTCCATGGAGAGCGCCCGAATCGCCTCGCCCGCATACTCGATGGCATAGCCGCGAGCGCCGTCGGCCCCCAGCTTGGCAATCCAGGTCAGGGCGATATCCTTGGCGGTGATACCTTCCGCCAGTTGGCCATCCACCGTAATACGCATCACTTTGGGCTTGCTCTGCCACAAGGTTTGGGTGGCCAACACATGGGCCACTTCTGACGCGCCAATCCCGAAAGCAATACTGCCGAACGCCCCGTGGGTGGCGGTATGGCTGTCGCCGCACACCATCACCATACCGGGTTGAGTAAGCCCCTGCTCGGGGCCCAAAACATGCACGATCCCCTGGCGAGGGTCTTCCAGACCAAACAGCGTCACCCCGTGCTGTTGCGTGTTATGGCTGAGCTGCTCGATCATCGAGCGCACCTTGGCGTCTGCCACGTCGGCAAGGTCGCGTGCCTGGGTGGGCACATAGTGGTCGGCAATACCAAAGGTCAGGTCTGGTCGGGCGACGGGCAGCTGCCTTTCGCTCAACTTGTTGAAGGCGTGGAACGACCCTTCATGGACAAAGTGACGATCTACCCACAGCAGGCTTTGGCCGCTTTCGCTGCGATGCACTTCGTGGGTTTGCCATACCTTGTCGAATAGCGTCTTGGGGGAACTCATTGTCGTCACTCGCGGCCTCAGTGCGCCTTGCCAGGCTTGTCATTGTTACCCCAATACAACTAGCGCAGTTATCCAGCACAGGTCAAATGTATTTTTTAAAATTTTAAATCTGTATTAAATTTAATACATTAAAAGCAGAGCAAAAATGCCTACTTACCCCTCGCCTTGGGTGGGCCCACCGCCCACACGGGGCTCCCAGTACCGCGCATCGCCATTGCCGTTGCGCTCCAGATCGATCTGAAAACGATAGCGATCAGGCCGATACAGCGCCTCCAGATGCTCCACTCCTCGCCCCTGCTCATCGAACACCACGCGGGTCAGGGAGATCAGCGGCGAGCCCACGGTGACATCCAGCGCCTGGGCCACGTCATGGCTCGCCAGGGTGGCCGAAATGGATTGCGACGCGTGGTCCACCTTCACGCCGCTGCGCTCCAGCAGCACGAACAGCGGCGTATTGGCCAGATCCATCTCGTTGTAGTGCAGCGCGATGGCTTCCGGCACGTGGGTAATCAGATGCGAAAACGGCTTGCCATCGACCATCCGCACCCGCACCGAACGCTGCACCTTGCCGCCCTTGGCCATGCCCAGCCGCTCGCGAATCATCTCCGGGGGCGGAATGTAGGCAAACTCCAGCAGGCGCACCTGGGACGCCTGGCTCATCTTGACCATGTTGGGCATCAGGTTGGAGACGCTGGCCGTCATCACCGTGGCATCCAGCGGCTGCTCCAGCACCACGGTGCCCACCCCCGCCCTGCGATCGACCAGCCCGGCAGACTGCAGCGCCTCCATGGCGCGCCGAACGGTCACGCGGGAAACGCCGTGCTGCTCGGCCAGCTTGTTTTCGCCCGGCAGCTTGCTGTCGGCGGGCAGCCTGCCGCTGAGAATGGCATCTTTCAGCAGCAGGTATATCCGGTGCGATTTAGTCCCACCCACCGCCGAGGACTGTGCATCACTCATTCACGCCCCTCCAGGGTATGCTTCAAAAAATATTCACATCGGGCTTGACGCGAGAACAACAATAGACATAAAAATGTATTAAATATAATACATATAAAACACCGTATCAGCATACCGCATTTGCCATATCAACAAGAGTAATGCGCCGTGAAGAATACGCAATGCCTCGATGTTCACCCCCATGACGTGCAGCAGGTGCTGACGTTTCTGGACGCCATGGAAGCACGCGATCTACCGCTTGCCCAGCGCTGTCTGGCCGAGCATGTCGTCATGCAGTTTCCGGGGGCGCCCGCCATGCATCATCTCGACGACGTGGTGGCGTGGGCCCGACACCGTTATCGCCGCGTCAGTAAAACCTTTCATGCCGTGAACCACTGTTTGACACCTCGCCAGAGCATCGTCGTGTGCCACGGCGAGCTGGCCGTCGAGTGGTTGGACGGCAGCACCAGCGCCAGCGTGCGCTTCATTGACCGCTTCGAATTAACCGATGGACTGATTACCCGCCAGGATGTCTGGAACGACCTGGCGCTGGCGCAACCCGCCCCCCACATGACGAGACCGCTATGACACGCCAACACAATGTTTCCCATCAGGCTTCCCACCAGGCTTCCTCTCCCCTGGCGCACCAGCCAGCCCAACTGAAGCAGCACTTGAACGACAGCAGGATCGTCGTGGCCCCCGGCGTCTTCGATGCCCTCGGCGCATCGCTTGCCGAGCAAGCAGGCTTCGACACCGTCTACCTGTCAGGTGCCAGCCTGGCCTACACCCAGTTGGGCCGCCCAGACATTGGCCTGCTCAGTATTACCGAAATTTGCACCGCCATGTCGCACATTCGCGAGCGCACGCAGCTTTCGGTGGTGGTGGACTGCGATACCGGCTTCGGCAACGCCATGAACGTCATGCGCAGCGTACGTTTGCTGGAGCGCGCGGGCGCCAATGCCATTCAGCTGGAAGACCAGACCTATCCTAAACGCTGCGGCCACCTGCGTGGCAAAACGCTGGTCTCCAAAGGTGAAATGGTCGGCAAATTGCATGCCGCATTGGACGCTCGGGAAAGCGACAGTACGCTGATCATCGGCCGTACCGACGCACTGGGTGTCGAAGGCACCGACAGCGCCATCGAGCGCGCCCAGGCCTACTATGAAGCGGGCGTCGATATGCTGTTCATCGAAGGCATTCGCAGCGACGAAGATATCGGCAAGATCATGGCACAGTTCAAAGGCAAGGTGCCCATCATGGCCAACATGGTGGAAGGCGGCGACACCCCGCTGAAAAATGCCAAAGCCCTGGAAGCGCTGGGCTTTTCGATGGTGATTTTCCCAGGTGCGCTGGTCCGGGCCATCACCCACATGGCCAGCCGCTTTTTTGCCACGCTGAAAGAGGATGGCACCACCGATGCGTTTCGCGGGCAGATGCTCGATTTCAAACAGCTCAACGACTACCTGGGCACCCAGGCGATGCTGGAGCTGGGCGAACAGTACGACAATCGCTAGCGCTCGTTCATCGGTACGTTGCGATTAGTGACCCGTGCCGCCAACCAATAACGATTCAGGAGACGATGATGCAGACCACCGACAAAACGGCAAAAGAGATCTTTCACGAGGTGATGGCCAACCCGCAGCGAGTGCCCTTCGGCTTTGGCAAGAAAGCGGTGCTAGTCAATGTGGACCCGCAAAAGGCCTACACCCGCACCGACCTCTTCAAGACCGCCTACGAAACCGACCCCAAACAGCTGGAGTATACGAACCAGTTGGCGCGTGGCTTTCGGGAGAAGGGCTGGCCGGTGGTCTGGACCCATGTCGCCTTCCTGGACTCCGCCGAAGATGCAGGCGTGTGGGGCACCCGTACCGACACCCCCGACTCGCTGCAAAACATCAAGTACGGCTCCGAGCGTGCCGAGTTCGACGAGCGCTGCGAGATCGACCGCAGCCGCGACGTAATCTACACCAAGCGCATGCCCTCGGCATTTTTTGAAACGCCGCTGCAGTCACTGCTGGTATGGCACCAGGTCGACACGGTGATCATCACCGGTGGCTCCACGTCGGGCTGCATCCGCGCCACTGCCGTGGAGAGCCTGTCCCGCGGCTACCGCACCATCGTGCCCATGGAGTGCGTGGCCGACAAGCACGAGAGCTACCACTACGCCAACCTGACCGACCTGCACCTCAAGTACGCCGATGTCATGCCCGTGGCTGACGTGCTGGCGTGGCTCGAGGGCGATGCATAAGGCGAGGAGCCCACGATGAAAGAGTCACTTGGCGTTTACGACTACTGGGCCTACGACCAGCGCCCGAAAATCACCTGGCCCGGCGGCGCGAAGGTAGCCTTCTGGGTGGCCCCCAATATCGAGTATTACGAGATCGACCCGCCGCAGAACCCGAGCCGCAAGCCGTGGCCGCACCCCCACCCGTCGGTGCCCGGCTACAGCATTCGCGACTACGGCAACCGGGTGGGCCACCAACGCCAAATGGCCCTGCTGGATAAGTACGGAGTTCGTGGTTCGGTATCGCTTTCCGTGGCGCTCTGCGAGCACCACCCAGAAATCATCCAGATGTGCAAAGAGCGCGACTGGGAGTTCTTCAGCCACGGCATCTACAACACCCGCTACACCTATGGGCTGAGCGAAGCCCAGGAGCGGGCGATGATCCGCGACAGCATGGAGACCATCCATCGCCACACCGGCCAGGCCTGCGCCGGGTATCTGGCGCCTGCGCTCTCCCATTCGGAGCGCACCCTGGACCTGTTTGCCGAAGTGGGCGAGGAGCTATTCGGCGAGCAAGGCGGTGTTTACACCTGCGACCTGTTCCACGATGACCAACCCACGCCGGTCAGCGTGCGTTCCGGCAAGCGGTTCATCTCGATGCCCTACTCGCTGGAGATGAACGACACCATCGTCTACGCGGTGAACAAGGTCGAGCCGCGCCAGTACGCCACCATGCTCAAGCGCCACTTTGACCGCCTGTACCTGGAGGGCGCAGAGTCCGGCACGGTGATGTGCATTCCCACCCACAACTATCAGGTGAGCTGCCCCCACCGCATCAAGGCATTCGAAGAAGCGCTGGAGTACATCACCGGCCACCCGGATGTGTGGGTCGCCACGGGCCGCGAGATTGCCGATTACTACCTGGCCCACCATTACGATGCCGCCCTCGACAGCATCCAGGCCCAGGCCGCCACCGCACGCAGGGAGGGCTAATCCTATGGCATCCAACGACATGGCGCTCAACGACGACTATCTCGATTACCCCTTGCGTCGCCACGGCTACGACCACGACCGCTATGCATGGTCGATGCTGGGCGAGCGCGCCCCCATTACCTGGCCCGGCGGCAAGACATTGGCGGTGTGGATCAACATATCGCTGCAGTTCTACCCGCTCGACCAGCGCGGCGTACCGTTCAAGGTACCCAACGGCATGACCATGCCCTACCCGGACCTGCGCCACTTCTCGCTGCGGGATTACGGCAACCGCGTGGGTATCTATCGCGTGCTGAAAGCGCTGGCCGCGCACAACATCACGCCTACGTTTGCGATCAACGCCCAGCTTGCCGAGCAGACCCCCTATCTGGTGCAGCGCTTGAAAGAGCACGGCGGCGAGTTCATTGCCCACGGCTGGAACATGGACCACCTGCACTACGGCGGCCAGCCCCTCGAAGAAGAGGCCGAGCTGGTCCAGCGCTCCGTGAATACCCTGCGGCAAGTGACCGGCCAACCGGTACGCGGCTGGCTCAGCCCCGCCAAGCACCAGAGCTTCAACACCCTGGACCTGCTAGCAGACAACGGCATCGAGTACTGCGCCGACTGGGTCAACGACGATTTGCCTTACGCGTGTAACACCAACACGGGCAAATTAATCATGATGCCGCTGGCCACCGAGATCGAAGATCAGTTCGTGATGAGCCAAAACCTGCATTCGGAAGACTCATGGGTGACGCAGGTAAAAGACGCGTTCGATTTTCTGCTGGAAGAGTCCCGGGAACAGGGTGGGCGGCTGTTTGCGCTGAACCTACACCCATGGCTGGTGGGCCAGCCTCACCGTATTGCCTGCCTGGAAGAGGTGCTGGCACACATCAGCGGGCATGCCGACGTATGGCAAGCCCCGGCGGGCGAGATTCTGGACGCCTTCCACCAAGCGGCGGAGCAAGCATAATGGCGATACTTCCTTATTCACCCGGTGGTTTCGATGCCCACCTGCCGCTGCTGATCATCGGTGCGGGTGCCTGCGGGCTGGTGGCCGCCCTGGCAGCACAGGAAGCGGGTATCGAGCTTGCGGTGCTGGAGCGCGATGCTCTGCCCCGTGGCAGCACAGCGATGTCGTCGGGGTTTATTCCTGCCGCCAATACGCGCTTTCAGCATGAGCTAGGCGTCACGGACTCTGCCGAGGCCATGGCAGAGGATATTCAAAAGAAGAACGGCTTCGAGGCGGACCCGGCCATCGTCGACCTGCTGGCCAACCAATCCGGCCCCACCATCGAGTGGCTGGCAGACCGGCACGGTGTGCCTTTCGAACTGGTGGAAGGCTTTCTCTACCCTGGCCACCGCCACCTGCGCATGCACGCCACGCCTCGGCGCACTGGGGAAGAGTTGATGGGCGCGCTGCTCAACGCCGCCGAAGCCGCAGGCATCGACATCCTGACCCAGGCCCGGGTAGTGGATCTGCACGTGGACAGCTCCCAGCGCGTGCGTGGCGTCACCCTGGAGCGCCCAGACGGCAGCCGCGAAAGCATTGGTTGCGACGCGCTGATTCTAGCCTGCAACGGCTATGGCGGTAACCCTGAGCTGGTCGAGCGCTACCTGCCCACGCTGAAACACGCACTCTATTACGGCCACGAAGGCAACCAGGGCGATGCCTTGCTGTGGGGCCAGGCAATGGGCGCGAGCACCAAGGATCTGGGCGCCTGCCAGGGCCATGGCTCCCTCGCCACGCCGCACCAAACGCTGATCAGTTGGGCGCTGATGATGCAAGGGGGTATTCAGGTCAATATCAAGGGCGAGCGCTTTTCCAATGAGCATGGCGGCTACTCCGAACAGGCCGCCAAGGTGCTGGCGCAGCCGGAGCAAGTGGCCTGGAACCTGTATGATGCGCGCATTCATGAGTCTGCGCAGGCGTTCGAAGATTATCGTAATGCCGAGGAGAGCGGCGCGGTACGCAGTTTCTCAAACCTGGAAGAGATGGCCACGGGCCTGAAGCTCCCCCTGGGCGCACTGCAAGCCACCTTCACTCAGATGCAGCAGCACGCCTTGCAGCAAACCACGGATGCATTTGGCCGCCGCTTCGAACCCGCCAACCTGCTGAAAGCCCCCTACTACGCCATTCGCGTCACCGGGGCGCTGTTCCATACCCAGGGCGGCCTGGAAGTGAACCGCAAGGCCCGCGTGCTCGATACCCAGGGCCAGGCACTGCCCAACCTGTTTGCCGCAGGCGGCGCGGCGCGCGGGGTGTCGGGCTCCAACGACAGCGGCTATCTTTCCGGCAACGGGCTGTTGAGCGCCGTGGTGCTGGGCGCGGTAGCAGGCAAAAGTGCCGCCGAGCTGCTGCACTTGAAGCTCAGCTCCGCCGCGCTTCCTTGATATTCATGGATTGGTAGCACACCACCCAATGGTCAGGTGGTGTGCTTAATCCACTCGCAATATCCAGCAAAAGGCACACCCATTGCCATTGGGCAGCCAACGTTAATTTAACCTGTACTCCCCGCCAAATACCCCTGATAGAGGTCGTCAAACAAGCTATCTGTGTGCTGCAGCAAGACATCATCGTTGTCACAGCGCTCCCTGGCCCCGGCTAGCATAAGCTTTAATCCCACAGCCTCTGCGACAGGTGTGCCACCTACATCCAAGTAGTGAACAAGCGCTGCCATCCTTTGCAAACCCATATCTTGCTCAAGGCCAAAGCTTGCGATCAGTACTTCAAAGGTCACCTTTTCACCAACATGAGTGAAATCTGCGCCATCAAAGTCAAACCCAAGCGCACCGACTGGGCATTGGCTTGGATGTGCAAGCCAGACAAAGTGGGCCTCTGGATCGATGAAACGCCGTATCAGCCAGGCAGAAGCGAGCCTATCCACCCAAGGGCGACGACGCGTTGCCCACACTTTGGCGCAAAATTTGGCACGCTCAAGCCGAGGGATGTCAGCCTGAATTGACCGTGGCTCGTCTGGTACAAAACAGCGATTGAAGAGGGTCTCAGCGTTTGCCAATTCCTGGACAGTTTGTTCGCCTTCTGGTCCAGGAAAAAAGTCGATCTCCACAATACTATGTAAACGACGTTGCAACTGGGTCAGTTGGCGCTGTGCTTCTCGCGCCTCCAATTGAGAACATGCTTGCTGCCAGACGAGTACATCCGCCTGCAACGCTTGAAAATCTGATGTGCGATCAAAAAGTGAAGCCAGCACATCAGCACTATCGATGGCGGATTCGGCTACTTCGATCAGCAGTGCGTTTCCTTTCAATTCCCGAACAGCGACCATTTGCTCCTCCAGCGCTTTCCTACGCGAGTGGCTGGCAGGCAGCAGATACACGCCATCTCTGAGCACCGCAGCACCCAAACCACGCAGTGCCCGCCAAATCCTCATCCGTGGGGTACCCGCCCGTCCCGCAAGACGCATGATCAGTATTAACCAATGCTGTGCATGATCAGCCATACCGGCTCCTTCGTTGTACGTATGACTAACTTGTTATACATTTTACAAAAAACCTCTCACTTCACCAAAGAGTGTTCCATGCATCCCATCAATGAGTCGCCCCATCACGTCCCATTTCGCGAGGCCGTCAAAGTATGGTTGAGAATAGCGCTATTGAGCTTTGGTGGCCCCGCAGGGCAAATAGCGGTGATGCATCGCATTCTTGTTGAAGAAAAAAAATGGATTGGAGAGCGCCGTTTTCTTCACGCACTGAACTATTGCATGATGCTTCCGGGACCAGAAGCGCAACAGCTGGCTATTTATATCGGGTGGCTGATGCATCGCACCAAAGGCGGCTTGGTCGCGGGCAGTCTTTTTGTGTTGCCTGGCTTCATCGCTATTCTTGCCTTGAGCTACCTCTATGCCACCTTGGGCAACGTGGGTGCCGTTGAAGGGCTCTTCTTTGGGCTCAAGGCCGCCGTGCTGGCCGTCGTACTCAATGCCGTCGTTCGCATCGGTAAGCGAGCCTTGAAAAACCGGGTCATGCTCAGCCTTGCTGCGGCCGCGTTTATTGCCATCTTCTTTTTCGAAGTGGCATTCCCACTGATCATTCTGAGCGCCGCTCTACTCGGTTATTGGGGAGGAAAACATGGCATCGCGGCCTTTCAAGCAGGAGGCGGCCATGGCAATGCCGACGCCTCGGTACTGAGCGACCGGGATTCTCTACTTGGCGAAGGGCTGCCTGCCCATGCACGCCCCAGTCGCCAGTGGTCTCTGCGCATGTCAGGTACGTTGCTCCTGTTATGGCTGACCCCCGTAGTACTGCTCTTGGCTCTATTCGGTAGCGACAATGTATTCAGCCAGATTGCGCTCTTCTTCAGTCAAATGGCGGTAGTGACGTTTGGCGGCGCTTACGCGGTACTGGGCTACGTCACTCAAGAAGCGGTGCAACATTACGGGTGGTTAGCGCCGGGTGAAATGCTGGATGGCCTGGGCATGGCGGAAACCACCCCAGGCCCACTGATTCAAGTCGTGCAGTTTGTCGGATTTATGGGCGCTTTTCGTGAGGCCACAGGCCTTGACCCCATGGTAGCGGCAACGCTGGCGGCATTGCTGACCACTTGGGTAACGTTCGTTCCCTGTTTTCTCTGGATATTTCTGGGCGCTCCCTATGTAGAGCGCCTACGCGACAATCGCGCCCTGAGCGCTGCGCTGTCCGCCATTACCGCTGCAGTCGTCGGGGTAATTCTCAACCTGGCCATCTGGTTCGGGCTTCACGTCATCTTCGCTGACGTAGGCGAATGGCACATCATGGGCGCTCGTTTGCTGATACCTGACGTAGCCACTCTGGACCTGCTGGCACTATTGCTGTCGGCAAGCGCCATGATCGCAATTTTTCGTTTCAACGTAGGCATGCTCACAGTGCTGGCTAGCTGCGCTATTTTTGGTGTTTTGGCATCTTTAGCAGGCTTGTAAACGATCAGATACACCATCACTCACTCATTGTGCGATGGTGTGTTATCTGAGTCAGCGCCTAAAACGCCTTCTCCAATGCAAAGCGCGGCTGGGTGCTGCCCTCTTTCGTCACGCTCTCCATGAACATCGCCAGCGGGCGCACCCAGAGGCCGTAGTCGCCGTAGAGGGCGCGGTAGACCACCAGCGGTTCTTCGCTTTCGCTGTGCTGGGCGGTGCCCATCACTTCGTAAAGGTTGCCTTTGTAGTGGCGGTAAATGCCAGGGGTCGGGGTGGTCATTCGCTTTCCTCTTGGATGGCTTGAGTGACGGTAGGCTGATTGGCTTTTTTGGCGAGGCGCTCAAGCACCTTTGAAGCGGCCACGAAGCCAAAGGTGCCGGTGAGAAAGGTCGCCGCGCCAAAGCCGGAAGCGCAGTCCAGGCGTGTGGCATCGCCGCTGCCGGGCTTTTGCAGGCACACTTCGCCGTCGGCGCCGGGGTAGATCAGCTGCTCGTCGGAGTAGACGCACTCCACCGAAAAACGCCGCTTGGGGTTGCGGGAGAAGCCGTAGTCGCGGCGCAGCCGGGAGCGCACTTTGGAAAGCAGCGGGTCGTGCTCGGTGCGGGTCAAATCCGCCACTTGAATGCGCGTGGGGTCGGTTTGCCCGCCTGCCGCACCGGTGACGGTAATCGGGATTTTGCGCCGCTTGCACCAGGCAATCAGCGCGGCCTTGGCGATGACGCTGTCGATGGCATCCACCACGTGGTCGGCGTCGTCGGGAATGCGTTCGGCCAGATTGGTGGGCGTGACGAAGGCGGTATCCGCGATGATTTCGATCTCGGGGGCAATCAGGCGGCAGCGCTGGGCCAAAACGTCTACTTTGGGCTGGCCAATCGTGCCATCCAGCGCGTGAAGCTGGCGGTTGACGTTGGAGACACATACGTCGTCCAGATCGATCAGCGTGAGCTTGCCGATGCCTGAGCGGGCTAGCGCCTCGACCGTCCAGCTGCCCACACCACCAACCCCGACGACCACCACGTGGGCACGGCGAAATGCCTGCGCCGCACGCTGGCCGTAAAGGCGCCGAATACCGCCAAAGCGGAAGTCATAATCGCTGGAAGAGGGCGTGGATTCATTCAATGACATGGGCTGACTCACAGGGCTTGCAGGACAGAAGGCTTGGCAATGGGCGGGGTTCGCACGCTATCCAGGGGTAAATGCCCCTGCCAGCCAAACTGCTCGAACAGGTGCTTCATGGTGTCGTCCACGGCACAGCCAAGCTGAATGCGCTTATCCAGCAGCGGGTGATCGAAGGCCAGGTAAGTCGCTGCCAGCAGCAGGCGTGGCGCTGCCAGCTGTTCGGCAAAAAAGCGGTTGTGGACACTCTTGCCGTGCTTGGCGTCGCCGATGATCGGGTAGCCGCGACGGGACAAATGGCGGCGTATCTGGTGGCGTCGCCCGGTCAGGGGGCGTGCCTCCACCAGCGAGTAACGCGCCACCGGGTAGCGGTCTACCTGTACGGGTAGCTCGACGCTGTCCAGGCGGCGAATGTCGGTCATCGCGGGCATGGCGGGCATTTCCGCCTTGGGTCGGGTGCCGTCCTCCTCCCTGAGCGGGTAGTCCAGCCGCTCCTGCTCAGGTGCCTTGCCGCGCACCACGGCCAGGTAACGCTTCTCCACCTGGCGTTCGCTGAACGCTTCGGCCAGCAGCGCCGCCGCTTCCGACGAGAGCCCCAGCACCATGACCCCGGAGGTGGGGCGGTCCAGCCGATGCACGGGATATACCCGCTTGCCCAACTGGTCGCGCAGGCGCTGGAGCAGAAATTCGGTTTCTCCCCGCGCCAGGGCGGAGCGGTGCACCAGCAGCCCGGAAGGCTTATGCACGGCAACGAGATGCTCATCCTGATAGAGGATGTTGAGTGGCGGCATGGAATTCCCTACTAACGGCATGAAACGACGACCCGGGTGGCGATATGCCCGGCGGGCTATTGTCGCGGCTACAGAGGTGAATGTCATCCGTTGCACAGACGAGAATGACTTTCATACCTAACCTGATATGTTATAAAATAACCCTTTTATTCCATCAGGAGTTTCTTATGAAGCACGCCTTTGCTGCGGGAGTCACCCTCCTACTGGCTTTACCCGTAACGCCTGCTGCATGGGCGAACGAACAGCGCCTGGATATCGTCGCCCCGTGGGAAATCAAGGGGCCAGACCCGGCCATCTCGGGCTATGTATTTGGCCGCATGCGCGTGGCCGAGACCCTGGTGGACACCGACTCGAACGGGCAGCTTGCCCCAGGACTCGCCAGCGCCTGGGAGGTCTCCGAAGACGGTCTGACATGGCGTTTCACGCTGCGGGAGGGGGCCACCTTTCATGACGGCAGCGCCGTGACCGCCGAGGCAGCGCTCCACAGCCTGGAAGTCGCCCGTGCCAAACCGGGCATACTCGACAGCGCCCCGATTCAGCAGATGCGGGCCGACCAGGGTGCCGTGGTCATCGAGCTGGAAAGCCCCTTCTCGCCCCTGCCGGCCCTGTTGGCACACTCCACCGCGCTGATTCTTGCCGATGCGGCGTTTGCCGATAATGGCGACGTCGTGGCGATGATCGGTAGCGGCCCTTATCAGGTGGAGGCGCTCTCGCCCCCGCAGCGCATGACCGTCACGCGGTTCGAGGATTACTGGGGGGAGCCCGCCAACATTGCCAGCGCCAGCTACCTGGCCGTTAGCCGAGGCGAAACCCGCGCCCTGATGGCCGAAAGCGGTGACGCCGATATCGTGTACACCCTGGACCCTGCCAGCCAGGCACGCCTGGCGCGTAACGCACGGCTGGCGCTGCACGCCGAGCCGCTGCCACGCACCATCATGTTGAAACTGAATGCAGGCCATGCGCTGCTGGAAGATACGCGCGCTCGTCAGGCGCTGAGCATGGCCATCGACCGGCAGGGCATTGCGGCGGGCCTGCTGCGCACCCCGGAAGCCGCGGCCGCCGAGCTCTTCCCGGATAGCCTTGGCCCCTGGCACCTGGGGCTTGACCCTGCGGATGCCCAGGATATCGAGGCCGCCAAAGCGCTGCTGGACGAACTGGGCTGGGAAGCAGGGCGTGATGGCATGCTGGAGCGCGATGGCCAGCCGTTTGCCTTGACCCTGCGCACCTATGCGGATCGCCCCGAGCTTCCGGTCGTGGCCACTGCCCTGCAGGATCAGTGGCGCGATATTGGTGTCGCGCTGGAAGTCGCCATGGGTAACGCCAGCGAGATCCCTTCCGGCCACCACGACAACAGCCTGGAAGTCGGCCTGGTAGGCCGCAACTACGGTCTGGTGCCCAACCCGCTGGGCTCGCTGATGGACGATATCGGCAGTGACGCCAACTCGATGGGCGGCGACTGGGGCACCATGAACTGGCGTGACGAAGAGGTGGCTCAGTGGCTGGACGCGCTGCGTCAAGCCACCGACGAGCAGACCCTCGATGACCTGGCACCGCTGGTCGCAGAGCGCCTTCACCAGCAGATGCCGCTGATTCCCGTGGCCTGGTATCAACAAACCGCAGCGGTCAACAGCGCCCTGGAAGGGTTCTCCATCGATCCGCTGGAGCGCAGTTACCGCATCGACCAAATGGGGTGGGCAGAGTGATATCACGCTGGAACCATGGATTGGGCCGACTACTGTGGTCGCGGCTGTTGCAGGCAGGGCTGGTGGCCTGGCTGGTGGGCACGCTGACGTTCATCATTACCCGCACTCTGCCAGGCGATATGGCCTACCGCATTGCCGCCGGTCGCTATGGGCATGACATGGTGGATGGCGCCGCCGCCGAGGCCGTGCGGGCCGAGCTGGCGCTGGACCAGTCGGGCCTGGGCGCCTACCTGGGCTGGCTCTGGGATCTCGTCCAGTTCGATCTGGGCCGCTCGCTGGTGAGCGGGCGGCCCGTGCTGGAAGAGCTTTCCCACCAGTTGGGCCACTCCTTGAGCCTGGCCGTGGTGGCGGTGTTGCTCTCGCTGCTGATTGGCC
>NZ_LFGS01000019.1:87866-92876 GCF_002078135.1 Halomonas sp. BC1 | reverse complement strand
TGCCCGCCTTTGCCGTCGGGCTGCTGCTGATCATGCTGTTTGCCGTCACCCTGGGCTGGCTGCCGGTGGCAGGCCACGGTGGGCCGCTGCATACCGTGCTACCGGCCCTGACGCTGGCGCTGGGCCTGGCGGCGGTCTCCAGCCGCGTGGCTCGCAACGCCATGGCCGAGGTTTCCCAGTCGGC
This sequence comes from Halomonas sp. BC1, assembly GCF_002078135.1. Lineage (NCBI taxonomy): Bacteria > Pseudomonadati > Pseudomonadota > Gammaproteobacteria > Oceanospirillales > Halomonadaceae > Halomonas > Halomonas sp. BC1. The sequence goes on along the minus strand of NZ_LFGS01000019.1, from coordinate 92,692 downwards.
CTATTACGCCTTTTCTCACACCAAGGGCCTTGGGCCACGGCGCAGCTTCCTGCGCCACGGTCTGCGCAACGCATCGGTGCCCGTGGTGGCCTATCTGGGCGTCCAGTTCGTCTACCTGATCGAAGGTGTCGTGGTGGTCGAAACCCTGTTCGCCTGGCCCGGCATCGGCCACGCCCTGGTGCACGCCATCGTGGCCCGAGACGTGCCGATGATTCAGGGCACGGCGCTGGTCATGGGCCTGCTGTTCGTGCTGCTGAATACGGCGGTGGATATCGCCTGCCACCTACTCGACCCAAGGAGACGCCAAGCATGATGGGCACTACCTCGTCACGGCTACCTGCCTCCCGCCCCCTGCATGGCCATACGACGCTGCTATCGGCGCGCCAATGGTGGGGCGCGGGCCTGCTGGCCCTGCTGCTCGCCTTTGCCTGGCTGGTGCCCTGGCTGGTCGACGCCGACCCCGCCCGCCAGCAGCTCAGCCGCATCCTGCAGGCACCCTCGCTGGCCGAGCCCTTCGGTACCGACCACCTTGGCCGCAGCATGCTGGCGCGTATGGCGGCCGCCATTCGGCTCTCATTGGGCATGGCACTGCTCAGCGTAGCCACCGCCGCCATTCCCGGCGTACTGCTGGGCGTCGTGGCGGGCTGGCGGGGCGGCTGGACCGACCGCCTGCTGGGTAGCGTTGCCGATGCCTGCCTGGCGCTGCCGGGCCTGTTGCTGGTGCTGCTGCTGGCCGCCATCGCCCCCGGCAACTTCTGGACCCTCTACGTGGGGATCTCGCTGGTGCTGTGGATCGAGTATTTCCGGGTAGTACGAGCGCGCACCCAAGCGCTGGTCACCTCGCCACAGATCGAAGCCAGCCGACTGCTGGGCTTTGGCCCGGTGATGCTGTTTCGTCGCCACTTATGGCCGGAGCTGGCGCCCCAGGTGTTCACACTGGCCGCCTTCGGTGCCGCCAGCGCGATTCTCGCCATGGCCGCGCTGGGCTTTGTCAGCGTTGGCCTGCGGCCGCCCACGGCGGAACTGGGCTTGATGATGATCGAGCTGTTGCCCTACTACCACGAAGCTCCCTGGGCCATGGCGCAGCCGATTTTCGTGCTGTTCGTGGTGGTCTTGAGCTTGAACCTGCTGGCAGGGAAGGACCCACGATGACCTCCATGACGCTCACCACTCAACTGCTGGATGTCAGTGATCTGGAGATCACTGGCGATGGCGTCACCATCGCCCCGATCAGCTTTCGCCTGGCCGCTGGCCAGCGCCTGACCCTGCTGGGGGAAACCGGTTCGGGCAAGAGCCTGATTGCCCAGGCCATCATGGGCACGCTGCCGCCGGGGCTGGCGGCGCAAGGTTCGCTGGAGATTGCCGGTGTGACTTACCCTGCCGACGCCCCGCAAAGCCGGCAGGCGCTGTGGGGCCGCACTCTGGCGCTGCTGCCCCAGGAGCCCTGGAACGCGCTGGACCCCACCATGCGCGCCCTGCCACAAGTGGCAGAAACCCATCGTTTCGTCGCTGGCAAAACAGCAGCAGACGCCCAAGCCGCCGCCAGGGCCGAGTTGAGCTGCCTGGGTCTTGCCCATGCGCTGCATAAACTGCCGGGGGAGCTTTCCGGCGGCATGGCCCAGCGGGTGGCCTTCGCGGCCGCCAGCGCTGCGGGGGCTGCCATGGTGATTGCCGATGAGCCCACCAAAGGGCTGGATGCCCCGCGCCGGGATGAAGTGGTCGAACTACTGGCCAGCACCCCCGAGCGTGGCGGCGCCCTGCTGACCATCACGCACGATATCGAAGTCGCCCGGCGACTGGGGGGCGAAGTGATCATTCTGCGCAAGGGGCAGGTGGTCGAACGCGGCCCTGCCGAGGTGCTGCTGAACCACCCGAATACCGAGTATGCCCAACGCCTGCTGGCCGCCGAACCCAGCCGCTGGCCCGATCCCCCCGTGTTTCGTGGCCACGCCGAGGCCCCCGTGGTCAGCGCCCAGGGGCTTGCCATGACGCGCGGCGGTCGAGAGCTCTTCTCCCAGCTGGAGGTCAGCCTGCGCCCCGGCGAAATCGTCGGCGTGGTGGGCCCTTCCGGCTGCGGAAAGAGCACGCTGGGCGATATTCTGCTGGGCGTCACGCGGCCCAATCAGGGGCGCGTCGACTACCATCAAAGTATTCCCGTACTGGGCCGCCAGAAGCTCTACCAGGACCCTCCGGCCGCCTTTTCGCCCCACTGGACACTGGCGCAGCTGCTGGCCGACCTGCAGTGCCGTCACCGCTTCGACCCGGCACGGGTAGCACCGCTGCTGCAGCGCCTGGGGCTCGACGACCACCTGCTGGCCCGCCGGCCGGGGGAGATTTCCGGCGGCGAACTGCAGCGCTTCGCGATGCTGCGCGTGTTGCTGCTCGAGCCACGCTTTCTGTTCGCCGACGAACCCACGTCCAGGCTCGACCCCGTCACTCAGCAGCACACCCTCAGCCTGCTCATCGAGCTGGCCCGGGAACAGGGCTGTGCGGTGATGCTGGTCAGCCATGACCCGGCCTTGATCGAGAAAGTGTGTGATCGTCAGATGGCCCTGGCGTTGGCGGGTTAGCCCTTCGCCAACTACCTTGATAAGGCACCCCTTGGCACGCCACGCTGTGCCAGGGCTTCCATGGACAAGGAAAGGAGCCATCACATGCGCTATTCATTACCGCTGACCGGTATCGCTGCGGCCCTGCTGTTGGCAGGCGCGGCACAGGCCAATGAAGCATTGGACGTCGAGATACACAAGGTGAGCGCTGAAGGTATCGAAGAGTCGATTGGTACCATCGCCATCGAGCATACCGATCACGGCGTGCTCTTCACGCCCTCCCTGAGTGATCTGGAGCCAGGCGTGTACGGCTTTCACATGCATGAAAACGCCAGCTGCGACCCGGCTGAAAACGAAGATGGCGAGATGACCGCAGCGCAAGCGGCTGGTGGCCACTACGACCCCGAAGAGACCGACACCCACCAGGGCCCCTATGGCGATGGCCACCTGGGTGATTTGCCGGTGCTGACCGTCAATGAGGACGGAGAAGCCAACCTGCCGGTGCTGGCACCGCGCCTGAGCATGGAAGACGTGCTGGGCCGCAGCCTGATCATTCATGAAGGCGGCGACACCTACGATGACGAACCTCACCTGGGCGGCGGCGGTGCTCGCATGGCGTGTGGCGTGATCAGCTCGTAACTCCACTAAAGTCGTAAGCCACTAAAGTCGTCAACCACTAAAGTTGTAAGGCATGACCTGACAGGTCTCTGTACATTCCTTCCGGCTAAATAAGCGTGGCCCGTCAATGGCCACGCACTCCCCCAGACCTGTTGAGTGCTTTAGATGATTACCTTCATTCTCTCGATACTACTGCTGATCGTGGGTTACTTTACCTACGGCAAGTTCGTCGAGCGCGTGTTTGTCGCTGATCGTAAGCGCCAGACCCCCGCTTTCAGCATGCGCGATAACATCGACTACGTGCCGATGAATACGACGCGTAACTCCTTGATTCAGCTGCTTAACATTGCAGGCGTAGGCCCCATTTTCGGCCCTATCCTGGGGGCGCTGTACGGCCCGGTGGCGTTCGTCTGGATCGTCATTGGCTGTATTTTCGCCGGTGCCGTTCACGACTACCTGACCGGCATGATCTCGATTCGTAACCACGGCGCGCACTTGCCCCAACTGGCTGGCAAGTTTCTGGGTAAAGCCATGAAGCACGTGGTCAACGGCTTTGCCATTTTGCTGCTGTTGCTGGTGGGTACGGTGTTCGTGACGTCGCCCGCTGCCCTGCTGGCCAACATGACCTCTTTCTCGGTCACGCTGATCATCCTGGCCATCTTTGCCTATTACCTGGTGGCCACGCTGCTGCCCATCGACAAGGTGATTGGCCGTATCTACCCCTACTTTGGAGCGCTGCTGCTGTTCAGCGCCGCCGGTATCGGCATCGGCCTAGTGGTCACTGGGGCGCCCATTCCCGAACTCTCTTTCCAGAACATGCACCCAGACAATGCGCCCATTTTCCCGCTGCTGTTTCTGACCATTTCCTGTGGTGCGCTTTCCGGCTTTCATGCCACCCAGACACCGATCATCTCGCGAACCACTGAAAACGAAACCAATGGTCGCAAGATCTTCTACGGCATGATGATTGCCGAAGGCGTGATTGCCATGATCTGGGCCGCCGCCGCCATGAGCCTGTTCTACGGCGACCAGACCCTGTCCGACGTGCTGGCGTCCGGTGGCCCGGCCGCCGTGGTCAGCGAAGTCTCTACCACCATGCTGGGCGCCGTCGGTGGCACGCTGGCGGTACTGGGTGTCATTGTGCTGCCCATCACGTCCGGCGACACCGCTTTCCGCAGTGCGCGCATGATCATTGCCGACTATCTGAAAGTGGGCCAGAAACCGATCGCCAAGCGCATCATGATCGCGCTGCCGCTGTTCGTGGCCTCTTATGCGCTCACCCACATGGACTTCACGCTGCTGTGGCGCTACTTCTCCTGGGCCAACCAGACCACCGCCGTCATCGCCCTGTGGACCGCGACGATGTACCTGGTACTCTCACGCAAGCCCTACCTGATCACCTCCATCCCGGCGGTCTTCATGACCATGGCAACGTTCACCTACCTCGCCTACGCCCCCATTGGCTTCAACCTGCCGCTGCAGGTCAGCTACGTGGTTGCCGCGTGCGGTACGCTGGTGTGCATCGCGCTGTTCATGAAGCGGGTACGTCGCCTGAGCCGGACGACCTTCAGCGTCGATGAACCCGTTCTCGAGGCCCCTGCAAACCCAACTGGCCAACTGGCGCCTCAGGGCCAGTGACCCGCCATCCATTCCGAAGCG
>NZ_LFGS01000019.1:51049-85467 GCF_002078135.1 Halomonas sp. BC1 | reverse complement strand
TGCCGGACGAGGGGCGCTCTCGCGCCCCTCGCTATCCATCCTCGCACTAGAAGTACGAGGTTTTTCGCGATGTTCGATAAAAAGGCTTACTCCCAACGTTGTCGGGAGTATAGACGGGAAAACAAAAATTTCAAATAAATCAATTATTTGCTAACGATAAGCCTAACAAGAGTGATTCGCGCCATACGGCGTAAGCGAGACTCATGTCGGCTTCGGCCCGCGCCACCTGAACCGCTTCACGGGTCAGCGACTTGGCATAGCAGGCGCATTTGCCGCACTGCGTGCCACAGCCGGTAGCTTCACGCACTTCTCGCCAGCTGCGCGCTCCGTCGCTCACTTGCTGACGAATCTGATGGTCGGTTACTCCTTTGCACACGCATACGTACATAGCGCCACCTCATACAAGACATGAGATGAATGTAAATGATTCGCATACATCTTTTCAAGTAGAAAACACTACTCTTTAGTAGCGATTCTTCTTGAGGCTCTGCTAATGGATAGCTAACCGATTGACGAAAAGCTATTTTTCATCCTTTTCGTCGCTCGAATTTTTTCATTATTTTTATCACTTCTTGGGCAACACCACGGTTTCCGTGCGCGATACGATGTCGGGCCAGCTTCTGCGCTGCCGGTCGAACAGCACCCACCAATAGCCCAGCCCCAGGGCGGCCAGCGACACCCAGGCCACCGCACAGCGAATCAGGCTCTGCTGCAAGGAGATGGCGTGCCCGTCCAGCGTTTGCACGCGAAGCCGCCAGGCCTGCATCCCCAGCGTCATGCCGCCACGTCGCCAGGCATAGACGAAAAACAGCGTCACGAAGAACACCAGTATCAGCCGTAAGCTCCAGATGTCCAGCGCCGTCGTGCCGATTTCATCCGCCGTCTGGCCCAGCACGAAACGAAAGAACGCCAGATGGGCAACGGTGGCCGCAATCCAGATGGCCAGCACCAGAAAACCGTCGTAAATCATGGCGCCCAGACGGCGTCCCAGCCCCGCAGGCCACACGCTGTCTAACTGGGTGAAGCGTCTTGTATGGGTCACTCTTTCCATCCTCTTTTCAATGCGTATACCCCGCTCAACCGTTGCGGCGCAGGAAGTAGATGCCCACCGCCGCACAGGCCAGGGTGGGCACTAGAACAGCCCAGACCGGCGAAAACCCGAACAGCGTGGAGGCCGGGGCCAGCAGGTCCTGTACGTACTTGAACAGCAGGCCGGTGACCACGCCATAGAAGACCCGCGTCCCTGCCGCCACGGTACGCAGCGGGCCAAACACGAAGGACGCCGCAATCAGTACCAGCGAGCCCATGGTGAGCGGCAGCAGCACCTTCTGCCAGAAGTAGAGCAGCGGCTGGTCGGCCTGAAGCCCCTGGCTCTTGAGGAATTGGGCATAGGCCCAGAGTTCGCTGGGTGCCTGGCTCTGGATATCGCGCAGCAAGCGTTCCAGCTGCGTCGGCGTCAGGTTCGTGTCCCAGGCAGTCGTTGGCTGGTAATCCGATTCGGTCCGCGCATCGTATATCCGGGTCGTGGTGACCTCTTCCAGCACCCAGGCACCCTCTTCCCAGTGCGCGCGCTGCGCATGGGTCGCCTCCACCAGCCGCCGCTCGTCGAAGCGGTAACGGGTCAAATCCAGCACCACGTTGTCGGCACGGATGGCGCCAAAACGGTAGACGCTGTCACCTTCGAACTGCCAGCCGCTGCGACTGGTCAGCATCGCGCCTTCGCCCTGGCGCTGCTCCAGCCGCCAGGCTTCGGCGTACTGTTCGGTGCGCGGGGTCACGAACTCGGCCACCAGCAGCACGACGACGACGACCAGCAGCACCGGCTTCATGACGCCCCATACGATACGCACCAGCGAGCGGCCCGCCGCCCGCATTACGGTCAGCTCGTTACTGGAGGCCATACTCCCCAGGCCAATCAGCGCGCCAATCAGCACCGCTACCGGCGCATACTGATAGAACCGCCAGGGCAGGCGCATGATCAGGTATAACAGCACATCCAGAGCAGTGTAGTCGCCCTGGGTGTCGCTCAAGTCACCGATGTAGGCAATCGTGATATCCAGCCCCAGCAAGACACACTGCACGACGATAATGGCCGCCAGCACGTTGCGGGCAATATAGCGATCCAGTCGGTCAGCCCCCATCAACCCATTCAGCATTAGCGCATTCCTTTCCGTTGCGAGTGCCATAGCAGCAAACAGCCCAAGGCCAGGAACAGGCCATGCACCGGCCACACGCCGATAGCCGCAGGCAGCGAGCCGCCGCCAATGGCATCCACCGCTGCCAGCAACAGGCTAAGATACGCGACATACAGAAACACTGCAGGCAGCAGCTTGGCAAATCGCCCCTGGCGCGGGTTCACCCGAGAAAGCGGCTGTGCCAGCAGGGCCAGCACGAAGACCATCAGCGGCAGGCCTACCCGCCACTGAAACTGCGCCTGGGCGCGGGGGCTTGCGTCGTTCCACAGCTCAAGGGTACTGGCATACTCAAGAGAATCCAGCTCCTGACGGTCTCGGCTCAAACCCAGCCGCAGGGTATAGCGCTCGAAGGTCAGACGTTCGGCATTCAGAAGGCCTGGGGTGACGCCGTAGCGTTCACCGTTTTCCAGCACCAGGAAGCGACTGCCGGTCTCGACGCTGGTTTCCTGGTAGCCCGACCCGGCCCGGGTCACGTAGCTGTGCGGCTGTTCGGCCCCCTGCCGCGCCTGTTCGTGCACCAGCACTTCCTGCATCTGTCGGCCATCGCTGCTGAAATCGGTGATGTACGCGGTACGCCCGCCGCCAAAATCCTGAAAACGTCCGGGGGCCAGTACCGAGACGTCCAGGCGGCTGCGCTGCTCTTCCAGCGTGGTTGCGGTTTGCAAGGCCCCGGTAGGCGTCAGCCACAGGCTACACAGCCCCACCAGCACGGCCACCACGGAGGCGGGCAGCAGCGTCACCCGCAGCAGCCGGGTCGGGCTCATGCCACAGGCCACCATGACGGTGATTTCACTGTTCATGTAGAGCTGGCCATACGCCAGCAGAATGCCGAGGAAAAACGACAGCGGCAGAATCAGCTCCATAAACCCGGGCAAATGGAACACCATCAGGCTGCCCAGAATCGTCACGGGAAAATCGCCCTCGGCCGCATCCGAGAAATAGCGGATGAACCGGCTACCCATGATCACCAGCAGCAGAATGCCTGCCACCGCAGACATGGTCAGTAATACTTCACGAGTTAAGTACCGAAATAATATCAACGTACTCTCCGGCTAGCGGTACAGGTTGCCATGCAATGCGCCCGTGGCTTGGGTACACTATTCATCGAATTGGATACACTGATCACACTGGTCGTAAATGACGGGGCATTATCCCGAATCACTCGTTGCTTGTCTTGTTGGAGACGTCATGGAATTTTCCGTTCAGACCGCAAACCCAGCCAAAGCCGAAACGGCTTGTCTCGTTCTGCCTGTCTACAAGGATAGCGACTTACTCCCCGCTGTCGCCAAACTCGACGATGCCAGCGAGCGGCTGATCGGCCAACTGCTGAGCCGCGGTGACTTCGACGCCGCCCTGGGCAATGTGCAGATGATTCCCTTTGCACCAGGGCTGGGCGCCGAGCGCCTGCTGCTGGTTGGGCTGGGAGAGCGCGGCAAATGCCAGGAAGCCGCTTTCCTCAAGGCACTGGACGCGGCCATGACAGCGCTGGTCAAGCTCCCCATCGATGAAGCCAGCGCTACCTTCACCGACGTGCCGCTGGAAGGCCGCGATGCCAGCTGGAAAGCGCGCAAGACCCTCGAAGCTGCCGAGCGTGCCCTCTACCGCTTCGATCACTTCAAGTTCGCGCCCGCCAAACCACCTACCCTGGCCAAGCTTCACCTGATCGTGACGGACGCCGCCGAAGGCCTGCTGGCCAAACAAGGCGCCGCGTTGGGCTGCGCGATTGGGCAAGGCATCAACGTCACTCGCACCCTGGGCAACCTGCCCGGCAACGTCTGCACGCCCCGCTACCTGGCCGAACAGGCCGAAGCGCTGGGTCGCGAGTCACAAGGTGCGCTGGCCGTCGACATCCTGGACGAGGAAGCGCTGGAAGCGCTGGGCGCTCACTCGCTACTTTCCGTGGGTCGCGGCAGCCGCGAACCCTCGCGCCTGATCGTGATGAAGTATCAAGGCGCCGAGGATGCCGACGAAGCGCCCCACGTGCTGATCGGTAAAGGCATTACCTTCGATACCGGCGGCATCTCGCTCAAGCCCGGCGAAGGCATGGACGAGATGAAATTCGACATGGGCGGCGCCGCCAGCGTGTTCGGCACCGTCAAGGCCGTGCTGGCCATCAGGCCCAAACTCAATGTGGTGTTCATCGTCGCTGCGGCCGAGAACATGCCCGACGGCGCTGCCACCAAGCCGGGCGATATCATCAAGACCCTGAAGGGCTTGAGCGTCGAAGTGCTCAACACCGATGCCGAGGGCCGTCTGGTGCTGTGCGATGCACTCACCTACGCCGAGCGCTTCACGCCGGCCAGCGTCGTGGATATCGCCACGCTGACCGGTGCCTGCATCGTTGCCTTGGGCCATCACGCCACCGGCCTGCTGGCCAATGACGACGACCTGGCCCTCGACCTGCTGGACGCCGGGGAAACCGCCTGGGACCGCGCCTGGCACCTGCCGCTGTGGGACGAGTACCAGGAGCAGCTGGACTCCAACTTTGCCGACCTGGCCAACATTGGTGGCCGCCCAGCAGGCACCATCACGGCGGCCTGCTTCCTGTCGCGCTTCGCCGACCACTTCCCCTGGGCGCACCTGGACATCGCGGGCACAGCCTGGCACTCCGGCAAGCAGAAAGGCGCCACGGGTCGCCCAGTGGGTCTGCTGACCCAATACCTGCTGGACCGTGAAGCCGACGCCCAAGTGGAAAACAGCGGCGACTGACGCCAAAACAGGCCAACAATGGTTGCCTTTCCGTAGCGCAACCGTTAAACCTGACAGCATAAGCGTGTGCCGGGGCTACCTCGGCACACGCGATACCCCATACAACGCTTTTACGCCCTTCGGGGCCTGGCTCTAGCGGAGAGAACACGCCGTGCCCACAGCTTCAGATGCTCAGTTCGACTCACGTTTTGAAACGCTGCCCTCCAACCAGCCGGTGGCCGATGCGATTCGTGACAATATTCTGCAAAACCCAGGATTCGGTAAGTACTTCACCGACCACATGGCCCACGTACGCTGGACCATCGATGCCGACTGGCACGGCCATCAAGTGCGCCCCTACGGTCCGCTGACCCTGGACCCTGCCGCCTCGGTGCTGCACTACGGCCAGGAAATCTTCGAAGGCATCAAGGCGTACCGTCACGCGGATGGCTCGGTGTGGACCTTCCGTCCCGAGAAGAACGCCGAGCGTTTCCGCCGCAGTGCTCGCCGCCTGGCCCTGCCGGAACTCTCCGATGAAGACTTCCTCGGCTCGCTGAAAGCGCTGCTGGCCCAGGATCACGTCTGGGTGCCCACCCCCGCCAACGACGCCGACGAGTGCAGCCTCTACCTGCGTCCGTTCATGATCGCTTCGGAAGCGTTTCTGGGCGTGCGTCCGGCCCACGAAGTCGATTACTACGTGATTGCGTCGCCCGCGGCGGCCTACTTCAAAGGCGGCATCGAGCCGGTCTCCATCTGGCTCTCTTCCCACTACAAGCGCGCGGCCCCCGGCGGCACCGGCTTTGCCAAGTGTGGCGGCAACTACGCGGCCTCCCTGGCAGCTCAAAAAGAAGCGGCTGCCAATGGCTGTAGCCAGGTGGCGTTTCTGGATGCGGCCGAGAACAAGTGGATCGAAGAGCTGGGCGGCATGAACCTGTTCTTCGTTTACAAGGATGGCCGCATCGTCACACCGCGCCTGACCGACACCATTCTCGAAGGCGTGACCCGCAACTCGATCCTGACCCTGGCCAAGGATGCGGGCCTGACGCCCGAAGAGCGCGCCATCAGCATCGACGAATGGCGCGAAGGCGCGGCCTCCGGCGAGATCACCGAAGTCTTTGCCTGTGGCACCGCCGCCGTGATCACGCCAGTGGGGGAACTGGTGACCGAAAACGAGCGCATCCGCCTGCAGGGTGACGGCAACAACGAAGTAGCCAAGCGCATCCGCAAGACGCTGCTCGACCTTCAGTATGGCCGCAGCGAAGACAAGTACGGCTGGCTGACCCGCCTGGTCTAATCACACCGGGCTTTGCCCCCCCGGCCGCTGCTTGGCCGGGGGGAGCACCGCCAGACTGCTGGAGCCATCCGATGGCGCGTATCGATTTCTATATTCTTCCCGACACCACCCTCGACGCCCGCCTGCAGTTCGCCTGTAAACTGGCAGAGACCATCCATCGCAAAGGCTACCGCCTGCACCTGCACTGCGAAGACAAGGCGCTGGCCGAGCAGGCCGACGACGCCCTGTGGCACTTTCGCGACGACGCCTACCTGCCCCATGCGCTGGAAGACAGCGAGCTGGCGGCCAGCGTGCCCATCACGCTGGGCTGGCAGCGGTTGCCGGTGCCCACGGAAGCGACCGCGCTACTTAATCTGCACCCAGAGATCCCCGAGGGCTTCGAGCACTACGCCCGGGTCGCGGAAATCATCAACCAGCACCAGCAGGTGCTGCTGGCCAAGCGCGCCTGCTGGCAGCGCTACAAGGCGCTGGGGCACGAGGTGGTGCCGCACAAATTAGGCTGAGGAGGCGCTCCGAGCAACTCACCCCCTGCCGTCCTCCCATCATCATTCAATAACAACAACTCCAAGGATAGGACACCCCATGCCGTCAACTGTCCTGGCCCGCTGGCCGCTTGCCGTCATTGTCATTGCTCAGCTCTTTGGCACCTCGCTGTGGTTCAGCATCAACGGCGTTGGCCTGGCGCTGCAGGAAGCGGCGGGACTCAGCGAGCGCGACCTGGGGCTGCTGACCATGGCCGTTCAAGCGGGCTTCATTACCGGCACGCTGGCCATCGCCACCACGGGCCTGGCGGACCGCGTACGGGCCAGCCAGCTGTTTGCCGTCTCGGCCGTGCTGGGCGCCGTGCTCAATGCCGCCTTCATTGGCGTGGTGGAGAGCCTCTCGCTGGCAGCCATGGTACGTTTCATGGTGGGGCTTTGCCTGGCAGGCATCTACCCGCTGGGCATGAAGCTGGTGGTCAGCTGGACACCCCGCCATGCAGGCTCGGCACTGGGGTGGCTGGTCGGCATGCTGACCCTCGGCATTGCCTCGCCGCACCTGCTGCGGGGCGTCACGCTGCATTTGCCCTGGCAGTGGCCGCTGCTGCTCTCCTCGGTGCTGGCGCTGCTGGCCGCGCTGCTGATTCTGCGGCTGGGCACAGGGCCCCACCTGCCTGCCAAGGCCTCGGCAGGCCGCCCTTGGGCAGGGCTTGCCGCCTTCAAACAGAAAGCTTTCCGCGCCGCCTCGCTGGGCTATTTTGGCCACTGCTGGGAACTCTACGCCCTGTGGGCGCTGGTCCCCTTGCTGGTGGCCAGAGAGCTGGAACGGCTCAGCGCCGCCGCCAGCCTTCAGCCGTGGCTCAGCTTTGCCGTGATCGCGCTGGGCCTGCCCGGGTGTGTGCTGGCAGGCCGCTGGAGCCGTCGCATAGGCAGCGCAAAGGTGGCCTTCGTAGCGCTGGCGGTATCCGGCACCCTATGCCTTCTATACCCGCTGCTGGCGGGCCTTTCGCCAGGGTTCCTGCTGGCCCTGCTGGCGCTCTGGGGCATCAGCGTGATTGCCGATTCGGCGCAGTTTTCGGCCCTGGCATCGGCCAGCGCGCCCCCCGAGCGGCTGGGTGCCGCCCTGGCCATGATGAATGCCATCGGCTTTGCGCTGACCATCCCATCCATCGCGCTGGTAACGTCGCTATGGGAAAGCCAGGGGCCCTGGGTGACCTGGTGGCTACTGCCCGGCCCCGTGGTTGGCCTGTTGACCATGCGGGGTTTAAGGACGCATTCTTGATCCGTCAATACACCCCTGACGCCCCCAGGCGAGTCGCGCTATACTTGTCGCCATTTTGCATCCTTGACCTATGAATTCGATACCTCGCTAGGCGGGGCGTCTCTGCTGTGAGTGACTCCATGGATAAGACCTACCAACCCGAACAGATCGAAACCCGCTGGTACGAGCGCTGGGAAGCCGACAATCGCTTCGCGCCATCGGGTCATGGCCAACCCTTCTCGATCATGATTCCGCCGCCCAACGTTACCGGCAGCCTGCACATGGGCCATGCGTTCCAGGACACCATCATGGATACCCTGACGCGCTGGAAACGAATGCAGGGCAACAACACCCTGTGGCAGGTAGGCACCGACCACGCGGGTATCGCCACGCAGATGCTGGTGGAGCGCAAGATTGCCGTAGAAGAAGGCAAGACCCGCCATGACCTTGGCCGGGATGCCTTCATCGACAAGGTGTGGGAGTGGAAGGAGGAGTCTGGCGGCCACATTACCCGCCAGCTGCGCCGCATGGGCGCCAGCGTTGACTGGAGCCGTGAGCGCTTCACCATGGACGATGGCTTCTACAAGGCGGTTCAGGAAGTCTTCGTGCGCCTGCATGAAGAGGGCCTGATCTATCGCGGCAAGCGGCTGGTGAACTGGGACCCCACCCTGCACACCGCCATTTCCGACCTGGAAGTCGAAAACAAGGAGCAGCAGGGCAGCTTCTGGCACTTCCGCTACCCGCTGGCCGATGGCGTCAAAACCGACGACGGCAAGGATTACGTGGTGGTCGCCACTACCCGCCCGGAAACCCTGCTGGGCGACACCGGCGTGGCCGTGAACCCGGAAGACCCGCGCTATGCATCGCTGGTCGGCAAGTTCATCGAACTGCCGCTGGTGGGCCGCCGCATTCCCATCGTGGCCGACGAGCACGCCGACATGGAGAAGGGCTCTGGCTGCGTGAAGATCACCCCGGCCCACGACTTCAACGACTACGAAGTCGGCAAGCGTCAGAACCACCTACTGATCAACGTCTTCACCAAGGATGCCACCCTCCTGGAGCAGGCGGAAATCTTCGACCTGAAAGGTCAACCGCAGCCCGATGAAGACGCCAGCCTGCCGGCCAAGTACGCGGGCCTGGACCGTTTCGAGGCACGCAAGCAGATCGTTGCGGACATGGACGCGCTCGGCCTGCTGGAGCAAGTGGAAAGCGTCAATAACACGCTGCCCTACGGCGACCGCTCCGGCGATGTCATCGAGCCGCTGCTCACCGACCAGTGGTTCGTGGCGGTGGAAAGCCTGGCCAAGCCCGCCATCGCGGCGGTAGAGAATGGCGACATCCAATTCGTGCCCAAAAACTACGAAAACATGTATTTCGCCTGGATGCGCGACCTGCAGGACTGGTGTATCTCCCGCCAGCTGTGGTGGGGCCACCGCATTCCTGCCTGGTACGACGCCGACGGCAATGTGTACGTGGCTCGAACTGAAGAGGAAGCCCGCGAGAAGCATGGCCTCGGCGCTGACGTCGTACTGACCCAGGACGAAGACGTGCTGGACACCTGGTTCAGCTCGGGCCTGTGGACTTTCGCCACCCTGGGCTGGCCGGAAAAAACCCCGGAGCTGGACACCTTCCACCCCTCCAGCGTGCTGGTCACCGGTTTCGACATCATCTTCTTCTGGGTCGCCCGGATGATCATGATGACGCTGAAATTCACCGGCGAAGTCCCCTTCAAGACCGTCTACGTCCACGGCCTGGTGCGCGACGGCCAAGGCCAGAAGATGTCCAAGTCCAAGGGCAACGTGCTTGACCCCATCGACCTGATCGACGGCATCACCCTGGATGCGCTGCTGGAAAAACGCACCGGCAACATGATGCAGCCTCAGAAAGCCAAGGCGATTGCCAAAGCCACCAAAGAGGAATTTAAAGACGGCATCGAGCCCCACGGCACCGATGCGCTGCGCTTTACCTTCCTTTCACAGGCCACCACCGGGCGCGATATCAAGTTCGACATGAACCGCCTGGATGGCTACCGCAACTTCTGCAACAAGCTGTGGAACGCCTCGCGCTACGTGCTGATGAACGCCGAAGGCGAAGACTGCGGCAACCAGGGCGAGGAAGTGGAGCTCTCGCTGGCCGACCGCTGGATCATTTCCCAGCTGCAGAAAACCGAAGCGCAGGTCACCAAGGCGATGGACGAGTACCGCTTCGACCACGCCTCCCAGGCGCTTTACGAGTTCGTCTGGAACGAGTACTGCGATTGGTACCTCGAGCTTTCCAAGCCGGTGCTGTGGGAAGATGACGTACAGGGAAGTACCAATGCCGCGGGAGACAGGACGTCGCAAGCGGCAGCGCTAGTGAAGCGTAAGCGCGGCACGCGCCGCACCCTGGTGCGGGTGCTCGAAACCATCCTGCGCCTGGCCCACCCGATGATGCCCTACATCTCGGAAGAGATCTGGCAGCGGGTCGCCCCTCTGGCGGGCACCTACATGGGCGATGGCGCGTCCATCATGCACCAGGCATGGCCAGAAGCCGACGAGAGCAAGATCGACGAGCAGGCCACCCGGGATATCGAGTGGCTGAAGGGCGTGATCATCGCGGTGCGCAACATCCGCGCCGAAATGAACATTGCCCCCGGCAAGCCGCTGGACGTGCTGCTGACCAAGGGCCAGCCGGAAGACGCCGAACGCCTGGACCAGAACCGCCGCTTCCTGGCCAAGCTGGCCAAACTGGAAAGCGTCACGTGGCTGGCCAACCCGGATGAAGCGCCGCTCTCGGCCACCCAGCTCGTCGGTGATATGGAAGTGCTGGTACCCATGGCCGACCTGATCGACAAGGACGCCGAGCTTGCCCGTCTTGCCAAGGAGATCGACAAGCAGGACAAGCTGATTGGCGGCATCGAGAAAAAGCTGGGCAACGACGGCTTCATTGCCAAGGCCCCCGTGGCGGTGGTGGAAAAGGAGCGGGCAAAGCTCGCCGAATTCCAGGCCACCCGGCAACTGCTGGAAGAGCAGCAGGCCAAGATTGCGGCCATGTAAGGCGACAGCGACGCAGCGGCACCCTCCGGGGTGCCGTTTTTGTTACAGTATCTGGCAACCACTTGGCACCCTGGTGAGCCCCTCTCCCATCAGCGCCACCACGGCTTTCATTGCGCGGAACAATCACGATGTCCACTCTTTCAGCGGCACGCCTGCAGGCGCTGGCAGCCACCTTGCAGCGCGAGGGGATCGACTATCGGTCGCTCTCCCCCATGGCTGACACCGGCCTGGCTCACGACCATGTCTGGATTCACCGCCAGCGGGAAGACTGGGTCGCCAGGCTGCCCAAGCAGAGCCAGATGAACCTGCCACCGCAGGCCAACCTGGACTACCAGGCCGCCTGCTATGCACGTGCCAGCCAGGGCGGACATACGCCGTGCTTACACCATGTGCTCCCCGCCACCCCAGAGCTACCCCGGGGGGCGCTGCTGGTCGATGCGATTCACGGGCGTTTGGCTGAACTGCCCGGAGATTTATCGTCCATCGCCGATGCCCTTGCCAGCCTGCACTGCCAACCCCTGCCATGCACGACCGCTCGGGCACCGCTACTGGCCCCTGCCGACCCCTGGCAGGCCATGGTAGCGGAAGTGCATCAACAGGCGAGCTGGTTGGCGAAAGCACAGCTACCCGCCGGGATTGGCCAGCGCATTCAGCAGGAGCTGGATTTACTGCCCCGCACGCTGCCCAATGCCTCACCGACCCTGATCAGTTTTGATACCCATCCCGGCAACTTCCTGGTCACGGATACCGGGCGCGCCATCCTGGTCGATCTGGAAAAATGCCGCTATGGCCTGCCGGGCATCGACCTGGCGCACACGTCGCTCTACACCTCGACGACCTGGGACCTGAATAGCCAAGCGGTGCTCAGCCTGGACGAGGTGGTCGCTTTCTACCGCCGCTGGCAGACGCAGATGTCAACGCAGGGGCAAACCCTGCCGAATGTCGAGACGCTGATGGCCTGTCGACGCGCCACCTGGCTCTGGTCGCTCACCTGGTGCGCCAAGTGGCGCGCCCAGCATCTGCACCGCCAGGATGAACAGCGCCAGGGCGAAGACTGGTCGGCAGAGCTGACCAACGACGCCGTCATCACCCATGTCCGTGACAGGGTAGAGCACTATTTGTCGCCCGCGATCATTGACCACGTGCATGGTGAGCTTCAATGTTTACAAACCGCGCTATAACCGACTGACGTTACGAGGCATTCGATGAAATCACGCTCTGCTTTAGCCACCGCCGTGGCGCTTGCTTTAGCGACCCTGACAACGCCGGTGGTCGCACAGCCCGACCAACAGGAGTGGGAAAGCGTCCTGGCCGATGCCGAAGGCCAGACCGTGTACTGGAACGCCTGGGGTGGCGATGACCGCACCAATCGCTACATCGACTGGGTCGCCGGGCAGATGCGCACCACTTACGGCGTGCGCGTCGAGCACGTCAAGCTCGATGACACCAGCAGCGCCGTGGCTCGGGTGCTGGGAGAAAAGCAGGCGAGGAATCACGACGATGGCAGTATCGACCTGATCTGGATCAACGGTGAGAACTTTGCCGCCATGCGCGCCCAGGACCTGCTGTTCGGCCCTTTTGCCGACTCGCTGCCCCATTTCGCCCTCACCCACCCCGACGACAACCCCGAGGTAGTGACGGACTTCACGCTGCCCACCGAAGGCTATGAATCCCCCTGGGGCAAGGCGCAAATCACCTTCTTCTACGACAGCGCCCACATCGACACGCCTCCCCAGAGCATCGAAGCTTTGCTGGATTGGGCGCAGCAGAATCCCGGTCAGTTCAGCTACCCGCGCATCCCCGATTTCACCGGCAGTACCTTCCTGAAGCAGGCGCTGATCGAACTGACGGAACAAGACGAGGCGCTCTATCAGCCTGTCGAAGACGCGGATTTCGAGGCCATCACGGCTCCGCTGTGGGCCTACCTGGATGCGCTGCACCCCCACCTGTGGCGCAGCGGCCGCAGCTTCCCTGCATCCGGCCCCAATCTGCGCACGCTGATGAGCGATGGCGAGATCAGCCTGGCCTTCTCCTTCTACCCCACCGATGCCGCCGTGGCCGTGATGGAGTACGAGTTGCCGGACAGCGTGCGCAGTTATGTGCTGAAAGGGGGCACCCTGGGCAACGTCCACTTTGTAGCGATTCCCTATAACTCGCCCCACAAGGCGGGCGCCATGGCGTTGGCCAACTTCCTGCTCTCGCCGGAGGCGCAAGCGCAGAAGCAGTCGCTGAGCATGTGGGGCGACCGCAGCGTGCTGGCCATCGACCAGCTCAGCGATGCGCAACAGGCGCTGTTCGAGGAGGGCGACCACCATCCTTCGGCCCTGCCTGCCGACGCTCTCTCCAATACCCTCGCCGAGCCCCACCCCAGTTGGATGACCGCCCTGCAAGCCGCCTGGCTCGAGCGCTACGGCGTCAACTAAGCATGGCCTTTCGTTCATGATGCTGCGGCTGGCGCCCATTACCCTCGTGGCGCTGCTGGTCCTGCCGGTGACGGCAGGGCTGGCCATGGTGGTGCTGCCCGCCTTTGGCTATCTGCCGGTCATTGGTCGCGAGCAGCTGAGCCTCGCCCCCTGGCAGCAGCTAATGGCCCAGCCGGGGCTGGGCCGCTCGGTGCTGGTCAGCCTGTTCAGCGGCCTGGCCAGCACTGCCCTGGCGCTGCTGGTGGTGGTGCTGTTTCTGGCCGCCAGCCAGGGCACCTGGCTGGACCGCAGCCTGCGACGGTGTGTGTCGCCACTGCTGTCGATTCCCCATGCGGCGGTGGCCTTTGGTTTTGCCTTCCTGATCGCCCCGTCCGGCCTGACGGCGCGGCTCTTTTCGCCCTGGCTGACCGGCTGGGAGAGCCCGCCTGACGCGCTAGTGGTCAATGACCCCTGGGGGGTGGCCTTGACCCTTGGCCTGGTGCTCAAGGAAGCGCCCTTCCTACTACTGATGAGCCTGGCAGCGCTGCCCCAGCTGCAGCCCGAAAAGCGGCTTCGGCTTGCCCGGTCGCTGGGCTATACCCCGGTAATCGGCTGGCTGAAGGTGGTGCTGCCCTCGCTCTACCCGCTGATTCGGCTGCCGGTCTACGCGGTGATCGCCTACGCTACCTCGGTAGTGGATATGGCGCTGATTCTGGGCCCGCGCCTGCCGCCGACCCTCAGCGTGTCGATTCTGGGCTGGCTCAACGACCCGGACATCACCCGCCGCCTGATGGCCTCTGCCGCGGCCGTGCTGCAACTGGGGGTCACGGTGCTGGCCCTGCTGCTTTGGTGGCTCATGGAGCAGGGTGTGCGCTGGTCAAGCCGGGGCTGGCTCGTCAACGGCAGCCGCCAGCGCGGCGCCACGGCAGTGAAGATTGCGGGCCGAGGCGGCCTGACCCTGGTAACCGTCGCCGCCCTGGCGGCCCTGGCGGGGCTGGCGCTGTTTTCGGTGGCCGGTTTCTGGCGCTTTCCTGAGCTGTTTCCGCAAGTGTTGACCCTGGACCACTGGCAGCGCAGCGCCCCTCAGCTCGCAGGTCCCCTGCGGACGACCCTGGCCATTGCGGTGGTCTCCACGGGGGTGGCGGCGCTATTGGTGGTGGCGGCGCTGGAGCATGAGCAGCGCCAGCAGATTCGTCCTTCCCGTGCCCTGTGGCTGCTGTACTTGCCGTTACTGGTGCCGCAGATTGCGTTTCTGTTTGGCTTGATCGTAGCGGCGGAAAGCCTCGGGATTCGCCCGCAGCTGGCATTGGTGATGGCGGGCCATTTGCTGTTCGTGCTGCCCTATCTTTACCTGTCGTTGGCGGAAGCCTATCGCCAGCTCGACCCGCGCTGGATTCACATGGCACAGTCGCTGGGCGTCACGCCCAACCTCGCGTTTTGGCGGGTGCGGTTGCCGCTGCTGCTCGCCCCGCTGCTGACGTCGCTGGCCGTCGGGTTGGCCGTGAGCATCAGCCAGTACCTGCCCACGCAGCTGCTGGGGGCGGGCAGGGTTTCCACCGTGACCACTGAGGCGGTCGCCCTCGCATCCGGCGGCAATCGCCGTTTGATTGGCGTCTGGGCGCTGGTGCAGGCCGTTCTGCCGCTGGCGGGTTTCATGCTGGCGCTGGCGATCCCCCGCTGGCTGGGAGCGCCCCGCAGCGTCTCATCCAACGAAGGAGCCCGGTAATGAACACAGCTCGACATGCCCTGACCCTGGAGCAGGTGCGCATTTTCCTGGCTGAGCGCGAACTGCTCCACATCGAAGCCACCATCGCCCCCGGCGACGTGCTGACCGTCATGGAGCCTTCCGGCTCGGGCAAATCGACCCTGCTGGCCTTGCTGGCCGGTTTTCTCGCCGCCCCCTTTCGTGCCGAAGGCCGTCTATGGCTGGGCGAGCGCGAGCTCTCCCCCCCTGCCAGCAGAGCGGCGTGGCATCGGCCTGCTGTTTCAGGACCCGCTGCTGTTCCCCCACCTTAGCGTGGCGGGCAACCTGCGCTTTGGCCTGCCCAAGCGCAGCCCGCAACCCCAGGCACAGGTGGCCCATGCGCTGGCTCAGGTCGGGCTGGCCGGTTACGAAGCGCGTGACCCGACCACCCTTTCCGGCGGGCAGCAAGCCCGGGTCGCGCTGATGCGCTTGCTGCTCTCCCAGCCCCGGGCCGTATTGCTGGACGAGCCGTTTTCCAAACTGGACACGGCGCTGCGCCAGGAAATGCGTGCGCTGGTGTTCGGGCAGCTCCGCGACGCCGGGCTACCAACCCTGCTGGTCACCCACGACGAGGCCGACGCCTCGGCAGCGGGAGGCGACGTGCTTGTCCTCGACTGACCACGGCCCCGGGCTTCCCAGGGTGACGCTCATCATCCCGATGCTTAATGAAGCGGTGAGCATTCACGCCACGCTGATGCGCCTGCAACCGCTACGCTCGCAAGGCGTCGAAGTGCTGGTGGTGGATGGCGGCAGTCGCGACGCCAGCGTGGCACTCGCCACCCCGCTGGCCGACGCGGTGCTCGAAAGCCCGCCGGGCAGAGCGCGGCAGATGAACCTGGGCGCCCGGCAGGCGCGAGCGCCCCTGCTACTGTTCCTGCACGCCGATACCCACCTGCCCTGGGGCCATGAAACCCGGGCCATCGATGCGCTTTGCCAGGCGCTGCTGCACCGCCACTGGGGGCGCTTTGACATTCGTCTTGCAGGGCAAAGCCGCTGGCTGCCGCTCGTCGCCGCGCTGATGAACCGACGCTCTCGGCTCAGCGGCATCGCCACCGGCGACCAGGGACTGTTCGTGCGTCGTGAGACGTTTTTTGCGCTGGACGGCTTTCCCGACCAGCCGCTGATGGAAGATATCGAACTCAGCAAGCGCTTGAAGGCGTACTCACCGCCCGCCTGTCTGCCCCATAAAGTGGTAAGCTCAGGTAGGCGCTGGGACCAGCAGGGCGCCTGGACAACCATCTGCCTGATGTGGCGGCTGCGCTACCGCTACTGGCGTGGCGTCAGTGCCACGCAACTGGCCAAGGAGTACCGTGATGCCCGTTGACTTACTGTCTGCCCACTTGCATCTGTTGGCCAAGGCCCCACTGCCCGGCCATGCCAAGACCCGGCTAATCCCTGCTCTAGGCCCTCAAGGGGCCGCCGATGCTCATGCCACCATGGTGCGACACTGCGTGGCCACGGCCTGCGACGCCCTGGGGGCGAGCCAGGTCACGCTCTGGACCTCGCTGGAGCATAATCACCCGCTGTTTCTGGAGCTGCAGGCGCAGCATGGCATTGCCTTGGCGGCCCAGCAGCCTGGCGACGTGGGCATGCGCATTCGCCGGGCACTGAATCACACGTCAGGCTACCCGGCCATGGTCATGGGCACCGACTGTCCCAGCATCAGCGTGGCTATGCTGCGACGCTGCCGAGCAGCCCTGGCCACTTTTGATGTGGTCATTCTGCCCGCCGAAGATGGCGGCTACGGGCTGATTGGCAGCCACCAGGACTACCCCGAGCTGTTCACGGCGATTCCCTGGGGCACCGAGCAGGTGCTGAGCGTAACCCGCGAACGCCTTGCCGCGTTGGGCCTGGAGGCCGCCTACCCCGACACCATGTGGGACATCGACCGCCCCGAAGACTGGTTTCGCTGGCAACAACTTCATCAAGCGAGTGTGTAAGGCATTCTCGCGTATCGTCACTGACCATCACCTCTTCCTCTCCCGGAGCCTGCCATGAATCGTCAGCGCCTGCTGCTCATCACCCTGCTGCTGTTGGCCATACTGGGCTTTTACGTCAGTGGCGCCCACACCTTCTTTACCCTAGAGACCTTGCAGGCCTACCGCAGCCAGTTTCAGGCCGCGTTCCAGCAGTCTCCCTGGCAAGTGGCGGGTCTGTTCTTCGCGGTGTATGTGGTGATGACGGCGCTCTCCTTGCCCGGTGCGGCCTTGTTGACGCTACTGGGCGGGGCACTGTTTGGCCTGGGCTGGGGGCTGCTGATCATCTCCTTTGCCAGCACCCTGGGGGCCACCCTGGCGTTCCTGCTCTCGCGCTTCTTGTTTCGTGGGCCGATTGAAAAGCGCTTTCCCCGCCAGTTCGAGACGGTCAACCGGGGCGTGGAGAAGGACGGCGCGTTCTATCTGTTCACGCTGCGCCTGGTGCCGATCTTCCCGTTTTTCATGATCAATCTGGTCATGGGACTCACGCGGATCAAGCTCACCACGTTTTACTGGGTGAGCCAGCTGGGCATGCTGCCGGGCACGGCCGTCTACGTCAACGCGGGCGGCCAGCTGGGTGAGCTGGAGAGCCTGGGGGGGATCGTCTCGCCGGGGCTGCTGGCTTCGTTTGCACTGCTGGCGGTGTTTCCTTGGCTGGCCCGGCGTATTGCCGCCGCCGTGCAAACACGCAAGGTTTACCAGGACTTTACCCGGCCTGCACGCTTCGATTACGACATCGTGGTGATCGGCGGTGGCTCGGCGGGGCTGGTCACCAGCTACATCGCCAGCGCCGTCAACGCCAAGGTAGCCCTCGTTGAAAAGCACAAGATGGGCGGCGACTGCCTGAATACCGGCTGCGTGCCTTCCAAAGCGTTGATACGGGCGGCACGGGCGGCCCACGAGATTCGCACCGCCCATCGGTTTGGCGTCAGCGCCAGTGCCCCCGAGGTGGACTTTGCCAAAGTGATGGGCCATGTCCATCAAGCCATTGCCGACATCGAGCCCCACGACAGCGTCGAGCGCTATACCGGGCTGGGGGTCACGGTGTATCAGGACCACGCCCAGCTCGTCACGCCCTGGCAAGTTCGCGTGGGGAATACCACGCTCACCGCGCGCCATATCGTGCTGGCCACGGGGGCTCGCCCACGGGTGCCGCCGCTGCCCGGCATCGAGCACGCGCCACTGCTCACCTCGGAAAACCTGTGGTCGCTCACCGAGCTGCCCAAGCGCCTGGTGGTGCTGGGCGGCGGCGCCATTGGCTGCGAACTCAGCCAAAGCTTTGCTCGGCTGGGCAGTCAGGTCACCCTGGTTGAAGGTGCGCCCCAGCTGTTGGGCCGTGAAGATAGCGAGGTAGGCGAGCATGTGGCAGGCACGCTCTCCGGGGAAGGCGTGACGGTGATGACGGGCGCCACTGCGCTGGAAGTCAGCCAGGCAGACGGTGCACACCAGCTCGTCATCGAGCACCAGGGGGAACGCTTGACGCTGGCGTTCGATTATTTGCTGGTCAGCGCGGGGCGTCAGGCCAACGTGGAAGGCCTGGGGCTGGAAACACTGGGCATCAGTACGACCCAGGTCGGCACCCTGGCCCTCAATGAGCGGCTGCAAACCCGGGTGCCCAACATCTGGGCCTGCGGTGATCTGGCAGGTCCCTATCAGCTGACCCATGCGGCGGCGCATCAGGCCTGGCACGCCGCCGTCAACGCCCTGTTTGGCGAGCTGAAAAGCTTCGCCGTGGATTACCGTTTCATGCCCGCCGTGACCTACGTACAGCCGGAAGTGGCGCGGGTGGGGCTGAATGAAAAAGAGGCCACCGCCAAAGGCATTGCCTACGAAGTGACCCGCTACGCCATGCGCGACAGCGACCGCGCCATTGCCGAAGGTGCCACCGAAGGCTTCATCAAGGTGCTGACCGTGCCCGGCAAGGACAAGATTCTGGGCGCCACCATCGTGGCGGAAAACGCTGGCGAGTGGCTGGGCGAATTCACCCTGGCCATGAAACACGGGTTGGGGCTGAACAAGCTGCTCGGCACCATTCACCCCTACCCCACCCTGGGCGAAGCGGCCAAGGCCACCGCAGGCGTATGGAAGAACGCGCACAAACCCGAGCGTGTGCTAGCCTGGTTGAACCGCTACTTTCACTGGCGCCGTGGCGAATGACCACCGCGGGCAGGGGCGCTTGGGTGCGATGGATCAGGGGGGTTGTGGGTCGTTTACGAAGTTTTCCATGATGTCGCGCACCAGTTTCCGCTGTGCCTGGGGTAACTGGCGATACAGGGCCAACAGCCTCAGTTCATCGGCATCGGGGGATACCTGCCAGGCGGCGGCAGGCTCCTTGACACCCACCACCTCAGCCGCGCCGTAACGCAAATAGTGCGGAGAGACGGACAACCACTGGGCCAGAACCAGCAGCTTTTCCTGGCTTGGAAACGAGTCTCCCCGCAACCAGCGCCTGACCGCCTGGAAGGTGATGGGTTTTCCCCAATAGCGCAGATTGAATTCACGCTCCAGAACGGAGGGCCGGGCTTCGTACCCTGCCGCTTGCATGGCGGCTATCAAACGCTCGGCAAACATGCTTTTTTCATTCATGCCGCCAATGTGAAGTGATTCTTCAATAAGAGTTGAATAACGGTTAACCTTCTGATTGAATCATTACTTCAATTCCGAATTAAACTAAACCGTGCACACGCAAGACGGCCGCTAGCGCGCCAGGAGTCTGCCAGGATGAGCCAGACGCCTTATCTTCCCGAACCGAGTTATCTGCACCGGGCGTTATCGACCCTTGGTTCGGCACCCGACCCGGATACGCTGCTGAAGGGGCTGGCCAGCACGCTGTACCATATCAACCGTCAGCAGCCCATCGCCCTGTACCGTCTTCACGACGCCAAAGCCCTGCACCTGACCTACTATCTTTCGCCTGCTGGCCAACAGGCAGCCCCCCATGCGCTGCGGCTCATCACCTCGCTCGCCTCTTTGTCCACGCTCGGGCTGGACTATCGCGACATCCAAGGCGAGTTCGGCATTTGGGGCTATGTGGCTTATCCAACGCCGGATACTCATGAGCAAACCCAGTGGCTGACGCTCTTCATCGACCTTGCCAGCCAGCGCCTGCGTCTTTTGAAGGCCGCCAATGCAACGGAGAGGCGTATACGCCTGAGGCGGCGAAGACGCTCGATTCTCAAAGACATGCAGCACACATGCAGTATCGAGCATCTCGTTCAACGTCACGGACAAAGCTGGTGTCGCATCTTTCAAGCGGTCGGTATAGCGCTCTATTATCAGGAAGAGCTGGCCTGCTTTGGCCAGTGCCCCCCTGAGCGCCAGCTTCTAGCGGCCATCACGTCCCTGGCAGCACCGCTGGACGACACGGAGGCCATCGAGCTTGATGGCGAGTGCGCGGGCGGGATTGCCGTCAGTGTTCATGTTGCTGACGCACAGCCAGCGTGGCTGATGCTGTTTCGTCGTCGTCACGCCGTGCCACTGCTGCCCGAACTGAGCTGCCCGCATACTGTCGGCTACTGGCTCGCATCCGAGATCAACAGCCTTGCCGAGCTGGCCGATGACTTGACCTCGGTCATCACGGCCATCGAAATCGCCAATCTCAACCAGCAGCTCGTCGCCACGAATCAGTGGCTGGAAACCCTGGCGCACAAGGACGCCCTGACCCAGTGCTGGAACCGTTACTATACCGAACTGGTGCTCGACAGTATCGACCCTACCCACACCAGCATGGCGCTCATTCTGTTCGACATCGACGATTTCAAGTGCATCAATGACACTCATGGACATGCGGTAGGCGATGATGTGTTGCGCGATCTGGTCGCAGTGGTGCAGGGCACCTTGCGTCAGGGAGACCACCTTGGCCGCTGGGGCGGAGAAGAGTTCATGATTCTGGCCAGGGAGCTCGACCATGAGGGCACCTTGCAGTTTGCCAACCGCGTACGGCTAGCCGTCGCAAACGTCCGCTTCGCCGTGGCGGCGCCGGTCTCGATCAGTATGGGAGCCACGCTGCTACACGCCCATGAATCGCCTCGGCAATGGCTTGAACGCGCCGACCAGGGCCTCTATCTTGCCAAACAGGCTGGCAAGAACCGGTGCGTTCTTTGCCCTTGACGCTGCCCTGCAGCCTTCGACACAAGAGTATCCCCGATGCCCCCACCCAAGCGGCTATTGCTGGTCGGCGCAGGCCACGCCCACGCCTTCGTGCTGGAAGCGTTTGCCCAGCGCCCGGACCCGACGATATCGCTCACGGTGGTCAGCGATAGCCCACTTGCCGCCTATTCCGGTGGCGTGCCTGCCTGGCTTGCGGGGGAGTGCACGCTGCGCGACACCCAGCTGGATATCGCCGCGCTCTGCCAGCGGGCGGGGGCTCGACTCATCGCCTCACCGGCCGTGGCCCTGTGCCCCACGAAACACCAGGTCACTCTGCAGGACGGCCATGTGGTGGCCTTCGACGTGGCCTCGCTCAACGTGGGCGCAACTCTCCAGCAGCCTCAGCACGCCGAAAACGCTGAGCGCACGCTGCCCGCCCTGCTGGCCATGCGGCCACTCGGTTCTCTGCACCATCGCTGGCAGGCGCTGCTGGAGGATGTCGACCGGCTGCCTCCCGGCACACGGCAGAACGTGGTGAGCGTGGGGGGGCGGTGCGGCGGGCTGTGAAACCCTGATGAGCGTACTGGCACAGCTGCGCCAGCGGCGTCCCGACGTGGCATGGAAAGGCGCCATCATCAGCGCGTCCCCCTCGCTGCTGCCTGGCGCTGGCTGGCTACCGCGCAGGCTGGTGCTGCGCGCACTTCAACGGGCCGATATTGCCGTACACGCGGGATTACGGGGCAGCGCCCTGGTGGCGGGCGGCGTGAATACACAAGCAGGCCAGCGTATCGACGCCGATATCGTGCTCTGGGCCACCGGCGCCGTGGGCCAGCCTTGGCTCGAGCAAACCGCGCTGCCCCGCAACGAACGGGGGTTCATCAGCGTGAACACGACCCTCGAAGTCACAGGCCACTCGGGGATATTTGCGGCGGGAGACTGTGCAGCTTTCGGCCAGCACACGCCGCCACTGCCCAAGGCCGGCGTGTACGCAGTGCGCATGGGGCCCGTGCTGGCCGATAACCTGCGAGCCGCTTGCCACGGCGCCCCGCTGGCCACCTGGGAGCCCCCCAGGCATGTGCTGGCACTGATTGGCACGGGTGACGGTCGTGCCATTGCCAGTCGAGGCGCCATCGGTTTTTCAGGCCGCTGGGTGTGGAAATGGAAAAAGCGGATCGATGCGCGCTTCATTGCCCGCTTCAATCCGCCCTTCACGCATTAAAACCGCCCCTACCGCTGCTAGCCGTTGGCTTTGCGCCAGCCGCCCAGCACCCGGCTATCCGGGCCGAAGAACACCAGCCGATCATGGTCGATCAGGTAGCGGTAGGCGGTATCCAGCATGTCCGTGACCCGCTTGGCATCTTCCATGTTCGGGCAGGCCATGCGGGTGGATGCCAACTCGCTGAACTCGATGCGCTGACTCTCCCCCAGACTAACGGTGCCGGTAAACTGGCTGCAGCCATCCGAACCACTCACCTTGCCATCGCGCCCAATGCGGAAAAATGGCGTACTGGGCATCGACAAACGCTCATCGGTCCCCACCAGCAGCAGGTTCCAGCGCTGCTCGACGACCGGCCCCGACAGTTCACCACGGGGGGGCGCATCCACTCGCTCCTGCTGCGGTGAGCTACCACAGGCCGCCACCAGTAGCGCCAGACTCAGCCCCATCAACGTATTACGATAGTGTGCTTTCACCTTGCGTGTGCTCCTGCTCATTCACCAGCTGCCGCTGTTTTCCATGGATGCCCAGGGCTCTTGCGGTGCCAGGGCATCGCCTTTTTGCAGCAGTTCGATGGAGATGCCATCCGGCGACTTCACGAACGCCATATAGCCGTCCCGAGGCGGACGATTGATGGTGACGCCATTGTCCTGCAGCTTCTGGCACAGGTCGTAGATGTTCTCGACACGGTAAGCCAGGTGACCGAAATTGCGCCCGCCGGTGTACTCCTCGGGATCCCAGTTGTAGGTCAGTTCCAGCTCGGGTGCCGTCAGGCGCGCTGAGCGCTCTTCATCGTCCGGCGCAACCAGGAATATCAGCGTAAAACGCCCTTTCTCATTCTCTTTACGGCGTACTTCCTTGAGGCCTAGCAGGTCGCAGTAGAAGTGCAGCGAGGCGTCCAGGTCATGGACGCGCACCATGGTATGTAGAAATTGCATTGAGTCGTCTCTCTCTGGTCAAGTGCAGCACCTGTGGGTCAGCGCTAACCCTTTGCTATGGTTGAAGATACTCGCTAAAGATAGCAGGCGGACGCGCATCGTGGGTGAATCCGAGCACCGCGTAGTCGTCTACCCTGCCGGTTTCCATGCCCGGTGAACCATGCGGCATTCCGGGTACGGCCAGGCCAGCAATGGCCGGGCGTTCCTCCAGCAGGCGCTGAATGTCAGCCGCTGGCACGTGGCCCTCGATGACATAGCCCTCTACCAGCGCCGTATGACAGGACGCCAACTCAGGGGTAACGCCATGCTCTATCTTGATGGCGCGCACCCCATCATGGCGGTGGTGGTCGACCTCGAAGCCAGCCTCTTCCAGGTGGCTTACCCAGTCGCTGCAACAGCCGCAGTGGGGGTCACTGTGTACCTCGATCACGGGAGCGGCCTGTGCAAACGACAACGATACCACTAGCCCTGCTATCATCGACAGCGGCATTATTAGACACTTTTTCGACATTTCATCACCATCACTAAAGATCCATATAATACTAACACCATCACGCGATAGACGGGACGACCCCGGGAGGCATCAGTGGATTCGATTACACAGGCGGCACTGGGTGCCGCTGTGGGCGGCGCAATATTGGGGCGCCGCTGGGGCCGCAAGGCCATCGTGGTGGGCGCGCTACTGGGCACACTGCCCGACCTGGACGTAGTGCTGGACTACGGCGATGCGGTGGCCAATGTCACCGAGCACCGTGGCTTCAGCCATTCGCTGTTCGTGCTGACGGGGCTGGGTACGCTGCTGGCTCTACTGACCGCCTACCGCTGGCCCGCCACACGTCAACGCCCCGTTCACCTGCGCTACTGGTGGTGGTTCTACGTCCTCTGCCTGACCACCCACCCACTGCTGGACGCCCTGACCACCTACGGCACCCAGCTGTTCTGGCCGCTGGACGTGCCCCCGGCTGCCTGGCCGATCGTGTTCATCATCGACCCGCTTTATACGCTGCCGCTATTGCTGGCCCTGCTGATTGGCGCCTCGACCCACAAGGTGCAAAAAGCGTGTCGCGTGGGCCTGGCGGTGTCCAGCGCCTACTTGCTGCTGGCCGCCGGCGCCAAGTGGCACGTCGAGCAGCGCCTGGCCCCCGCCCTGGCCGAAGCCAACCTGCAGCAGGCGCCGGTAATGGTGCAGCCCACCCCCTTCAATATTGCCCTATGGCGCGCCACGATCATTGACGACGATCACTACTACGAGAGTCTGATCAGCGTGTTCGACCGCCAGCGCACACCTACGCTTGAGCCCTTGCGGCGTAACGTGGCACTGGAAAGCGCGGCCCTTGGCAACCCCAAAGGGGAGCGCCTGGCCTGGTTCACGGGGCCATTCCTGCGCTACGAGATCCGCCAGATCGATGGCGTCGATACGCTGGTCGCCACCGACATCCGTCTCGGGTTCCCCGGCTTTCACCCCTTCAACTTCACCCTGGCCACCCAGGAAGATGAGCGCTGGGTACCGCTGGAGAGCAGCGAACAGGTCAGCACCCCTCGCGGGCTGGAGCTGGAAACCCTGGCGCGCTTGGCGTCACGGGCAGGGGGCGATATTTCGGCACTCTGCGCCACTGACTTCGTCGACCCTCAATGGCGCACCGAGCCGTTTCTTTATCGCTGCTGACCCCGCATAAAGGGAAGTTCAGAGTTGTGGTCAGGGCGCAATGCCCTGGCCACACCCCTTGTACTGTTCGCCGCCGATACTGACCGTGACACGGGCAGGGTACGGCTGGCCTTTCATGTCGTCAAAACAGGCCCCTGACTCGATCCTTACCCGGAAAAACGACTCGGCATCGGCGTTTTCGATCACCACACGACCCGCGGCGTTATCCATGACGCTGACCATATAAGGCAGCGTGCTCGTTTCATTGCCGTACTGCGTGGTCCAGGTCATGACCGGTGCGTCATGGGCCAGCTCGATACTCCAGCCGGGCTCGTTGCCTCGCGCCAGGAACATGACGCCCGGATGTGCCGCACGGGTGGCCGCAGCGCGTGCCAACCCCTGCTGGCACTGCAACTGGCCCCGCGGCGTCTCTACCTGGGCCTGCTCGCCACGGTTCCAGAAACTGATCTCGCCATCCTGATAACGCGCACCACTGGCCACCACGGCCTGCGGCAAACGCCAGGCACCGTGCAGCGACCACAAGCGCAATTCGTCGCCATTCAAGGCGGTGACCAGATCCTGATGAGCCGGCTGGCAATGCCAGGCCTGGAACTGCTCCGCACTGCCGGGAAACAGTGCAGAAGGCAACAAGGGCGCGGTGCTATGCACCGTGGTGCGGGTGGGGGTATCCGCCGCAGGTGGGGTGCTAGCACAGCCTGCCAGCAGGGCCACCGAGGCCATGGCCAACAGCGGACGAAAGGTAATGGGCTTGGCGATCATGAGGCAGGTTCCCGTTATGACGGTTTGAAGGCGCTGAGATCATGCGGATCGAAAGACGTTACCTCTGCGGGCAAGCCAAGCGCTTCGCGCCGGACCTTGACCTGCATTTTTTCGGCCAGCCGCTCGGCATCGTCATCGGTGGTGCGGCCGTTCAGCTCGGCCAGTTGCGACATGCCCTGGTGATAAAAGGTCAGGATATCCAGCGCCAGGCGATTGTCCTCTTCTACCCCACGACGCAGCGGCTGCAGATAGCTACTAATACGCGACAGGTGATGCTTGAGCTGCCAGACGTAGCGCATCTCCACCATCCAGGGCCGCTCACGCAGGGCCGCAAACATGGCGCTGGTCGCCAGCAGGCCCAGCAGCACCCCGAGGGCATTCAGCCAGAAGCTGCTGCCGAAAGTCGCGGTCAGCAGCATGGAGAACAGCAGGCCGAACACCACCAGCTGCCCTGCCATGATGATGCTGATGATGCGCGCCTTGCGCCGATAGGTATCTGGATCGTGGTGCTCAAGGGTAAAGGCCATGGCCAACCTCGTTATCGAAAGGAACCTCTTATGATACGGGGCTGACCAGGCCAGTCAACGCGCTCAGGCCAGCTGTTCGGCGGCGCTCTTCAGCAGCCGCTCGGTGGTCTCCCAACCCACGCAGGCATCGGTGACCGAGACGCCATAGCGCAGTTGGCCCGGGCTCAGCGGCTGCTTGCCTTCGACCAGATGGCTCTCCAGCATCAGCGCGACCAGGCGGGCCTCGCCTGCCTGGCGCTGCGCCAGTACCTCCCGCATGACCTCGCTTTGCCGACGATGATCCTTGCGGGCGTTGGCATGGCTGCAGTCCACCATCAGGCGTGGGTTCTGCCCCGCACGTTGCAGCGTGTCGATGGCCGCCTGCACGTGGTGGGCCTGATAATTGGGCTCGCCGTGCCCGCCGCGCAACACCACATGGGTGTGCGGGTTACCGGCGGTTTCCTGCATGATGGGGCGCCCCTGGCGGTCCATGGCAAACCGCTGATGGGCGTGCGCCGCAGCCTGCATGGCGTCAATGGCCACCTGCACATCGCCACTAGTGGCGTTCTTGAAACCCACCGCGGCGGTCAGGTCACTGGCCAGCTCCCGGTGCAGCTGGGACTCCGTGGTCCGCGCGCCAATCGCCACCCAGCTCAGCAGGTCATCCAGGTAAGGCGCCAGCATGGGCTGCAGCAGCTCGGTCGCCACCGGCAAGCCGCGCGAGGCCACCGCATGCATCAACTCCCGCGACAGGGCAATTCCATGAGGCATGTCGCCGCTGCCATCCAGGTGCGGGTCGTAGGCCAGTCCCTTCCAGCCCACCGTGGTACGCGGCTTCTCCACGTAGACACGCATGACCGGCAGGATATGCTGGCCAATGTCGTCGCTGAGCGCCGCCAGGCGGTCGGCATACTCCAGTGCAGCGTCCGGGTCGTGAATGGAGCAAGGCCCGACCACCACCAGCAGGCGGTCATCCTGGCCATTCAAAATACGTTGTACCGCACGCTGCTGCTCGGCAATCTGTACGGCCAAGGGGGCATTGATGGCAATGCGCTGGCGCAGCTCAGCGGGCAACGGCAAGGGCGTGGAGGACAAGGAGACGTGGTCGTTTGCCAGGGGCGTGCATTGGGGGGCAATAGGGGCATTCATGGGTCAACTCTCCGAGATCGTGGGACACAGCGCTAAACATCGCAATCCTTCCTTGCCACCCAGGCAAGCACGATCGGAGGTGGCAGCTTGCACCGACCGCGCGTCACTAAATCGCCAGCCATAGCCATAGCCGATATAACGGAAGGCCTGGGGGCTAACGATTGCGCGGTTGCGGTAAGACATGGTGCAGCTCCTGTGTTGCATTGAATGAAAACCCGTGGCCCGTTCAGGCCAGCCTGGCTGACCGCAGCGTAAAACGAAAAAAGCCTCGGTGGGGTAACCCACCGAGGCTTTTTGCATGCGGCAGGTCACCTGTGCGGTGTGCCTGCCGGCCCGACATCAGGCGTCGGCCAGCGGCACACCCTGGCTAAACCAATACGCTGCATAATAAACGGGCTGGAAAGACGCGACGCTCAGCGACGTATTCGCCCACGCGCCCACCACCGTTTCCGGTTGGCGCTGGCGGCGGTCTGAACACGCGGCATGATGCATGGCGGCTTCCTCATGAAAAGTCATAACGACGATACTGTTTCATCCTGCCTGCCAAAACGCCAAATGGCAACCCGCCATTCGAGGTTCTTCATGCAAGATTTTCCATTCAAGGGGCTGGCCTGTCCGTCAGGCCAGCGGCAGCCTCAGTTACTGAAGGCCTGAATCCAGCCGATGGTGGCGGGCAGCGCACTCATGCTGACCAGCACGACGATGCCCAGCACGATAGGCAACAGTCCGGATTCATCTTTGAAGTCTTCATCATGATGGGCCATATAGCCTCCTCGTCAAGGGTCTACAGGCGGCTCTTGCCGCTCTATTGCTTACGTCGGTGGATCATTCTAGTGAGGGCGTGGAGCGTAGGCAAACACATCCGAGAACATACGCTCACTGCTCGCGCCCAGCCGCTCCAGCACATCGACGCAGGCGTACACCATGCCCGGCGAACCAGAGAGGTAAATATCGCAGCCTTCCGGCGTGCCCAGCGTTTTTTCCAGCGCCTTCACCAACTGGCTCTCCAGCACCAGGTCGACCCGCCCCTGGTGGTGGTGAATACGCTCGCCAGCAGCAAGAGATTCGGTCAGCGGAAACTCGGTCACCGCATGGAACGACAGCTGCTCGGCCTGTTGAGCCCACTGGCATGCCAGATCTTCGGCATACAGGTCGCGGTGCTCGCGGTTCGCCCACCACAGCGATATCGGCCGCTGTGGCTGGTCACGCAGGGCCGCCTCGACGATGGCTTTCATCTGCGCGAACCCGGTTCCTGCGGCGATCAACAGCAGGGGGCGCTCACTCTGCCCATCCAGCACACAGTCACCGCTGGGCAGGCGTACGGTCAGCTGGTTGGCCACCTGTAGCAACTGGCGTAAGCGGCGGGAGTTCTCGCGCTCGGGCCAGTGCTGGATCTGCAGCTCCAGGGTGCCGTCGCCGCGGTCGGCGCTGGCGATCGAGAAAGGCACCCAGGTATCGTCGTCCAGCTTGAGTTCCAGGTACTGGCCGGGCGCATGCTGCATTGCCTCTGCGCGTCCGGCAATCACCACCCTGAAGACATCGGGATTGAGATCTTCAACGGCGGTCACCTGGCAGGTCAGCGTTTTACACGTTGACGTATTAACGCTCATGAAAGCCTCTTTTTGGCAAATCGTTCAGTCCCACGGCAGCACTAGCCGTGTCGCGGTGCGGGCAGGGGAATATCGATACCCAGCTCTTCCCAACGCTGGTCGACGCGGGTCTTGATGGCATCGTCCATCACGATGGGCGTTCCCCACTCTCGGTCGGTTTCCCCGGGCCACTTGTTGGTGGCGTCCAGGCCCATCTTGGAGCCCAGCCCGGAAACCGGCGAGGCAAAGTCCAGGTAGTCGATGGGGGTGTTCTCGACCATCACCGTGTCCCGGGCCGGGTCCATGCGGGTGGTGATTGCCCACATGACGTCTTCCCAGTTACGAGCATCCACATCGTCGTCCAGCACGATCACGAATTTGGTGTACATGAACTGACGCAAAAAGCTCCACACCCCCATCATCACCCGCTTGGCATGGCCCGGATACTGCTTCTTCATGGTGACCACCGCCATGCGGTAGGAGCAGCCTTCCGGCGGCAGGTAGAAATCGACGATTTCGGGGAACTGCTTGCACAGGATCGGCACGAACACCTCGTTGAGCGCCACGCCTAGAATGGCGGGCTCATCGGGCGGACGCCCCGTGTACGTAGAATGGTAGATCGCGTCGCGGCGCATGGTCATGCGCGTCACGGTAAACACCGGGAACCGGTCTACTTCGTTGTAGTAGCCGGTGTGGTCGCCGAAGGGGCCTTCCGGGGCCATGTCATCGGGGTAGATGAACCCTTCCAGCATGATTTCAGCGGAGGCAGGCACGTCCAGCTCGGCATGGCCGCACTTGACCAGCTCGGTGCGCGACCCGCGCAGCAGCCCGGCAAACGCATACTCCGAGAGCGAATCGGGCACTGGAGTGACCGCCCCCAGGATCGTGGCGGGGTCTGCCCCCAGGGCCACGGCCACGGGGAAGGGCTCGCCAGGATGCGCCTTCTGGAATTCCAGAAAGTCCAGCGCGCCCCCACGATGGGACAGCCAACGCATGATCAGCCGGTTCTTGCCGATCTTTTGCTGGCGGTAGATCCCCAGGTTCTGACGTTTCTTGTGCGGCCCTTTGGTGATCACCAGCGGCCAGGTCACCAGCGGCGCTGCATCACCCGGCCAGCAGTGCTGAATGGGCAGGCGGTCCAGGTCTACGTCGTCACCTTCGTAGACCACTTCCTGGACCGGGGCGCGTTTGACGTTCTTCGGCCCCATGCTGAGCACCTGCTTGAAGATCGGCAGCTTCTCCCAGGCATCCTTCAGCCCTTTGGGCGGGTCAGGCTCTTTCAGAAACGCCAGCAATTTGCCGACTTCCCTCAGGGCTTCTACCGACTCCTGCCCCATGCCCAGCGCAACGCGCTTGGGCGTACCAAACAGGTTGCCCAACAGGGGCATGTCGTGACCTTTGACATTTTCGAACAGCAGTGCCGGGCCACCGGCACGCAGCGTACGGTCACAGATTTCGGTAATTTCAAGGTAGGGGTCAACTTCGGCGGTAATGCGCTTGAGCTCACCTTGAGCTTCCAGCGCTGCTATGAAATCGCGCAAGTCGTTGTACTTCAAGGTCCTCTCCTCAACCCGGATATCAGTCGCCGCGTAGCAGGTGGCGCCACCATGCAGCGCCTTAACGGCGCTTCATTGCCTCGAAGAATTCCAGATTCGTCTTGGTATCTTTAAGACGGTCAATCAGGAACTCGGTCGCGGCCGTATCTTCCATCGGGTTGAGCAGCTTGCGCAGAATCCACATGCGCTGCATTTCGTCTTCCGACGCCAGCAGGTCTTCGCGACGCGTGCCGCTGCGACGAATGTTGATGGCCGGGAAGACGCGCTTTTCGGCCAGTTTGCGGTCCAGGTGGGCTTCCATGTTGCCGGTACCCTTGAACTCTTCGAAGATGACCTCGTCCATCTTGGAGCCGGTGTCGACCAGCGCCGTGGCGATGATCGTCAGGCTGCCGCCCTCTTCGATGTTACGCGCCGCACCAAAGAACCGCTTGGGCTTCTCCAGCGCGTGGGCATCGACACCACCGGTCAGTACCTTGCCAGAGCTGGGCACCACGGTGTTGTAGGCCCGCGCCAGACGGGTGATGGAGTCGAGCAGAATCACCACGTCTTTCTTGTGCTCGACCAAGCGCTTGGCCTTCTCGATGACCATTTCGGCGACCTGAACGTGACGCGCCGGCGGCTCATCGAACGTCGAGGCCACGACTTCGCCACGCACGGTGCGCGACATCTCGGTGACTTCCTCCGGGCGCTCATCGATCAGCAGTACGATCAGATGACACTCGGGGTTGTTACGCGTGATGGACGTGGCGATGTTCTGCAGCATCAGTGTCTTACCCGCCTTGGGGGGCGACACCAGCAAACCACGCTGCCCTTTGCCGATGGGCGCGGTCAGGTCGATGATACGTGCGGTGAGGTCTTCGGTGGAGCCGTTGCCGATCTCCATGCGCAGACGCTCGGTGGGAAACAGCGGCGTCAGGTTCTCGAAGAGAATCTTGTGCTTGGCGTTTTCCGGGCGGTCAAAGTTGATCTGACTCACCTTCAGCAGGGCAAAGTAACGCTCACCCTCTTTCGGCGGACGGATCTTGCCAGAAATGGAGTCGCCCTTGCGCAGATTGAAACGACGAATCTGTGAAGGCGAGACGTAGATGTCGTCTGGCCCGGCAAGGTAAGAGCTATCCGCGCTACGCAGGAAGCCAAAGCCGTCCTGAAGAATTTCCAGCACACCGTCGCCATAGATATCCTCGCCACTTTTGGCATGTTTCTTGAGGATG
The DNA here is from genome assembly GCF_002078135.1 of Halomonas sp. BC1. Lineage (NCBI taxonomy): Bacteria > Pseudomonadati > Pseudomonadota > Gammaproteobacteria > Oceanospirillales > Halomonadaceae > Halomonas > Halomonas sp. BC1. The sequence continues at coordinate 53,714 of NZ_LFGS01000019.1, read as the reverse complement.
GCGAAAATGATGTCCTGCTTGCGCGAACGGGCGAGGTTGTCGATACCCATTTCGCGGGCGATATCGAGCAGCTCGGGAACGGTTTTTTGCTTGAGTTCAGTGAGATTCATCGGTGTGTTAGAAAATTGCTCATGAAAGCTGGGCGACGAGCGCCGGGAATAAGACAGGAGGCGAGGCCCAGGTCATTAGGGCAAAGCGCCGAGTGATGCGTTCAGACTCCATCCAGGCACACGCTCGATTGATAAGTATGGGCAGTCGCGTCGGCCATGATGTAGCCATTAGCCGTAATTGGTGACCGCTGGGCGTGAGGGTAGGTTATCTGACGACTTGGACATCTGGCTGATGCCATCGGAATACGCATTGCTCGGGGTGCCGAGTCAACACGCTTGTCTGGACGTACAAGCCAACTCGGATCAGGCCAGTTACCCGATGGTAGTCAAGCCCCGCGACAAACGCAAGCCTTTGACAATTGACAATAGTCAGAGGGCGCCGCAACCTTGGCATAGCCAACTTGAAGGATAGCTCATGCCCATGGACATTTCGCTCCCCACCGATGCGCCCAATAGCGAAGTCGACAGCGCTGCTCCCCAGCGCCTGGCCGCCATTGACCTGGGCTCCAACAGCTTTCATTTACTGGTCGCCAACTACCAGAATGAAAGGCTACAAGTCGTTGCCCGACAAGGCGAGAAGGTGCAGCTTGCCGCTGGCCTGGATGGCAATGGCTACCTTAGCGAAGCCGCCATGCAGCGCGCGCTGGATTGCCTGAGCCGTTTTGCACCCTTCCTGACCGACATAGAGGGTGCCAACCTGCGGGTGGTGGGCACCAACGCGCTTCGTGACGCCCACAATAGCCAGGACTTCATCGAACGCGCCGAAGCCCAGCTGGGCCACGCCATTGAAATCATTGCGGGACGTGAAGAGGCCCGGCTGATCTATCTGGGTGCCGCCCACGCCTTGGCCGAGAACGGTCGCCGTTTGATCGTCGACATTGGCGGGGGCTCCACGGAGTTCATCATTGGTGAAGCCTTCGAGCCCAGGGCGCTGGAGAGCCTGCGCATGGGCTGCGTAACGTTCAGCCAGCGCTTTTTTGCCGATGGCGAGATTACCGAAAAACGCATGCGCCGTGCCGAACTGGCGGCACTCTCGGAACTGGCCAATATCCAGCGGCCTTACCAGCGCCTGGGCTGGGATGATCCGGTGGGCTCCAGCGGCACGATCAAGGCTGCCGCCAGCGTTCTGTTCGCCTACGGCGATGCGCCCCAGGAAGGGGTGATTACCCGCAGCGGCCTGCAAAAGCTCAGAGAGCGGCTGGTAAAGTGCAAGCACCTGGACAAGGTCGAGCTGGAAGGCCTGAAAGCAGACCGCGCCCGGGTATTCCCGGCGGGCATCGCCATTCTCAATGCCGTGTTCGAAGCCTTCGACCTGCACCAGATGCGCTTTGCCGATGGCGCGCTGCGGGAAGGCGTGCTGTACGACATGGCCGGGCGCAACAGTGCCGAAGACACCCGCTCACGTACCCTGGAGCTGCTCAAGCGCACCTACGACGTGGATACCCGGCAAGCCGAGAACGTGGCCGACACCGCCAGGCGGCTGTTTGAACGTCTCCAATCGCCCTGGGGATTGAGCAACGAACAGGGGCATTTTCTGAACTGGGCCAGCCATGTCCACGAGATCGGGCTCGCCATTTCCCATAGCCAGTTCCATCGTCACGGCGCTTACTTACTGGAGCATTCGGATCTGGCCGGGTTTTCACGCCCGGAACAGCGCCTGCTGGCTTTTCTGGTGCGCGCCCATCGACGCAAGTTTCCGCTCAAGGAGTGGCAGGCACTGCCCGCTTCCCAACAGCCCACGGCGGGCAAGCTGGCTCGCCTGCTGCGTCTGGCGGTGCTGCTCAATCACTCTCGGCCCGAAAGCCCCCCGGCGCTGCCACACATCGTGGTCGACGACAGCGGCGAAGGTTTGGTGATCACGCTCCCCCAGAGCGATGAGCCTACCCTGCTGAGCACCGACCTGGAGCAGGAGCAGGGGCATATTGCAGGGGCGGGTTTCCTGCTGACGCTCGTCAGCTAGTCAGGACACCGCACCGCCACCCCCGCCGCCTGCCAGAGCACTCTGGCAGGCGGCTGCAAGATGGCCAGGCAGCGCTCCCCTTCCATCACTAGCAGCAGCCGCTGACGCTCCCAGGGGGGGATCGACTGCTCCTGCAGCCAGCGTTTCAGGTCACGTCGGCCACGCCCCGGCAGCACCAGCGTTTCTCCGCCCTGACGCCCACGCAGCACGAATGAGGCGCTAGCCGCATCTTGTGCTCCCGTTTTCACCTCGAGCGCCAGCGTGCCCAGCGGCGTCGCCAGACCTGCCCGGCCATCCCACTCCGCCTGCCAGCCATCCAGCGGTGCCTGCGGGGCCATCACGTAAAGCCCGCCCCGCCATACCCGCGCTTCTGCCCCGGGCCATATGATGTGCACACGCGCCTGAGCGGCAGCACTCAATTGCTCCAGCAGGCTGGCCAACCGCGCCAGTGGCGGCGTCGGTAACCCGTGTTGCTGGCACAGCGTCCGCACCAGCAGCCGTTGACGAGGAAGTGGTAGCGCGGCCAGGGCATGGGCGTCAATACAGCCGGGCGACAGCGCCAAACCGGCCAGCTCCTCGGCGGCGTAGCTGGACA
>NZ_LFGS01000019.1:7248-50664 GCF_002078135.1 Halomonas sp. BC1 | reverse complement strand
ACGGCGTGGCGCAGGTAGTTGCGATCGTAGCAGGTATCCTGATTGGTGGGGTCCTCGCACCACGCCAGCCCCTCCTGCCGAGCAGCCTCGCGCAGTTGGTCTCGCCGAACGCTCAGCCACGGGCGCAGCAGCACACGGCCCTGCCACTCGCGGCGCCAAGGCATGCCAGCCAACCCACGAATACCGCTTCCGCGCAGCGCTGCCAACAGCCAGGTCTCTGCCTGATCATCCTGATGCTGGCCCAGCCACAGCGTGTCGCCGGGGGCGAGGTGCTCGAGAAAAGCCTGATAGCGCGCACGCCGGGCAGCGCCTTCGATACCCTCCCCCTGCGGTTCGACGCTGACCCGCGCCACGCTGAGCGGGACGCCGAGCCGCTGGCAAAGCGCTGCACAGTGGGCTTCGAAGTCGGCGGCGGCAGGCTGCAAACCATGGTGAACGTGCAGCGCACGCAGGCTGCGTCCACGCCGCTGGCAGGCCCTTGCGGCCAGAGTCAGCAGCAGCGAGGAGTCCAGCCCGCCCGAGAGCGCTACCCAAACGCAACGCCCCGGCGGGGTCTCCGCCAGGGCGTCGTCGAGCAGCGCGAGCAGTGCGTCAGGCGGCAGGGGCGCCATAGCTCATCAGGCGTGCGTAGCGGCGCTCCAGCAGCGCCTCATGGTCCAGCGCCTGGAGCCTTTCGAGGCTTGCGCTCAGCGCTTCCTTGACCCGCTCTGCGGTGGTCACGGGATGACGGTGGGCGCCGCCCAGCGGCTCCTTGATCAGCGAGTCCACGAACCCCAGCTCCTTGAGGCGCTCGGCCGTGATGCCCATGGCCTGAGCCGCGTCGGAGGCTTTCTCGGCACTCTTCCACAAAATGGAGGCGCAGCCTTCCGGAGAGATGACCGAGTAGGTGGAGTACTGCAGCATGTGCAGCTCGTCACACACGCCTATCGCCAGGGCACCACCGGAGCCACCCTCCCCGACCACCGTGGAGATGATCGGCGTTTTCAACCGCGACATGACGGCCAGGTTATAGGCGATGGCTTCGGACTGGCCACGCTCTTCGGCATCGATGCCGGGGTAGGCGCCGGGAGTGTCGATGAAGGTGAGAATGGGCATCTTGAAGCGCTCGGCCATCTCCATCAAACGGCACGCCTTGCGGTAGCCTTCCGGGCGCGGCATGCCGAAGTTGCGGCGCACTTTCTCTTTGACGTCGCGGCCCTTCTGATGGCCAATGACCATGACCGGCGCATCGTTCAGACGAGCAACGCCACCGACCAGCGCCGCGTCGTCGGCGAAGTTGCGATCACCGTGCAGCTCGTCGAAGTCGGTAAAGATGTACTCCAGGTAATCCAGCGTATAGGGGCGCTGTGGGTGCCGCGATAGCTGGGAAACCTGCCAGGGGGTCAAGTCCTTGAAGATCGACTCTGTCAGCTTGCGGCTTTTCTCTTCCAGCCGGGCAATCTCGTCAGAGAGGTTCACTTGGCTGTCGGAGCTGACCAGACGCAGCTCTTCGATCTTTGCCTGGAGCTCGGCGACGGGCTGTTCAAAATCAAGATAATTTGGATTCATCGGCTCTGCCTGTAAGCTGCCTGTCATAAAAAGGCATTATCAAAACGCATCTCGGTTGGGGCCATTATCGCACCCTGACCCCGCCACGCAAGGGCTCAGCGATAGCGCAGCTGGACGCCCACCTGGCCCTGAACGTCACGCAGGGCCAATAGCAGGTCGTCGCTGGGGGCCACTTTCCACTCATCGGCCAGCTCCAGCCACCCTACGGCCTCGGGATGGCGGTACTGCAGCCTCACCGGCAGGCCTTCGCTATCCCGGTAAGGCGAGAGGCTGTCACGCAGGCTATCCACCAGGCGGCCATTGATCTGCCCGGCATCCAGCGCCAGCTCCACGGCCTGGCCATAGCGCACCCGGGCGGTGACCATCGGAGTGACGTCCTTGCCGCGCAGGCGCAGCCCGCCCGAGAAGTCATCGCTGGAGACTTCCCCCTCGACGATGATGACCTGATCCGACTCGATCTGACCGCGCAACTGGTCGAACAGCTCACCGAACAGCGACGCTTCGATACGCCCGGTGCGGTCGTCCAGCGTGATGAAGGCCATGGTGTCGCCACGCTTGGACTTCATGGTGCGCATGGCCACCACCAGCCCTGCCACCCGCTGGGGCTCGCGGGACGGCTTGAGGTCGCTGATGCGCGTAGAGACGAAGCGCTTGAGCTCGCGCTCGTACTCATCGATGGGGTGGCCGGTAAGGTAAAGCCCCAGGGTGTCTTTTTCACCCGAGAGACGCTCGCGGTCGGTCCACTCCCGGGCATGACGGTACTCGGCGTACACATCGCCGGCCTCTTCTTCGGCAGCAAACGCGTCACCGAACATGTCCAGCATGCCCAGATTCTGGTTGGCATGGTTCTGGGCGGCGGCCTTGAGGGCGTCTTCCATGGCGGCAGCCAGCACGGCACGGTTGGGCCCCAGGGTGTCCAGCGCCCCGGAGCGAATCAGCGCTTCGAGGGTGCGCTTGTTCATGCGCTTGGGGTCGATACGGCGGCAGAAATCGAACAGGTCCTTGAAGGGGCCATCGGCATTGCGCGCCTCGACGATGGCACCAATCGGGCCTTCGCCCACGCCCCGGATGGCTCCTAGGCCGTACACTACGCGGCCTTCCGTATCCACGGTGAACTTGTAGCCACCCACGTTGACATCCGGGGGTGTCACGGTGAGCTTCAGATGGCGGCACTCTTCGATCAGCGGTACCACCTTGTCCAGGTTGTCCATCTCGGTGGACATGACCGCCGCCATGAACGGGCCTGGGTAGTGGGCCTTCAGCCATGCGGTTTGGTAAGAAACCAGCGCGTAGGCCGCCGAGTGCGACTTGTTGAAGCCATAACCGGCGAATTTCTCCACCAGGTCGAAGATGTTGCCCGCCAGGTCCTTGTCGATGCCGTTGGCGGCACAGCCTTCCATGAAACCGGAGCGCTGCTTGGCCATCTCTTCGGGCTTTTTCTTACCCATGGCCCGGCGCAGCATGTCCGCCTGGCCCAGGGTGTAGCCAGCCATCACCTGGGCAATCTGCATGACCTGTTCCTGGTACAGGATGATGCCGTAGGTCGGCGTCAGCACCGGTTTCAACAGCTCATGCTGGTAATCCGGGTGTGGATAAGAGACTTCCGCCCGGCCATGCTTACGGTTGATGAAGTCATCCACCATGCCCGACTGCAGCGGGCCCGGACGGAACAGGGCTACCAGCGCGATCATGTCGTCCAGGGAGTCGGGCAGCAGCCGCTTGATCAGCTCCTTCATGCCGCGGGATTCGAGCTGGAACACCGCCGTGGTCTCTGCCCGCTTGAGCATCTCGAAGGTCTTGCCGTCGTCCAGCGGGATGGCATCGATATTGAGCGGGCCCTGGCCTGCGGCATCGCGTACCTTGTCCACCATCTCCAGCGCCCAGTCGATGATGGTGAGGGTTCGCAGCCCCAGGAAGTCGAACTTCACCAGCCCGGCGTCTTCGATGTCGTTCTTGTCGAACTGCACCACCAGCCCGGCGCCATCCTCGTCACACAGCAGCGGCGAAAAATCGGTCAGCTTGGTGGGTGCGATGACCACGCCCCCCGCGTGCTTGCCGGTGCCCCGGGTGGTGCCCTCCAGCTTCAGGGCCATTTCCCAGATCTCTTCCGCCTCTTCGTCGTTGTCGATGAACTCCTTGAGGGCGGGCTCCTGCTCGATGGCCTTGGCTAGCGTCATGCCCACTTCGAACGGGATCAGCTTGGAGAGCTTGTCACCCAGCGAGTAGGGCTTGCCCTGGGCACGGGCCACGTCACGCACCACGGCCTTGGCGGCCATGGTGCCAAAAGTGACGATCTGGGAGACCGCGTTGCGACCATAGCGGTCGGCAACATAGTCGATGACCCGGTCGCGCTTCTCCATGCAGAAGTCGACGTCGAAGTCGGGCATCGAGACACGCTCGGGGTTGAGGAAGCGCTCGAACAGCAGGTCGTAGCCAATCGGGTCCAGGTCGGTGATCTTCTGAGCGTAGGCCACCAGCGAGCCCGCGCCGGAACCCCGCCCAGGGCCAACGGGCACGCCGTTATCCTTGGCCCACTGGATGAAGTCCATGACGATCAGGAAGTAGCCTGGAAACCCCATCTGGATGATGACGTTGAGCTCGAACTCCAGGCGGTCACGGTAGCGCTGCTCGATCTCACGGAAGGCGTCGCCGTCGCGGGGGTACTCCTCGGCGGGAAACAGAAAGTCGAGCCGCTCGGTCAGGCCGTCATGGGAGACCTTGCGGAAGAACTCATCCTGGGTCATGCCCTCAGGGATGCCGAATTCCGGCAGGAATATCTCGCCCAGGCGCACATCCACGCTGCAGCGCTCGGCAATCATCACGCTGTTTTCCAGCGCTTCCGGAATATCGGCAAACAGGGCCGCCATCTCTTCCGGGCTTTTCAGGTACTGCTCTTCGGTATAGCGGCGCTCGCGGCGCGGGTCGTCCAGCGCCTTGCCTTCCCCGATGGCAACACGGGTTTCATGGGCCCAGTAATCGTCGCGGGCCAGAAAGCGTACGTCGTTGGTGGCCACCACCGGCGTGTTGGTCTCGATGGCCAGCTTGACGCTGGCGTGCACGCAGGCTTCCTCCAGCGGCCGCCCTGTGCGCACCAGCTCCAGGTAGAAACGGTCGGGAAAGGCCTGCTGCCACTCCTCCAGCAGTTGGCGCGCTTCACGCTCGTGTTCCGACAGCAAATGACGGCCAATGTCGCCATCGCGGCCGCCGGACAGCGCAATCAGTCCGTCGCTCTGAGCCAGTACCCACTGCTTGTCGAGAATCGCCCGCCCCTGGCGCTGCCCGTGGGTCCACCCCCTGGAGATCAGCTCGGTGAGGTTGCGATAGCCGTCCTGGTTCATGGCCAGCAGCGTAATGCGGTACGGGTGCGCTTCATCGTGAGGATTGGCCAGCCACAGGTCGCTGCCGATGATAGGCTTGAGCCCCGCCCCTTGCGCCGCCTTGTAGAACTTCACCAGGCCAAACAGGTTGGTCTCGTCCGTCAGCGCCAGCGCGGGCATCCCCCGTTCAGCGGTGGTACTGACCAGCGGCTTGAGCTTGACCAGACCATCGACCAGGGAGTATTCACTGTGCAAACGAAGATGAACGAACGGAACCGTCATGAGACTCTCAGCATAAAGCGCAAATGAAAAAAGGCAGCGCTACAGCAGCGCTAACTGACGCTGTACCGGCGCAAAGCTTTTGCGGTGTTCGGCTAGCGGGCCATGGGCTTCCAGAGCCGCCAGGTGCTCTTTGGTCGGATAGCCCTTGTGGCGCGCAAAACCATACTCAGGATAGCGTAAATCCAGCGCGGCCATCTGAGCGTCCCTGGCCACCTTGGCCAGAATCGAGGCGGCGGCAATCGCAGGGTGGCGCGCATCGCCTTTGACGACGGCCTGGCCCGGCAAGGCGTGCCCCGGCAGCCGGTTGCCATCCACCAGCAGGTATTCGGCAGCGGGCATCAGGGCATCGATGGCGCGCCGCATGGCCAGGTGCGTGGCATGATAGATGTTGAGCGTGTCGATTTCGGCGGCGCTGGCCTCGGCCAACGCAAAGGCCAATGCTCGCTCCCGTATCTGCACGTCCAGCTGCTCCCGCTTGCGGGCCGTCAGCTTCTTCGAATCGGTCAACCCTTCGATGGGCGCCTGGGGGTCGAGTATCACCGCCGCCGCCACCACGCTGCCGATCAGCGGGCCACGCCCCACTTCATCCACACCGGCCAGGTAGGGGCCGGTATAGGCCACTACCAGCGGGGGATAATCACTGGAATCAATGGCCATCCGTGACGGCCTCCAGCGGCTGCCCCGCCGCCAGCGCCGCCACGGCCTGGGCAGCACGCTGGCTGGCATTGCGCTGTAGCGCGGCGTGCATGGCGGCAAAGCGCTCTTCCAGCGCCTGACGGGTGGAAGCCTCCTCCAGCAGCTCGCCCACCTGCTGGGCAATGGCCTCCGGCGAAGCGGCGTGCTGAATCAGCTCGGGAACCACACTCTCCTGGGCGATCAAGTTGGGCAACGAAATCCAGGCCGTCTTGACCAGCCGCTGGGCAAGCCAATGGGTTGCGGGCGCCATCTTGTAGGCCACCACCATGGCCCGGTGGCACAGCATCGCTTCGAGAGCGGCCGTACCAGAGGTGAGCAGTACGGCATCGCTGGCCACCATGGCTTCTCTTGCCTGGCCGTTCAGCAGCGTTACCGATGGGTGCAGCGCAGGGTAGCCGGACAGCAGCTCGGTAAGCTCCCGATGCCGCTGGGCAGTCGCCGCAGGGATCACGACCTGCAGATCAGGGTGGCGCTGGCAGAGCAGCGTGACCGCCGCCAGGAAGGTCGCCCCCATGAAGCGGACTTCATTGCCACGGGAGCCCGGCAGCAGCGCCAATACCGGCCCGTCGAGCTTTAACCCCAACACTTCACGGGCCGCCTGACGGTCGTTGACCAAGGGCAGCTCGTCCGCCAGGGGGTGGCCCACGAACGCCACCGGCACGCGATGCTGGCGGTAGAAGTCAGCCTCGAAGGGTAGCAGCGTCAGCATGCCATCCACCGCCTTGGCGATTTTCTTGACCCGCCCCTGGCGCCAGGCCCATACCGAAGGGCTGACGTAATGGGCCGTGGTCACCCCCGCTTCACGCAGCTGTTTCTCCAGCCCCGTGTTGAAATCAGGCGCATCGATGCCAATCATGATGTCCGGCTGCCAGGCCAGCGCGTCTTCCCGCAGGGTACGGCGTACGCGGATCAGCTCGGGAAGGTGCTTGAGCACCTCGACCAGCCCCATCACCGATAGCGTTTCCAGTGGAAAGCGGCTTTGCAGGCCCTGCGCTTCCATGCGGGGCCCCCCCATCCCGCGAAACTCCACGTCAGGATAGCGGGCACGCAACTCACGCATGAGCCCCGCGCCCAGAATATCGCCAGAGAGTTCGCCTGCCACAAGGTATACACGTTGCAGTGTCATGGAGACAAGACAGCCAGTTGAGGTGTATTAGCGCACGATACCGCGCGTGGAGCGCTCGATGGAGTCGGCAAACTGCGCGACTTCCGGCAGGTCGAAGCGGCTGCGCATATCGCTGATGGCCTGCTCGACGGTGAGCCCCTGACGGTAGACCAGTTTGTAGGCGGTAGTCAGGGCAGCAATCGCCTCGCGGCTGAAGCCTCGGCGCTTGAGGCCGACCAGGTTCAGGCCACGCGCTTCGGCAGGGTTACCGTTGATCATGACGAACGCCGGGGTATCCTTGGTGATGATCGAGCCACCACCCGCCATGGCATGGTCCCCAAAGTGGCAGAACTGATGCACCGCCGAGAGCCCGCCCAGAATGGCATGGTTGCCCAGCGTCACGTGCCCTGCCAGGGTGACCTGGTTGGCCAGGATGCAGTCGTTGCCAATCACGCAGTCATGGCCAACGTGCACGTATGCCATGAACAGGTTACGCGACCCGATGGTGGTTTCGCTGCGATCCTGCACCGTACCACGGTGCAGCGTCACCCCTTCACGGATCACGTTATCATCGCCCATGACCAGCCGCGTCGGCTCGCCGGCGTACTTCTTGTCCTGGCAATCTTCCCCCACCGAGGCAAACTGGAAAATACGCGTGCGTTCACCCAGCACGGTGGGCCCCTTGATCACCACATGGGGGCCAATGACGGAACCGGCACCGATGGTGACATCGGGCCCGATCACACTAAAAGGGCCAACCTCAACGTCATCGGCCAGTCGTGCCGTGGGGTCGACCAGTGCAGTAGGATGTATCAAGCCACCTTCCTCTCGGCACAAATGATTTCTGCTTCACACGCCAGCTCGCCGTCCACCGTGGCACGGCAGGCAAATTTCCAGATGCCGCGCTTGCCACGTATGACGTTGGCTTCCAGCGTCAGCTTGTCACCCGGCATGACCGGGCGCTTGAAACGTACGTTATCGCTGCCGACCAGATAGTAGACATAGCCATCTGCCGGAAGCTTGTTGACCGTCTTGAAGCCCAGAATGCCACACACTTGCGCCAGTGCTTCGACGACCAGCACGCCCGGCATGATGGGGTGATGCGGAAAGTGACCATTGAAGAATGGCTCATTGATGCTTACGTTCTTGTACGCCACGATGGCTTCGCCCACGGTCAGTTCCGTGACTCGATCCACCAGCAGGAAGGGATAGCGGTGGGGCAAGTACTCGCGAATTTCGTTGATATCCATAACCATCGTAACGACCTCTAAATAGACATAGCGCCTGAACAGCGTCAGGCAGGCACCAGCACTCCTGCTGGCCAAAAGGCAGAGGATTATAACGCGCTGCTATCGAGCCTCAAGCCACGCATCCTCAAAATCCTTGTTTGCTTCACGATCAACGCTGGCTTTTTTCCAATCGCGCCAATCGTTTGGCAATATCATCCAGCTGCTTGAAGCGCACCGCGTTCTTGCGCCATTGAGTGTTGCTCATGGCGCCCGTGCCGGAGGAGTAGACACCTGGCTCATGAATCGAATTGGTCACCAGACTCATACCCGTCACCTGCACCCCATCGCACAAGGTCAAGTGGCCCGACAAGCCAACGCCGCCGCCCAGCATGCAGTGCTTGCCCACTTTGGTAGAACCCGCAATGCCCACACAGCCCGCCAGGGCGCTGTGGTCGCCAATCGTGACGTTATGGGCAATCTGCACCTGGCTGTCGATCTTGACATCATTACCAATGACCGTATCGCCCAATGCGCCGCGGTCGATACTCGAACAGCTGCCGACCTCGACATCATCGCCAAGGATGACGCCGCCCAACTGGGCGATCTTGTGCCAGCCTGCGCCATCGTGGGCAAACCCGAAGCCATCGCCACCGATTACACAGCCGCTTTGCAGAATGACCCGCTTACCGATGATGACGCCATGACACACCGTCACGTTGGCGTGCAGCCGAGTATCGTCACCCAGACGGCTGTCGGCCCCCACCACGCTGCCTGCCCCAACGATCACCCGATCCCCCAGCACAGCCCCCGATTCGATCACCGCATTGGCCTGAATCGAGACGCCCTCACCCAGTGTGACGCCTTCCGCCACCACAGCGCGGGGATGAATGCCCGGCACATCGCGGGCCGCCAAAGGGTCAAACAGCTGCGATAGCTTGGCGTAGCCAAGGTAGGGGTTGCTCATTTCCAACCGTGGCACCGGGCAATTCTTGCCGTGCTCCGGGTGCAGCAGAACGGCGGCAGCACGCGTCGTGGCCAGATCCTTGAGATACGCGCGATTGGCAAGAAACGCTACCTGATCGGGCGCGGCTTCCTTGAGGGTGGCCAGGCCACGGATTGGCTGGTCGGCGTCGCCCTCAAAAGCAACGTCCAGATGACGAGCGATATCAGCCAGGGTGAGGTGTTGAGAAGCGTGCATCATGGGAGCCCAGGAAAGCAGCGGTGCGGCCAACGAGCGCCGCACCCACGGTCATGAATTAGTTCAGCGAATCAAAAATCTGCGTGACCTCGTTGGTCACATTGGGAAGGTCCGTCGAGGAGTGCAGCACTCCCTGAGGCTCTACCAACACGTCGATGTTATGACGCTCCAGCACCTGCTCCACGGCCCGCTCGAGCTTGGACTCGGCGCTTTCCAGGAACTGCTGTTCGGAGGTTTGCTGCGCCTGCATCACTTCACGACGAAGCTGTTCGAAACGGCTGCCCTTCTGCTGCAGCTCGGCAATCAGCGCATCGCGCTCGGATTGCGACATGGTCTCGCCCTGCTGCTGCAGGCGAGTTTGCAGCTGTTGCAGCTCGTTACCCAGCGACTGCGCTTCACGCTGCTGGCCACCAATCTGGCTTTCGAGCTGGCTCAGCGATGATTGTGCCGACTGGGTGTTCATCAGCGCTGCGCGCCAATCCAGCACGGCCACTTCAGCCGCGTAGGCAGGTAGCGTCATGGCTCCGAAAAGGCACACAGCGGCGGTCAGTTTACGCATTATCATGACACTCCTTGAGTTAGAACGTTTGGCCAAGCGAGAACTGGAAGAACTGCGTGTCATCGCCACTCTCATCGTTTAACGGCTCTGCAATGCTGAAGGTCAAGGGACCCACGGGCGTCAGCCAGGAGAGACCAATACCCACACTGTAGCGTAAATCGCCCAGATCAACGCCAGAACTGCACTGCTGGCGGCCAGCATCCTCTTCCAGCACGTCGTAGCAGGAGCTCAGGAAGGTATTCCCCGCATCCAGGAACAGCGTAGGCTGTACCGAGCGCTGGTTCTCGACGAACGGCATCGGGAAGAGGACTTCGGCACTGCCTTGCACCAGCACGTTCCCCCCAAGGGTACGATCACGGCCACCCTCGCGGGCGGGCGTAGTGCGCTGCCCCAGGGTGTTGGACGTGAAACCACGCACCGAGCCCAGGCCCCCTGCATAGAAGTTCTCATAGAAGGGGTAAGGATCGTTGCTGGCCAGGGTATCGGCATAGCCCAGGTTACCGCTGAACTTGAATGCCCAGGTCTGATCGTCGTTGATCGGGAAGAGCTGTTGGGCGCGGGCCTGAACCTTGTAGTATTCCGCATCGCTGCCCGGCACCCCGGTTTCCAGCGAGAGACGCTGATAGTTGCCCGCCGTCGGCATGATACCGCGGTTCAGGTTGTTACGGGTCCAGCTGGCGGTCAGCTTCAAGCTCTGGGCATTGTCGCCTTCGTCTTCCACGTAACGGCGAATTTCAGAGGCCGTGTCGAAGTAGGTCTTGACGGTGATGTCTTCGATGCTCGCCCCGAAGTTGAGCCGCGACAGCTCACTGACAGGGTAACCGAAGTTGATGCCCGCGCCGTAGGCGTCGGTGGAGAACGTAGAGATATCGGAGTCGGCGTAGTCCGTCTCGCGATAGAAAACGTTATAACCTCGGGAGATGCCGTCCAGGGTCCAGTAGGGGTCGGTAAAGGCAAAGTTCACGCTGGTGAAGGTGTCGCTGCGCTGCGCGCCGACGTTGACTCGGTTACCGGTGCCCAGGAAGTTGTTCTGGGCCAGGCCAACGCCGTAGATCACCCCGGCACTTTGCGAGAAACCGACACTGGCCGAGATGGAGCCGGAAGGCTGCTCTTCCACGTTGTAGGTGACATCCAGCAGGTCGGGCTGCCCCGGTACGGGCTGAGTGTCGACTTCCACCTGGCTGAAGAAGCCAAGCCGCTCCAGGCGCTGACGCGACTGGGTAATGGACTCCGTGGAGGCAGGCGCCCCCTCCAGCTGAATCATTTCACGGCGCAACACCTCGTCCTGAGTCGTGGTGTTGCCAAGGAATTCGATACGACGCACGTATGTCCGCTGGCCCGGATCAACCGCGATCACCAGGTCGACGGTCTCACCGTCGTCGGCCATTTCAGGGATACCGCGCACTTCGGCAAACGCGAAGCCTTCGGCCCCCAGGCGCTGACGCAACGCTTCCGTGGATGCGTTTACGTCGCCACGGGAGAAAATCTCGCCACTGTTGATCTGCAGCAGGTTGCGCGCTTCGCTTTCGCTGATTTGCAGGTCGCCCGCGAAACGAATGTTACCAACCCGGTACTGAGTACCCTCGTCGATGTTCAACGTCACGAAGATCTCGGACTTTTCAGGCCCAATCGAGACTTGCGTGGAGGTCACGTCGAAGTTGACATAGCCGCGATCCAGATAAAAAGAGCGCAGACGCTCGATGTCCCCAGAGAGCGCTTCCCGGGAGTACTCGTCCCGCGAGAACCAGCCAAAGAAACGTCCGGGACGGTCGTTCAGTTCGAAGACACCACGCAGCGTATCGTCATCGAAATCACGGTTGCCCACGATATTGATCTGGCGAATCCTGGCCACTTCACCTTCGTTGATGTCGATGTTGACCTGAACCCGGCCTTCGTCGATTTCATCCACGCCGACATTGATGCTGGCGCTGTAGCGGCCCTGCGACTGATAAACCCCTTCCAGCTCACGCTCGATATCGTCGAGCGTGGAGAGCTGCAGCACTTGCCCTTCAGACAGGCCAGACTGACGCAGACCATTACGCAGGTCGTCATCGGAAATCTGCCGATTGCCGGTAATGTTCAGACGCGCAATGGTGGGCCTTTCGACGACCTGAATGACCAGAACATCGCCTTCCCGGGCTAGCGAGACGTCTTCGAACAGGCCAGTGGCAAACAGGTCACGCGCGGCAGCGGCCAGCTGCTGCTCACTGACGCGGTCGTTGGCACTGACAGGAAACGCATTAAAGACCGAGGCGGCGGATACCCGCTGTAGTCCTTCCACACGAATGTCCGAAACATCAAAGGATTGTGCCTGGGCGCCGCTGGCGCCTACCAGCAAGAGTGCCGCCATTCCAAGGGTCTTGATTTTCATGCAGTCAGTTCGCTCGCGTTGGTCTGCCTGTCGTTAAGACAGGCACCATATACATTTGTGCAGGCAGATGACAAGCCATCCGCGCGCTACACGCGTTATTACCACAGGCGCATCAAGTCGAAATAGAGCGCCATCAGCATTAGGGTGCCTACCATGGCCAGCCCAATGCGGAGGCCTATTGCCTGTGTCTGCTCAGATACTGGTCGCCCGCGCAGCACCTCGACGAAATAGTAAAGCAAATGACCACCGTCGAGCACGGGGATAGGCAGCAAATTTAGCACACCCAGGCTGATCGACAGATAGGCCAGAAAGCTAACGAAAGCTTCGGTACCTGCACGCGCTGAATCCCCAGAGATTTGCGCGATGGTAATGGGCCCCGACAGGTTGGAGGGCGAAATCAGCCCCACCAGCATTTTGCGAATGGCATCGACGGTGAGCAGCACCATATCACCGGTGCGTGACAGCGCCTGGCCCAGCGCCTCGATGGGCCCATAGCGAATATCGCGCAGCAGTTCGTCAGGCCAGTTGACCGGCTCGGCACCTGCTCCAATGTATCCAACCTCAACGCCAGTCTCCAGCGTATTGCGCCCCGGCGTCATGGTCAGCGTACCGGCTTCGCCGTTGCGCTGGTAACCCACGCTGAGGGTCTGGCCTGCACTGTCACGAATGACTTCAACGAACTGCATCCAGTCGCGGACCGGCTCACCGTTCAACGACGTAATACGATCTCCCGGCTGGAGGCCAGCCTCGGCCGCTGCCTGCCCCTCCAGCACCTGCCCAAGCACGGCAGGGACATCAGGCCGCCACGGCACGAAGCCCAGCGTTTCCAGCGGTTGCGGAGGGTCCTGGCGGACCATGTAGCGGCTGATCGGCAGTTGATATACCCGCGAGGCACTGCTGCCTTCCGGACGCGCTTCGATCTCCAGCTCGCCATTGAAGCCGATCATCGATACCAGCTTCAAATTGATCTCTTCCCAGGAGCGCATGGCATCGCCCTGGATGGCGGTGATTTCACTGCCCTGAGGCAAGCCGGCCTCGGCCGCTGGCGAGTTGGGCGTGACTGGCCCGACAATCGGCGCCACCGTGGTGGTACCGGCCACGAACAGTGCCCAATAGGCCACGATGGCCAGCAGGAAATTGGCGATGGGGCCCGCTGCCACGATGGCGATACGCTGCCAGACGGTCTTGCGATTGAACGCCTGGTCCAGCTGCTCTTCAGGGACCGGCGCTTCGCGCTCGTCGAGCATTTTCACGTAGCCACCCAAAGGAATAGCGGCCACCGCAAATTCGGTCCCGTGGCGGTCCACCGTCGACCACAGCGGCTTGCCGAAACCGACCGAGAACCTCAGCACCTTCACACCGCACCGGCGCGCCACCCAAAAGTGGCCAAACTCGTGAAACGTGACCAGCAGGCCCAATACCACGATAACCGCTAGAATATTCTGTATCAGGCCCACGCCGCGCTCCTTTACATGACCCGCCGTTAAAGTGGAGAGTGCTCAGCCATTCGCTGGCGCACGATGATTTCCGCCTGCTCACGCGCCCAGCGATCCGCATTCAATACTTGCTCGAGAGACGCGGCATCGCCCTGATAAGGCCGTGCCATGACCGCTGCCACCACCTCGGCAATCTCGCTGAAGCCGATGGTTTCGGCCAGGAAAGCATCCACCGCGACTTCATTGGCCGCATTGAGAATGGCCGGCGCCGCGCCACCCTTTTGAATCGCTTCTCGCGCCAGCCGCAAACAGGGAAACAGTGCCTCGTCGGGCGCCTCGAAATCCAGCCGTGCCACCTGGAACAGATCCAGCGCTTCGACGCCAGCATCGATGCGCTCCGGCCACGCCAGGCCGTAAGCAATCGGGGTGCGCATATCGGGGTTGCCCAGCTGCGCAATGACCGAGCCATCGTCGTAGGCTGCCATCGAATGAATGACGCTTTGCGGGTGTACGACCACCTGTACCTGCTCAGGCGCGGCGTCGAACAGCCAGCAGGCCTCGATCAGCTCCAGGCCTTTGTTCATTAGCGTGGCGCTATCCACAGAGATCTTGCGCCCCATGGACCAGTTGGGGTGAGCACAGGCCTGCTCGGGGGTGACCCTGGCGATGTCGGCCGCCGCCCAGCCCCGGAACGGACCGCCCGACGCGGTCAACAGCAGTTGACGCACGCCATGCCTGGCCAGCCCACCACGATGCTCGCTGGGTAGACACTGATAGATGGCATTGTGTTCAGAATCGATCGGCAGCAGGATGGCACCAGAGCGCTCGACCGCCTCCATGAACAGCGCGCCACTCATGACCAGCGCCTCTTTATTGGCCAGCAGCACGCGCTTGCCTGCCTCTGCCGCCGCCAGCGCTGGTAGAAGGCCAGCGGCCCCCACGATGGCGGCCATGACGGTATCGACCTCTGCTGCGCTAGCCACGTCGCATAGCGACTCAGGACCAGAGAGCACTCGGGTTTCGATGCCCATTTGTCCAAGCGCCTGCTGCAGCCACTCGGCGTCGTTCGCGTCATTCAGCACCGCAAACCGAGGGCGGTGTACCTGACACTGCGCCAGCAAGGCTTCTTTTGAGGTATGGGCCGTCAGCGCATAAACGCGATAGCGGTCAGGGTGACGGGCGATCACATCCAGGGTACTGGTGCCAATCGAGCCCGTGGCCCCGAGCACCGTCACTTGCTGAACGGGCGCGGTGCTCATAGCGTGCTCACCTGAGCCTGCAGTACCAGCAGATAGCACAAGGCGAAGGTCGGAATGGCGGCCGTCAGACTATCGATACGGTCCAGCACGCCCCCATGGCCGGGCAGCAGCTGGCTGGAGTCCTTGATATCACGATAACGCTTGAGCATGCTTTCCAGCAGGTCGCCCAGCACCGAGATCAGCGTGACAACAGCCGTGATCAACAGCAGTGCGATGCCTCCAGCAACCCCCAAGGGCTGCCACAGCGCGAATAGCAACGCCAGCAGGCACGTGGCGGCAAGACCGCCCAGCACGCCTTCCCAGGACTTGCCGGGGCTGACCCGCGGGGCCAGCTTGCGCTTACCCCAGCGGCGACCGGCAAAGTACGCCCCGATGTCGGCACTCCACACCAGCAGCAGCACGAACAGCAGCCACACAGCGCCGCTATCACGCAGGACGTTGAACCCCACCCAGCAAGGCAGCAGCACCCAGACGCCCATCAACAGCCGCCGAGTGGTGCTCTGCCACTGCTGGCCCGCCGCCGGGTATTGAGTCACCCAGTACAGGTTCAGCAGCCAACCGGCAGCAGCCAGCCATAGCGGCCACACCGAATAGGCCGCCCCGCTAAACCACAGCAGCGCCATGAGCACCGCCATCCCGACGACGCCACCAAGCCGCTGGCTCGGTTGCGTCACGCCTGCGAGGTTGGTCCACTCCCAGGCACCCAGAAGCACCACAACGGCGGTAAACAGCGCAAACGCGCCGCCCTGTAATCCAAACAACCCGGCCAGCACCAGGGGTGCCAGCCAGGCAGCGGTGATGATTCGCTGTTTAAGCACCTTGCGCCTCTATTTGTTCGTCGGTCATGCCAAAGCGACGGCGTCTCATACAGAAATCGTCCACCGCCTCGTCGAAAGCCGCGCCGTTGAAATCGGGCCACAGCAAGGGAGAGAAATGCAGCTCTGCGTAAGCCAGTTGCCACAGCATGAAATTGGACAAGCGCTGCTCGCCACTGGTACGGATGCACAGATCCACCGGCGGCACCTGCGCCACTCCCATGGCGGCGTCCATTCGCGCCTCGTCAATGGCCTCGGGACTCAGCTCGCCTGCGGCCACCTGTTCGGCCAACTGGCGTGCGGCGCGAGTGATATCCCACTGGCCGCCGTAGTTGGCGGCAATCACCAGGTGCATGCCCGTATTGTCGGCAGTCAGTGCCTGAGCACGCTGAATGTGTTTCTGGATGGCGTGGGAAAAGCCACGCTGATCGCCAATGATGGAGAGCCGTATATTGCGCTCGTGAAGCTTCTTGACCTCACGCTTCAAGGCCATCAGAAAAAGCTCCATCAGCGCGTTGACCTCGGCCGCAGGGCGCTTCCAGTTCTCACTGGAAAACGCAAACAGGCTGAGGGTGTCGACGCCCCGCTCGGCGGCGCGCTCGATGACCGCACGCACGGCCTCGACGCCTGCTCGGTGGCCTCGCGCACCTG
Source organism: Halomonas sp. BC1 (assembly GCF_002078135.1). Taxonomy (NCBI): domain Bacteria; kingdom Pseudomonadati; phylum Pseudomonadota; class Gammaproteobacteria; order Oceanospirillales; family Halomonadaceae; genus Halomonas; species Halomonas sp. BC1. The sequence goes on along the minus strand of NZ_LFGS01000019.1, from coordinate 34,198 downwards.
ACAGCCCACGCGCCCGAGCCCAGCGATTGTTACCATCCATGATGATCGCAACATGGGACGGCAGCCCCTCCTCGGATCGAGAAGGCTCCGTGCCGCCCGGCTGCAGTGAGGGAAGCTGGGGGGAGGTCATGGGGTCTCGCACCAAAGATCAATCATATTAAAGCCAAGCGATGGCCCACGGGCAGCCAGGCTGCCCGTGGTGAAGTGAACGCAGTCTGCGATGTCGACGACATCGTTATACCTGCATGAGATCCTGCTCTTTTGCTGCCAACGCCTTGTCGATCTCGGCGATGTACTTGTCGGTCAGCTTCTGGATCTCGTCTTCGCCCTGGCGCTGATCATCTTCAGTGATCTCTTTCTCTTTCAACAGCGACTTGAAGTCACCGTTGGCGTCACGACGCACGTTACGCACCGCCACACGGGCCGTCTCGGCCTCGCCACGCGCCTGCTTGATGTAGCCCTTGCGCGTTTCTTCGGTGAGCATCGGCATGGGCACGCGAATCACGTTACCGGCACTGGAGGGGTTGAGCCCCAGGTCAGAGGTCATGATCGCTTTTTCGATCTTCGGCACCATGCCCTGCTCCCAGGGGGCAACGGTCAGGGTGCGCGCGTCTTCGACGCTGACCGAAGCCACCTGATTCAGCGGCACCTGGCCACCGTAGTACTCGACGGTCACGGCATCCAGGATGCTGGGATGCGCACGCCCGGTGCGAATCTTGTTAAAGTTGACGTGCAGCGCCTCGACGCTCTTCTTCATGCGAGATTCTGCATCTTTCTTGATGTCGTTGATCACGTTGTTACCCTCTGTCTATCAGCGTGCCTTCCTTGCCCCCTACTACCAGATTCAGCAGGGCACCAGGCTTGTTCATATCGAATACCCGCACCGGCATATCATGGTCACGTACCAGGCAGATAGCGGTCAAATCCATGACGCCCAGCTTCTGCTCCAGCGCATCGTCGTAGGAGAGCTGGTCGTATTTTACGGCGTCGGGGTACTTCACCGGGTCCTTATTGTACACGCCGTCCACCTTGGTGGCTTTGATGACGACGTCCACGTCCACTTCGATACCGCGCAAGCAGGCGGCCGAGTCCGTGGTGAAGAAAGGGTTACCGGTGCCTGCAGAGAACAGCACCACGTCGCCGGAGGTCAGATAGCGAATGGCGGTGCGGCGGTCATAATGCTCCACCACCCCGCTCATGGGAATCGCCGACATCACCCGTGAACGAATATTGGAGCGCTCCAGCGCATCGCGCATGGCTAGCGCATTCATCACGGTGGCCAGCATTCCCATGTGGTCACCCGTCACTCGGTCCATGCCCGCTTCGTTCAACGCAGCGCCACGGAACAAGTTACCCCCTCCAATCACGATACCCACCTGCACACCGATCCCGACCAGCTGGCCGATTTCCAGTGCCATTCGGTCCAGCACTTTGGGGTCGATACCAAAATCATGCTCTCCCATTAGCGCTTCGCCCGACAGCTTCAGCAAAATACGCTTGTATTTCGACTTCGACTTGTCGATTTTCGTGGCAGCGGGGGCAGACTCTTGAATCTCACGTGACATGGCATCTCTCCTGAGGCAGACCTGGACACAGGTGGGCGAGACAGCACCTGTATTACACAGGGGCCGGATACACGAAGGCGTGCGCTCGCGCGCACGCCATCATCTTACAGAAACCTCTGACCTTAGCGACGGCCAGCCTGTTCCATAACTTCTTTGGCAAAGTCGACTTCTTCTTTCTCGATGCCTTCGCCCACTTCAAAGCGAATGAAGCTGACCACTTCACCGCCAGCTGCCTTGACGAACTCGGCAACGGACTGGTTCGGGTCTTTGACGAACGGCTGCTCGGTCAAGCTGTTCTCGGCCAGATACTTCTTCAGGCGGCCTTCGACCATCTTCTCGGCGATCTGCTCGGGCTTGCCCGCCATGTCCGGCTGCGCCAGGATGATGGCTTTTTCCTTGTCCAGCTCTTCCTGGGGCATGTCGGCCGGGTGGGCCACTGCCGGGTTGATGGCAGCTACGTGCATGGCAACGTCCTTGGCAACCTCGGCATTACCGCCTTTCAGCACGGTCAGTACGCCAATGCGGCCACCGTGAACGTACTCGCCAACCAGACCAGCGTCTACAGCGTTGACGACGACGGCACGACGCACGCCGATGTTCTCGCCGATTTTCTGAACCAGCTGCTCACGCACAGACTCCAGATCACCCGCCATCACGGCCGCCACGTCTTCGCTCTTGGCAGCGAAAAAGGCATCCGCAACCTTATCGGCGAAGGCAATGAAGTTATCGTCGCGGGCAACAAAATCGGTTTCAGAGTTGATTTCGACCATGACGCCGTAGCTGCCGTCTTCAGCGACACGCGTTACCACGGCGCCTTCTGCAGCGGTACGACCCGCTTTCTTAGCGGCTTTTAGGCCAGAGCTTTTACGCAGGTTTTCGATCGCCACGTCAATGTCGCCGCCGGCTTCGGTGAGTGCTTTTTTGCACTCCATCATGCCAAGACCGGTACGTTCGCGCAGTTCCTTAACCTGAGAGGCGCTGATAGCTGCCATGAGTTTTCACCTCGGAAATGGTTCTAACTGAGAGTTAAACGCGCTACAGAGTATACGCACGACAGATGACCGTTGCGTATCATGGTGCAGAGCGCTTGCCGGCACCTGGTGCTCGGCGTGATCGGCCCGCCTGGGAGCACCCAAAGCGGGAAAAAGGGGGCATAAGGCCCCCTCTTGACGATGCGGCTCAACTGCCCGCCGCACCCACTGCCAGCGTTACTCGGCAGCAGCGTCAGCGTCGGCAGAAGCGGCTTCTTCCGTCACTTCGACAAACTCTTCGGGACGGCCTTCTTTCGCACGGGCGCACGCGTCGGCAATCGCCTTCACGTAGATCTGGATCGCGCGGATGGAGTCATCGTTACCCGGGATCACGTAATCAACGCCATCCGGGTTAGAGTTGGTATCTACCACGCCAATGACCGGGATACCCAGCTTGTTGGCTTCGTTGATCGCGATGCGCTCGTGGTCAACGTCGATCACGAACAGTGCGTCCGGCAGGCCGCCCATGTTCTTGATACCACCGATAGAACGCTCAAGCTTCTCTTGCTCACGCGTGGCCATCAAGACTTCTTTCTTGGTCAGCTTTTCGAACGTGCCGTCTTCGCGCATGACTTCCAAGTCACGCAGACGCTTGATGGACTGACGAATGGTCTTGAAGTTGGTCAGCATGCCGCCCAACCAGCGATGGTTGACGAACGGCTGGCCAACACGGTTGGCTTCTTCCTTGATAATCTTGCTCGCGCTGCGCTTGGTACCAACAAACAGGATCTTGTTGTTGGAAGACGCCATCTTCTCGATCACGTCGATCGCTTCGTTCAGCGCCGGCAGAGTGTGCTCAAGGTTGATGATGTGAATCTTGTTGCGCGCGCCGAAGATGTATTTGCCCATCTTCGGATTCCAGTACTTGGTCTGGTGACCGAAGTGAGCGCCTGCCTTCAGCAGGTCACGCATATTGACGTGAGACATGGTAAAACTCCTGAAACTCGGGTTAGGCCTCCACGCACCCCATGGATCCGACCAGTAGCACCGCCAGGCGTTGCTAAAGGCACCCGGGACCATGTGCCGGTGCATGTGTGTTTTCAAGGCTTGCTATCTTGCAACCCAGCCATGCCGGGTTGCGCTCTTGTTGCTCTTGCCTGTCGCCTGCGCCAGCAAAAGAAGCTGCGGATGGCGATTGCAGGAAAGCGCGCGGCTTTATACCATAGATCATTGCCAAGATGAAGTCGCCGCTGCGTTATAGCTGCCGAAATGACCGCTCATCCCCTACTCTGAAGCCACATCGAGAATTCATGAACGTTCCCATCAAGACGCCTTCTGAAATCGAGAAAATGCGCGAAGCCGGACGCCAGGCCGCCAGCGTCATCGAAATGATCACGCCGCACATCCAGGCAGGCATCAGCACCGGCGAGATCGACCGCCTGTGCCACGAGTACATCGTCAACGAACTGGGCTCGACCCCGGCGCCGCTGAACTATCACGGTTTCCCCAAGGCCACCTGCACCTCGATCAACCACGTGGTGTGTCACGGCATCCCGGATGACGCCAAGAAGCTGAAAAACGGCGATATCATGAACCTGGACATTACCGTGCGCACCCCCGACGGTTACCACGGCGACTCCAGCGTGATGTTCGTGATCGGCGAGACCATCCAGGGCGAGCGGCTGTGCCGTATCACCCAGGAGTGCCTGTACAAGAGCATCGCCCTGGTCAAGCCCGGCGTGCGTCTTTCCGAGCTGGCCCGCGTGATCCAGCAGCACGCCGAAGCCAACGGCTACTCGGTGGTGCGCGACTTCTGCGGTCACGGCATCGGCGCTGAGTTCCACGAAGACCCTCAGTTCCTGCACTACGATGGCTACGCCCCGGATGCCGACATTCGCCTCGATGTGGGCATGTGCTTCACCATCGAGCCGATGATCAACGTGGGCGGCTACAAGACCAAAGTGTTGCGCGACGGCTGGACCGCGGTGACCAAGGACCGCAGCCTGTCGGCGCAGTGGGAGCACACGCTACTGGTCACCGAGACCGGCGTGGAAGTGCTCACCGCACGCAGCAACGAAGACCTCGGCTTTTTGAACGCCTGATGCTACTACACCACTACCGGTTCGAGCCGGACACGTCGCTTTTCGACCTGGACCTGTTTCGCACCGAACTGTCCGGGGCGCGCTCACCCATCGCCCCGTTCAAGGCGGCGCTCAAGGAGATTCAGGCGCGCCTTGACGAACAGTTTCGCGCGGGTGCGGACATACGTGATCTGGTACGCGGCCGCGCGTGGTATCTCGACCAGCTGCTGGCAATTGCCTGGCAGCGCCACGCCTGGCCCGACGACGGCATTGCGCTGGTGGCGGTGGGCGGCTACGGGCGCGGGGAACTGCACCCCCACTCGGACATCGACCTGCTGCTGCTGCTCGAACACGATGACGACACCCCCTACCGGGAGCCGCTGAGCGCCTTCGTAACCTTCCTGTGGGACATTGGCCTGGAGATCGGCCATAGCGTGCGCTCGCTCAACGACTGCGAGCGGGAATCCGAAGCCGATGTGACGGTCATCACCAACCTGCTGGAGTCGCGCTTGATCGCAGGTCCCGAGCGCCTGCGTGAACAGATGCGTGAGCGCCTGAGCGCGCCCCACGTATGGCCCGCCGACCGCTTTTTCGAGGCCAAGTGGCAAGAGCAGATTTCCCGCCACTACCGCTACAACAACTCCGAGTACCACCTGGAGCCCAACCTGAAAAGCTCGCCCGGTGGCCTGCGAGACATTCAGATGATCGGCTGGGTCGCCAAGCGGCACTTCGGCACCGAGCAGTATACCGACATCGTCGCCAACGGGTTCATGAACGACGCCGAGCTGCGCATCCTCAGCCAGGGGCAGTCGTTCCTGTGGCAGGTTCGCTACGCTCTGCACATGCTCACCGGGCGCGCCGAAGACCGCCTGCTGTTCGACCACCAGCGCACCATCGCCGAGATGTTCGGCTTCAAGGACACACCCGAGCGGCTGGCCGTCGAACAGTTCATGAAGCGCTACTACCGCCATGTGACGGCGCTGGCAGGCCTCAACGACATGCTCCTGCAGCACTTCGATGAAGTGATCCTGCGCGGCACAGAGTCGCTGGAAACCGTCAAGCTCAACGACCGTTTCGAGATCAAAGGGGGCTACATTCAGGCCCGCTCGCGCAACCTGTTTCGTGAACGCCCGGCGGCCATGCTGGAGCTGTTTCTGCTGATGGCCAAGCACCCGGAAATCGAAGGCGTGCGCGCCGACACCATTCGTCTGATCCGTGACCATCGCCATCAGATTGATGACCACTACCGGGAAGACCCGCGCCACCAGCGGCTCTTCATGGCGCTCATGCGGGCGCCGGGCAACGTGCCTCGTCAGCTCCGGCGCATGAACCGTTACGGCATTCTGGGCAAGTACCTGCCGGAGTTCGGCCGAGCAGTGGGGCTGATGCAGCACGATCTGTTCCATATCTACACCGTGGACGCCCACACCCTGCGCCTGCTGAAATTCCTGCACGGCTTCCGCAAGCCCGAGGCAAAAGACGACTTCCCGGTGGCCGCCAACCTGATCCATCAGCTGCCCAAGCTGGACCTGCTGTGGATCGCTGGGCTGTTCCACGACATCGGCAAAGGGCGCGGCGGAGACCACTCGGAAATCGGCGCCCGTGACGTCGAGCAGTTCTGCCGTCGTCATCACGTCTCGCAGCACGATACGAACCTGGTCAGTTGGCTGGTCGAGCATCACCTGCTGATGTCGATGACCGCCCAAAAGCGCGACATCAGCGACCCGGATGTAATCCGCGACTTTGCGCTGATCGTGCGCGACGAAACCCGCCTGGACTACCTCTACGTGCTCACCGTGGCCGACATCAATGCCACCAACCCCACACTGTGGAACGGCTGGCGGGCCTCGCTGCTGCGCCAGCTGCATGCAGAGACCAAGCGCGCCCTGCGCCGAGGGCTGAAAAACCCGCCGGACAGAGACGACTGGGTGAGAGAAACACGCACCGAGGCCCGCTCACTGCTGCAGACCGTTGGGGTGGACAGCGAGCAAATCGATCAGCTATGGGAGTCCCTGGGGGAAGACTACTTCCTGCAGTACGCCCCCAGCGAGATCGTTTGGCAGACCCAGGGCATTCTGGCCCATCAGCCCTCCCCCCTGCCGCTGGTGCTGATCAGTGCCCCCACCGCCGACATGGCCGAAGGCGGCACCAAGGTATTCATCCACACCCGCTCCGTGGATGATCTGTTTGCCGCCACGGCCGCCGCCATGGAGCAGTTGGGGCTGTCCATCCACGATGCGCGGATCGCCACGTCTCATAACGACTGGACGCTGAATACCTTCATCGTGCTGGATAGCCATAGCCAGCCGATCCGTGACCCGCAGCGCATCGAAGAGATGCGCAGCCACCTGGTGGAAGAGCTGGACGACCCGGACGACTACCCCGAGATCGTCACCCGGCACACCCCGCGCCAGCTGAAGCACTTCAAGGTGCCCACGGAGGTCGTCATCGAACAAGACCCGGCCAATGAGCGCACGCTGCTGGAGCTGACCGCCCCTGACCGCCCCGGCCTGCTGGCCCGGGTGGGGCGCATCTTCATGGAGCAGGATATCGCCCTGTCGGCGGCCAAGATCGCCACCCTTGGCGAGCGCGTCGAGGACGTCTTTTTCATCACCACCAAGGCCGGTGAGCCGCTCACCGACCCCGCCCGTCAACAGCAGCTTCGTGAGCGGCTGATCGACGTGTTGAGCGTCTAGCTCAAGTGCCTGGCCGAGCAGCCCCTGGTCGTTGGGTTTGAGCCTGCCCCAGGGGTTGCCTATAATCGGCGGTTCGATAAACGGTACGGACTCGCCATGAACTCAGACCTGAATGCCCTGCACCCCTATCCGTTTGAAAAGCTGGCCGCCCTCAAGGCGACGCTCACGCCTCCGGCGGGGCTTGCGCATATTCCGCTGACCATTGGCGAGCCCCAGCATGCTCCTTACCAGGGCGCACTGGACGCACTCATTGCCCACCAGTTGGAGATGGCGCGCTACCCAGCCACCAACGGCCTGCCCGCCCTGCGCGAGACCATTGCCGCCTGGGCCACCCAGCGCTTTGGCCTGGCGGGGCTGAACGCCGAACATCAGGTGTTGCCGGTGAACGGCACCCGTGAAGCCATCTTCGCCTTTGTGCAGGCGGCGCTGGACCGCACCCGCCCCGCCAGGGTAGCGGTACCCAACCCGTTTTATCAGATCTACGAAGGCGCCACGCTGCTGGCAGGCGGCGAACCACTTTACCTGGACTGCACCGCCGACAACGGCTTTCGCCCCAATTTCGCAGCCGTCAGCGCCGACACCTGGCGCGACGTGCAGATCGTCTTCCTCTGCTCTCCGGGCAATCCCACCGGCGCGGTGACCCCGCTGGCCGAGTTCAAGCAGCTCATTGCCCTGGCCGACGAGCACGACTTCATCATCGCCTCCGACGAGTGCTACTCCGAGCTCTACCTGGACGAAGCCACTCCGCCGCCCGGGCTGCTGCAGGCTTGCGCCGAGCTGGGCCGCGATGACTACCGCCGCTGCGTGGTGTTTCATTCGCTCTCCAAACGCTCCAACCTACCAGGGCTGCGCTCGGGGTTCGTGGCGGGCGACGCCGACCTCCTCACCCCGTTCAAGCGCTACCGCACCTACCACGGCTGCGCGATGTCACTGCCCCTGCAGCACGCCTCCATCGCTGCCTGGCAGGACGAAACCCACGTGCGCGCCAACCGTGACGCCTACCGCGAGAAATTCAGCGCCGTCACCGAGGTTCTTGCGCCGGTCATGTCGTTCCCGACGCCCGAAGCCAGCTTCTACCTGTGGCCCGCCGTGCCGGGGGGCGACGATATCGCCTTTACCCAGCGGCTGTTCAGCGAACAGCATGTCAGCGTGCTGCCTGGCAGCCTGATGGGCCGCCCAGGCAAGGAGGGGCATAATCCAGGCGCAGGTCGCCTACGCTTAGCCTTGGTGGCAGAGCTCGAACCGACCCTGGAAGCAGCCAAGCGACTGCGCCAGCTGATCGAGCACAGCTAACGCCGCGACACCCCACGACAAGGAGGCTTTTCCATGCTGACGCTATATATCATCAACACCTGCGACACCTGCCGCAAAGCCCGCAAGGCGCTGGAGGCGAGCGGTATTCCCTTCAAGACCCATGACCTGCGCAAGGATGGCCTGTCGGCCAGTCTGCTGGAGCATATTCTCGAACGGGTGCCGCTGCTGGAAGCCATCAATAAACGCAGCACCACCTGGCGCAACCTGCCCCAGGAGGAAAAGGATCAGCTGGACGCCACGTCGGCCCGTCGGCTACTGCTGGAACAACCCACGCTGCTCAAGCGTCCGCTACTCGAAGTCGACAACAGCACCATCCTGGTCGGCTACCGCGACGGCGATTACGACAAACTGAGCGGCTGAACGCCCCCTCTTAGACACACATTAGACACACATTAGACACACAACCTTGAAGGAAGCCCCGTTATGCTGAGCTTTGCGCTTGGAATTGGTACCCAAAACACCCAGGGTGACTGGCTGGAAATCTACTACCCGGCCCCGCTGCTGAACCCCGACGAGCGCCTGGTGGCCGCCGCCAGGGAAGCGCTGGGCGCCGCTGCCGAGAACAGCCCTGTCAGCTTCCTGCCGGAAGACTGCACCCGCCTGGCCAAAGCACTGGAAGCCGCGGGTCATTCCGAGCAGGCAGCGCTGGCCGAGTCTTTCGCCACTAGCCAGCGCCCACTGGTAGCGATGTTCCTGGACACCGACCAGGCGCCGCAAACCGTGCCGGAGGTCTACCTCAAGCTGCACCTGCTGTCCCACCGTCTGGTGAAGCCTCACGGCCTGGACCTGACCGGCATGTTCGGCCTGCTGCGCAACATCGCCTGGACCAACGAAGGCGCCATCGACATCGAAGAGCTGCCGGCTCGCCGCCTCAAGGCACGCCTGGCAGGCCGCGCGCTGTCCGTCGACTGCGTCGACAAGTTCCCCAAGATGACCGACTACGTCGTGCCCACCGGCATCCGCATTGGCGACACCGCCCGCGTACGCCTGGGCGCCTATCTGGGCGAAGGCACCACGGTCATGCACGAAGGCTTCGTCAACTTCAACGCGGGCACCGAAGGCCCGGGCATGATCGAAGGCCGCATTTCAGCGGGTGTCATGGTCGGCAAAGGCTCCGACCTGGGCGGCGGCTGCTCCACCATGGGCACCCTCTCCGGTGGTGGCAACATCATCATCAAGGTGGGTGAAGGCTGCCTGATCGGCGCCAACGCCGGTATCGGCATTCCGCTGGGCGACCGCTGCACCGTGGAAGCAGGCCTGTACATCACCGCTGGCGCCAAGGTGACCGTCCTCGACGACCAGGGTCAGGAAGTCAACACCGTGGCCGCCCGTGAGCTGGCTGGCCAGGACGACCTGCTGCTGCGCCGCAACTCGCAAAATGGCCGCATCGAGTGCCTCACCAACAAGAGTGCCATTGCGCTGAACGAGGCGCTGCATGCCCACAACTGAGTCTGCCGCCCTGTCACCGACGCTCACCCTGGCCTTTGACCTGCTGGGTCGTGCGTCGGTGACCCCGGACGACGAGGGCTGCCAGGAGCTGATGATCGAGCGCCTCACGGCGCTCGGTTTCCATGTCGAGCAGCTGCCATTCGGCGATGTGAAAAACTTCTGGGCCGTGCGCGGCCATCATGGCCCGGTACTGGCCTTCGCTGGGCATACCGACGTGGTCCCCAGTGGGCCGCATACCAGCTGGGAGTTTCCGCCCTTCGAGCCATGTATCGACGAGCAGGGCATGCTCTGCGGGCGCGGTGCAGCCGACATGAAAGGCAGCCTGGCCGCCATGCTGACCGCCGTGGAGCGCTTCGTGGCCCGTTACCCCGACCACGACGGCCGTATCGCCTTCCTGATCACCTCCGATGAGGAAGGCCCCGCCGTGGACGGCACCCGGGCCGTGGTGGAGCACCTGCGCGAGCGCAACGAACGGCTGGACTACTGCATCGTCGGCGAGCCCTCTTCCACGGCGCGGCTGGGGGATGTGATCAAGAACGGCCGACGCGGCTCGCTGGGCGGCGTACTGCATGTCAAAGGGGTGCAGGGGCACGTGGCCTACCCCCACCTGGCACGCAACCCCATTCACCAGGCGCTGCCTGCGCTCGATGCCCTGGCACGCGAGCATTGGGATGCGGGCAACGACTTCTTTCCCGCCACCAGCTTCCAGATTTCCAACGTGCGCGCGGGTACCGGGGCGACCAACGTGATCCCTGGCGACATCGAAGTGGTGTTCAACTTCCGCTACTCCACGGAAGTGACCCACGAAACACTGAAAGCCCGCACCGAAGCGATTCTGGATCGCCATGGCCTCGAGTACCATGTGGACTGGACCCTGAACGGCGAGCCCTTCCTGACCGCCGAAGGTGAACTGGTCGATGCGGCCATTCGCGGCGTGGAAGCCGTCACCGGTGAGCGCCCGCAGCTGTCGACCAGCGGCGGCACCTCCGATGGCCGCTTCATTGCCACCCTGGGGGCACAGGTGGTGGAGCTGGGCCCGCTTAACGACACCATTCACAAGGTGAACGAGCGCGTGCTGGCCAGCGACCTCGATGCGCTCAGCCGCATCTACGAAGCCACCCTACAGGCGCTGCTCACTACTGACGAGGTATGCGTATGATGGAGCGGTTTCCGGATATCGAAGTGTACCTGGCCCGCGTGTCGCTGGACGATCTCAACGCCTGGCTCAGCGAAACCCTCGACGCCCCACCGCTGGGCCCGGCGGGCAAGGGCAAGTGGAAAACCCGTGGCCAGCATCAGGGGGAAAGCGTCCCGGTGCTGCTGGTGGACAACGCCGCCGACGGCTTTGCCAGCCTGTGGTTCGACAGCGCCCACACCCCCTGGCACACCGACCAGGAGTGCGCGCAGCACGCGGCCGAAGCGCTCAACGTGGAAGTCCGCTGTTCGCTGGGCGGCTGGCACCCTGGCGATGACCCGGACCGCTTCTGGCAAGTGCTGCCCGGCGGCCAGGAAAAAGCCATCGAATGGCCAGACTCCGGTCGCTAAACGTAAAAACCCCCGCACAAGGCGGGGGTTTTCCTGTCAGCAACCGCGCCGGAGCGTCAATCGATAATGCTGACATCATCGGCCTGAAGGCCACGGTCGTTCTTGATCACGTGGTAACGCACGATCTGACCTTCGGCCAGCATGCGTGGGCCACGACCGCGTATCGCCCGAAAATGCACGAAGACATCTTCGCCATTGTCCCGGGTGATGAAGCCGTAGCCCTTGTTGGTGTTGAACCACTTGACCTCGCCCTCTTCACGTCCATCGTTGGGGTCGATGATATCCTCTTCCTCATCGTCCACCACGGGTGCTGCCTGGGGCTGACGCGGGGCAGGTTTGACCCTGGCCACATCGGCCTTTACCACCATGGGTGGTGCCAGAGCCGCAGCCGCCAGCGTACCGACGAACAACACTGCAAAACAGCCAAGTGCCACAGCGGCATACACACTGAAAGCAGCCTCGGCCAACCACTGCTCAGCCAGCGGTGCATTGGTTAAATGAACAATCCCCGCCAGAAGAAGCGGCGTGGGGGCGGCCAGTAAGATACTGATAAAGAAACAGCGAAAAACAACTTTTGGGTTCATGGATGATAAAAGCTCTCTTGTTGTATGGGTAACAGAAGCAAGACAATACTCGGCCTACCAGGCCCTTTCCTAACAGTACCGAGCATACTACATACGGTGACGATGTTATCATGACAAACGACTCAACGCCTGCCGAGCTCACTCAACGTATTGAATCGTTGGAAAGTCGGCTGGCTTATCAGGAACATTGGCTGGACACCCTGGATCAGGCCGTCGCCCAGCAGGAGCGCCGCCTCGAAAAGCTGGAACAGCTGAGCGCCCTGATGCGTGAACGGCTCCGCGAACAGCATCAGGCGCTGCAAGCCAGCGACTCACAGGGCGGCTTTCGCCCCGAAGACGACATCCCGCCCCACTACTAATGGACCCACCGCCTGGCGCCACCCCTTGTCGGCAAGCGCCAGCACGAACGGCAGCGTCGCGTTGGTAAGCCCCAGGGTAGACGTGCGTGCCACGGCGCCGGGTATGTTGGCCACACAGTAGTGCACGATGCCATCCACGAGATAGGTGGGCTCGGCGTGGGTCGTGGGCTTGCTGGTTTCGAAACAGCCGCCCTGGTCGATGGCCACGTCCACCAGCACACTGCCGGGTTTCATTTCGGCCAGCATGGTACGGGTGATCAATTTGGGAGCTGCCGCGCCGGGGATCAGCACCGCGCCCACGATCATGTCGGCAGTGCGTGCCGCATGGTCCAGCGCATCGGCGGTGGAGTAGACGGTTTTGATACGCCCCTGGTAGCGCGCATCCAACGCTTCCAGCCGGGCCACCGAGGTATCGAGAATCGTCACCTCTGCCCCTAACCCCGCCTTATTCACGAGGGTGCTGATTGAGCGGTCTGAAGGTACTGGCTGTTGGCATTGCTTATCAGGATTCGCCTCTTCAGCGCGAGTGGCTGTTGTAGTGCTATCCAGCCGTGCTGCACAGTGTTTTTCCTGATGTTAGGATGATAGCCACAGTCTCACTCGATACCGGTCATCCCGGCGAGCCAAATGGACTGGGTGTTGACGGAGACGAACAATGCATATCGAAACGATTCGAATTAAAAATTTCAAGAGTTTTCGCCACGCAAGGATGGAAGGCTTGCCACGCTTCTGTGTTGTCGTCGGTGCTAACGGCTCAGGAAAATCAACCCTATTTGATGTTTTTGGTTTCCTCAAGGATTGCTTAACCTTCAATGTTAAGCAAGCACTGCAGGTCCGTGGCGGGTTTAAAGAAGTACTTAGCCGTGGTGTAGACAGTAATGAATCCATTGAGCTGGAAATAAAGTTTCGTATGGATATTGCTGGCGTCGAACGATTGATCTCATACTTGATCGAAATAGGAATGGAAAATCGACAGGTGACAGTGAGACGTGAAGTGCTTCGTTACAAACGTGGTCGCTATGGTTCACCTTATCACTTCCTGGATTTTTCAGGCGGCGTGGGCTACGCCATCACGAATGAAGAAGATTTCGACAAGCAAGATGAAGAACTTCAAAGGGAGCAGCAAAATGTTGGCAAAGATGCATTGGCGATTAAAGGCTTAGGACAATTCGAACGATTTAAAGCAGCCAATGCATTTCGTCAACTAATAGAAAACTGGCATGTTTCAGATTTTCATATCAATTTGGCTCGTGGTAGCAAAGAAGCCATTGGAGAATTCGAGCACCTCTCTATATCAGGTGATAACTTGCAGTTAGTAGCAAGAAATATTTATGAAAATCACCCTGGCATTTTTGACCAAATGGTCGAAGCGATGAAACATCGGGTTCCAGGCATTAATAAAATAGAACCCATCCAGACGCAAGATGGACGGCTGATTCTAAACTTTCAAGACGACTCATTCATCGATCCATTTATCGACCGGTATGTATCTGACGGCACCATTAAAATGTTTGCTTATCTAGTACTACTCTACGATCCTGAGCCACACCCCTTGCTTTGTATCGAAGAACCGGAAAACCAGCTTTATCCTACCTTACTGTGGGAATTGGCAGAAGAATTTCGTGCTTACGCTGAGAGAGGAGGACAAGTTTTTGTATCGAGTCACTCTCCTGATTTCCTTAATGCCGTACAGGTGGAGGAAGTCTACTGGCTCGTGAAAGAGAAAGGCTATACAAACATATGTCGAGCCAAGGACAGTCGACAGCTTGTTGCCTTTATCGAGGAAGGGGATCAGATGGGTTATCTTTGGAAAGAAGGTTTTTTTGAAGGGGCAGGACCAGAATAATGGAACTAGTTTTCTTTTTGGAAGAGCCCTCAGCCAAGGCAATGTTGCAAGGGATAATACCTCGCCTCTTACCAGGCATCGAAACTCGCTATATTGTTTTTGAAGGGAAGCAGGATTTAGAAAAACGCCTGCCGATACGTTTACGAGCATGGCAAAACCCAGAGTCATGCTTCCTGGTCATGCGTGATCAGGACTCAGGTGACTGCCTGCAAATCAAGCAGCGTCTAATGACGCTATGCAGCGAGGCAGGCCACCCTGATGCCATCGTTCGCATTGCCTGCCATGAGCTTGAAAGCTTTTATCTTGGAGACCTCAAGGCGGTTGCACAAGCCCTTGGGCCTGCCAGCTTGGCAAAGCAGCAAACGAAAGCCAAATACCGCACCCCTGACCGTCTGAATAACGCAGCCCAAGAGTTGAAGCGCATTGCTCCAAAGTACCAAAAGCTATCCGGCTCTCGTGCGTTAGGCTTAGCGATAGCACTGGAGGGGAATCACTCACAAAGTTACAACCAGCTATTGGCAGGTATTAAAAAGGCATGCGGCATTCGATAGTCAACACTATCAAAACACGGCTGTTTATTCCGTCACCACCGCAGCGCCATAAATGCGCTGGTACTCCTCCGGCAAACGTTTGGGGCGACCGCTGGAAAGCGCGACACAGGCAAATCGCGTGCGCGCCTTCAGCAGCGTCTTGCCGTCTGCTGGCCGTATCAGTTGAAAGCGGCGCGTCAGGCTGAAGCGGCCGTCGCAGTCGACGATCCAGGTGGCCAGGCAGAGCGTGTCGTCCTGAAAAGCAGGGGCGAGGTAGTCCAGCTCGTGGCGGTGGACTACCATCGCCCGGTCCAGCGTCAGATAGCGCTCCAGCGACAGACCCAACGCCTCGGAGTGGGCCCAGCTTATCTGCTCTACCCAGCGCAGGTACTCGCTGTTATTGACGTGCCGGTAAGCGTCGATGGCTTCCGGCGCGACCTGCAGCGTGAGTACGAACGGCTCTGGCAATGCCCACTCCATGTGGCCACCTCCTTTCCTATGACGACGGCGCTCGACAGCGGACGATGCTCAGTCGCGGAAGACCCGCACGCCCAGCGCTTTCAAATAAGCAGTTTCGGGAATCGCCGGGTGCACGGGGTGATCCGGCCCTTGATGGCCCTGGAAAATCACCTGGCCATGGCGGTCCTGATGGCGCACGGCACCGCGCACCACATCCACCAGCCGCTCGTGGGCCAGATGCATGGAGCAGGACGCCGACAGCAGCAGGCCATCGCGACCCAGCAGGCGCATTGCCTCGCGGTTGAGTCGTGCATAGGCGCGCTCACCGTTGGGGATATCCTTGCGCTTCTTGATGAACGCAGGCGGGTCGAGAATCACCACGTCGAACTGCTCGCCATCGGCTTTCAATGCGGCCAGCGCTTCGAAGGCGTCGCCTTCACCCACGGCCACCTGCTCCTGCACGCCGTTCAGCTCGGCATTGCGCGCCACTTGCTCCAGGGCAACGCCGGAGGCATCCACACACAGCACTTCGGAGGCACCGCTGGCGGCAGCCTGAACGCCCCAGCCACCCACATAGCTGAAGACGTCCAGCACGCGCTTTCCGGCGACCTGACTGTTCAACCAGGCCCGGTTGACGCGGTGGTCGAAGAACCAGCCGGTCTTCTGGCCGTTGAGTACCGGCACCGCAAAGGTCACGCCATTTTCCACCAGCAGCACTTCGTCGGGCAGGGTGCCCTTGACCACTTCCACGTGGGCTTCCAAGCCTTCCTGGCGGCGGCCCCCGGTGTCGTTACGGAATACGATGACCTCAGGCTTGATGACCTTTTCCAGCGCATCGACGATCTCGTCGGCCAGCGCCTGCATGCCGGCGGTATTGAGCTGCACGACCAGCACATCGCCAAAGCGGTCGATGATCAGTCCTGGCAGCAGGTCGCCCTCGCCATGAATCAGACGATAGAAGGGCTGATCGAACAGGCGCTGGCGCAGCGCCAGCGCCTGATTGAAACGGTGCACGAACAGCGAGCGATCCAGGCGCATTTCCGGGTCGCGGGACATGATCCGCGCACAGATCAACGAGTGCGGGTTCACGTAGGCCACGCCCAGGGTCTTGCCGTTGGAGGCCTCTATCAAGGCAGGCTCGCCCGCCTCGAAGGTCTTCAGCGGCGTTTCCTTGATATCGACTTCGTTGGAGTAGATCCACAGATGGCCAGCCTTCAAGCGGCGATCGGCATTTTTATTCAGGCGCAGGCGTTGAGTCACAACATTCTCCAGATAAACAAAACAGTTAGCCGCCCAGGGCGGCGCTCAGCGCTGGCAACCGGGGCAGAATACGCTGGCCCGCTGCCCCAGGGTAATGCGCTTGAGTTCGCTGCCACAGCGCAGGCAAGGCTGGCCATGGCGACCGTAGACATTCAATTGCTGGGCAAAGTAGCCCGGCTCCCCCTGGCCGCTGACGAAATCGCGCAGCGTGGTGCCACCTTGGGTAATGGCCGCCGCCAATACTTCCTTGACCGCCTGGGCCAGCGCTTCGTAGCGCGCCAGTGAAATGCGTCCGGCGGCCCGGCGCGGGTCGATGCCCGCCATGAACAGCGCCTCGGCGGCATAGATGTTGCCCGCCCCCACGACCACGCGGTTATCCATCAGAAAAGGCTTCACGGCGACGCGCTTGCCGCGCGACAGTGCGTGGAGCCACCGGCCCGTGAAGGCATCGCCGAGGGGTTCCGGGCCCAGGTGTGCCAGCCGCGTATCGCACTGTGCATCGGCGTGCTGCCAATCGACGAAGCCAAAGCGGCGCGGGTCGTGATAGCGCAATACATGACCGCTGGCGGTGACGATATCCACATGGTCATGCTTTTTGGGCAGATCACCCAGCCGGGCAATCCGCAGGCTACCCGACATGCCCAGGTGCCACAGCAGCGTGGCGTGGCCGGTAGGCGTGGCCAGCGGGATCTGCAGGTATTTGGCGCGCCGGGCAAGCTCACCCACGCGAGCCCCGACCAGCCGCTCGGCCAGATCATCCGGCACGGGAACGCGCAGGCGCGGCTGGCGTACCAGCACTTCGGTAATCTCCTGCCCTTCCAGGTAAGGCGCGATACCACGCCGCGTGGTTTCCACTTCAGGCAATTCGGGCATGATGAAAGCCTATGATGACAGCACAGTGACAGCGATGCTAACACGCGAAACGCGAACGTTAGACATGCAAAAACCCGGCTTGGGGCCGGGTTTTTCAACAGGCGCTCGCCTGCGGTGAAAGCCGATCATCGTAACCGAGGTTACTTGATCTTGGCTTCCTTGTAGATGACGTGCTTACGGACGACCGGGTCGTATTTCTTGAATTCGAACTTATCCGGGGTGTTCCGCTTGTTCTTGTCAGTGGTGTAGAAGTGGCCAGTACCGGCACTAGACACCAGCTTGATCTTATCGCGCATGGTTTAACTCTCCCAAAAATGCTGAGCCAGAAACTGGCTTAGATAGCGTCGCCGCGTTTGCGGATGTCGGCCAGAACCGAGTCGATACCTTTCTTGTCGATGATGCGCATGCCTTTAGAGGAAACGCGCAGCTTGACGAAGCGGTTTTCAGACTCCACCCAGAAGCGATGGGTGTGCAGGTTCGGCAAGAAACGACGACGAGTCTTGCGCTGGGAGTGAGAAACGTTATTACCAGTTACCGGACGCTTGCCGGTAACCTGACATACTTTGGACATGAGAGCCTCCAACCGCTTGGCGAGTTGTTCAAAACTGTCGGGCAAACCGGAGCAGGGAGGGAGTCGACGCAGTTAACCGCCTAGCTGTACCCAAATCCGTTATTCAACCCAAGTTCAAAGGTGGCACTTTATACCAGAGCACCCGACCACCGGCAAGCGAAACCGCCCAAAAAGGCCAAAAAAGCACGTTTTTGGACAATTTTCGTCACGACAGCCGCAGCATCGAGCGGACCAGCCTGCCTTTTCGATACTGCCGGAGTGCGTGCGCATGACCTGCCCGCTAGAGCCAGCCGCGCTCGGCAAAGGACACCACGTCTCCGTCTCCCACCACAAAATGATCCAGCACTCGCACGTCAAAGAGAGCAAGGGCATCTTTCAAGCGTTCGGTGATACGTCGATCAGCGTCGCTGGGCTCAGCCACACCCGAAGGGTGATTGTGGGCCAGGATGACAGCGCCAGCGTGGAGTTCCAACGCACGCTTGGCAACTTCGCGGGGGTAAACGGATGCGCTGTCTAGGGTACCGCGAAACAGGGATTCATAGCGAATGATTCGGTGCTGAGTATCCAAAAAAAGTACCGCAAACTCCTCATGCCCCAGGTGGCGCAGCTGCGAACTCAGGTAGTGGCGCACAAGAGCAGGTGAAGTCAACGCATTGCCGCGCGCCAGTTGACTGGCCAAATGCCGTCGTGACAGCTCCAGGGTGGCCTGCAGCTGGGCAAACTTGGCATCGCCCAACCCACGAGCGGTGCAAAACTGCTCTCTGTCTGCCTCCAGCAGCTGTCGCAACCCGCCAAAGCTCGCCAGCAGGTCACGCGCCAGGTCCACTGCCGAACGCCCCTGAACCCCCACCCGCAGAAAGATCGCCAGCAGTTCGGCATCCGATAACGACTGCGCCCCCATGGTCAGCAGTTTTTCACGGGGTCGCTCACCTTCTGGCCAATGATTGATACCCATCCATGCCCCCCAGCCTATGCCCCAGGCGTGTGGCTCACGCCCTCGCCTTCACCATTCCTCACTATACCTGGCGTTATAACACGTCCACCGAGCATGCCAAAATAAACCGCCAAATGGTATGGTAAGCCTCCTTACGACCGTCATACGGAATCGCCGACCATGGCATCACTCTCGCAAGCGTCCGAGTCCCCACGACCACTATCAGAACCATCGCCGACCGCCCTGCTCGCAGGTAAGCGCGTGCTGCTGGGCGTCAGCGCCGGAATTGCCGCGTATAAGAGCGCGCTGATCGTGAGACTGCTGAAGCAGGCAGGCTGTGAGGTGCGCGTGGTGATGACCGAGGGTGCTCAAGCCTTCATCACCCCCCTGACGCTGCAGGCTCTCTCTGGCGAGCCCGTGCGCACCTCGCTGCTGGACCCCGAGGCAGAAGCCGGGATGGGGCACATCGAACTGGCCCGCTGGGCCGATGCCCTGCTGGTGGCCCCGGCCACGGCCGATGTGATGGCACGCCTGGCGCACGGCATGGCCGACGACCTGCTGACCACCCTGTGCCTTGCTTCAGAAGCGCCACGGCTGATGGCCCCCGCCATGAACCAGGCCATGTGGCGCCATCCTGCCACACAGCGTAACCAAGCACAGCTGGCCACCGACGGCTGGCAACTGATTGGCCCTGCCGCTGGCGAGCAGGCCTGTGGCGACGTTGGCCCAGGGCGAATGAGCGAACCCGAAGAGATCTTCGCAGCCCTTCAACAGCACTTCGCCAAAGCAGCCAAGGTTGCGCCGCCCGCTCAGGGCGCAACGCGCCCTCACGTGGTGATCACCGCGGGCCCCACCCGTGAAGCCCTGGACCCGGTGCGCTACCTGTCCAACCACAGCTCGGGCAAGATGGGCTTCGCCCTGGCCGCCGCCGCCGTGGCGCAAGGGGCTCGCGTGACCCTGATCAGCGGCCCGGTCAACTTGCCCACTCCAGCCGGGGTCGAGCGCCAAAACGTGGAAACCGCCCGGGAGATGCACCAGGCCGCGCTACAGCTGGCCCCCCAGGCCGCGCTGTTCATTGGCTGTGCCGCCGTGGCCGACTACCGCGCCGCCAGCGCCGCCGAGCACAAACTCAAGAAAACCGACGATCAGGACACGCTGACCCTGACGCTGGTGAAAAATCCGGACATCATTGCCGACGTGGCGGCCTTGCCCAACGGGCAACGCCCTTTCGTGGTCGGCTTTGCCGCCGAAACCCAGGAGGTCGAGCGCTACGCCCGCCACAAGCTCGACCGCAAGGACCTGGACATGATCGTGGCCAACGATGTGGCCCAGCAAGGGCTGGGCTTTGGCAGCGACGACAACGCCGCCCTGCTGCTCTGGCGTACGCCTGGCGGCACGCAGCAGCACAGCGCGCCGCCCCAACCCAAGACCGCGCTGGCCACCCTGATCGTGCAGCAGGCGCTCTCCCTGCTGCCTCATACTTCTCACGGAGCTTCCTCATGAACCGCCCTCGCCTACAGTGCAAGGTATTGGACGAGCGCTTGCGCGACTATCTGCCCTCTTACGCCACCGCTGGCTCGGCGGGCATGGACCTGCGCGCCCTGCTGGACGAACCGCTGACGCTGGCGCCAGGCGAATGCCAACTGGTGCGTACCGGCCTGGCCATCTACATCGAAGACCCCAACCTTGCCGGCATGATCCTGCCGCGTTCGGGGCTGGGGCATAAGCACGGCATCGTGCTGGGCAACCTGGTGGGGCTGATCGACTCCGACTACCAGGGCGAATTGATGGTCTCGGTATGGAACCGCGGGCAGGCCAGCTTCACGGTCACGCCGTTCGAGCGCTTGGCACAATACGTGCTGGTGCCGGTGGTGCAGGCCGAACTGACCCTCGTCGACAGCTTCACCGATTCCACCCGTGGCAGTGGCGGCTTTGGCAGCACTGGCCGCCAGTAAGCACTCACTAGCGCGCTCTTTCAGGGATTGACCATGACCGTACCCGCTTCGATTTTTCGCGCCTACGATATTCGCGGCATCGTGGATGACACTCTCAGTGAAGCCACCGCCGAGCTGATTGGCCGGGCAGTGGGCTCGGAAGCCGCCTCCCGCGGTGAACACACCGTGATCGTCGCACGGGACGGCAGAGTCTCGGGGCCACGCCTGCAGGCGGCGCTCATCAAAGGGCTCCAGGCCGCCGGGCGCGATGTGATCGACCTTGGCATGGTGCCTACGCCAGTGCTCTACTTTGCCACACACACCCTGCCCGAGAGCTGCTCCGGGGTGATGCTGACCGGCAGCCACAACCCGCCCGACTACAACGGCTTCAAGATCGTGCTGGCCGGAGAAACCCTGGCCAGCGACGCGATTACCGCCCTGTACGAGCGCATTCAGTCAGGCGACTTCACCGAGGGCCATGGCCGTGTGCGCGCCCACGACCTGCGGGCCACGTATCTGGCTCGTATTCTCGAGGATGTGCAGCTCGCAAGGCCGCTCAGTGCGGTGGTGGATTGCGGCAACGGCGTGGCGGGCGAGCTTGGCCCTCAGCTGGTCGAACGGTTGGGGGTGGCCACCACGGCGCTGTTCGCCGAGATCGATGGCCGCTTCCCCAACCACCACCCCGACCCCGGCAAACCGGAGAACCTGCAGGACCTGATGCGCAAGGTGCAGCAGGTAGGCGCAGACATCGGCCTGGCCTTCGACGGCGACGGCGACCGCCTGGGCGTGGTCACGCCGCGCGGGCGAATGATCTTTCCCGACCACCTGATGATGCTGTTCGCCACCGACATGCTCTCCCGCAACCCAGGTGCCAAAGTGGTGTTCGACATCAAGTGTACCGGGCACCTGGCACGGGTGGTGAGCGAGGCAGGCGGCGAGCCGGAGATGTGGCGCACCGGCCACTCGCTCATCAAGGCGCGCATGAAGGAAACCGGCGCCTTGCTGGGGGGCGAGATGAGCGGTCACATCTTCTTCAAGGAACGCTGGTACGGTTTCGATGACGGCCTGTATGCCGCCGCCCGGCTACTGGAAATACTGGCCCGCTACCCAGGCGATGCGGATGCGTTCTTCGACCAGTTTCCCCAGGCAGTGAGCACGCCCGAAATCAACATCACCGTGGCGGATGCCGACAAATTTGCCATGGTCGAGACGCTTGCCAGAGAGGGCGACTTCGGCGAAGGTATCAAAACCACGCTGGATGGTATTCGCGTTGACTACCCCGATGGCTGGGGGTTGTGCCGAGCGTCCAACACGACGCCCGCGCTGGTGCTGCGCTTCGAGGGGGAAGACAGCGCGGCCCTGGAACGGATACGCGAGCGCTTCGCACGCGCCCTGCAAGGTGTTTCACCTACGTTGACGATACCAGACACCCCCATCACATGATCATGCCGCGAAGCGCACACCACCCGCGCTACGATGAAGCAGACATTAAAAGCAGATATTACTAGAGCAAAGGGACAATCTCATGAGTTCAGCTAGCCGCGACCCCAAGGTCGTTGTGGAGGTGCTATCCGAAGCCCTTCCCTACATTCAGCAGTTTTCCGGCAAGACCGTGGTCGTGAAGTACGGCGGCAACGCCATGACCGAAGATACGCTGATCGACTCCTTTGCTCGTAACATCGTGCTGATGAAAGAAGTCGGCATCAATCCCGTGGTGGTGCACGGCGGCGGCCCGCAAATTGGCAGCCTGCTGGAAAAGCTCAATATCGAATCGCGCTTCGTCAACGGCATGCGGGTCACCGACTCTCAAACCATGGACGTGGTGGAAATGGTGCTGGGCGGCCTGGTCAACAAGAGCATCGTCAACCTGATCAACCAGAGCGGCGGCAAGGCAATTGGCCTGACCGGCAAGGATGGCGCCCAGATTCGCGCCCGCCAGTTGAAGGTGGAGCATCAAAGCCCGGAAATGACCGCCCCGGAGATCATCGACATCGGCCACGTGGGGGAAGTGGAAGCGATCTCCACCGACCTGATCGAGATGCTCGCAGCCCGCGATTTCATTCCGGTCATCGCCCCTATCGGCGTGGACGCCCAAGGCAACAGCTACAACATCAACGCCGACCTGGTGGCCGGTAAGCTGGCGGAAGCGCTGAACGCCGAAAAGCTGATGCTGCTGACCAACGTGGCGGGCCTGATGAACAGCGAAGGCCAGGTCATGACCGGCCTGACCACGGCCCAGGTAGATGCCCTGATTGCCGATGGCACCATCTACGGCGGCATGCTGCCGAAGATTCGCTGCGCCCTGGACGCCGTCAAGGGAGGCGTCAACAGCGCCCACATCATCGATGGCCGGGTGCCGCATGCCGTGCTGCTGGAAATTTTCACCAACGCTGGGGTAGGCACCCTGATCACCAACGCAGGCTAACTGTGACGGAGGGCAAGAGTCATGAGTGACGACCGCAAGCCTCGCCGTCGCGAGCAAATACTGCAGGCCCTGGCCATCATGCTGGAAGAGGACAGCGGCAAGCGAATCACCACCGCCGCCCTGGCCCGCCAGGTGGGGGTTTCCGAAGCGGCGCTGTACCGCCACTTCCCCAGCAAGGCGCGCATGTTCGAAGGCTTGATCGACTTCATCGAAGAGAGCATCTTCGCGCGCATCACCCGGATACTGGAAGACATCCCCGACGCCACCACCCGCTGCAGCACAATACTCTCACTACTGCTGGGCTTTGCCGAAAAGAACCCCGGCCTGGCCCGGGTACTGGGCGGCGACGCCCTCACCGGCGAAACGGCACGCCTGCGCCTGCGCGTTCACCAGCTGTTCGAACGCCTGGAAACCCAGCTGAAACAAATCCTCCGCGAAGCCGAGCTGCGCGAAGGGCTGCGCCCCAGCATTGCCGCCTCCGCCGCTGCCAACCTGCTGATCGCGCAAGCCGAAGGGCGCATCGCCCAGTACGTGCGCAGCGACTTCAAACGGCTGCCCACCGAGTACTGGGAAGACCAGTGGGCGCTACTTTCCAGCCAACTGCTGCAACCCAGCCCACAGCTCGCCTGACTACGGGCACACTTCTAAACGTACAACCTACGCATACAACGCACACGCCCCACCAGTGGTCGCCATCAGCTACCACTGGTAGGGCGTGTGTCGTGGTGGTTGTCAGCCCACTGGGCCAGGCATCGGTACGAAGCGTTACACCCTCGCCCGCCCTTGAATCACCGCCTCGAACCCAGCGGACGTAATTGGTTGCTTCTCGGCATCCAGCGCCGTGCCCCCCAGCTTGGCCAGCTTTTTGGAAAGCGACACCAGCTTGGCCAACTGCAGCTTGCTGGGAGCCAGCATGCGCTGGGTCTTGGCGATCCTGAGGCTAACGCCCTTCACCGGCGGATGACTGGCTTGGGATTCCGTCAAGGGCGGCAACTGGCCCGACCCTAGCGCGTTTTCGATCAGAATCGGCGTGCGAGAAGAATCCCCCGCCACGGCAAAGGTCTTGGTGCGCTGTTCATACACCGCACCTGCCGAACTCAGCACTGCACTCAAGCGGTCGTTCAGCGCAGGCGACGGCTCCTCGAACAGCACTTTTACTTCCCAAGCCGCATTTTCCGCATTCAATAAGGCCGGTGCTTCTGGGGCCACGACAGGTGGCGGCGCACCACCCAACGCCCCTGCCGTCACCGGTACCGCGCTTGCCCGCCGTACCAGCATCATGTACCCCGCCACACACCCGCAAGTCACGCTCAACCAAAGCGCACCAATCGCCACCACCAACACCAACGTTTGGGTATCCATCGCCCTGTTCTCGTTTTGTTAGCCAAGCAACAAACTGCTTATCAAAACAGACCATAGTTCAGGGGAGGCGGTTTGCAAGCTAACATTTGGTCTAGGGGGGAGGCGTTTATTTCAAGGAAAGAGCAGCACCAGAACGCGGTGGCTAATTGAGGCCTTCTTCTACCTTCAGCATGGCCAGCGTATGGGCCCGCTGCTGCTTGACGGCGGTATCCAGAATATCCAACAATGCCTGGTAATCTTTCGGCTGCGCTTCTTCCAGGCCGTGCCTTTCAACGTTTGCCAGCGTTTGGCGAGTATCATGTATCAGTGCTTCCAGGGCCAGAATCACTCGCTCGTGCTCGTCCGCCGTCATCACGTATCACTCCCCTTTCTGCAGCCGCTGCACCCGCTCATATAACTGCTTGGCGGTGGCAATGGCCGTGGCTTCGTAAGCATCCAGGGTCAATAGCTGGTCATTGGCAGGGTTCTGCATCGCTGCATCCAGCACAGTCTGATAGCGCTTTAGCAAATGTGCCAGGTTCAAGCGGATCATGGTGAGTTCAAGCTGGAACTCCGCCTGTAACCGAGTCATTCGCTCGATATCTGCAGGCACGGCCTCGCTTGTGGCAATGGCCCCCATAGTCAGCGCAACGCGCTTTTCAACGGCATTTAATTTGGGGATCAGTTCATTGACCACGTACAGCGCAGAAATGGTGGCGGAATGCGGTTTCACAAGACTCCCAGCGGTGCTCAAAATTAAAGCACTACCCTACCACCCCCTCAGCCTGATCTAAGGCTGAATTACCCCTTGGTAGAGCGGGTATATTCCCGCGCCATCTTGGGGCTAATGCGCTACTTGCAAGGAAGCGCCCCGCCCTACGGCGTAGTAGATCAAGCCTGCCTGCTTGACCAACTCTGGCGCATATAGGTTACGCCCATCCACCACAATGGGGTAGCGCAGGATGTTTTTCAGCCAGTGAAAATCGACCGCTCGGAACTCCTTCCATTCGGTGCAGATCACCAGCGCATCGGCGCCTTGCAGCGCCTCTTCGCGGCTGGCGGCTAACGTGAGCGCTGCCTGCTGGCTGTATAACCGCTGGCACTCCGCCATGGCTTTGGGGTCGAACGCCTGCACCTTTGCCCCAACGCGCCATAGCGCCTCCATCAAGGCTCGGCTGGGGGCTTCACGCATATCATCGGTGTTAGGTTTGAACGCCAGCCCCCACAGAGCAATAGTTTTACCTGCCAACTCGCCATCAAAGGCCTTTTGTAGTTTGGTGAACATACCCTCTTTTTGGCGCTGGTTCACCGTTTCCACCGCGTTCAAAAGTGCCGGGGTATAGCCTACCTGCTCAGCCGTGGCGGCCAGGGCTTTCACATCCTTGGGAAAGCACGAGCCCCCGTACCCACAGCCGGGGTAAATAAAGTGATAGCCAATGCGCGGGTCGGAGCCAATGCCTTTACGCACCTCTTCAATATCTGCCCCCAAATGCTCGGCCAGGTTGGAGATCTCGTTCATAAAGCTAATCTTAGTGGCCAGCATGGCATTGGCGGCGTATTTGGTCAGCTCTGCCGAGCGAATACTCATGAACACCAATTTTTCCTGCAGGCGAATGTAGGGTGCGTAGCACTCGCGCATGAGCACCCGCACCCGCTGGCTGTCGGTGCCTACCACAATACGCGCCGCGTGGTTGAAATCCTCAATGGCGGAGCCTTCTTTCAAAAACTCCGGGTTGGAGCACACCTCAAACGGTATGCTAGCACCACGCTGCGCCAGTGCCTGAGTAACCGCTTCGTGCACACGGCCTGCGGTACCTACCGGTACGGTCGACTTCGTGACCACCACTTTTTCATCGTGCATGTAGCGGCCAATCGTGCTGGCCACGGCTAGCACATACTGCAAATCGGCGCTGCCATCTTCATCCGGCGGGGTGCCGACAGCAACGAACTGCAGCACCCCAAACGCCACCGCCACCTCAGCATCGGTGGTGAAGCGCAGCCTGCCCGCCTCATGGTTGCGCTGCACCAGCTCGCTCAACCCCGGCTCGTAAATGGGTACGGTTCCACGCATTAGCTGAGTTACCTTCTCGGCATCCACATCCACACACAGCACCTGGTGGCCCACATCGGCCAGGCATGCCGCCGTGACCAAGCCTACGTAGCCGCTGCCAAATACGGAAATCTTCATACCCAACCCTTCCCGGTAACATCAC
>NZ_LFGS01000019.1:6200-6715 GCF_002078135.1 Halomonas sp. BC1 | reverse complement strand
GAAAAAGGCGAAAAGCTGGGTATTGAAAAAGGCGAGAAGCTGGGTATTGAGAAAGGCGAGAAGCTGGGCATTCAGAAAGGCGAGAAGCTGGGTATTGAAAAAACCGCTCGCAACTTGTTGAAGCTGGGCGTGCTCAGTGACGAGCAGATAGCTGCAGCGACCGGGTTGGCGGTTGACGAGATTACCAGGCTACGCAAGGAAGATAAGCACTGATCCCGAGCGACACCTTTCCTTTGCCCACAAAAGGGCAGCCACCGAATCGGGCTGCCCTTGTCGTTTCTGCCTGTTTTTTATGCCTTCCGATGACTTTCTGCTCAACGCCCAGGCAGTCGCCCGATTGCCCTGCCCCCTGGGCTTGAGGCTGCAGTGTACCCGCGGCCGCTGGGAAATAGCCTGGTGGGAGGCGGCTTTAGCCCGCGATGACGGCGGCACCCGTGCTTGCTCAGGCAGTCGCCCAATGAATTGGCCTCCCACAGGGGGCCTGGGTTGAGAAAGCGGGTGTTGTGGTAAAGTAA
>NZ_LFGS01000019.1:4109-5164 GCF_002078135.1 Halomonas sp. BC1 | reverse complement strand
AAAGCTGGGTATTGAAAAAACCGCTCGCAACTTGTTGAAGCTGGGCGTGCTCAGTGACGAGCAGATAGCCGCAGCGACCGGGTTGGCGGTTGACGAGATTACCAGGCTACGCAGGGAAGATCAGCACTGATACCGAGCGATACCCTTCCTTTGCCTACAAAAGGGCAGCCACCGAATGGGGCTGCCATGAGGTACACGACATGCTGGCAGAGCGAATTAAAAAATGGCCTGAGCTGTGGGAAGAAAGAGGTCGTCAGGCAGGTGAGAAGCTGGGTATTGAAAAAACCGCTCGCAATTTGTTGAAGCTGGGCGTGCTCAGTGACGAGCAGATAGCTGCAGCGACCGGGTTGGCGGTTGACGAGATTACCAGGCTACGCAGGGAAGATAAGCACTGATCCCAAGCGACACCCTTCCTTTGCTCACACAAGGGCAGCCACCGAATCGGGCTGCCCTTGTCGTTTCTGCCTGTTTTTTATGCCTTCCGATGACTTTCTGCTCAACGCCCAGGCAGTCACCCGATTGCCCTGCCCCCCCTGGGCTTGAGGCTGCAGTGTACCCGCGGCCGCTGGGAAATAGCCTGGTGGGAGGCGGCTTTAGCCCGCGATGACGGCGGCACTCGTGCTTGCTCAGGCAGTCGCCCAATGAATTGGCCTCCCACAGGGGGGGCTTGAGCGTTACCGACCACACTTGGCCTATCTGCTTCTTGATGAAGGAGAGATTGTCAGTGGATAACTGGGTGGGATCAAATGTGCAACGTGGCGGCAGCAATCTTTGGGGGCTGGAACACAACCACGACAAGCAAGACACCCAGGCGGTGCTTATAATGTTAGTTGAGTGTCTCAACGCCCCAGAGCCAACGGGCCCAAGGCGAGCGTTTGTGGTGGAGTGCAACAACGAAGCCATCTCATGCTCCACACAATAGCCTGCAACCCAGCAGTTGACACCTGAAATCAACCCCTCTATATTAATAGTTATGACAAAGGAGCGTGTTTATGGAGGATCCAGGGTTAGATACTTTATTAGCCCTAAACGATATTCAGTACGGTATTCACGGT
>NZ_LFGS01000019.1:0-2745 GCF_002078135.1 Halomonas sp. BC1 | reverse complement strand
GAAATCAGAACGCTCCGGCAAGAACCTGAACCAAGAGAGCCATCCGCTATGGGTGAAAGCCTATCCACCTGTCTGCTAGATCAATCAATGCCGTCAAACAGACAGAGCACTCGACGCGACCTTGCCTTCTACATGACCGCCGTCGCTCGTCTAGGTGGCTACTTGGATCGATCAAACGATCCTCCACCAGGAACAACCGTCCTCTGGAGAGGCTTCATCCGCTTAGCGGATCTCGTTGAAGGGTTTCAAGCTGCAAATCCGAGCGCATCACCGACTTGTGGGTAATTGAAAGGTTGGTGGACCGCTTACGACATTGCGAGCTATACAGAACTTTGTATAATTACAGCATGTCAGAACACAAACCCCTAAATTTCCGAGGTAGCGCTCTCGCCGACCTCCGAGCGTTCCCAGCAACTGTCCGACAGGAAGTGGGATACCAGCTCGACAAGGTGCAACGGGGGCTCGAGCCGAAAGACTGGAAGCCAATGGCCACCGTGGGCCAAGGCGTGCGGGAAATTCGCATCAGAGACGCTAACGGGGCATTCCGGGTGATCTACGTCGCCAAGCTCGCCGAGGCTGTCTATGTCCTGCACTGCTTCCAGAAGAAAACCCAGAAGACGAGCAAGGCGGATCTCGACTTGGCCGAAGCCAGATATCGCGCCTTGCTGAGCGAGGTGAAACAATGAGCAATGAGACATTCGACAGTGTATGGGACGCCATCGAGGACACTGCCGCCGAAGCGGAAAACATGAAGCTTCGCTCCGGCCTGATGATGGCACTTGAGCAGCACATTACCCAACAGGGCTGGACCCAAGGCGAAGCCGCGAAGCAGCTGGGCGTCACTCAACCCAGGGTGTCCGACCTGATGCGCGGAAAAATCCACCTGTTTAGTCTCGATACGCTGGTGAACATGGTGGTCGCAGCGGGGCTGCATGTCGAAATGCGAGTACTCGACGCTGCCTGACACTCCCCGCCCGCCGCGCTTCGCGCTTTGGGCGGGGAGTGTCAGTTCGCCAAACCGATGCCTAGAGACGCGGTCATCGCCCTGCCAGACCAACTTCCCTGCTCCTCAATATGAGCGTACCCCCAAGGCTAAACCCTCGCCCGCCCTTGAATCACCGCCTCGAACCCAGCGGGGGTAATCGGTTGCTTCTCGGCATCCAACGCGGTGCCCCCCAACTTGGCCAGTTTTTTGGAAAGCGACACCAGCTTGGCCAGCTGCAGCTTGCTGGGAGCCAGCATGCGCTGGGTCTTGGCAATCTTGATGCTGACGCCCTTCACCGGCGGATGACCGGCCTGGGATTCCGTCAAGGGTGGCAACTGGCCCGACCCCAGCGCGTTTTCGATCAGAATCGGCGTGCGAGAAGAATCCCCCGCCACGGCAAAGGTCTTGGTGCGCTGTTCATACACCGCACCTGCCGAACTCAATACCGCACTCAAGCGGTCGTTCAGCGCAGGCGACGGCTCCTCGAACAGCACCTTTACCTCCCAGGCCGCACTTTCCTCATTCAGCAAGGCCGGGCCTTCTGGCGCCACGACGGGCGGCGCCCCACCCAGCGCCCCGACTGCCACCGGCACCGCGCTTGCCCGCCGTACCAGCATCATGTACCCCGCCACACACCCGCAAGTCACGCTCAACCAAAGCGCACCAATCGCCACCACCAACACCAACGTTTGGGTATCCATCGCCCTGTTCTCGTTTTGTTAGCCAAGCACCAAACTGCTTACCAGAACAGACCATAGTTCAGGGCAGGCGGTTTGCAAGCTAACATTTGGTCTAGGGGGTGGCGTTTATTTCAAGGAAAGAGCAGCACCAGAACGCGGTGGCTAATTGAGGCCTTCTTCTACCTTCAGCATGGCCAGCGTATGGGCACGCTGCTGTTTGACGGCGGTATCCAGAATATCCAGCAGCGCCTGGTAATCTTTCGGCTGTGCTTCCTCCAGGCCGTGCTTTTCGACGTTTGCCAGCGTTTGGCGAGTATCATGTATCAGTGCTTCCAGGGCCAGAATCACTCGTTCGTGCTCGTCCGCCGTCATTACGTATCACTCCCCTTTCTGCAGCTGCTGCAACCGCTCATATAATTGCCGGGCGCTGGCAATGGCCGTGGCTTCGTAAGCATCCAGGGTCAATAGCTGGTCGTTGGCAGGGTTCTGCATCGCTGCATCCAGCACAGTCTGGTAGCGCTTTAGCAAATGTGCCAGGTTCAAGCGGATCATGGTGAGTTCAAGCTGGAACTCCGCCTGTAGTCGGGTTATTCGATTGATATCCGCAGGCACGTCCTCGCTTGTGGCAATGGCCCCCATAGTCAGCGCAACGCGCTTTTCAACGGCATTTAATTTGGGGATCAGCTCATTGACTACGTATAGCGCAGAGATGGTGGTGGAATTTGATGTCACAAGACTCCCAAAGCGGTGCTCGGATAAAAATAGAGCACCATTTTATCACGCACTTAGCTTGGTCTAAGGCTGAATTAACCCTTGGCAGATCAGGTATATCCTAGCGTACTTTTGGTGTTAGCGCGCTACTTGCAAGGAAGCGCCCCCAAGAGCAAGCCTGCCTGCTTGCACCACTCCGGCGCGTACATGGTCACGGCTCCCCTCGTTAACCAAGCTATCTTCTCGGCATCCACATCCATACATCTCATTTAGTGCCCCACATCGGCCAGGCATGCCGCCGTGACGAGGCCTACGTAGCCGCTGCCAAATACAGAAATATTCATACTCTGCCCTTCCCGGTCACATCAT
>NZ_LFGS01000018.1:2470-3944 GCF_002078135.1 Halomonas sp. BC1 | reverse complement strand
GGTACGGGAATATTGACCCGTTTCCCATCGACTACGCCTTTCGGCCTCGCCTTAGGGGCCGACTCACTCTGCTCCGATTAGCGTCGAACAGAAACCCTTGGTCTTCCGGCGAGGGAGTTTTTCACTCCCTTTATCGTTACTCATGTCAGCATTCGCACTCGTGATACCTCCAGCATGCTTCTCAACACACCTTCATCGGCTTACACGACGCTCCTCTACCGCTCATCCGTAAGGATGAACCCGTAGCTTCGGTACCTGGTTTAGCCCCGTTACATCTTCCGCGCAGGCCGACTCGACTAGTGAGCTATTACGCTTTCTTTAAAGGATGGCTGCTTCTAAGCCAACCTCCTAGCTGTCTGAGCCTTCCCACATCGTTTCCCACTTAACCAGGATTTGGGGACCTTAGCTGACGGTCTGGGTTGTTTCCCTTTTCACGACGGACGTTAGCACCCGCCGTGTGTCTCCCACGCTGGCACTCACCGGTATTCGGAGTTTGCCTCGGGTTGGTAAGTCGGGATGACCCCCTAGCCGAAACAGTGCTCTACCCCCGGCGGTGATACGTGAGGCGCTACCTAAATAGCTTTCGAGGAGAACCAGCTATCTCCGAGCTTGATTAGCCTTTCACTCCGATCCACAAGTCATCCAAATCTTTTTCAACAGATCCTGGTTCGGGCCTCCAGTTGATGTTACTCAACCTTCACCCTGCTCATGGATAGATCGCTCGGTTTCGGGTCTATATCCAGCGACTGTGTCGCCCAGTTAAGACTCGGTTTCCCTACGGCTCCCCTATACGGTTAACCTCGCCACTGAATATAAGTCGCTGACCCATTATACAAAAGGTACGCAGTCACAGAACAAGTCTGCTCCTACTGCTTGTACGCACACGGTTTCAGGATCTATTTCACTCCCCTCTCCGGGGTTCTTTTCGCCTTTCCCTCACGGTACTGGTTCACTATCGGTCAGCCAGGAGTATTTAGCCTTGGAGGATGGTCCCCCCGTCTTCAGTCAAGGTTTCTCGTGCCCCGACCTACTCGATTTCACGTGATCAGATTTTCGACTACGGGGCTATCACCCGCTATGGCCAGACTTCCCAGTCTGTTCGTCTAATCCGTCACACGCTTAAGGGCTGGTCCCCGTTCGCTCGCCGCTACTAGGGGAATCTCGGTTGATTTCTTTTCCTCAGGGTACTTAGATGTTTCAGTTCCCCTGGTTCGCCTCTTGCGCCTATGTATTCAGCGCAAGATACTCATCTTGTGATGAGTGGGTTTCCCCATTCAGAGATGTCCGGGTCGCAGGTCGTTTGCCACCTCACCGAACCTTATCGCAGGCTACCACGTCTTTCATCGCCTCTGGCTGCCTAGGCATCCACCGTGTGCGCTTCATTGCTTGACCCTATAACCCGAAGGAGTCTGGGGTTCGCAATGATAACGATTGCCGGATACGCTTGAGACGTATCACAATACAATTTACGTAG
>NZ_LFGS01000018.1:0-1660 GCF_002078135.1 Halomonas sp. BC1 | reverse complement strand
GCGAGGGGAAGACATCGTTTAAGGAGGTGATCCAGCCGCAGGTTCCCCTACGGCTACCTTGTTACGACTTCACCCCAGTCATGAACCACACCGTGGTGATCGCCCTCTTGCGTTAGGCTAACCACTTCTGGTGCAGTCCACTCCCATGGTGTGACGGGCGGTGTGTACAAGGCCCGGGAACGTATTCACCGTGGCATTCTGATCCACGATTACTAGCGATTCCGACTTCACGGAGTCGAGTTGCAGACTCCGATCCGGACTGAGATCGGCTTTTCGGGATTGGCTCACTCTCGCGAGTTGGCAACCCTTTGTACCGACCATTGTAGCACGTGTGTAGCCCTACTCGTAAGGGCCATGATGACTTGACGTCGTCCCCACCTTCCTCCGGTTTGTCACCGGCAGTCTCCTTAGAGTTCCCGCCATTACGCGCTGGCAAATAAGGACAAGGGTTGCGCTCGTTACGGGACTTAACCCAACATTTCACAACACGAGCTGACGACAGCCATGCAGCACCTGTCTCTGCGTTCCCGAAGGCACTAAGGTATCTCTACCAAATTCGCAGGATGTCAAGAGTAGGTAAGGTTCTTCGCGTTGCATCGAATTAAACCACATGCTCCACCGCTTGTGCGGGCCCCCGTCAATTCATTTGAGTTTTAACCTTGCGGCCGTACTCCCCAGGCGGTCGACTTATCGCGTTAACTTCGCCACAAAGTGCGCTAGGCACCCAACGGCTGGTCGACATCGTTTACGGCGTGGACTACCAGGGTATCTAATCCTGTTTGCTACCCACGCTTTCGCACCTCAGTGTCAGTGTCAGTCCAGAAGGCCGCCTTCGCCACTGGTATTCCTCCCGATCTCTACGCATTTCACCGCTACACCGGGAATTCTACCTTCCTCTCCTGCACTCTAGCTTGACAGTTCCGGATGCCGTTCCCAGGTTGAGCCCGGGGCTTTCACAACCGGCTTATCAAGCCACCTACGCGCGCTTTACGCCCAGTAATTCCGATTAACGCTCGCACCCTCCGTATTACCGCGGCTGCTGGCACGGAGTTAGCCGGTGCTTCTTCTGTGAGTGATGTCTTTCCTGATGGGTATTAACCACCAGGCGTTCTTCCTCACTGAAAGTGCTTTACAACCCGAGGGCCTTCTTCACACACGCGGCATGGCTGGATCAGGGTTCCCCCCATTGTCCAATATTCCCCACTGCTGCCTCCCGTAGGAGTTCGGGCCGTGTCTCAGTCCCGATGTGGCTGATCATCCTCTCAGACCAGCTACGGATCGTCGCCTTGGTGAGCCTTTACCTCACCAACCAGCTAATCCGACATAGGCTCATCCGATAGCGGGAGCCGGAGCCCCCTTTCTCCCGTAGGACGTATGCGGTATTAGCCTGGGTTTCCCCAGGTTATCCCCCACTATCGGGCAGATTCCTATGCATTACTCACCCGTCCGCCGCTCGTCAGCATCTAGCAAGCTAGATCCTGTTACCGCTCGACTTGCATGTGTTAGGCCTGCCGCCAGCGTTCAATCTGAGCCATGATCAAACTCTTCAGTTTAAGATCAATGCGATCCTTACTCGCCATCTCAGGACTAGCCGAAGACAACAAAAGCGGATCAAACTTGGCTCAAGGTTCAAACGAATTCACTGCGATACTCCGAAGAG
>NZ_LFGS01000017.1:211641-212242 GCF_002078135.1 Halomonas sp. BC1 | reverse complement strand
TGAGCAGGGCCGCAAGGAGTTGGTCGTCGTCGAGGATGGGCAGCGTGAGTCAGAGGCCAGCTGGAAAGAGCTGCTCACGGGGCTACGCGAGCGCGGGCTGACGACGGCCCCCAAGCTAGCGGTTGGCGACGGCGCCATGGGCTTCTGGGCGGCGTTGAGCAAGGTCTATCCAGAGACCGAGCACCAGCGCTGCTGGGTCCACAAGACTGCCAACGTATTGAATAAACTGCCGAAATCCGTGCAGCCCAAGGTCAAGGCCGACCTCCATGAGATCTGGATGGCCGAGACCCGCGATGAGGCGCACAAGGCTTTCGATCGCACGGTGAAACGCTTCGAGGCCAAGTACCCCAGAGCCATGGAGTGCCTGGCCAAGGATCGGGAGGAGCTGCTGGCGTTCTATGACTACCCGGCAGAACACTGGGTGCATATCCGCACCACCAACCCGATCGAGTCGACCTTCGCCACGGTCCGCCTGCGGAGCAAGCGCAGCCGGAACTGCGGCTCCAGAGCGACGACCCTGGCGATGGTCTTCAAGCTGCTTCAGAGCGCCCAGAAGCGCTGGAAGCGGATCAAGGGGTTCAACAAGCTGGAGCTGGTCGTG
>NZ_LFGS01000017.1:205265-209819 GCF_002078135.1 Halomonas sp. BC1 | reverse complement strand
TAGCGCCGCATAGCGGCAATAGATTACCATCCCCTCCAGGGGGATAGGAATAGAATAAGGGAAAGAAAATGACAATACATACTCACCAGTCACATCCTGACATCATCAAGCGCTTGAACCGGGCTCGGGGGCACCTTTCGAGCGTGACGCAGATGATAGAGGATGGTCGCCACTGTCTGGACATTGCCCAGCAGCTCCATGCGGTTGAGAAGGCTATTCAACAGGCCAAACGTGCCTTGGTTTTAGATCATATCGATCACTGCCTAGAGGATGCCTTGGGCTCTCAGGATCAAACGCAGCGGGAGCGGGCTGAAGAGTTCAAGGCCATTGCCCGCTACCTGTAAATGCATCTAAGCTCCCCTCACGTGAGGAACGCTCTATGCTCGATGTACTCGCCCATCGCGTCTATCGCCATCTCTTTTTTGCTCAGGTCATTGCACTGATTGGTACCGGTCTGACCACGGTTGCTCTGGCATTACTGGCTCATCACCTTGCTGAGGGTCAGGCGGGGGTCGTGCTCGGCACCGCGCTGGCGATCAAGATGGTCGCTTACGTGGGCATTGCCCCACTGGTCGGCGCCTATGCCTCACGCCTGCCTCGGCGCACCTTGTTGGTTAGCCTGGACGTGCTGCGTGCGGCCGTGGTCTGCACGCTGCCGTTTGTTACCGAGGTGTGGCAGATCTATGTGCTGATCTTTCTGCTCAATGCTTGTTCAGCAGGCTTTACACCCGTTTTCCAGGCGACGATCCCTGACATTCTCGAAGACGAAGAGCAATACACGCGAGCATTATCCCTGTCGCGCCTCGCCTATGACTTAGAAAACCTTCTTAGCCCGATGGCGGCGGCGGCATTGCTGATGGTGATGGGTTTTGATGTCCTGTTCGTACTCAACGCATTGGCCTTCTTTATTTCTGCCGCCCTGGTGATATCGGTGACCCTGCCTGCGCCTCTTGCCCTAGAGGATGTTCCCGGCGTTTGGCGTCGCGTTACCCATGGCACGCGAATTTACCTAAAGACGCCCCGGCTGCGCGGGCTGCTGGCGTTGAGCCTGGCGGTATCAGCCGCCGGGGCCATGCAGATCGTCAACACGGTAGTGCTCGTGCGCTCGGTGTTGGGTTTGGGCGAGAAAGAGGTAGCCCTGGCCTTTGCCGCCGCAGGCGGGGGCTCCATGCTAGTGGCCTTACTGTTGCCCAAGGTGCTGGATCGGG
Organism: Halomonas sp. BC1; assembly: GCF_002078135.1. Taxonomy (NCBI): domain Bacteria; kingdom Pseudomonadati; phylum Pseudomonadota; class Gammaproteobacteria; order Oceanospirillales; family Halomonadaceae; genus Halomonas; species Halomonas sp. BC1. Next base: position 208,611 of record NZ_LFGS01000017.1, on the reverse strand, counting down.
TGTCCGAACGGCCGGTCATGCTGCTGGGTGGCGTTATGATGGCTCTCAGCCTCTACCTGGGCTGGCTAGGCCCATCGTTTGCGGGGCTTGTCGGGCTATGGTTACTGCTGGGCGCAGGGGCCTCATTGGTCATGACCCCCACCGGGCGCCTGCTCAAGCGCTCATGCCAGCCCGAGGATCGTCCAGCGCTGTTTGCTGCCCAGTTTTCGTTGTCACACAGCTGTTGGCTGGTCACCTATCCGCTGGCAGGCTGGCTGGGGGTGAACCTTGGGCTGAAGGGGACGTTTGCTTTGCTGGGAACGGTGGCCCTGGCGGCAACGGCGCTCACAGCTCTTATCTGGCATAGACGTGACCCGATGATTGTTGAGCACGAGCACATCCCCATAAGCCATACCCACCGGCACTACCACGATGAACATCATCAGCACGAGCATGAAGGGTGGGAGGGGCCGGAACCTCATCGCCATTTCCACCATCATTCCCCAGGCTCGCATCGACATGTATTTGTCATTGATAACCACCATACGCGATGGCCATCATGATCTGATAAAGCTGGCGGAGGGATATTGCCCTCAAGTGGGCTCTAGCAAGCTTGACAGTGTGAGGTAATTAGAAGCTAACCAGGGAGGCTAGAACGCCGAGTAACGCACAGCCAAACAGCACCTTGAGCATGCCAACCTTGAAATGAAAAATCGCGATCATGGCGCCTGCCGCCAGTAACAACGCCAGTAAATCGAGGGACGCTAAGTTCGGCGCTAAAAGTCGCGCTCCCATCACGTGCCTTTCGCCTACGTCAGCGAAGATAACGTGAAGTCCAAACCAAATGGCTAAGTTGAGGATAACCCCGACGACCGCAGCGGTAATGGCGGACAGCGCCGCGCTGAGGGCGCGGTTGTCACGTAAACGCTCCACATAGGGAGCCCCTAAAAATATCCAAAGAAAACAAGGTACGAACGTTACCCACGTGGTCAGCAATGCGGCGAGCGTTGCGGCCAACATAGGATCAAGGCCTGTGGCCTCACGATAAGCGCCCATAAACCCAACAAACTGCACGACTTGAATTAACGGGCCCGGTGTCGTCTCCGCCATGCCCAGGCCATCCAGCATCTCGCCCGGTGCCAACCATCCATAATTTTGCACCGCCTCTTGAGTGACGTAACCCAGCACCGCATAGGCACCGCCAAAGGTCACCACCGCCATCTTACTGAAGAAGAAAGCAATCTGACTGAACACATTCTCGCTGCCGAATAGGGCCAATAGCAGCACTACCGGTGTTAGCCACAATAGGAGTAACGTGCCTGACATACGTAGCGACCACTGGCGATTGGGGCGTGCATGGGCAGGCAGCCCTTCGCCCAGTAGGGAGTCTCGGTCGCTAAGCACTGACTCGTCGGCATTTCCATGGCCACCTCCTACCTGAAAGGCCGTCATGCCACGTTTCCCTCCCCAATACCCCAGAAGGGCCGCGCCTAGAATAATCAGCGGAAACGCTACCTCAAAAAAGAAGATGGCGACAAACGCGGCAGCGGCGATGCCAAGCATTATCTGATTTTTCAGTGCCCTTTTACCTATACGGACGACAGCGTTAAGCACCACGGCTAGAACCGCCGCTTTTAGGCCAAAGAAGAGCCCTTCAACGGCTCCCACATTGCCCAAGGCGGCATACAGGTAGCTCAGGGCCAGAATGGCGATGAAACCAGGTAGCACAAAGAGGCTGCCCGCGACCAAGCCACCTTTGGTACGATGCATCAGCCAACCGATATAGATAGCCAACTGTTGCGCTTCTGGCCCCGGCAGCATCATGCAGTAGTTAAGCGCGTGCAGAAAACGGCGCTCGCCAATCCATTTTTTTTCTTCAACGAGTATGCGATGCATCACCGCTATCTGACCGGCGGGGCCGCCGAAGCTTAATAGTGCGATTCGTAACCAGACCCTAACGGCCTCACGGAACGGTACTTGATGGGGCGACTCAATGATGGGCGGCATGGCACACTCTTTAACGATGTCAGGGGTGTTATTTTGTAGAATGTATAACAATGGGGTTATACATACAACGAAAGAGGCGGTATGACAGATAACGTACAGCACTGGTTAATCCTGATCATGCGCCTCAGTGGGCGGGCGGGCACACCCCGTATGAGGGTCTGGCGGGCACTTCGTAGTTTAGGTGCCGTGGTACTCAGAGATGGTGTCTACTTACTGCCTGCTAGCCCCTCGCGAAGGGAAGCGCTGGAGTTACAAGTCGGCGCTATTCGGGAGCTGGGAGGTAACGCGCTGCTGATCGAGATAGAAGAATCTGCCATAGATAGCGTCGATGTGTTGCCTTCGCTCTTTGATCGAACGCCAGATTTTCAAGCCTTACGAGCGGCAGTGGTTGACTGGCAGCAGGCTTGCCCTCAGTTGGAGGAGCGAGAAGCGCAGCGTCAATTGACCCAGTTGCAGCGACGTTTACAAGGCATTGTGGAGATCGATTTTTATCCAGGGTCAGAAAGCAAGCGCGCCGTTATGGCCTTGGCAGATGCGGAGACCGTCTTTAATCGTTGCTTTGTGCCAGACGAGCCCCAGCCGATCCAAGCCGAGATCCCACGGCTTGATCACTCTGCATTTCGCGGGAGATGGTGGGCCACGCGCCGTCGCCCTTGGGTGGATAGGCTGGCATCGGCTTGGTTGATCAAGCGCTTTATTGATCCCGAGGCTCGCTTCGTGTGGCTTGAGCATCCGAGCCAGTGTCCGACAGACGCGCTGGGGTTTGATTTTGATGGAGCTCATTTCACCCATGTTGATGACAAGGTCACGTTTGAAGTGCTGCTCGCGAGTTTTAGCCTTGAGACACAGGCAGGCTTGAGCAGGATTGCGGAGCTAGTCCACTACTTGGATGTGGGGGGCACCCCTGTGCCGGAGGCCGTAGGGTTAAAACTCATGCTGGCCGGGGCTAAAGAGCGTTGTGACGACGATGATGCCCTACTACAACATACAGATATGTTGTTTGATGACCTTTACCAGGCGTATTTGGCGGGAGACCCAAACGGGGAGTGAGCAATGCGCTAATAGTGAAAAGGCCGGGTTTACCCCAGCCTTTTGCTAGCGACCCTCGTGGCTCGAAATAAGGGTTCAGTCGGCCCGCGGACGTTCTAAATATTTCCAGCAATGGCACGAGGAGAAAGAAAGGTAGTTTAGGTTGCTAGCGTATTTCGCATTCCTTGAACGGCATAATTAGCCGCCAAGCAGCATGTGTCATGTATTCAGATGGAGTACGACAGGTGCCAGCTCCTTTCTAACCAGGCTATCAGAAGCCGAGGAATTTCGAGTTTGCGGCTGCGGCGTGAAAATGTGCTTGCACTGTTTT
>NZ_LFGS01000017.1:203670-204567 GCF_002078135.1 Halomonas sp. BC1 | reverse complement strand
GACAAGAAAATTGACAGGCGACGATGTCTGGAGCAGTGATTCGTCAAACTAAAGCTGGCATTAAATACTGTCACGCCAATTAGTGCGGAAGTCCAGTGAGCGTAATAGCGCATAAACGGTACAACAACGGACTCCCATATCATCGCACACATCCGGAACTTTACGGTTCTTGCGACGTGCCGAGGGTTTAGGAATCTCATTGGATACCACAATCCTGTTGACTGGATCCCGAAGACCGTAAGCGATTAAAAATGGATCCTTCCCAACCTTCTCAAGTTCTATCTCATCGAGGTCTGATCCATATCCTTCGTCTAGCACTCTGTTCAATAGGTCCACATCAAATTCTTCTTGTAAAACAAGGAGGTCGCGTATCTCTCGGCTTTTAGCCAAGTTTGCATGCTGTGCCTTTGTGCCGCCTTTTATCTCATCAATTGTCTCAAGCGGCATACAGATAGAACCATCGCCAGCATGAAACTCAAGCCAGCGCCAAAATTCTGGCACTCTCTCCATATGGTAGTAATAATCGTGGGCGTGAATGATGATATTAGCGTCGAGAAGAAACAGCTTTTTTTGTTTGTCAGGCATTAAAATCCTACCATTTCAGCGACATTACCTGGGTTAACTCCCAGAACACGACCCGCCTTGGTTTCAGTTAGAACGCCATCCTGTAGCGAACGACGAACAAGGCTGATAAGAGCGCCTCCTGCACGATGGCGCTGCGTATTGTAGAAATTTCCACTTGAGCCAGACTCGCTTTCCTTTGATTTGGCCTTACTGTTCAGCCACAACTCACGAAGCTCAGTGCTAGCCCTTTCCCATTGAGCTTGGTTGAGCAGATTGCTACGAAACAGCCGGTACGCTACCAGTGAAGCGCTAACATTGAGGTCTCCTGCCTCC
>NZ_LFGS01000017.1:188596-201011 GCF_002078135.1 Halomonas sp. BC1 | reverse complement strand
CCTCCCGCTGCAGCGCTATGACGAAGGTCTCTTCCGACTGCATGGCAGCTTCATAGACCTCGCTCACCTCATCTGCTGAAATCAGGATGTGGCTCGCGACATCGTTGCAGTAACGCTCAATTTTGTGTTCGTGCGTCTGGGCGCTGATGCCAGTTTTCCCCAGCCACAGGTGTACCACTTCATGAAGCAGAGTGAAGCACCAGGCTGATTTCGAGTCGTTCTGATTGATTACTACAAAGGGTGCAATAGGATCAGAGAGAGCGAAGCCGCGAAAGGCCTCGGTATTGATTGAAGAATGATTACTGCCCAAGTCTCCAATGAGCAACACATAAATCCCTTTGATCTCGATTTTTTCTCGGAGATATTTGAATGCCTCGTGGGCACCTTTCCTTCTTCGATATGCGGCAATATCGATTTCAAAATAGTCCCTTATTGTACGGCAGGCACTATCTACGGCTGAAGTGACTTGCCCTTTACCCACAAAATCGACAATCACGTCCTCCTCTTTGTCAATAAGAGCATCTTTAACTAGTGATTGGCGAAGGTAGATGTCACGAACAAGAGCGCTTACGCTACCTTGATGCTCATCCCGCTTCGCCTCAGGAAGACGACGGAAGTCTTCGCCCAACGAGGCACTACGCGGCGGAGTAGGCAGAAAAAAAGTTATGAAAGGCCTATGGTAATGCTTAACCATTTTCATCAATTGGGGCTGAGTGGGTGAACGGTCACCCGCTTCATACGCTGCCAACATTTCTGAGCCGGTCACTCTCTTTCCGCCAAGGGCTAGTTTGCTAGCCGCCTCCTCGAGGCTTAGGCCAGCAGTTTCTCGAGCCCACTTGAGAATTTCTGGATTTGCTTTGGCCATGTCTAGTCCTAACCCCACCGGTATTTTGGGTGCCGGTACGTACATAGTGAATGAATCAGCTTAGCTCTTTAGAATAGAGGATATAAAGAGGAGGACAGCGTGTTTTCCCGCATAATTCGTTATTTTGGCAATTCGGACGCGTCAGCATCTAGTTGGAATTGCCATCATCCAGCATTAGCACTACGGTTGCCAAGGAACAGAGCGAGAAACCTGAATATTTTGGCGATCATGATTTAGTAACTGGCCGGTTGCTTGCTAGCTTATGCCCATGCAGTTTGGGTAGTAGGGCAATGGTTATTTCCTTCTTGTTAAATTAAGTATTTGTTTTTATTTGTTTTTATTTGTTTTTATTTTTTCTATCTATATTCAAATCCAGGATATTGAGTAGTACCTATGCTAGTCCAGCAAAATCTATATATTTAAATAGCAGGTGGTCACTACTTGGCCACCTGTCTCTTTAAGGAAGACTGAAGCTAGTACTGGCTATATTTGATGCCGAAGACATCGATTTCATGAACGCAATGACGCTGGCTCACTTCTCATCCTTATTTCTTTGATGATGACCGAAATGGCGATGCATGAGGAAATGCATGCCAAGACAGAGTGTCAGGGGAAGCAACAGCCAGGCCCCAGTGCCCAGTGACTGGCCGCGCCACATTAGAAAGAACATGGCCACGCCCATAATTACTAAGCAAGCAGTCATCATCCAGTGGTGAATGCGGTTCATTTGGCGTCTCCTTGTGGGTTGTTTGTGGCGAAGCCCCGCTTGAGCAGCAGCGAGTTGCCGATCACCGAGAGCGAGCTGGCGGTCATGGCGATCACGCCGATCATCGGGTGCAGCAGGCCCACGGCGGCGATGGGAATGGCGGCCACGTTGTAGGCACTGGCCCAGATCAGGTTCTGAACGATCTTGCCGAAGGTGGCGCGCGAGAGGTGCATGGCCTCCACCACCCCGGTCAGCTCGCCGCGCACCAGGGTCACGTCGGCGGCCTCGATGGCCACGTCCGCCCCGGCGCCGATGGCGATGCCCACGTTGGCCTGCTTCAGCGCCGCGGCGTCGTTGATGCCGTCTCCCACCATGGCCACGTGGTTGCCGTGCTTCGCCTGCAGGGCGCGAATGGCGTCGACCTTGCCCTCCGGCAGCACCCCGGCCTGAACCTCGTCGATGCCGACCTCCTCGGCCACGGCCCGGGCGGCACGCTCGTTGTCGCCGGTGATCATCACCACGTGCAGGCCCAGCGCATGCATGCCGCGGATGGCCTCGACCGACTCCTCCTTGAGGGTATCGGCCACGGCCACCAGGCCCAGGGCCTGGCCGTCGGCGGCGACGATCACCACGGTGCGTCCCTTGCCCTCGAGCTCTGCCATGGCGTCATCAAGAGCCTCGAGGCCTGTCACGCCTTCCTCTTCCAGCAGTCGACGATTGCCGATCAGCACGGTTTCATCGCCCACCTTGCCCGAGACGCCCCGCGCTCCGGTGGAGCGAAAATCGCTGACTTCACCGGGCGTCACATCGCGTTCCTTGGCACCATCCACGATGGCCCGGGCGATGGGGTGCTCCGAGGCGTTCTCCACGCTCGCGGCGAGGGTCAGCAGGCGCGACTCCTCGACGCCCTCGGCGGCCACCACCTCGGTCAGCGTCGGTTCGCCGCGGGTGATGGTGCCGGTCTTGTCCAGCACCATCACCTTGACGTCCTTGAAGGTCTGGATCGCCTCGCCGGAGCGGATCAGGATGCCGCGCTCGGCACCGATGCCGGAGCCCACCATCAGCGCCGTGGGCGTTGCCAGGCCCAGCGCGCAGGGGCAGGCGATGACCAGCACCGCCACGGCGGCCAGGATCGCCAGCACCGGGGTGGCGGCCTCGGGGTTGACCCAGGGCAGGAAGGTCGCGCCCCAGTCGAGGATCGGGCGCAGGGCGTCCGGAATGAGCAGCCACACCACCAGGCTGGCCAGGGCGATCAGGATCACCGCCGGCACGAAGCGGCCGGTCATGCGGTCGGCGAACTCCTGGATCGGCACCCGGGAGCCCTGGGCCTGGTCGATCAGGCGCACCACCTGGGCGAGGAAGGTGTCGCCGCCGACCCGGGTCGCCTTGACCCGCAGGCGCCCCTCCTTGTTGATGGTGGCGCCGATCACGCTGTCGCCGGGGCTCTTGTAGACCGGGATCGATTCGCCGGTGGCGATGGACTCGTCGAGGTGGCTCTCGCCCTCGACCACCTCGCCGTCGGTGGGGACCTTGTCGCCGGGGCGCACGATCATGATGTCGCCGGGCGCCAGCTCCTTGACCGGCACCTCGACCTCCTCACCGTTGCGCTCCACCCGGGCCGTCTTGGCGCCCAGGGTCAGCAGGCGGCGGATGGCCTGTGAGGCGCGCCCCTTGGCCAGGGCCTCCAGGTAACGCCCCAGCAGGTGGAAGGTCATGATGGTGGCGCCCATCTCGATGAACGAGGTCATGGGGGTAATGAAGCCGACCAGGCCGATCAGGTAGGGCGGCAGGCTGCCCATGGAGATCAGCACGTCCATGTTGAAGGTGCCGTTCTTCAGCGAGCGCCAGCTCGAGCGGTGCGTGGCGGCGCCGCCATAGAGAAAGATCACCGGGAAGGCCAGCAGGGCGACGATGGCCAGGTAGCCCGGGATCGGCTGCCAGAACATGTGCGGCATCATCAACAGCATGATCAGGGTGGCGGGTATGCCGGCGATGATCAGGCGCTTGCGCGCCTGGGCGAGGTAGGCCTCCTCGATCTCGGCGTCGCCGTCGCCCGCCTCCTGCTCCTCGGTCTGCACGGCGGCCACGTCATAGCCGGCCCCCTCGACGGCGCGCTTCAGCGCCTCACCATCGGGGCCACCGGCCTCGATGGTCACACTGACGCGGTGGCTGGCGATATTGGTCTGGATCTCGCCCACGCCATCGAGGCGTTCGAGCGTCTTGCGCACGATGCCGGCGCAGTGGTCCGAGCCCATGCCGGGCACCGTCAGGCGAATCTGCTGCTGGCCACCACCGCTGACGGCGGCCACGTCATAGCCGGCACCCTCAACGGCTCCCTTCAGGGTGTTGCCGTCGGGTCCGCCTTCCTCGACCGTCACGCTGACATGATGGTTGGCGATATTGGTCTGGATCTCGCTCACGCCATCGAGGCGCTCGAGGGTCTTGCGCACGATGCCGGCGCAGTGGTCGCTGCCCATGCCGGGTACCGTCAGGGTGATCGTTCTGGACCTGGTGTCACTCATCACGTGCCTCCTGCAGCTGTCGCCGAATGGACGGCCAGGGTTGGCCGTCCTTGATGTTGCGTACTCAGTGACTCCGCCGATCAGTGATGGGCATCGTGGTCCTCGGGATCCACGTCGGCGGGCGCCGCCTGCTGAAGCTGCTCGCGCTGCTCATCGGTCATGAGGTCGTGCATGGCGTTACGCATGCGCACCATCTCGGCCATCATCTCGCCGTGCAACTCGGCCATGCGGCCGTGGAGTTCCTGCACGGCCTCCGGATCCGGACGCTCGCCGTGCATCTCGGCCATCAGGTCGTCGCGCAGATTCATCAGGCGCCCCTTGCGCTCGAACTGGGCCGGGCGGTGATCCTGCATCAATTCGCGCATCTGGCTGCGCTGATCGGGGTCGAGCATCGACATCATGCCCATGCCCTCGCCCATCATCGGGCAGGGCATCATGCCGCCGCCCATCATGCCTCCCATCATGCCGGGGCCCATGCCGCCCTGGCCGCCGCCGCCCATCATGCCTCCCATCATGCCGGGGCCCATGCCGCCCTCCATCATGGAGCGTCCCTGGCCCGCTTGGTCACCCATCATTCCCTGGGCGAAAGCAATGCCGGTACCACTGGCTGCGAGGGCCAGGGTGAGTCCGAAGGCGAGAGTGTGCTTGCGAATATCCATGGTCGTTCTCCTTAGCGACAGGCCTATATCAGCGACAGGCCTATATCAGCGACAGGCCTATATCAAAGGCCGATGCCTGAAGTATTGAGGTTATGTGTAGCACCTAGGTCAATTCTCAATATGGCATTCAGGCATGCCTAAGGCATATCAGGGCGTGAAAGTAGGCAGTTTGTTGACCTGTATCAATTTTGGTAATTCGGCAACCTGCCTGCTGCACTTGGGTTGCGTGTGTCTGTGAAGCCATGAAATACTCTTAATATCCTCCACTCGATAGTGATTACTTCTTTGTCATGAATTGCTCCGCTTTTAAATGGCTGCTTTGTTTGCTGCTAAGCCTTGCCTTGGCGCAGCCATTGATGGTCATGGCGATGGATCATCATGAAGATGAACCTTGTCTGTTCACTGACATTGATCTAGCCAGTGGAGCGATCGAAGTTGTTGGGTCGGTCAGCATTGGCGACCACGATGCCTCCCATATGGCAGAGTGCTGTATGCCCTGTGCTCAGTGTGCGGTAAATCTCGCGTTGCTTATCGAAGACGCAACCTCCGCCACGTCGACCTTGCCTCGTTATCTGGTCAACTGGTCGCCAGCTCCGCGCGCGCTCTTTGATCGCCCTCCTCGCGTTTAAACCTTCATCGCTGAACGTTCAGCTCGCCTATGGCGGGCCAAGATGATGATTTTAATCACGAGGAATAGCCATGAAACGTCGCGAATTTCTTCGCTACACCACCCTGGGTGGTATTGCCCTATCTGGGTCTGGCCTATTGGTTCACGCTTTGGCCGGACGGCATACACAGGCGTCACCAACAGCTCTGCTAGATAACGCTAGCATCCCTGCAGGACAACCCCTTCAACCATTGCCTCGGATTGCAAACTTGAGTGATCAGGTTGGGCGCTTTCAAAGTGTGTTAACCCCCGCTGCCCATGCGCTGCCAGTGAGCGATGGGCTGGAGGCAAAGTTGTGGCTCTACAACGGTAAAGTGTTGCCATTGATTGAGGTGCGCGAGGGGGATGAGTTAGACATTACGCTGATAAATGAGCTTGAGCAGGAAACGACGCTGCACTGGCATGGGGTACCGGTGCCCCAGTCGCAAGATGGGGCACCCTGGGAAGCCGTATTACCAGGAGAGTCACGACATTATCGTTATGTTTTTCATAGGGGGAGTGCAGGGTTACACTGGTTTCACCCCCACCCACATGAAGGTACTGCGCGTCAGGTAGCTCATGGTTTAGCGGGTGCATTGTTGGTCAGGCCCCGATTAGGCGTGTTGCCCGCGGAGGTGGAAGAGCATTTGCTAGTGGTCAGCGACCTGCGCCTGAATATGAATGGCGAAGTGGCGCCCCATACCAGCGAAGATTGGATGAATGGACGCGAGGGGGAGCTTCTGTTGGTCAACGGCCAACGCGAGCCACGTCTTGATGTGGCGCCGGGCACTACTCTGCGGCTGCGGCTGGTCAACGCCTGTGCTGGCCGGTACTTGCGTTTACGCTTGGAAGATCACGAGTTGACCCTGATCGGTACCGATGGCGGGCTGATCGAGCGACCACAACCACTCGAAGAGTTGCTGCTCACCCCGGGTGAGCGGGTCGATCTGCTAGTACGCATCAGCGAGAAATCTGAAAGGAGTTTTGAGCTGGCGAGTCATCCCTATACACGAGGTTGGATGGGGGCTAAGCCGGCACATCTGGACGAGATTGCTCCGCTATTATCGATTCATACCCTAAACACTGGCGTATACCCCGCCGTCGCGTTACCTGACCCCTTGTCCCATATCGAACCCTTGGGTGAACCAGCGGTGAGACGTCAAGTGGAACTGACCGAGGTGATGCCAGACCATGACAATCACGGTGCGGTGAATGGCGATCCGCATGCCAGCCACAGCGGCAGTGACAGCCATCACGGAACCCATGGGCCGGGGCATGGGGCGAGTCACGCTAGCGACGATGATAGAGCGGTTCGACCCAAGGTGGATTTTCTGATCAACGGCCGCGCCTTTGCCATGAACGACGTCCTGTTTGAGGGGCAGGTTGGCGAGGTAGAGGAGTGGGAAGTCTTCAATAACTCCCATATGGATCACCCCTTCCATGTGCATGGCACCCACTTTCAGGTGATCGCTACCCGCGATGCTGACAGGGAATGGCGAGACGCGCCCTGGCTGGCCTGGAAGGACACCGTCAACCTGGCTCCTTATCAGCGTCTCAGGCTGCGCATGGTGTTCCTCAAGCCCGGCGATTGGCTGTTCCACTGCCACATCATCGAACACGAAGAGCTAGGCATGATGGCAACGATCCGTGTGAGTTGAGCTTGCCTTGCCTTGCCTTGCCTTGTTTTGCTTTGGCGTTGTGCGTTGGCTTTGCGTGGTGCTTGTCCACCTGACGACTGATAAGGACGTGATGTCATGACCTATTATCGCTGGCCACTCGCCGTGGCCTTCCTGCTTACCTTGCTTTCAGGTTGCTCCCGAGAACCGAGTAGTATCAGTCTTGAGCAACTGCGAGAGCAGACCCATATTCACGGCCTGGCCGTCGATCGAGCGGATAGCGAACGACTATGGTTGGCCACCCATCATGGCTTCTATGCCGTTGGTAGTGATGGAATGGCCCGCCGGGTCTCGGAGGAGACCCATGACTTCATGGGTTTTGCTCCTCACCCGGAAGAAGCCGAGACCTTCTTTGCCAGCGGCCACCCGGCCAGGGGAGGCAACCTCGGCGTGGTTAAGTCCCGGGATTCAGGCCGCAGCTGGTCACAATTAGCTATCGGCGTTGATGGCCCGGTGGACTTTCATCAGATGACCATCAGTGAGGCCAGTCCCGACGTGCTCTATGGGGCTAATGGTGGCCAGCTCCAAGTCAGCCAGGATGGTGGAGCCAATTGGCAGATTCGCGCCCAGGCGCCGGCCGGGCTGATTTCACTGGCTGCCTCGAGCCGTGATCCCGAACAACTCTATGCCGCCACCCAAACCGGGCTATTGATGAGTCCTGACGGAGGCGAACGATGGCGACAAGTATACCCTGAGCGTCGCCCTACGAGCCTGGTGGTGGCCAGCCAAGGAGAGCTTTACGCCTTCATGATAGGGGTAGGCTTGCTGAGAGTTGGGGAGGGCAGCCGGGATTGGGAGGTAGTCAAGCGTGGCTGGGAAGAGCGCTATCTGATGCATCTGGCGCTGGATCCGCACGACTCCCAGCGTTTGGTGGCGGTTGATGACCTCAATCAACTGCTGATCAGTAATAACGGTGGGCGCGATTGGTCGCACCTCTAATGAATTGGGAGATACCACATGTTGCAATATCCCCAGATTGATCCAGTGGCCATCAGCCTCGGCCCGTTCGCGATTCACTGGTATGGCCTGATGTATGTGGTGGGCTTCGGCGCCGCCTGGTGGCTTGGGCGCCTTAGAGCTAATCGGCTTAAGCTAACCCACGATGACATTAGCGACCTGATCTTTTACTCCGCGGTAGGCGTAGTGGTTGGTGGCCGGTTGGGCTATGTCCTGTTCTATGGAATAGAACAGTTTATGGCCAACCCCTTATGGCTGTTCAAAGTTTGGGAAGGCGGTATGAGCTTTCATGGTGGACTGCTCGGGGTGCTGGCGGCGACGCTATGGTTTGCGCGAAAGCATCGGCTCGGCTTCTTTGCCCTAACCGACTTCATCGCACCACTGGTGCCGATCGGTCTTGGTGCAGGGCGAATCGGCAATTTCATCAATCACGAACTGCCGGGGCGCGTCAGCAACCTGCCCTGGGCGATGCCGTTTCCCCACATGGGCCCAGAGCCACGACACCCCTCTGCGCTTTATGAATTCGCCCTGGAAGGGGTGGTGCTGTTCGTGCTGCTGTGGTGGCTTTCCGCTGAACCGAGGCGGCGAGGTCTGATCTCTGGTCTTTTTTTGCTGCTGTACGGCGTGTTTCGCTTCACAGTTGAATTCGTGAGGTTGCCGGATGAACACATCGGCTTCCTCGCGTTTGGCTGGGTCACCATGGGAATGCTGCTGACTGCCCCTATGATACTGGTCGGCATGGCGCTGATCACCTGGTCGCGCCAACAACCGGTGGATAATCATAGCCAACCCGGTTTATATCTGCGCCGCCGAGAGAGGAGGACACAATGATACTATCGCTTGGGCACTCCAACACCATTACTGCCATTATTATTAAAACGGGGCTAGGGGCGTTGCTTATCGCTACGCTGCTGAGCACTTCGCCTGTGCTTGCTGAAGACGTGGGGGAGTGGCCGCAGGGCCACTACAGGTTGCCTGAGTACGGTGACCTGATTGGTGAGGCCTATAAGGTAGTGGTAGACAACGAGGCGGATACGCTCCTCGATATCGCCCGTACCCATAACCTGGGCTACGAGGAAATCCGTCGGGCTAATCCGAACGTCAGTCTTTGGGTGCCGGGCGTCGGAACAGAAGTGCTCGTGCCAGCCCAGTATATCCTGCCCGATGCCGAGAGGACTGGCATTGTAATTAACATCGCCGAGTTACGTCTCTACTATTTTCCGGAGATAGGCGAAGGTGAGGTGCCGCGAGTCGAGACCTATCCGATCGGTATCGGTCGAGATGGCTATAACACCCCACTGGGAATTACCACCACTACCATGCGGCTTGAGGATCCTGCCTGGTATCCGCCACGTTCCATGCGTGAAGAAGCGGCGGCGCGAGGCGAACCGGCACCCTCAGTGGTGCCGCCGGGTCCCGATAACCCGCTCGGCAAGCATGCCATCCTGCTCGATATTCCTGGTTATCTAATTCACGGTACCAATGATCCGGACGGCATTGGCATGCGCGCCAGCCGTGGCTGCATACGCATGTTTCCGGAAGATGTTAAAGCAATATTCGGTGCTGTGCCTTTAGGCACTCAGGTTAATATCGTCGATCAGCCCGTCAAGATCGGCTGGGACGATGGCACTGCGTTCGTGCAGGTATATCAGTTTCTTGAAAATCAGAACCACGGCAGACAAGCACTGCTTGAGATGCAGCCGAAGCTCAATCAGTACATCTTGGATCAATCGGTAAATTATGCACAACTCCAAGAACTGCTGGAGAGATCCGACGGTCAAGTAGTGCCCATCGATACGCCAACTCAGGATGAGCTTCTAGAAGAACAAGCACAACCCTTGATATTGCTTTATGAGGTGGGTCTTTAACGCTTTCATAAGGGTGTTTGGGATGCTGAGAAAAGTCAGCCAAGCTTCCCAGGCACCCGAATAAAGTCGATATTAATCATATGTGAAATAGGGTTAGCCTTGCGATGAAGTGGTGTCTAGGTATGAAAAAATATGAACCATCACGTTATAGCTAAAAAAGTCAGTATGTCGACTAGGCGTCATAGAATTGGAAGACATTTCGTTGTTGTACTGATTGGTGCCATGACAGCTTATCTTTTTTGGTTGAGCCGAATGGAGTGGGACGCTGAGATGCGCACTTGGCGTGCTTTAGGCGATGCTGCTTTTATCCTGTTATTTGTCACCATGGTGATAGGCCCTGTGGTGAAAATATGGCCTAGGCAATTGAGCTTTCTTGTCAATTGGCGGCGAGCCTTCGGGATCTGGTTTGCGATCTTTGCCTCTGTGCATGCTTTTCTAGTGTGGGATGGCTGGGCACGGTGGTCGATTCGTGGATTTTTAGGCTATCAGGAGCTGCCTTTGGCGGGGCTTTCAGGCCCGGTTCTTGTGGATCCGGGGTTCGGGCTTGCGAATATGGTCGGGTTAGTCGCCCTCTTTTTTGGGCTCGTCCTGTTTGCCATATCATCCGACAAGGCCATGCGCTTCCTGGGAAGCTCAACATGGAAGCATCTTCAAAATTATGCCTATGTGGTTTTCTATCTAGTTGCTCTTCATGGAATCTACTTTCTCTTCCTACATTATGAGCTGAGTCTCAGGAATCTAGTTTTCCAGAGTGGGGTGTCTGGGCCCAATTGGTTTCGGTTCTGGTTTGTAGGGCTCGTGAGTATTGTCTTTACCGTTCAGGTTGCGGCAATGATAAAACTGATTTTACAGCGAAGAAAAGGTGGTTTAGGGGGAGCATGAGCGATGAAAGGGAAAAGCCGGGGGCAGTAACGCTGCCCTCCAGGCGACGTCGATTCTGGCGTCGTTTACTGCTCGTGGTGGGAGTTGCTCATCTGGTTGGGTTTGTGTCGTCACTGGATGCGATGATGTCGAGCCGTACCTCTCAGGGAGCTGTGGCCTGGATCGTTTCACTAAACACATTGCCCTATGTGGCGGTGCCAGCCTACTGGGTGTTCGGCCGCACGAAATTCCAGGGCTATGTCTCTGCACGACGCGACGAGAACTCGGTGTTGGGGCAGGCGCTTGCTGAAAAACTGGCCGAGCTGCGGGCTCATGGGGTTTCGGATGAACACGCTGACAAGCATCTGGTGGGTGTCGAACAGCTGGCCAAGCTGCCGTTTCTAGGTGGCAACCGGGTGGAACTGCTGATCGACGGTGAGCAGACCTTCGAGAGCTTGTTTGCCGGTATTGATGCTGCTGAGCGCTATCTGCTTGTGCAGTTTTATATCGTTCGGGCTGATGCAGTGGGATTGGCGCTGCAGGCACGGCTGATTGAGAAGGCTAGGCAGGGCGTGGAGGTCTTCTTTCTATACGATGAAATTGGAAGTTATGCGTTGCCGAGCCACTATCTCCAGACGCTGGAAGAGGCGGGTGTTCGAGTACATCGCTTTCATTCTACGCGGGGGACAGGTAATCGCTTCCAGCTCAACTTTCGCAACCATCGCAAGATAATGGTGGCCGATGGGGAAAGAGCTTGGGTCGGTGGATTCAATGTTGGCGATGAATACTTGGAAGGCCACCCACGAATTGGCCCGTGGCGTGATACCCACCTAATGATTGAGGGGCCTGCGGCCTTGGCGCTGCAGCTGGTGTTTCTTGAAGATTGGCACTGGGCGACTGAGGAAATCCCCGAGCTTCCCTGGTCACCGCTAATTCCAAGCGGCCATGGTACACCGGTGCTCATTCTTCCGAGTGGGCCCGCAGACCGATTTGAGACGGCTAGTCTGATGATTCAACAGGCAATTCACGCCGCGCAAGAGCGTATCTGGATATCCAGTCCCTACTTTGTGCCAGATGAGGGGGTGCTGGCGATGCTTAAACTAGCCTCGTTAAGCGGAGTAGAGGTGAAAATCCTGATTCCCGAACGTCCAGATAACCTTCTAACCTACTTTGCGGCCTATGCCTTTCTCGATTCGCTTCTCGAGGCGGGGGTCGAGGTCTATCGCTACGAGGGGGGCTTCTTACATGGCAAAGCCTTTTTGGTTGACGAAATCGGTGCGGCAGTGGGTACCGTTAACCTCGACAACCGCTCCTTTCGACTCAACTTCGAGGTGACGGCGATGGTGATGGACGCCGACTTTGCCGCCGAGGTTGATGCGATGTTCAAGGCGGATTTCGCGCGGGCTCGGCAGATGCAGCCAGAGGAGATCAGCGATAAGCCGCTTTGGCATCGGGTGGCGGCTCGAGCGGCCTATTTGTTTGCGCCGGTCTTATGAGTGTGCTTGATCACTCTATTGCCCGCTGGCCTGTGATTTTGCATTCAACTCGGCTTATTCATGAGTATGCTGATTGAGCGTCGCGAAGCCCCAGGTTGCTGGCACCGACTCCCAGCAGCCGTATTTGCGGTGTGAGTACCTGCCGATATATACCCAAAT
>NZ_LFGS01000017.1:172938-186982 GCF_002078135.1 Halomonas sp. BC1 | reverse complement strand
ATTAAATATTCTCATGAGGTTGAGAATATGTAAGAGGAAAACCAAAAATAATATTTATAAATCAATAGCTTGTACTAACAGAACAAAGTTTAAATTCGGACGTAGCGAAAAATTGGCGGGGCAGGCATATCTTTGGCTATAAAAGAAAATGGCACTTTTGATCAGCAGAGGTTACCTATGGACAGCGTCGTCGCAATTACTCTGACGGCGGTGGCAGGTGCTATTCTGGATGACCCGGAACCAAGGTCGCGGGGCCATTCTTATTGACTCCGGCTGTTTACTGGTAAGAAAACGCGGTCATTTGTTTTACTGATTAGGAATCTATATCTGATAGGATCAGTCAAATATTCAAAGAAAGATTATTGTGGTTGACTGATTTAGCGTTGGGAGGCATTTATCCAAGTAGAAGAAGAGCTTGCGGCCATTGCATTGAGGTTATCTGAGCTTGAGAAGGAAAAAGTAGCCTTACTTTCCCGGAGGAACGAGCTTCAGCGAGCTGCACAATCACCCACATCAATGCAATTGACTCCCAATCAAAAAGCTGAGTTATTCCGGGGGCTCTTTCGCGGCCGACAGGATGTCTATGCGGTTCGCTGGGAAAGTAGCTCGAATGGACGTTCCGGTTATGCTGTCGCCTGTGCAAATGAGTGGGTACAGGGCATCTGTCAGAAACCCCGGATCAAGTGCGGCGAGTGCCCTCACAAAAAGTTCAAGCCTCTGGATTTCAGTGCAGTGTATGACCACCTGTCCGGCAAGCATGTAGCAGGGTTATACCCATTGTTGCCGGACAGTTCCTGTTATCTGCTGGCTGTAGATTTTGATAAGGAGGACTGGAGAGCAGATGTTCGTGCGTTGGCCCAGGCTTGTCGTGATGAATGTGTCCCTTATCTTGTAGAGATCTCCCGGTCCGGTGCGGGTGCCCACCTATGGGTCTTCTTTTCGGACGCCGTTCCAGCCTGGTCCGCGAGGGCTTTGGGGTTCAAGCTGCTGGACAAAGCCATGGAACGTCACCCGGGCCTGTCCTTCGATTCTTATGACCGGCTATTCCCCAACCAGGATACGATGCCCGATGGTGGATTTGGCAATTTGATTGCCCTTCCGCTTCAGCATGAGGCGCGAAGTCGTGGATGTACTGTATTCGTCGACGATAAGCTAACCCCGTATCCGGATCAATGGGCGCTACTTAGTCAGCAAAAGACCGTTTCGCTGGCTCAGCTTCGAGATATGGTTGGACATGAGCTTGATTCCGACGCGATAGCAGACATTGCGTTGCCGTGGGAACAAGCTTTACCGGTCGATACAGGGATAATTTCAGGATGTCCCGAGAGCATCACGCTTACCCTGGCCAATCACATTTATATGAAGTTGTCAGACATACCAGGGACACTGGCGGCACGAATAAAGCGCATGGCGAGCTTTGCCAATCCAGTGTTTTTCAAAACCCAGGCACTTCGATTTTCAACTCATGGCATCCCTCGTTACATATCCTGTGCCCGGATTGAGCAAGGTTATATCTCGGTACCGAGAGGCTGTTTCGATGGTCTTCAGGCATTGTTGCGCGAACAGGGAATAACGGTAGAAATCGATGACCGCAGAATGCCCGGCCAGTTGCTGCCGGAAGTCAGCCTGAAAGCAACGCTGCGTCGTGATCAGAAAAAGGCTGTGACGGCGCTTGCCGATCACGATACCGGAATACTTCATGCTCCGACCGCTTTCGGCAAAACCGTAACCGCTATTGGCATTGTCGCCAAGCGGCAGGTAAACACGCTGATCCTCACTCACAGTCGTCAGTTACTGGATCAATGGAAGGAGCGCCTGGAGACCTTTATTGAGGGTGCCTCCGTAGGTGTGATTGGCGGTGGCAAAAAGAAACCTACTGGTCAGATCGACGTTGCTACCTATCAAAGCCTGATCAACAAGAAAGATAATACGGTTTCAAGTAAAGTCCGGGAATACGGGCAGGTCATCATCGATGAATGCCATCACATTTCAGCTCCCCGTTATGAAATGCTGCTTAACGAAGTCAGCGCCCGATATGTTGTAGGCCTCACCGCAACGCCTGACCGTCAGGATGGCCACCAAAAAATCATGTTTATGGTCGCAGGACCCGTTCGTCACAAAGTCAGGGCTGAACATGGGTCTAAGTTTGTCCAGCGTGTCATCGTTCGAGAACGTCATGAAACGCCACCGACGGACATCTTTCAGAATAACGGTGAACGACCACACATAGCATCCGTCTACCGTTGGCTCTCCCATAGCACTGCCCGGAATCAGGATATAGTTCGGGATGTCGTACGCTGCGTTCAAAACGAGGCCAACTGTCTTTTGCTGACCGAACGAAGAGAGCATGCTGAGACGCTGGCAACATTGTTGGAAGCTGAGTCTATATCGTCGGTTGTTTTGCGCGGCGGGATGCGCGTCAAGGAACGCCGGGCTGCCGAATCGCAGTTGCACGAAGCTCAAGTTATTGTTGCAACCGGGAAATACATTGGTGAAGGTTTTGACTTGCCTCGGCTGGACACTTTGTTTCTGGCTCTGCCCATCGCCTGGAAAGGAACACTGTCGCAGTATGCTGGCAGGATTCACCGGGATGCCGACGGTAAGCAGGAAGTTACTGTCTACGACTACCTGGACAACAGCCTGCCAATGCTTGAACGCATGTTCCGAAAGCGCGAGAAAGGTTACAAGGCGATGGGATACCAGTTTGCCCAATCCGAGCCGCAAACACGGCTACTGTAAACTTTCCAAAGAAAGGAGAAACATGGCTGAAACGAAATGTGCTTCAGGCCTGCTTCAGAGGTAACTCGTGGGGCTTTACGCGTCTCACGTTCTTAGCTTCTTGTTCATAGGCACGATGACGAACATCCCATAACTCAACGGCGTGCTGAATATTCAGCCAGAACTCCGGCGTATTCCCCAAAGCCGCTGCGAGTTTGATTGCCATGGGTGCTGTCAGCGTGCCTTTGTCATGCGCAATCCGACTGAGTGTATTTCTGTGCACACCCATTGCTTCGGCAAGTTCACTAATTTCGATGTTCATCGGCTCCAGAAACTCGGTGACGAGCATTTCGCCAACAGTCACTGGCCGACGTTTTGTATTCCTCATTACCATAACCTCCTCTAGCCCTTGTAAACATGCGGGTCTAGATATGTATCTTGGGCGGTGCCATCTACCCAGCGAAAAATCAGGCGATACTGCTTGTTAACCCGAATAGAACACCATCCAGACAGGTTTCCTTGCAGATGTTCAAAACGGTTACCCGGTGGAATCCTCAAGTCTGACTCCTGCGTTGCGGCATCCAGAATCTGAATTTTTCTGAATAGAGTGCCTTCAATAGTACTGGGTATTTTCTTGTGGCTTTGGTCTTCGTCGTAGAAAGCTTCTAGCCATATATCCCTGAATTCAACCGCCATAGTTACCTGATCACTTTTTACTCATTCTATGCACAACAACGTTGTGCGTCAAGTCCGTTCAAAATGAGAGCGGATCCGCTTAGAAAACGATGTTACTATAATTTTGTCTGACAGAAAGGGACTATCGAGCAACTTCAAGGCGCTGATTTCATAGAGATAAAAGCGTATACAAGGCTCCCAGTTTCCCACTTATCCCAGTTTAAAATGGGTCGTCAGGAGCCGACGCAGAGGAAATTTGCCAATATTTACACTTTTTTCGCAAATTTCAGCACTCCAATAGTGCTCCACGAGTTTCATAAACTTATGTTTTTAAATTATTTTATACATTCTGCATCGGCAAGTAGTGTCGCCTACTCCACCTTTACTCCGGGACCAACCAGGACGATCGGAAGCGGCTGTGAATGCTTAGCTTTGGCGTTACCTGAGCCATGGCATTGGTCAGACGCTCATCCAGCCCCCAGGGGGGGTTGATGACCAGCATGCCGCTTCCATACATGCCGCGGGCACCCGCTTCAGGGGCGCGCAGCAGCAGTTCGCTTTGCCAGATCTTGCGAATTCCGCTGTCACGCAGGCCTGCCAGCAGCGCTTGATGGTGTTCGGCAGGTAATAACGGATACCAGATCATCACCACGGCATGCCTGGCTTTCTCGAGCACGTAGGTCGTGCTCTCCACCACTTCGTGATACTCGACCTTGCGCTCGTAGCTGGGATCCATCAACACACACACCCTGGGGGTCGATGCCGGTACCTGGTGGCGCAGGCCGGCCAGTCCATCGCCGAAGATACGCGTCGCCCGCTTGGGCAGCGACTGGCTGGCGAGATGTTCGTGCTCACCGGGGTGCAATTCGAACAGGGTCAGCCGATCCTCCGAGCGCAGGCGTTGTGCGACCCACCAAGGGGAACCCGGATAGCAGGAGAGCGTATTGGCATCTGGCTGAGCAGTGACCACGGCCTCGAGCCAGGCACTGAGAAGCGGATCGTCCAACTGCTGGCGATGTTGCCAAAGCGGTAAAACGCCCTCACGGTACTCCAGCAGCCGCTGTGTCTCTTCGGTAGCCAGTGGATAGAAGCCTCTGCCCGCATGGGTATCTACATATGTAATTGCTGATTTTTTACGTAACAGATGGTCAATGACGGCATAGAGCGTCAGATGCTTCTGAACATCGGCGAAGTTACCGGCATGGTAGGCGTGTTGGTATGACAGCATGAGGATGCCTATATAAACAGAACGCCCGCTATGGGAGCATAGCGGGCGTTCTAGAGCAATACAGGGTTTTTACGGCTTATTGACCGTTGCCTGTCGGGGTCAGCGTGATTTCTACACGACGGTTTTGCGCCCGCCCCTGCTCGGAATCGTTGCTGGCAACGGGCCGGGTAGCACCGTAGCCCAAGGTGTTCAGACGCATGGAGGAAACGCCATTCTGGCTCAGGTAACGCCCTACCGATTCGGCACGGCGCTCGGAAAGCCGCTGGTTATAATCCGCGTTACCCGTGCTGTCGGTGTGGCCAGCAATATTGACGCGGGTATCCGTGTACTGGGTCAACACATTGGCCACTTCATTGAGTGCACTGCGTGCGTCGCTGGTCAGCTCAGCAGAGTCGAAACCGAAGGTGACGCTGCTGGGCATGTTCAGCACGATGTCATCGCCACGACGGTCGATCTCGATACGTGATCCCTGCAGGTTTTCACGCAGCTGCTGCTCTTGGCGGTCCATGTAGGCCCCCACCCCAGCACCGGCAGCGGCGCCAACAGCTGCGCCGATCAAGGCCCGATCACGACGGCTGGTGCTTCCATCACCAGACAAGGCACCGGCGGCGGCACCAATGGCAGCCCCCACGCCCGTGCCTACGGCAGTGCTGGAGCGTTGTGTTTGGCCGCCATAAGGGTCGGTGGTGGCACAGCCCGCCACCAGAATAGCCGCCGCCAACGGGGTCAGTAGTCGGAACATACGCATCACTTACTCCTTTTTACGATTAGGTTCTGCCCTTGTGATCACTGTTCACTCATCGCTGATCAGTGCCAGCAATTCGTTCAAGAATAATAGACCTTGAGGAGAAGCACGCAGCTTTTCAGGCATTTCCACCAAAAGTCCTTTTTTGTGAGCACTTTGTAAACGGTCGAGTAACCGTTCCACAGGCTGCCCCGTATTCGCTTGCCACGCCTGCAGGCTTACTCCTTCCGTCAACCGCAGCGCATTCATGGCAAATTCCAGCGGCAGCTCATCAGCATCGATCAACTGCTGGCCTGCCACAAAACCACGTGGATCGTTGAAACGCCTCAAATAAGACTGAGGTTGGCGGGTTTTCCAACGGCGTTCGATCTGCCATTGGCCATTCCTATCGATATGCGTCAGCTTGCCGTGGGCACCCGCCCCAATGCCCAGATAATCGCCAAAACGCCAATAATTCAGGTTGTGCTGGCTTTGTAAGTCGGGGCGCGCATAGGCCGATATTTCATAACGCTGTAGCCCTGCCTGTTCAAGGCGCTCATGCCCCGCCTCCTGAATGTCCCACAGCGCTTCCTCTTCAGGTAACGGAGGTGGGTGTGAAAAAAAAGCCGTATTGGGTTCCAGGGTCAGCTGGTACCAGGAGAGATGCTCTGGCGACAGTGCCAAGGCCTGGTCGATGTCTTCCATGGCCTGTTCGGGCGTTTGCTGGGGAAGCCCATGCATCAAGTCAATGTTGATATTCTCGAAGCCCGCCGACCTGGCCTGCCCCACGGCCGTCAATGCCTCTTGCCCGCTGTGGATACGCCCAAGCGCTTGCAGTTGAGCGGGCCTGAAACTTTGCACGCCCAGTGATAGCCGGTTGATACCCGCCTCACGGTAACCGACGAAACGCTGCTGCTCTGTCGTGCCTGGGTTGGCTTCCAGGGTGATCTCGATCGATGGTGCAAACGCCAAACGCTGCTGAATGCCCTGAAACAGCCGCTGGTAGAAGTCCGGCGACAGCAGACTCGGAGTGCCGCCACCAATGAAGATCGTTTGCAGCGGGCGTTCGGCGGCCAAAGGAAGATCATGCTCCAGATCAGCCAATAGCGCAGCCAGGTACGCCTCTTCAGGGAGTGTCTGGGCACCCGGCTCGTGAGAGTTGAAATCGCAATAAGGGCACTTGCGGACACACCAGGGGGTGTGGATGTACAGCGACAGGGGCGGCAGTGCCTCAGCCATGCGCCACCTTCAAGATATCCACGAGGTCATGCAACGCGCGCCCGCGGTGGCTCAATCGGTTCTTGGACTCTGCCGCAAGC
Source organism: Halomonas sp. BC1 (assembly GCF_002078135.1). NCBI lineage: Bacteria > Pseudomonadati > Pseudomonadota > Gammaproteobacteria > Oceanospirillales > Halomonadaceae > Halomonas > Halomonas sp. BC1. The sequence continues at coordinate 180,318 of NZ_LFGS01000017.1, read as the reverse complement.
TCTGCCACGCTCATGCCTTGATCCGGTAACCAGAACAGCGGATCGTAACCAAACCCACCATCCCCGCGGGGATGCGCCAGAATTTCGCCTTCCCAGCTGCGCTGTACGATGACGGGGACGGGATCTTCAGCGTGGCGCAAATAGACCAACACACACCAGTAGCGGCCACTGCGCTGGCCTTCCGCACAGTCGGCAAGCGCCGCCAGTAGTTTCTGATTGTTGCGTTCGTCACTCTTGGGCTCACCTGCATAGCGCGCCGAATAGATACCCGGGGCTCCTTGCAGTGCATCTACTTCCAGTCCCGAGTCGTCTGCCAAGGCAGGTAACCCGCTCACCCGGCTGGCTTCACGGGCTTTTAACAGCGCGTTCTCTACAAAGGTCAGCCCGGTTTCTTCTACATCGTGCACACCAAACTCTGCCTGCGCCCTGACATCGAGCCCAAGCGGGGCAAGCAACTGATTGAACTCTTTAAGTTTTCCTGCGTTTCCACTGGCCAGGACAAGCGTCGTACCCGTCGACATATCGAAACCTCCAAACAGGGAGCATCAGTTTACGCTTATCGGAAACGCAGCTAAAGCACACGAAATGTAACTATCAGAATTTTAATCATCACAACGCAATGACCATAAAACTGGCTATTTTATATATAAAAATCAAACACTTATTCAGAAATATCAAAACAGCATAAAAATATTCAAATTACTTTACTCATTATTTTAGTAACAATTCTTTACGAAAAGCATCTTATAGACAACAATCATAAGGTCACCTGCTGACGCTCTCCTTTGAATGAGGCTTTCCCCATGTCCCAGCAAAAGACCCAAGGCTTGGTGTACATCGTCAGCGTACCGCCCTTGCCTTGGGTCGAGGAGCGGGAGCGGTTGCTGCCCTTGACGGTGCCTTCCAACGTATCGCCTTCGAAGGTAAATTCTGCTGGAACCGTGCCACGGGTTTCAGGGTGTTCGACGGTGTCGCCGTCCTGGGTAATGCGCCACTCGGCGGTGAATAGCGTGCCGTTTAGACGTGAAGCGTGCCAAGCCGATGATCGTTTCATGTTAGCTACCTCGGTAACCACAAGAGCCGCTCGACGAGAGCGGCTCTTGTAGTGTAGCAGGCGCTTGGCTCGATAGTTACTTATCGTTACATAACGGCAAAGGCTTTTTCGGCGGCATCCAGCGTGAGCTGGATATCTTCTGGGGTATGGGCGCTGGACATGAAGCCCGCTTCGTAGGCAGACGGTGCAAGATAGACGCCATGGTCTAGCATCGCACCAAAGAAGCGGCGGAAAGCATCCGGGTTGCACGCCGTGGCCTGAGCGAAATTATCGACCCGCGATTGCGAGGTGAAGAAAACGCCGAACATTCCCCCCGCCGACTGGGTCAACATGGGTACCCGCGCGGCGTTGGCACGCTCCTGCAGGCCGTTACACAGGGTTTGCACACGCTGGGTAAGAGCATCATGGAAACCCGGCACCTGCAGCTTGGTGAGCAGCGCGACGCCTGCGGCCATGGCCAGCGGGTTACCCGACAAGGTGCCTGCCTGATACACCGGGCCAAGCGGCGAGATGTTCTGCATGATGTCACGCTTGCCGCCGAACGCCCCGACCGGCATGCCCCCGCCCACGATCTTGCCCAGGCAGGTGAGGTCAGGCGTGATGCCGTAATAGGCCTGGGCCCCGCCCAGGGCCACACGGAAGCCGGTCATCACCTCGTCGAAAATCAGCAAACTACCGTACTGGTCGCACACACGGCGCAGGGTTTCCAGGAAACCAGGCTGGGGTGGGATACAGTTCATGTTGCCCGCCACCGGCTCGACGATGATGCAGGCAATCTGCTCGCCGATCTCGGCAAAGCACGCTTCCACGCCTTCCGGGTCATTATAAGAGAGCGTGATGGTGTGCTCGGCAAGCGCGGCAGGCACACCGGGCGAGCTGGGCTCACCGTGGGTCAGCGCGCCAGAGCCCGCCTTGACCAGCAACGAATCAGAGTGGCCATGGTAGTTGCCTTCGAACTTGACGATCTTGTCTCTTCCCGTGGTGCCCCGCGCCAGCCGGATGGCCGACATGGTCGCCTCGGTACCGGAACTGGTCATGCGGACCATCTCCATGGACGGAATCATCTCGCAGATCAGGTCCGCCATGGTGGTCTCTACTGCCGTAGGCGTGCCAAAGGAGAGCCCATTATCCAGCCGGGCCCGTACGGCGGCGAGCACGTCCTGGTCGGCATGACCGGTAATCATCGGCCCCCAGGAACCGATATAGTCGATGTAACGATTGCCCTCGACGTCGAACAGGTAGGCCCCTTGGGCGCGCTCCATGAACACCGGGGGACGATGCAAGCCTTTGAAGGCGCGCACCGGCGAGTTCACGCCACCGGGAATATGGCGACTGGCCAGATCAAATAATTCTGCAGATGTGGTCATGGCATCCTCTATAGCAATAGCTGACGGACAATAAAAATCAAAAGCGTGCAGGGCGTGGTAGACGTTGAGGCAAACACTGCCCGCTGGGCGGCTGATAGCCGTGTGACAAACTCTCCCAGGTAAAGTGCTGTGCCTGTTCGCAAGCCGTAGGTAAGCGCTCACCTACCGCCAAACGAGCGGCCAGGGCGGAAGCCAGCGTACATCCGGACCCGTGAAACACTTCCGGCAGCCTGGGCCACTGCCACTGGCGAGTGGTATCGGGCGAATGCAGTGTGTTGACCACCTGCTGCCCGCTGCCGGGCAGAGGCTCATCCGTGGCGGTGACCAGCACCGCCTGGCACCCGCGCGATAACAACGAAACAGCGCGGGCCGTATCATCGAACGGTGCGTCGATCTCAGGCGTGAGCGCGATCAGTTCATGACGGTTGGGCGTCAGGATATCCACAAGGGGAAGCAGACGGTCACTATAAAGCTTCTGCAAACGGGGTGTGGATAACTCAGTGCCGCCGCCCGCTTTCAAGACGGGGTCTGCCACCACTGGTACACCCGGAAAACGCCGCACGATCTGCTCGGCCGCACGCAAGGTCGCTTCGTCCGCCAGCAAGCCCAGCTTGATGGCGGCAATCTGCATGTCGACCAGCGCTTCTGCCATTTGCCGCATGGCAGCTGCATCGGCTGGCAATACCGTGGTGACATTATGGCAGTTCTGCACGGTCAGGGCGGTGGGAATGGTCACCGCCCAGCCACCACACGCGGCGATGGCTTCGCTATCGGCGACCAGTCCAGCGCCGCCGGTAGGGTCATGACCTGCCAATACCAGTACAACGGGAGGAAGTGGTTGGCGCATCAAAAGGGTTTCACTACCGCCAGAAGAATGATGGCGATCAGGGCCACGACAGGGGCCTCATTGAACCAGCGGAAGAACACGTGGCTCTTGGTGCAGCGATCCTGGGCCAACTGCTTCAAATAGATCAGACATACGTGGTGATAGGCCACCAGCAATACCACCAGCGTCAGCTTCACGTGCATCCAGCCCTGAGTGAACCAGGCAGGTACCAGGTAAAGCAGCCAGCCGCCAAACAGCAGCACGACGATCATGGAGGGCGTCATGATGCCGCGATAAAGCTTGCGCTCCATGGTCTTGAAGTAGTCGATGGCCTGGACATCCCCCTTGTCGCGCGCCATCGCGTGGTACACGTATAGCCGTGGCAGATAGAACAGTGCAGCAAACCAGGTCACAACGGCCATCAGGTGAATGGCCTTTATCCACTCGTACATGGTCTCTCCTTAATAGGTGCGCTCATTGCGAAACAGTGGGGTCACGGGGGTCAGAATGACGTGTATCGGTATAGTGGTAATAGCGCTCGATGGCGCCGCGAGTAATGATACCTGAAATTCGCTGCTGCTTTGGCCGGTAGCCATGAATCACGTAGAGCGCATCCAGCGTATTGTCCTGCAGCTTGAGGAAGGCTTCCGACAGGGTGGCCTGCAAACCGATGGGGGCCATTTCCAGCCGCTGCCCGGGAATTTCCAGCAGGTCGATCAACTCCTCCTCTTGCGCGGCTCCCTCTTTCAAGGCTTCGTCATGCTCCAGCAACCAACGGGCCAGCTCTGCCGCTTTCAAGCCCAATACCGGCTTGTCGTCGCTGGATCGTTCGATCACCAGCCAGGTAGGGTTGGTCTCCAGCCGCTGGCGGGCCTGCTCGAGGGTGATCATGCGCTCGGTACGCACCAGAGAGCGCTCCATGACCGCCGGCACCGACACTCTGGAAAGTGCCTGCATCAACGGCTGCTGCAAGGGGTGCATGCCATACCGCACCGAACTGACGAAAAACCCTTCACAGCCCGTCAACTGTCGCGAGGTCAGGCAAGCCACCACCACCGCCAGCATGCCAGGCAACATCATGTGGGGGGTGTGGGTCAACTCCAGCAGTGCCATCAAGGCCGCCAGCGGAGCCTGCAGCACAGCGCCCATCATGGCGGCCATCCCCAGCATGGCATAAATCCCGGGATCTGCCGCCTTGTCGGGCCATAGCCAGCCACCCAGCATGCCTGCCAGTGCGCCGGTGGCTGCGCCCGACACCAGCACGGGGCCGATGATACCGATCGGCACCCCGCCCGCCACGGTCAGGGCCGTGATCAGCAGTTTGCCGATCATCAGCGCCAGCAATACGCTAACGGTCAGTTGGTTATTCAGCGCCGCGGCCAGGCTATCGTAGCCAATGCCCTGTATTTCAGGAAACCACCACGCCAGTACTCCCGTGGCCACTCCAACGCTGCCCAGCCTCAGCCATAACGGCAGCCCTTGCAGGAAGGCATGGCGTGCCAGATGAATGAATACGCCAGCCATCAGGCCAATCACCAGCCCCGTCACTACTATCCAGGGCAGGTTCATCAGCGAGCCAAGTGCTACTTCAGGGATGCGGAAGGCTGGCTCGTTGCCATACGCCAGCTGGGCCACCAGCGCACCCATGGTAGATGCCAGAATCACGGGCATGAAGCTCATCAGGGTGTACTCCATCATGACCACTTCCATGGCAAAGATGACCCCCGCGATGGGCGTATTGAAAGAGGCAGAAATACCTGCCGCCGTTCCACAGGCCACCAGCACACGCAGGCTGTTGTGAGGCAGTCGCAGCCGCATCCCCAGGCCACTGGAAGCCGCCGCCCCCAGATGAATCGCCGGTCCTTCACGGCCAGCAGAGAGACCGCCCAACACCGATACCACCCCGACCCACCACTGGTTGAGCCAGTTACGCAGCGGAAAACGCCCCTGATGGTAGGTCAGGCGCTCGATGACATGGCCGACGCCCAGCTTGCGTGCGGTGGCCTTCTGACGATACAGCAGCACACCGATGACGCTCACGGCCAGCAGGGGCAGCAGCGCTCTGACCCACGGGGGCAGTGCTTCGAAGCCTTCCGGGTTACCGTTCGGCATGTACAGCGCAGCGCCAGCCTCCAGCAGCAGCCTGAACCCCACCATGACGGCCCCGGTCATGACACCGGACACCAGCCCCAGCACACACAGTTGCGGCAAGGCATCCACATTGGCCAGCTGGCGACGAAAACCCTCTAAGGTGAAATCTGACCGCGAAAAACCTGCCACAACGCTCGTCCTTGGGTGGGTAGAGTAGGTCTACGACACGCAGTGCTCTTCTGCGCCTGCTCTCTTGTGTATCATAGCTGGAGACACATCAACAGCCTCGCAAAACTTGCCAGGCTGCTAATTACCGCTGCCAGGACTGTGCAGAAGGCGCAAGGAGTGATCTGTGATAAACGTTGGCATTGTAGGCGGCACTGGCTACACCGGTGTTGAACTTCTGAGGCTGCTGGCCCAGCACCCCGAGGTAAATGTTCAAGCGATAACGTCGCGCTCGGAAGCAGGCGTCAAGGTCTGTGACATGTACCCCAACCTGCGAGGCCACTACGATACCCTGACCTTCAGTGAGCCCGATGCCAAGGCCCTGGGGGCCATGGACGCCGTCTTTTTTGCCACCCCCCATGGCGTGGCCCATTCGCTGGCAGGCGAGCTATTGGCCAACGGAACCCGCGTCATCGACCTGTCGGCCGACTTTCGCCTGCGCGATGCCGACGAGTGGAGCCGCTGGTACGACCAGCCCCACGGCGCCCCTGAACTGTTGAAAGAGGCGGTCTACGGCCTGCCGGAAATGCATCGTGAAAAGATCAAGACCGCGCGTCTGATCGCGGTACCCGGCTGCTACCCCACCGCCGTTCAGCTAGGTTACCTGCCGCTGCTGGAAGCGGGCCTGATCGACCCGAATCAGCTGATTGCCGACTGCAAGTCCGGGGTCACTGGCGCTGGGCGGGGTGCCAAGGTCGCCTCGCTGCTGGCCGAAGCCAGCGAATCCATGAAAGCCTACGGTGCAGGCGGCCATCGCCATCTACCGGAAATTTGTCAGGGCCTGGGCGACATGCAGCCAGACACCGTGGGATTGACCTTCGTCCCCCACCTGACGCCTATGATCCGCGGTATCCACGCCACGCTCTACAGCACCCTCAGCACCGAGCCAGACGACTTGCAGGCGCTGTTCGAAAAACGCTTTGCCAATGAGCCGTTCGTGGACGTCATGCCCGCCGGCAGCCACCCGGAAACCCGCAGCGTAAAAGGCAACAATACCTGCCGCATCGCCGTGCATCGTCCGGGCAACGGCAATACGGTGGTGGTACTTTCCGTCATCGACAACCTGGTCAAGGGCGCCTCCGGACAGGCCATCCAGAACCTGAACCTGATGTTTGGCTTCGATGAGCAGATGGGCCTCAACGCCCCCGCTCTGATGCCTTAAACACCTCACAAAACCAGCATGCAGAGGGCAGCTCAGAGAGGAGGTCATTTGCCAAGGAAGGCAAATGTAGCTTCCATGGAAGGATTCACAGCGCCTCCTCGGCGAGTTGCCCTCTGCTTGATATACCAACGCAATAGTTGACCATTTTGCTGGGAATTACCCATAATCCCCCCATGCCATCTATTCGTTCCTAAAGCTCGCGGGAGGTACCCATGAGCGGTGCAGAAGCTTTTGTTCCAACCCCTTTAATGCTGTCCGACAGTGCGCGCCAGCGCATCAAGGCACTCATGGCCGAAGAGCACAATCCAGCCCTCAAGCTGCGTGTCTATGTCACCGGTGGTGGCTGTTCCGGCTTTCAGTATGGTTTTGACTTTGCCGACAACGTGGCAGAGGACGACACCCTGATCGAATTTGGAGATGCCACGCTGGTGGTAGACCCCCTCTCCTACCAATACCTGGTCGGCTCTACCGTGGACTACGAAGAGGGCCTGGCAGGGGCGCGTTTTCGCGTGCAAAACCCCAATGCCACCACCACCTGCGGCTGTGGTGCCTCGTTCATGGTATGACCAGCGTTGGTCGCAACGACTTCCCCATGACTTGACGCCTTGGCGGTTTCTCGCCAAGGTAAAAAGGTCAATAACGGTTCATCGACCGG
>NZ_LFGS01000017.1:143035-171694 GCF_002078135.1 Halomonas sp. BC1 | reverse complement strand
AAGAAGAAACACACTATATAAACGGTGACGGAAACCACATAAAACTCGGGGAAACTAATGAAACACTTTTTTACCACCTCCGCTATCGCCACTGCCGTTGCACTGGGCTTGGGCACCCGAGTTCGACACTTCCAGCCCGATTTCGGCCTGAAATCGGCACTCATGGCATGAGAATTCAGTAGCTTAGCCATCTCTTGCCGAATTCTTTGTAGTGACACGTTTTTCTCTTGATGTCTTGCCAGACATAGATTGAGAGGTCTATCGTAGTGACATGTTTGTCAAAGTCACCAAATCCGGTCCGCGCCGCTACGTGAAGCTCGTCGAGTCTTATCGCGACGAGGCCGGCAAGCCGCGCCAACGCGTGATCGCGACGCTGGGACGCCTGGAAGCCGTCACCGCCGGGGAGTCCAGCGCGCTGATCAATGGCCTGCTGCGCGTCACCGGCCAGCCGACGCTCGAGGAAGGCACCGGCGAGACCGACTTCGCGCCGGCGCGTTCCGTGGGTGATACCTGGCTGCTGACGTCACTCTGGAAAGAGCTCGGCCTGGATGACGCCTTCCGGCGTGTCTTGCGTAGCAAGCGCCAGTTCGATGCCGAGCGGCTGCTGCGGGTCATGGTGTTCAATCGGCTGTGTGATCCGGAATCCAAGCTCGGGGTGCTGCGCTGGCTGGAAGATGTACTGGTGCCCGACGTCGACACGGCCTCGATCAGTCACCAGCATCTGCTGCGCACCATGGATACCCTGTCGGACTGCAGCGAAGCTCTCAATGACGTTCTGGCACAGCAGCTCAAGCCACTGATCGACCAGGAACTCTCGATCGTCTTCTACGACCTCACCACGATTCGGGCAGAAGGCAGTACCTCACTCGACGGTGATCTCCGTCAATACGGTCCCTCGAAGGAGGGCGGCATCGCCCGCCAGTTCATGCTCGGTGTCGTGCAGACGGCGGAAGGCTTGCCCATTCACCACGAAGTCTTCGATGGCAATGTCGCGGAAACCCGCACGTTGCTGCCGACCATCGAAACGGTGGTCAAGCGCTTCAACGTGAGTCGAGTTGTGCTGGTCGCCGACCGTGGCCTGCTCTCGCTGGACAATCTGGCCGCCCTGTCCGCCGTACGTATCGAGGGTCGCCCTCTGGAATTTATCCTGGCGGTGCCGGGACGCCGTTATGGCGAGTTCGATGCGCTGCTGAAGGCGTTTCACCAGACGCATTGCCAGGACGCCGAACGCGAAGCCTACGGCGAGATGGCATGGCAGGACCATCGGCTGATCGTGGCGCACCGGCCGGAGGTCGCGAAGGCGCAGACGGCGGCACGCGATCAGAAGATCGAGGCGCTGCAGGCCGATGCGCGCCAGTGGTTCGAGAAACTGGACAATCAGGATGCCGGGCGGCGCTATCGTGGCAGAAAGCTCTCGGATGCCGGCGTCACCGCCAGGTTCTACAAGGCCGTCACCGACGCTCACCTCGGGCATATCCTGAAGGTCGATCTGACCGCCGAGACGTTCAACTATGTCCTGGATCAGCGGGCGCTCGATCGCGCCAGGATGATGGACGGCAAGCTGCTGCTGGTCACCAACATGGCCGACCACGACCCGCAGGAGATCGTAGAGCGCTACCGGGCGCTGGCAGACATCGAGCGCGGCTTCCGGGTGCTGAAGAGCGACATCGAGATCGCACCGGTCTACCACCGGCTGCCGGATCGTATCCGCGCCCATGTGCTGATCTGCTTCCTCGCGCTGGTGCTTTACCGGGTGCTACGAATGCGGTTGAAGGCCAGCGATCACCCCTTGTCACCGACGCGGGCACTGGAAATTGCCCGCAAGATTCAGTTCCACCAGGTCCTGCTGCACCGTCGCGAGACGGCGAGCGGCTTGACCAAACTGAAGCCTGAACAACGCGACCTTTTCGAAGCGATTGGCCTGCCGGCACCGACTGCATCTCGCTTGTAGTGCCAATTTTGAAAACGCGTTTTCAGGTTAATCAGTGGCTTACGCTTCTATCTGTCGAACTCGGGTGGGCAGTACCACTGCGTTTGCTGACACACCCACGGTCAATGTGGTGACTGACCCAAGCTTTGTGCCTTTCGAGATGCTCGACCCCGAAACCGGTGAAATGATCGGCTTCGACATGGACATCATCAACGAAATCGCCGAACGGGCTGGCTTCGACATCAATCTCACCACCATGGAGTTCGCGGGCATCATTCCGGCCGTCCAGACCGGCAGCCAGGAAATTGCCATTGCCGGTGTGACCATCACCGAAGAGCGTGCGCAGATCGTCGACTTCTCTGACCCCTACTACGACTCAGGCCTGCAGATCATCGTGCGTGCCGACAACGATGACGTAGAGTCCATCGAAGACCTGGCCGGGCTCTCCATCGCCACGCGCATCGGCTCCACCAGCTACGACTTCCTGCAAGAGCAGCTGGGCGACGACGCCGATATCACTCCCTATCCAGGCAATAGCGACATGTACATGGCCCTGCTGGGGCGTAACGTCGATGCCGCGTTCTACGATGCCCCCAACGTTGCCTACTTCTCGCAAACACGCGGTGAAGGTCGCACCAAGGTCGTCGGCCCCCTGTACGAAGGCCAGCAGTACGGCATCGTTTTCCACAAGGGCAGCCAGTGGGTAGAACCCGCCAATGAAGCACTCGCGGCCATGCGTGAAGACGGCACCTACGACGAGATTTACCAGAAGTGGTTTGGTGAGTCCTCCGACGAAGAGTAAGCACTGTCTGAGGTAAGTGCATTATCTCGCGTTTACAGGGCCGGGCGGCCTAGCCCCCGGCCCTGAATCATTGTGTGGTGCTGTTCTGGAGACGTCACGTGGAAGTCACTTTTCAATTCGACTGGGCGGCCGCTTTCCGCTCGATTCCCTACTTGTTACCCGGTATTCCGTGGACACTGCTGATCTCGTTCGGCGGCCTGGCCATTGGCTTTTTCATCGGCATCTTCTTTGGCCTGCTGCGCATCAGCCGCACGCGCTGGCTACGCTGGCCAGCCATCTTTTATGTTGAAGTCTTTCGCGGTACGCCCATCCTGGTGCAGGTGCTGTTCATTTTCTACGGCCTGCCCCAACTGCTGGGTGGCCCCATCAATGCGCTGGTGGCCGGCATTGCCGCCATTGCCGTCAATTCAGGGGCCTATATCTCCGAAATCGTACGTGGAGGCGTGCAGTCGATCGAACGCGGGCAACGCGAAGCATCGCTGTCGCTGGGGCTCTCCCGAGCGCAGTCGTTTCGTTACGTCATCTGGCCTCAAGCCTTCCGCCGCATGATCCCTCCGCTGGGCAACCAGGGCATCATCAGCATCAAGGACACCTCGCTGTTTTCCGTCATCGGGGTGGGCGAGCTGGTGCGCCAAGGGCAGATCTACATTGCCACCACCTTCACGGCGCTGGAAGTCTATTTCATGGTCGCCCTGATGTACCTGGCCATTACCTGGACCCTCTCTATCATCCTGCGCCAGTTGGAACGGCGCGGCGTCGTTGGCCAATAAGGAGCGCACAATGACTTCGACCTCATCGCCCATTGTGCAAATGCAGAAGCTCAACAAGCACTTTGGCAGCCTGCATGTGCTCAAGAACATCGATCTGGAAATCGTCCCTGGAGAAGTCGTCGTCGTGATCGGCGCCAGCGGCTCTGGTAAATCCACGCTGATCCGCTGCATCAACGGGCTGGAAGAGTTTCAGTCCGGCAGCCTCGATGTCGATGGCAATACGCTGCTGCCGGATGGCAAAAGTAGCAAGGCCCTGCAAACCATCCGCACCGAAGTCGGCATGGTGTTCCAGCAGTTCAACCTCTTCCCTCATCTGAGCGTCATCGACAACATTACCCTGGCCCCCATGAAAGTGCGTGGCTGGAGCCGTTCGGATGCCGAAGAGACGGCTCAGCGGCTGTTGGAACGCGTCGGCATTGCCGATCAGGCACAGAAGTACCCCAGTCAGCTCTCTGGAGGGCAGCAGCAGCGGGTCGCCCTGGCCCGCGCGCTGGCCATGGAACCCCGGCTCATGCTCTTCGACGAGCCCACCTCGGCGCTAGACCCGGAGATGATCGGTGAAGTGCTGGACGCCATGCGTGAGCTGGCCAAGGAAGGCATGACCATGGTCATCGTGACCCATGAAATGGGCTTTGCGCGGGAAGTAGCCGACCGCGTCATCTTCATTCACAAAGGGGAAATCACCGAGCAAGGGCCACCGGAACAGCTGTTCGATGCACCTCAGCACGAACGCACCCAGTCCTTCTTGGCGCGCGTATTGAAGCACTAGCAGCCCATCAGGGTACCTCCGCGACCGGCCTGTCCTTGCGACAGGCCTTTTTTTTGCCTGTGGATAATATTTTTTTCTCGGCTGCCACTATCGGGCTAACACCCGCGCCATGGGCATCTTTCAACGCATATGGTGGTCATTAGCTCTCTTGTTCACAGGTGCGGTAACAAGCACGGTAGCCAGCGGTGGATAAGCCGTCGTTAACCTGGGCTGTGGGTAAGTAAGCTTTTCATCCACAGCTCCGTCACCGCTTCTACGCAGGCACTCCGCCGGTTCGCCACTGCTTGGTCAACAATACAAAATAATGATTCATATAGGAAAAAATCATTTATCAACAGATTTTGTCCACACCATTAGTAACTACATTTACAGAACTTCTCTTATATATTTTTATTTTGTTATTAATCTATAAACTCACTGATAGCAGGGGTGTGGAAAAACCTGACGGTTACCCACAGGAGGTTTATACTGGCGGGCTTATTCCAACAGCGGTGATCCGCTGACCACATCATCCGTGCCTTGGGCACAAGACGAGGTGTCTCTTGAACTACCCCGACCGCTTTGACGTGATTGTCATCGGCGGTGGCCATGCGGGAACCGAAGCCGCACTGGCCTCTGCTCGCATGGGCTGTCAAACCCTATTGCTGACCCACAACATCGAGACGCTGGGCCAAATGTCCTGCAATCCCGCCATTGGTGGGATCGGCAAGAGCCATCTGGTCAAGGAGATTGATGCGTTGGGTGGTGCCATGGGGCTAGCCACGGATTTGGGCGGCATCCAGTTTCGAGTACTCAACGCACGTAAGGGGCCTGCCGTCCGCGCAACCCGCGCCCAGGCAGACAGGATCCGCTACAAGGCCGCCATTCGAGGCATGCTGGAAAACCAGCCGAACCTGACGATTTTCCAGCAGGCGGCTGGCGACCTCATTGTGGATAACGACACCGTACGTGGTGTGGTGACCGAGACCGGCATCCGTTTTCATGCCGAGTCGGTGGTGCTGAGCACGGGCACGTTCCTTGGCGGGGTTATCCACATCGGGTTGGATCAAAGCCGTGGTGGCCGCGCAGGCGACCCGCCTTCCAATGCGCTGGCCGAGCGACTGCGGGCTCTGCCTTTTCACGTCGACAGGTTGAAGACCGGTACCCCTCCGCGTATCGATGCCAAATCCGTCGACTTTTCACAGCTGGAAGAGCAGCCAGGTGACACGCCTACGCCGGTCATGTCCTATCTGGGGCATCGAGGCATGCATCCTCAGCAGGTGAGCTGCCATATTGCGCACACCAACGAGCGCACCCACGAGATCATCCTGAACAACCTCGATCGTTCCCCCATGTACTCTGGGGTAATCGAAGGCATCGGCCCCCGCTACTGCCCGTCGATCGAAGACAAGGTGCATCGCTTCGCCGACAAATCGAGCCATCAGGTGTTCATCGAACCGGAAGGTCTGGATACCCACGAGCTCTACCCCAACGGGATCTCCACCTCACTGCCCTTCGATGTGCAGCTGCAGGTCGTGCGCTCCATCAAAGGGTTGGAAAACGCCCATATCACGCGCCCGGGTTATGCCATCGAGTATGACTTCTTCGACCCGCGGGATTTGAAGCACTCGCTGGAAACCAAATTTATCCACAACCTGTTTTTTGCCGGGCAGATCAACGGCACCACTGGCTACGAAGAAGCGGGTGCTCAAGGGTTGCTGGCGGGGCTCAACGCGGCACGGCGAGCCAAGCAGCTGGAGGCGTGGTACCCACGTCGTGACGAGGCGTATCTAGGCGTTCTGGTGGATGACCTGATCACCATGGGCACCAAGGAACCCTATCGCATGTTCACGTCGCGCGCCGAGTATCGGCTGCTGCTGCGTGAAGACAATGCCGACCTCCGCCTGACCGAGCAGGGCCGCCAGCTGGGGTTGGTCGATGACACCCGCTGGGCGGCTTTCAGCCAGAAACGTGAGGCCATCGAGCGTGAAGCCACGCGCTTGTCCAGCGCTTGGGTACATCCCAACAGCCCGGCTGCCGCCAGCATCGCCGAGAAAACCGGCAAGCCGCTGTCGCGGGAGTACTGCCTGAGCGATTTGCTGAAGCGCCCTGAACTGACCTACGCCGATATTGCTGACCTGCCGGGCATGGAAAGCGGCGGCGTGGAGGATGAAGCTGTCGCCGAACAGGTGCAGATTCAGGCCAAGTATCAGGGGTACATCGATCGTCAGCAGGACGAAATCGATAAGCTCAAGCGCCACGAAGCCACTGCGCTCCCCGCTGAGCTGGATTATCACAACGTGGAGGGGCTTTCCCACGAGATTCGCCAGAAGCTCAGCGCCGCGCGGCCGGAAACCCTTGCCCAGGCTGCCCGTATCTCTGGAGTGACGCCTGCTGCCGTCTCGATACTGCTGATTCACCTGAAAAAGCGCCGCCTGATCAGCCATACCGAGGTCGCCAACGGATGAGTTTCTTGCCGCCGCTGATTGAAAGTCTGCCCGCTAGCGTGGCCCCCAGACTGGAGCAAGGGCTGTCCCAACTGGATATCGCCATTACGCCCATCCAGCGTGAGCAGCTGCTGGGGCTGCTGGCGCTATTGCACAAGTGGAACCGGGCTTATAACCTCACCGCCGTACGCGACGTTGATGAAATGGTGTCTCGCCACGTGCTGGACAGCGCGGCGGTGGCGCCCTTCATACGGGGGCCCCGACTTCTGGACGTAGGCGCCGGGCCAGGCTTGCCTGGGCTGGTGCTGGCGATTTTGAAGCCCGAGCTTCAGGTGACGCTGCTGGACAGCAACGGCAAGAAGGTTCGCTTCCAGCGGCAGGCCGTCATGGAGCTGGCGCTGAGCAACGTGACGCCCACTCAGGCAAGAGTCGAACAGTTTGCGGGCCAGCACTTCGATCAGGTGATCTCGCGGGCCTTCGCCAGCCTGGTGGACTTCGTGACCTTGACGCGCCCGCTACCGACCGCCGACGGCCAGTGGCTGGCCATGAAGGGCCCCGGTGCCGATGACGAGCTGCGCGACCTGCCAGCAGGTGTTGAACTGAACGCTCGGCACCTGTTGAATGTACCCTTCGAGACGGCCGAGCGGCAGCTGTTGATCCTGACCCCAAAAGGAGTTGAGTAGTGAGCCAGATCATTGCCCTGACCAACCAAAAAGGCGGCGTGGGCAAGACCACTTCAGCCGTCAATCTGGCCGCCAGCCTGGCCGCCCTGGACCGGCGCGTACTGTTGGTCGATCTCGACCCCCAAGGGCATGCCAGCATGGGCAGTGGGATCGACAAGTACGATCTGGAAAAGAGCGTGCTGGACGTGCTGCTGGGGGAAACCTCGGCCAGCGACGCCATCGTGCGCGGTTTGTCGGTTCGTTACGATGTCTTGCCGGGCAATGGCGATTTGACGGCGGCGGAAGTCGAGCTGCTGGACGCCGAGCAGCGGCAGAGTCGCCTTTCTCAGGCGCTGGCCAGCGTGGCCGACGAATACGATGTGGTGCTGATCGACTGTCCGCCGTCGCTGAACATGCTCACGGTGAATGCGCTTACTGCAGCCCACGGCGTACTGATCCCGCTGCAGTGTGAATTTTACGCGCTGGAAGGACTCTCGGCGCTGCTGGATACCGTGGAACAGATCAAGCAGAGCGTGAATCCCGAGCTTGCCGTCTCCGGTATCCTGCGCACCATGTACGACAAGCGCACCAGCCTCACGCGGGAAGTGGACAAGCAGCTACGCGACTTTTTCGGCGATGCGCTGCTGAAAACCACCATTCCGCGCAACGTGAAAGTGGCAGAAGCGCCAAGCCATGGCCTTCCCGTGACCCAGTACGCCCGTTTTTCGCGGGGCAGCCAGGCCTACCGCGTGCTGGCCAAAGAGATGATTCGACGGTTGTCACTGTAACGCCTGTCGTTACGGCGGCTGTCGCTGTAAGGTTCGAAGTACGTAACGTTCAACGAGGGAAAGCGAATGACGCGTAAACGCGCGCTAGGACGTGGCCTGGATGCCCTGATTGGTGCGGGCGCCCGTCGTCGTGACAGTTTGGACCTGACCAACAGCGCCTCGCAAGGCACAGAGGCGCTGCTGCCGGAAG
The DNA here is from genome assembly GCF_002078135.1 of Halomonas sp. BC1. Lineage (NCBI taxonomy): Bacteria > Pseudomonadati > Pseudomonadota > Gammaproteobacteria > Oceanospirillales > Halomonadaceae > Halomonas > Halomonas sp. BC1. Next base: position 163,357 of record NZ_LFGS01000017.1, on the reverse strand, counting down.
GCTCCGCCGCCGAGGTAACGCAGGACGATGCCCATGCCGAACGCCTGGAGCGGCTGCCGCTGGGGCAGCTGACGCGGGGCAAGTACCAGCCTCGCCGCGACATTCAGCCCGAGGCACTGGAGGAGCTGGCCGACTCCATTCGTGCCCAGGGGGTCATGCAGCCGATCGTCGTTCGCCCGATTGGCCCGGACCGCTATGAAATCATTGCCGGTGAACGGCGCTGGCGCGCTGCCCAACTGGCCGAGCTGGATGTCATTCCGGCGGTCATTCGCCATGTCAGTGACGACGTGGCGCTGGCGCTGGCGCTGATCGAGAACATTCAGCGTGAAAACCTCAATGCCATCGAAGAAGCGCTGGCGTTAAAACGCCTGGCAGAAGAGTTCGAGCTTACCCAGCAGCAGGTGGCCGATGCCGTGGGCAAATCCCGCACGCAGGTGGCCAACCTGCTGCGCTTGTTGGCTCTGGACCCGGAAGTGCAGACCCTGCTGGAGCGTGGCGATCTGGATATGGGGCATGCTCGTGCCCTGCTGTCGTTGAACAGCGCTCAGCAACGCCAGGTGGCCCATGAAGTGGTCAACAAGGACCTGACGGTGAGAGACACCGAGGCGCTGGTCAAGAAGGTGCACGACACTCAGCAGTCACCGGTAGCATCGGCCAAAAAAGTGGCCAAGACCGCCGATGTGGCGCGCCTCGAAACGCACTTGGGCGAGCTGCTGGGCGCGCCTGTCTCCATCGACCACGGTCAAAAGGGCAAAGGCAAAGTCACCATACGTTATACAAGCCTTGAAGAGCTGGATGGCATTCTTGCGCACATAAAGTAGCAGGCTAATGAAATAAGCGGCCTTTTTTTAACCCTTTGGTCGCAAGTAAACGCCAAAACGTGCGAAATCCGTGCAACTTCGGTTGAAGGTGTGATAGCGCTTCCCTATAATCCGCCGTGTTTGTCAAAAGCTTGCTTGGACGAACGGGCGTACTCGTTACCCCATTGAGCAGCAGCCCAGCCTGCACGGAGTCGTGGTCAAAGTGAAAAGTGCAGCGCCTGTCCGTCGGCGTCTATTGGATTTTCGGCGGCTGTTTCTTGCTCAGCTGGTGGTGATCTTGCTGGTGGCCATGTTGGCAAGCGTCATGGTCGGCATCGAGGCAGCAGGGTCTGCCTTGTCGGGGGGGCTGATTAGCCTTCTACCGACCATCTATTTTGTGTGGCGTGGTCAAAGGCAGCAGCGTAACCGCCAACCACAGCGTAATGTGCTCAACTTGTACCAGGCTGCAGCAGGCAAGTTTGGTTTGACGGTGGCGTTATTCGCCATAGTGCTGACGATAGCGCCCCCTTCAAACCCAGCTTTTTTCTTTGTCGCCTATGTGGTGGCCCAACTGATGCACTGGCTAGCCCCCTGGCTCGTGCGTGAGCGGTCAACCCCTTAAACTTGAGGAAGCAGTATGGCAGCGGATAACGAAATATCGGCCATCTATTACATACAGCACCACCTCCAGAACCTGACGTTCGGAAAGCACCCGGAAAATGGTTGGTCGCTTGCGTCCACCTCTGCCGAAGCAACCGAAATGGGTTTTTGGGCCATTCACCTGGACACGATGGGTTGGTCCATCGGCATGGGTGCTCTGTTCCTGTGGCTGTTCCATAAAGCGGGCAAGGCAGCGACCACCGGTGTTCCGGGCGGTCTGCAGAATGCCGTTGAAATGGTCATCGAGTTCATCGATAACCTGACTCGCTCTACCTTCCACGGCAACAACAAGAACATCGGCCCGATCGCCTTGACGCTGTTCATGTGGATTCTGCTGATGAACAGCCTCAAGCTGATCCCGCTGGACTACTTCCCGGAGTTGTTCGGCAAGCTGGGTGTGGGCTACATGAAAATCGTTCCCACCACCGACATCAACGCCACGCTGGGTATGGCCATCGGCGTCTTCCTGATGATCATCTACTACAGCTGCAAGGTGAAAGGTGTTGCTGGGTTCGGTAAGGAGCTGGCGCTGACGCCGTTCAATACCTGGCTGTTGGCACCGTTCAACCTGATTCTCGAAATCGTCGGCCTGCTGGTCAAACCGATCAGCCTTGGTTTCCGTCTGTTCGGCGCCATGTTTGCCGGTGAAGTTATCTTTATCCTGATTGCCCTGCTACCGTTCTGGGCGATCTGGATGCTGGATGTGCCGTGGGCCATCTTCCATATTCTGGTGGTTTCGCTGCAGGCCTTCATCTTTACGACACTGTCTGTCGTCTATTTGAGCGCCGCGCACGAGCATCACTGAACCCGAGCAACGCTTTGCATTAAACCCTTAACCTAAACCCTTGAAATTAACGCACTATCAGGAGCTTCATCATGGAAATCGTCTACATTGCTGCCGCCATCATCATCAGTGTTAGCGCCCTGACCACTGGCTTTGGTTTCGCCATGCTGGGTGGCAAGCTGCTGGACAACACCGCTCGTCAGCCTGAGCTGAGCGACCAGCTGCAAACTCGTACCTTCATCATGGCCGGTCTGCTTGACGCCGTACCGATGATCGGTGTTGGTATCGCGATGTACCTGATCTTCGTTGTTGCCGGTTAATGCAGCTTGACCGAGCGGGCAACCGCTCGGTTTTGTTTCACACCGGTCGCCACGAATTTGTCAGAGGTACATCCCTGTGAATATCAACATGACGCTTATCGGGCAAACGATCGCCTTCGCGATCTTTGTCTGGTTTTGCATAAAGTATGTGTGGCCTCCGATCAGCAACGCGCTTCACGAGCGTCAGAAAAAGATTGCTGATGGCTTGGACGCAGCCAGCCGTGCAACGCGTGACCTTGAGCTCGCTCAAGAGCGTGCCGAGCAGACACTGCGTGAAAGCAAGGAGCAGGCATCTCAAATCCTCGAGCAAGCGAACAAGCGCTCTGCGCAGATGATCGAAGAAGCACGTGAACAAGCACGTGCCGAAGGCGAGCGTCTGGTGGCCAGTGCTCGGGCTGAAATTGAGCAAGAAATCAATCGCGCGAAAGACGAGTTGCGTGCGCAGGTTTCTCACCTTGCGATCATAGGCGCCGAGCGTGTTCTTGAAGCCTCTGTTGACGAGAAAGCGCACCGCGACTTGCTTGATAAGCTTGCCGCTGAACTGTAAGGAGGTGATCCATGGCGGAACAAACGACCGTCGCTCGTCCTTACGCCAAAGCGGCGTTTGAATACGCGCGCGATCATCAGGCACTGGATACCTGGTCTCAGTCACTGGCAATGGCAGGTCTCGTTGTCAAGGATCATCAGGTCGCCAACCTGTTAGGTAGTCCCAAACTGGGTAGCGAACAGAAAGTGGCGTTGCTGGCTGACATGCTGGGCGACGGTGCCGATGACGCTTTCCAGCGGTTTCTCACCACCCTGGCCGACCAGCGTCGGTTGATGGCGTTGAGTGCAATCGCTGAACAGTTTGAACACCTTCGCGCAGAACATGAAAAGCGTATCGACGTCACTGTGGTTTCAGCCTACAAGCTGGATAGCAAGCAGCAGACCAAGCTGGCAAACGCGCTCAAGAAACGTCTGAATCGCGAAATCTCCATTACTACTCAGGTCGACAAGTCGCTCATTGGCGGTGTCATCCTGCGTGCCGGTGATACCGTCATTGACGGTTCGGTGCGTGGTCGATTGAACCGTCTTTCCGAAGCGCTGACCGCTTGAGTCTGAGGGACATGGCATGCAGCAACTGAATCCTTCCGAGATCAGCGACATCATCAAGCAGCGAATTGAGAAGCTTGACGTCGCATCCGAAGCCCGTAATCAGGGCACCATCGTCAGCGTTTCCGACGGTATCGTGAAAATTCACGGCCTCGAAGACGCGATGTTCGGTGAAATGATTGAATTCCCCAACAGCATCTTCGGCATGGTACTCAACCTGGAGCGTGACTCCGTGGGTGCCGTTGTCCTGGGTGACTACCTGCAGCTTGAAGAAGGCATGACCGCTCAGTGTACCGGTCGTATTCTTGAAGTTCCGGTAGGCCCCGAGCTGGTGGGTCGCGTTGTCGACGCGCTGGGTAACCCCATCGACGGCAAGGGCGACATCAATGCCAAGCTGACCGACGCGGTAGAAAAGGTAGCGCCTGGCGTTATCACTCGTCAGTCCGTTGACGAGCCCATCCAGACGGGTCTGAAGTCCATCGACGCCATGGTGCCGATCGGTCGTGGTCAGCGTGAGCTGATCATCGGCGACCGTCAGATCGGTAAATCCGCCATTGCCATCGATGCGATCATCAACCAGAAAGGCAAGGGCGTGACCTGTGTCTACGTGGCCATCGGTCAGAAGCAGTCGACCATTGCCAACGTGGTGCGCAAGCTCGAAGAGCACGGCGCGATGGAGCACACCATCGTGGTGGCGGCTGGCGCTGCCGACCCGGCACCCATGCAGTTCCTGGCGGCCTACTCTGGCTGCACCATGGGCGAGTACTTCCGTGACCGTGGCGAAGACGCGCTGATCGTGTATGACGATCTCTCCAAGCAGGCCGTTGCCTACCGTCAGGTATCGCTGCTGCTGCGTCGTCCGCCGGGCCGCGAAGCTTACCCGGGTGACGTGTTCTATCTCCACTCCCGTCTGCTGGAGCGCGCCGCGCGCGTCAACGTCGACTACGTCGAGAAGTTCACCAACGGCGAAGTGAAAGGCAAGACCGGTTCCTTGACCGCGCTGCCGATCATCGAAACCCAGGGCGGTGACGTATCAGCCTTCGTTCCGACCAACGTTATCTCCATCACCGATGGTCAGATCTTCCTGGAAACCAACCTGTTCAACTCCGGTATCCGTCCGGCGATCAACGCAGGCTTGTCGGTCTCTCGTGTTGGTGGTGCCGCACAGACCAAGATCATCAAGAAGCTGGGTGGTGGTGTGCGTCTGGCGCTGGCTCAGTACCGCGAACTGGCGGCGTTCTCGCAGTTTGCCTCTGACCTGGATGAAGCCACGCGTAAGCAGCTCGAGCACGGTCAGCGTGTCACCGAGCTGATGAAGCAGAAGCAGTATTCGCCGATGTCCGTGGCGGAAATGGCGCTGTCTCTGTACGCAGCCAACGAAGGTCACCTGGATGACGTGGGCGTCGAGAAAGTGCTGGACTTCGAACGTGCCCTGCACGACTACATGAAGTCCGAGCACGGCGAGCTGCTCGACAAGATCAACCAGACCGGCGACTACAACGGCGAGATTCAGGACGGTTTGAAGTCGGGTCTCGAGAAGTTCAAGGCGACTCAGAGCTGGTAATGTCTGGCCCGCCTGCGGGCGGGCTTGCATGCTTTCTGAGAGCCACGAACGAAGGGTAGATCGCTATGGCAGCTGCAAAAGAGATACGCACCCAGATCGGGAGCATCAAAAATACGCAGAAGATCACCAGCGCCATGGAAATGGTGGCTGCATCGAAAATGCGTAAAGCGCAAGATCTGATGAAGTCCAGTCAGCCCTACGCCAAGCAGATCCGTAATGTGGTAGCCCATATTGCGGATGCAGACGTAGAGCAGGAAGACAAGCACCGCTACATGGTCGAGCGCCCTGTCAACCGCGTGGGTTATATCGTGGTGTCGACAGACCGCGGCCTGTGTGGCGGCTTGAACGTCAACCTGTTCAAGGCCGTTCTGAAAGATGCGATGGCCTGGAAACAGCAAGGCGCTGAGCTGGACTTCTGTGCCCTTGGCTCCAAGGCCGGTGCCTTCTTCCGCAATTATGGTGGCAACCTGGTTGCTGCCAAGAGCGGATTAGGTGAAGCACCGACCGTCGAGGGTCTGATCGGTAGTGTGAAGGTCATGCTGGAAGCGTACGATGAAGGTCGGCTGGATCGCCTGTACGTGGTGTACAACGAGTTCGTGAACACCATGACGCAGCGCCCGGTCGTGCATCAGATCCTTCCGCTGTCCCCTGACATGGGCAGCGAAGAGAAGCATGACGAAGAAAACGCCCGTCCCGGAAGCTGGGACTACCTGTATGAACCGGATGCCAAGGCGTTGCTGGACAGCCTGTTGGTTAGATTCATCGAATCGCAGGTGTATCAGGCGGTAGTCGAAAACGGTGCGTGCGAACAGGCCGCCCGTATGATCGCTATGAAGAGTGCCACTGATAACGCGGGCAACCTGATTGACGATCTGGAGATGGTTTACAACAAGGCCCGTCAGGCCGCCATCACCCAGGAAATTTCCGAGATCGTCGGCGGCGCTTCTGCCGTTTAACGCCGAGGGAGTGGTCTGACTGACAGGTCATTCCCGGCAGACAGGTTTCATTTGCAGGTTTTTGAGAGGAACCAAGATGAGCGGACGTATCGTACAAATCATCGGCGCGGTGATTGACGTAGAGTTTCCGCGGGACTCTGTGCCCAAGGTCTACGACGCGCTGAAGGTCTCCAATGTTGAGACCATCCTCGAAGTCCAGCAGCAGCTGGGCGACGGCGTAGTACGCGCCATTGCCATGGGCTCCACCGAGGGTCTGAAGCGTGGCCTGGACGTGGTCAACACAGGTGCCGCGATTTCCGTACCGGTGGGTAAGGAAACGCTGGGCCGCATCATGAACGTGCTCGGTGAGCCGATCGATGAAGCGGGCCCGATTGGCGAGCAAGAGCGCATGCCGATCCACCGTAAAGCCCCCAGCTATGCCGACCAGGCAGCTTCCAACGAGCTGCTCGAGACCGGTATCAAGGTCATCGACCTGGTATGCCCCTTCGCGAAAGGCGGTAAGGTTGGTCTGTTCGGCGGCGCGGGTGTCGGTAAAACCGTCAACATGATGGAGCTTATCCGCAACATCGCCACCGAACACAGCGGCTACTCCGTATTCGCCGGTGTGGGTGAGCGTACTCGTGAGGGTAACGACTTCTATCATGAAATGACCGAATCCAACGTTATCGACAAGGTAGCGCTGGTCTATGGTCAGATGAACGAGCCGCCCGGCAACCGCCTGCGCGTAGCGCTGACCGGCCTGACCATCGCTGAGAAATTCCGTGATGAAGGCCGTGACGTTCTGCTGTTCGTCGACAACATCTATCGTTACACCCTGGCCGGTACCGAAGTATCTGCACTGCTGGGCCGTATGCCTTCAGCGGTAGGTTACCAGCCGACGCTGGCGGAAGAGATGGGCGTTCTTCAGGAGCGTATCACTTCCACCAAGACAGGCTCTATCACGTCGGTGCAGGCCGTTTACGTTCCTGCGGATGACTTGACTGACCCGTCTCCGGCGACCACCTTCTCCCACCTTGACGCTACCGTGGTACTGGCGCGTTCCATCGCTGAGCTGGGTATCTACCCCGCCATTGATCCGCTGGACTCCACGTCACGTCAGCTGGACCCGCTGGTCGTTGGTGAAGAGCACTACGAAGTGGCGCGTGGCGTGCAGAACGTTCTGCAGCGTTACAAGGAGCTGAAGGACATCATCGCGATCCTGGGTATGGACGAGCTGTCTGACGAAGACAAGCTGGCCGTATCTCGTGCGCGTAAGATCCAGCGCTTCCTGTCTCAGCCGTTCTTCGTGGCTGAGGTATTCACAGGCTCACCCGGCAAGTATGTTTCTCTGAAAGACACCATCCGTGGCTTCCAGGGCATTCTGGCTGGCGAGTATGACGATCTGCCGGAACAGGCCTTCTACATGGTCGGCTCCATCGACGAAGCTGTCGACAAAGCCAACCAGATGAAGAAGTAATCCCGTCCATTAGGGGGATTCGCTATGGCGAATAGCTTCACTTGCAATATCGTCAGCGCAGAAGCATCCATCTTCTCAGGCAAGGTCGAGCAGGTGGTGGCTTCCGGGATCATGGGTGACCTCGGCATCTTGCCGGGGCACGCCCCGCTGCTGACCGAGCTTCAGCCGGGCCCGATCCGCGTGATCCACGATGGCGGCAAGGAAGAAAACTTCTTTGTCTCTGGCGGCTTCATGGAAGTCCAGCCAGATGTCGTGACGATCCTGGCAGATGCCGCTGCTCGTGCCGGTGACCTCGACGAGGCCGCCGCCGAGGAAGCGCGTCAGCAGGCGCTGAAAGCCTTTAACGACAAATCAGCAGAGCTGGATTATACCCGTGCTGCTGCTGAACTTGCCGAAGCCGTTGCTCAGCTGCGAACGATCCAGCAGCTGCGCAAGAAGGCGGGTAAAGGCTAGTTACACGCACTGTGTACCCAAACGCCCCTTAAACCCGAGCAGGGTTTAAGGGGCGTTTTTTTGTCTGTTAGTATGGTGGTCAGTCGTCCCGGATTTGAATGGCATCAGGAGAGAGCGATGGCGCTGAACGAAGAAGCCTTACAGGAATTGAAAACCGAGCTGCTCGATGAGCTGGTCAAGGAAGAGCCCCGCAAGGCGCAGTTGGCGGAACGTCTCGCCGAAATTCGCTCGGCCGATATTGGCGAAGTGCTGGAAGAGCTGATCGAAGAGGATGAAGAGCTACGTGCGGCTCTGACGGTGCTGGACATACTCTCCACCGAGCGAGCCGCCAACGTGCTGGGCTATCTGCCAGGCGAGAGTCAGCTCGAAGTCGTCGGTGAGCTGAGCGACACCCAAGTGCTCAAGCTGCTTGAGGAGATGGGGTCGGACGAGCGGGTGGATCTGTTCAACCTGCTCGATGAAGACCGCCGCGAAGCGTTGCTGCGTCGCATGGCGCACCAGGAGCGGGAAGATCTCAAGCGTCTGGCAAGCTACGAAGAAGGCACGGCCGGCGCCATCATGACCTCTGACTATGTGGCGATAGCCAGTGGCATGACGGTGTCACAGGCGATGATGCGGGTGCGACAGACAGCGCCGGATGCGGAAACGGTCTACCAGCTCTACATCCTCGACAAGGAAGGTGAGTTGGTCGGAACCATGTCTCTACGGCAGCTGATGGTCGCCCGTCCAGGAGCCGTGGTCGATGACATCATGATCAAGGATGTCATCAGCACCCACGTAGACGAAGAGCAGGAAGAAGTGGCGCGTATCGTGGCGCGCTATGACCTGCTGGCGCTGCCGGTACTCGATCAGGATGGGCGCATGGTGGGGATCGTGACCCACGATGATGCCATGGACGTGGCCGAATCCGAGGCCACCGAAGATATCCACAAGGGGATGTCGATTGGCCAACTGGAAGACGGTGTCAGTCGGGTGCCCTTGGCCAGTCTTTACCGCAAGCGGGTGACCTGGCTGGTACTGCTGGTGTTTGCCAACCTGTTTTCGGGGGCTGGTATTGCGTACTTCGAAGATACCATTGCCGCCCAGGTCGCTCTGGTATTCTTCCTGCCGCTGTTGATTGGCAGTGGCGGTAATGCGGGCGCCCAGGCGGCCACGTTGATGGTGCGGGGTATGGCCACCGGGGACGTAGGGGTCAAGGACTGGAGCAAGATGCTGGGCAGGGAGCTGCTGGTGGCCGGTGCACTGGGGCTGACCATGGCGTTGGCCGTCGCGCCCATCGGGGTCATGCGTGGCGGTGAGGACGTCGCCATGGTGGTCGCGTTGAGCATGGTCACCATCGTGCTGTTCGGTAGCATGATGGGCATGTGTCTGCCGTTCGTGCTGGAACGCTTCAAGGTCGACCCGGCCACGGCCTCGGCACCGCTGGTGACGACCCTGATCGATGCCTCGGGGGTATTGATCTACTTCACCATCGCCACCGCCATTCTGACCAACGTCTAGCGCATGGCGCTGCTGGCCGCGCGGGTGATGAACATCACTTCCACGTGGCCCAGCCATTCGATGTCGCTGGCCAGCGCCTTGAGCTGGCTGGCCAGGCACTGGGGCGGCTGGTGGACTGCGTCACCGATGATCAGCGTGACCGATACCTTGTCGTCCAGGTAGTGAAGCTGCAGATCGTTCAACGTGCGCCATACCGGGTGCATGTACCAGCGCTCATCAAGAGCGGCTTCCACTTCTGGGCGCAAGGGCAGTCCGGGCAGGCGGCTCGGGTCGCCCTCACCGGCATCGTCTTCCGGGTCCACGTGGAAAATGACATCGGTCAGCAGCGGAAACTCGTGGCGCAGGCGGCGACTCACCTCATTGCCGATTTCATGAGCTTCGGAAACGGTGATACGCGGACCCACCACCACGTGCAGGTCCACCATCACCCAGCCTGCCGATTGGCGCGTACGCAGGTCATGCACGCTATCCACGCCGGGCACGCTGCAGGCCACATCATGCATCTGCTGCTGCACGTCTTCGGGCAAGGCGGTATCTACCAGTTCTCTGGCGGATTCCCACAGCAGGTCGATGCCGACCTTACCTACCAGTAACCCCACGATGATCGCGGCCACGGCGTCCAGCCACCCCATCCCATACTGGGCACCCACCAGCGCTACCAGCACCACGGCCGTTGAGAGGGCATCGCTGCGGGAGTGCCAGGCATTGGCTTCCAGCAGCTTGGACTTGACCCGTTTGGCGACCCGCATGGTGTAGCGGAATATCCACTCCTTGCTGATCAGGGCCAGCACCGTCACCGCGATGGCAAAAGCGCCGGGCGCGCCTACTTCGGTACCGCTCAACAGACGGTCGATGCTCGACCAGGCGATACCGCCGGCCACAAAGATCAGCACACTGCCCAGCAGTAGCGTGGTCAGCGTCTCGATACGGCCATGGCCATAATGGTGGTCGTTATCCGGTTCCTGACGGCCATAATGAATGGCGGCCAGAACAAAGCCATCGGTGACAAGGTCAGACAGGGAGTGAATGCCATCGGCAATCAAGGCTGCCGAGCCAACCAGAAACCCCACCACCACCTTGACGACACTCAGCAGCCCATCCAGCCAGGCACCAATGTACGTGACGCGCTTGGCTTCCTGGCTATGATGGATGTGTGATGAATCGTCTGGAGTGGCCGTCAGTTGCTCTATCTTCATGGCTTGCGTTACCCGATGGCGTACACGCTATATAAAGGCCTCATTGTAGCGTACTGAGGTGAGAGGCTCACCTGATTGACTGCATTGTCTATACAGGAAGCCCCAAAATAGCCGTTGCCAGTGCAAAGTAGATCAGTACGCCTGACGCATCGGCAATCGAGGTCACCAGCGGTGCCGAGGCGGTCGCCGGATCTAGCTTGAAGCGCTGCAGAATGAACGGCAGAATCATCCCTATCAGACTACCTACCGTGACGATCAGCACCATTGATAGCGCGACGACCAGTGCTATTTCGCTGCCCGCGCGGAAAATACCCACCACGGACACCGCCAGTGCCATGGTCAGACCCAGCGCCAAGGCGACGCCGACTTCACGACCCAGCAGCTTGGCCCAATCGCGGGTACGTACATCGCCGGTGGCCATGCCGCGTACCATCAGGGTGGCCGCCTGAGAGCCTGCGTTGCCACCGCTATCCACCAGCAGGGGCAGGAAGAACACCAGCGCAATGTAGGCTTCGATGGTTTCTTCGAAATAGGCGATACCGGCACCCGAGAAGATATTGGCGAATACCAGCAATACCAGCCACACCACACGCTTGCGGTAGAGCTCGAACAGGCTGACCGAGCGCAGGCTGCCCTCCAGCTTGCCCACCGACACCCCCTTGTGCATGTCTTCGGTGGCTTCTTCCGCGGCCACGTCCATGGCGTCGTCGTAGGTCACGATGCCCACCAAGCGGTCACCACCATTGATCACGGGAAGCGCCAGCAAGTCGTAATGGGCAATCAGCCGGCTGACTTCTTCCTGCGGCGTTTCCACGGAGGCAAACACCACTTCCGAGACCATTAGTTCTTCCACGCATTGGTGGGGGGCCGCAAGAATCAGCTGGCGTAGCGATACGGTGCCCTGCAAACGGCCTTCTTTATCGACGCAATACACCTGGTAGATGGTTTCGGCGTCAGGCGCGCTGGCGCGTAGCAGGCTCAAGGCTTCCGCCACGTCGATGGTGACCGGCACGGAAACATACTCGGAGGTCATGACGGCCCCTGCCGTGCCTTCGGCATAGCTGGCCAGCTTGGTTAAGTCATCGCGCTCTTTTTGCGATAGTTGGCGCAGGATGGCAGGCTGCCTGCCTGGCGCCACCAGGTGGAACAGGTCAGCGCGCTCGTCTGCATCCATCGTGGCAGCCAGTTTTGCGAGTTCTTCATCGGTCATTTTTTCACCGATGTCCCGCTGTTGCTCCGTTTCCAGGTAGCCGAACGTAGGGCCACGCTGCGCTTCGGGAAGCTGCATGAGCAACGCCAACACCGTATAGGCGGGCTCGTAACGGGCAAAATCGGCAATATCGGCAGGCTGCATTTCCGCGACGATATGAGAAATCGCGGTGTGATCGTTGCGCTGCATGGCGCTTCTTAGTGAAGCGGCTAGTACGGCATAGCTCATTGTTCGCCTCCGGCAATGGCGGAATCAAGGCGAGACAACCCGATGTGAAGGCAGCGTTCATGACGACGCACCGACACGCATATAATCCACGCGCACAAGGTTTTCTGGCCAAAGTGGCCTGACATGAGTCAGGGACACACGGTCGACAAAGTACTTGCGTGCATAGTGAACGACTAATGTGGCGAGTTGACGACAACGACTCGCGCAAGGCGCGAAAGAGCTATGAAGAGAGGCGGGGGTGTAGAGGGCCAGGCCACGACGGCCTGGAGAGCAGAAAGCTTACCGGCGGGTCGTGTGCACTAGCGAGCCAAACTTCATGGCTGCTTCACGCATACATAATCGACTACTGGGATCTTCCATGGGCTGCTCTCGGAACCTCTTTTAAGGGAAAGATAAGGAGTTGTATCGCATTCATGGGCCACAGGTAGGGCGCTTGAACACGGCGCCATGCTAGGAGGCGTTTTCATGATTGTCAATCACAGAATATTTGCAGGCGGACATCATGGAATCGCACGTGTATCCTTGTGGCTTTTCAGAACGCCTCTCAACTGACGCTAGGATGAATCTATGGATTGGCTACAGGTCGTGATTTTGGCAGTGATTCAGGGAATAACCGAGTTCCTGCCGATTTCCAGTTCCGCACATCTTATTCTCGTGCCCGTATTTACGCCCTGGGAAGATCAGGGGTTGGCATTCGATGTGGCACTCCATCTGGGTAGCTTGAGTGCCGTCATCCTCTACTTTCGTCATGAAATCATACGCATGGTCGTCAGCAGCGTGGCCGCGCTACGGGGCAAAGGCGTCGATGAGGATGCCAGGCTAGGGTTCTGGGTCGCATTGGCCACTTTGCCGGTGTGTATTATCGGCTTTTTGGGTCGTGATCTGATTGCCGATCACATGCGCTCGACCCTGATCATCGGGCTGAGCCTGGTCGCTTTTGGTTTACTGCTGGGCTATGCCGACTGGAAAAAGCGCGGCACCCGCAGCGAGTACAGCATGAATCTGAAGGATGTGCTGATCATTGGTTTTGCGCAGGCACTGGCGCTAATTCCGGGTACATCCCGTTCCGGTATCACCATCACGGCAGCCCTGTTGGTAGGCATGAGCCGGGAGGGCGCTGCACGCTTCTCGTTTCTGCTGTCGATCCCCGTGATTGTGCTGGCCGGAGGGCTAGAGGCCGTTGGCTTGCTCAGCGATCCCCAAGCCATCGACTGGCCCGCCATGATCGTGGGTACGCTTCTCTCTGGTATTAGTGCCTATCTCTGTATTCACTATTTTCTGGTCGTCATCAAGAAGTTGGGCATGCAGCCATTCGTGATTTACCGCGTGGTATTCGGTCTCTGGCTGCTGTGGTTCTTCCACTTCTAATCTCGTGCAAACTTCAAGGAAAATGCGATGAACATCGGCTATCGTCCCTTTTTAGCTGGCCTTGGTTTACTCACCCTGTTGCCCCTGATGGCAGGCTGCTCCGAGAGTGATCGCCCCCTGGAGCCGCCCACCCGGTTTGAAGGAGGGGTATTTGGCTCTTTCTACCAGGTGACGGTGATGGATCCGCTGACCCAGGGCCAGGCACAGGCGTTGGAAGAGGGCTTTCTGGCCGAACTCGAGAGCGTGGACCGTTCCATGTCGACCTATCGGGATGACGCCGAGCTGGTAACGTTCAATCATGCGCCGCTGAATGAGTGGCAGCCGCTGTCCAATGAGCTGATCGAAGTCTTGGCCGTCAGTCAGGCCGTTGCGGCAGACAGCGATGGTGCCTTCGATGTGACGGTGGGTGGCCTGGTGAACTTGTGGAGTTTCGGGCCAGAAGCAAGGCCAGAAGAAGTACCCAGTGACGAGGCCCTGGCCGAGCGCCTCTCTACCGTCGGGCATGACGCTTTGGAAGTGGATACCCAGCAGATGCAGGCGCGGCGCACGCGGGATGTGTTTGTCGACCTCTCTGGCGTGGCGAAAGGCCATGCCGTCGATCGAGTGGGTGCATATCTGGACCAGCAGGGGATCGAGCACTATCTGGTGAACCTGGGGGGAGACATGATCGCCCGTGGTTACCGGGAGCCCGACGATGAACTGGCTTGGCGTGTAGGTATCGAAGTGCCGGAAGACGGTGAGCAAAGGGCTCAGCATATCGTGCCGCTCAGCAACTTGTCGGTGGCGACCTCAGGCGACTACCGCAATTACTTCGAAGTCGACGGGCAGCGCTACTCGCATACCATCAATCCTCGTGACGGCAAACCGATTACCCATGACCTGGTATCGGTGTCGGTCTTCCACCCTTCCAATGCATGGGCGGATGCCTGGGCCACGGCACTGCTGGTGGTTGGTACGGAAGAGGGCATGGCGCTGGCCCTGGAACACGACTTGAACGTACTGCTGCTGGTGCGCGACGGCGACCGCTGGCGCAGCATCGCCAGCCCAGCATTCAAGGACTATTTTGGTGATACGCTGCTGGAAGAGCTGGGCATCGATGCCTGGACACCGGCAGCGGCCCAATAACGGTAGGTACTGAACATGCATGATCTCGACATCGTCATTCTGGCGGCCGGTAAAGGTACGCGGATGCGCTCTCCCTTGCCGAAAGTGCTGCATACCCTGGCAGGCAAACCCATGGTGCAGCACGTGCTGGAGACCGCTCAGGCGCTGAATCCGGCACGGACCCACGTGGTGATCGGTCACGGCGCTGACCAACTGCGTGACGCGCTGGCAGAGCATGACGTTCTGTTTGCGCTGCAGGAAGAGCAAAAGGGGACGGGCCATGCCGTGGCCCAGGCCCAGGCTCGTCTGGGCAACGGCATCGTGCTGGTGCTTTACGGCGATGTGCCGCTGATTCGCCGTGACACGTTGGCCAACCTGCTGACTCAGGTGGATGAGCAGCATATGGGCCTGTTGACGGTCACGCTGGACGACCCTGGCGGTTACGGGCGCATCGTGCGCGATAGTGACGGGCAGGCCGTGGCGATTGTCGAGCAAAAAGATGCCAACGACGAGCAACTGAGCATCACCGAGTGCAATACCGGCATCATGGCCATGACCAGCGCTCAACTGAAGCGCTGGTTGCCCCAGCTCTCGGCAGAGAATGCCCAGGGTGAGTACTATCTGACCGACGTCATCGCCATGGCTGCCAGCGAAGGTATCAAGGTGGCCACGGCGCAGCCCCACGATGCTACCGAGGTGGAAGGGGTCAACAACCGTGCGCAGATGGCCCGTCTGGAGCGTGCTTACCAGCAGCAGACGGCGGAAGCGTTGATGGCTCAGGGCGTTGCCCTGGCAGACCCGGCGAGAATCGATGTACGCGGCACGCTAACCTGTGGCCACGATGTGTTCATCGACGTGGGCTGCGTCTTCGAAGGGAACGTGGAGCTGGGCGAAGGCGTGCGCGTTGGCCCTTATTGCGTGATCAAGAACAGCACCCTCGGTGCTGAAAGCGTCATCGATAGCCACAGCGTCATCGACTCCACGGTGGCCGCTGGCCATAATCAGATTGGGCCCTACGCTCGTCTTCGCCCCGGCACGCGTCTGGCGGTCAAGGCGAAAGTGGGCAACTTCGTGGAGACCAAGAACGCCGAGGTCGGCGAAGGCAGCAAGATCAACCACCTGAGCTATGTGGGCGATGCCACCCTGGGGCGCGAGGTGAACGTTGGGGCAGGCACCATTACCTGCAACTACGATGGCGTCAACAAGCATCGCACGCAGATTGGCGACCACGCCTTCATTGGCTCCAACAGCGCGCTGGTTGCCCCTGTTTCGATTGGTCAGGGGGCCACCGTGGGGGCGGGCTCCACCATCGCCAAGGACGTGGCGGAGCACGCCCTGGCAGTGACCCGCAGCCGCCAGTTGGAAAAGGCCGACTGGCCGCGCCCCACCAAAAAAGCAAACTAAACACCGGTGATACAGGCGCTTGGCGCCTTCAGGAGAGTGGAGTATGTGCGGTATCGTCGCAGCCGTGGCACAGCGCAATGTGCAGGGGATATTGCTGGAAGGGCTCAAGCGCCTGGAGTATCGTGGTTATGACTCGGCAGGCATGACGTTACTCAGCAGCGGATCATTGACCCGCCACCGGGCCCTGGGCAAGGTGGCGGCCTTGGAAGAGCGCCTGGCCAGCGAGGCACTGCCGGGGCATTGCGGTATCGCCCATACTCGCTGGGCCACCCATGGCAAGCCCTCCGAGGCCAATGCCCATCCCCACCACAGCAGTGGCAATGTCGCCGTGGTACATAACGGCATCATCGAGAACTACGAGCAGATCAAGGAGACGCTGCAGGGCAGCGGCTACACCTTCACTTCCGACACCGATACCGAAGTGATCGCCCACTTACTGGCCGACAAACTCACTACTGGCAAGACACTGTTCGAGGCGACCCAGGAGATCGTCAGTGGGCTGGGGGGCGCCTACGCGCTGGGCGTGATGAGCACGCACGAGCCCAACGTGGTGGTGGGCGCGCGCCAGGGCAGCCCGCTGGTGGTGGGCGTGGGGATCGATGAGGCCTTCCTGGCCTCTGACCCGCTGGCGCTGTTACAGGTCACCGACCGCTTCATCTATCTGGAAGAGGGCGATCTGGTCGAGCTGCGTGAACACGGTGCCATCCGTATCGTCGACCGTCAGGGGCACGATGTCCAGCGCCCGGTACATACCTTCGAGCATGGCGATGGCGCCGCCAGCAAGGGAGAGTATCGCCACTACATGCTCAAGGAAATCTTCGAGCAGCCCAGGGTCATCGAGGCAGCGCTGGAAGGGCGCATGAGTGCCAACAGTGTGCTGGTCGAGAGCTTCGGGCCAGATGCCCAGGCGCTGTTCCAGAAAACCCGCCAGGTGCATATCATCGCCTGTGGCACCAGCTACCATGCGGGCCTGGTGGCCCGCTACTGGCTGGAGCGCTATGCTGGCGTGCCGGTGCAGGTCGAAGTGGCCTCCGAGTATCGTTACCGCCACCCGGTGGTGCCGGAAGGTACGCTATTCGTCACGCTCTCTCAGTCTGGGGAAACCGCCGATACGCTGGCAGCGCTGCGGTTTGCCAAAACCCTTGGCTATGTCGGTACGTTGGCGATCTGCAACGTGCCCGGCAGTTCGCTGGTGCGCGAGTCGGATATGTCGCTGATGACCCGTGCAGGCCCTGAAATCGGCGTGGCCTCCACCAAAGCGTTTACGACGCAATTGATCGCACTGCTGCTGCTGACGCTCTCCGTCAGTAAAGCGAAGGGTCGGCCTGAACAGCCAGCGATTCTGGCTGCCCTGCAGGAACTACCGGCGCTTTGCCAGCAGGTATTGGACCTCGATGCGCAGATCGAAGCGCTCTCCCAGGCGTTTGCCGAAAAGCACCATGCGCTGTTTTTGGGGCGTGGCGCTCACTACCCGATTGCCCTGGAAGGCGCCCTGAAGCTCAAGGAGATCTCCTACATCCACGCGGAAGCCTATCCGGCTGGCGAGCTGAAGCACGGCCCGCTGGCGCTGGTGGATAGTGAAATGCCGGTGATCTCGGTGGCCCCGAACGATGACCTGCTGGAGAAGCTGAAGTCCAACCTGCAAGAAGTGCGCGCTCGCGGCGGCCAGCTGTTCGTATTCGCTGATCGCAAGGTAGGCATTAGCGCTCAGGACGACATCCGCGTGCTGGAATTACCGGAGGTGCACGAGGCACTGGCGCCGCTGCTATATACCCTGCCGCTACAGCTGCTGAGCTACCACGTGGCCGTATTGAAAGGCACCGATGTGGACCAGCCACGTAACCTGGCGAAAAGCGTGACGGTGGAATGATCGGTGCTTCATGGTGTGGTATCAGGTGTGGGATACAAATAAAGTCGGCCAAGGAGAGCAGTCATGCTGAGTAAGGTAGAGCTCGTTAATTTTGGCCCTCTTGGATCTTTGAAGTGGTCGTCCTTGGGGCCGATCAATCTGGTCATTGGTGGTAATGGCACCGGTAAGACATTTCTGCTGAAAGCACTCTACAGTGCCATGCGTACGCTGGAAGACTATCAGCGTGGGGATGACCAGCGGACGGCGGCCGAGATACTGGCTGAAAATCTTTATTGGACCTTTCAGCCAGACAAGATTGGTGATCTGGTGGCCAAAGGTGCAGAAAGGCCTCTGCACTATTCGATGACATTTGATAACCGGAGCTTCATCTATAACTTTGGCAAGGATACGACCAAGCAGATTTCGTCGTTGGAAAATCATGTTCCGTCCAGGAGCAGTAATTCCATATTCCTTCCAGCCAAGGAAGTGTTGTCGATACATCACATCATTCTCAAATCCCGTGAGCAGGATAAGGCCTTTGGTTTCGACAATACCTATCTGGATCTTGCTCGGGCGTTGAGAAATTCCACCACCAGGGGCAACAACTACCGAGAATTCTCGAAATCCAGGCAGGACCTTGAGTCGATGCTTGGAGGGAAGATCGAGCTTGATGATGCCTCTAACAAGTGGACTTTCAAAAAAGGGAACCAGAAGTTCCCTATTGGTATGACAGCGGAAGGTATCAAGAAAATTGCAATTCTGGACACGCTTCTCGGTAACCGTTACTTGGATACCAGTTCGGTCATTTTTATTGACGAACCGGAGTCTGCGCTGCATCCGAAGGCCATTTCTCAGTTATTGGATATCATCGCTCTGCTATCTGAGCGTGGGATTCAGTTTTTCATGGCTAGCCACTCTTACTTTGTCATCAAGAAGCTTTTTCTAATCGCGCAGGAGAAGGGCATATCAGTTCCGGTGATTTCTGAGGAAAACGGAGAGTGGACATGCAACAACCTGCAAGAGGGGATGCCTGATAATAAAATCATAGAAGAGTCTATCCGGCTTTATCAGGAAGAAGTGGAGCTGGTTCTGGCATGACAAATCAGGCGATCCAGGAATCTGGAATGACGTTTGGTCCCTTTCCTGAAGGGTACTGCTTCTATATTGAGAAAAGTGATCTTTATCGACGAATACAAAACCATGTGCAAATGGCGGAGTTTCTTCTGCTCAAAAACAGTCGCAAGGGAGTGCCAGTACTTTGGGTTGTAGAAGCTAAATCGAGCAGTCCAAGGCCCGAAACCAAACCAAATTTTGACGAGTTCGTTGCTGAAATACGCGACAAGCTGATCAATGCCTTTTCGTTAACCCTTGCTGCCTGTTTGGGGCGACATGGCATAGTAGAGGAGTCTATACCGACCAGATTTCGTGAAGTGGATTGGTGTGGTCAGGACGTGAAACTGGTTTTGGTGATCAATGGGCATCGAGACGCATGGCTGCAACCACTCAAAGATGCCATTGAAGTGGCGTTGAGAGCGTCGATTAAAACATGGTCTTTTGGCCCAAACTCTGTTGCGGTCATCAACGACAAGGGGGCCAAGAAATTCGGACTTATTCTCGATAACACCGGAGATGAAACATGAGAATTCTGGACCATCTCCTGAAAACCATCCGTGATGTCGGCATCTACAACCCGGATATCCAGCTAGCCCATTCGTAATGCAGGCTACTCGTTGAAGCCGGAGAGCATGCTTGGCGAAATGGGGTCCAAATTACGCAACCCGGTATTGGCTCCAGTGCTGTACGACCTGAACTTTGCTGAAACGAAAGGCTCGGATATTCGTGCCATGTGCTCTCTGTTGCATCAGCTATTGGGTGAAGATCAGCTGGTCGATTGGTCATTTGACTCGGGTGAATTACCTTTATTCCACAGCCAAGAGGCAGTAAATACGGGTGACCTCGGTGCAAATAAGGGTGACCTCAGTGTGAATGCGGGTGACCTGCCTGACGCTTTGGCTCTTCGGATAGAGGAGCTCACACCCAAAACACGTAAGGATAAACTTTGGCCGGTGATCCTCCTATGGTTGTGTGCACTACGTCCCTATAAAGCAGAACAACTGGCCAGCCTGCTAGGCGGGCGCTCAGTCAAGTCGCTCAAGAGTACTCATCTGAACGTTATGCGTGAGCATGAAAAGATGCTGGCTTACCTCTTCGCTGAAGTGGTGAATCATCCGGATCAGGCATATCAAACCACAGAAAAAGGTATTCAGTGGTTGCGGGAGCAGGGTATTGAGCATCGTGGAGAAACCCGACATGGATAACGACCTGACTCTCTGCACGATCGGTGGCGAGTAACAGAGCAAGGAACCTGAATTATTGAT
>NZ_LFGS01000017.1:131632-141594 GCF_002078135.1 Halomonas sp. BC1 | reverse complement strand
ATTCGCCAACCCCACTCCTCAGATTTCCAACGGCCAATAGACTGGATTTTTTCCAAAATTGGACTCATTTCAAGCCAACTTTACCATCTTGCCCTGCCAGCCATCATTAACAAAGGGTTGACGACATCGCCAATATTGGAATACTTTCCATTTGCGGGGGCGGGGCCCCCCCTGAGAAGATAATGACGGGTGCCGATTGTAGGCAAAAGTGCGCCGCCGGGCGAATTTTCGACCCTCCTCACCCAGCGAGCGCTTATGGCGCGTAATGACAAGGGTCAGAGGCCGCCGCTGTCCTAGGATGACAAAGCACGCGTTTTTGCAACGCTCGGCAACGACACCAGACAACCCAATCAGACAACAACGACATGAGGATCACCCCATGCGCACGAACCTCCCTCGACGGACCCTGCCAGGCAGTCTTGTCCGGCGCCCGATTGCCCAGCGGGGGCTCGCCCTGGTCCTGCTGTTTGGCGCTTCCCTGCTGGCTGGCTGCGACCGTGAGCCAGCCGCCAGCTATCCGCCTGCGGCAACCCCGGATGCGCTGCATGCCCACGGGGAAGAATTTGCCGAGGACGTCATCCAGGTCACGGATAACATCTACGTCGCCATCGGTTTTGGTATCGCCAATTCGATCATGATCGAGGGCGATGACGGGGTCATCATCGTCGACACAATGGAATCCATGGAGGCCGGTCGGCGGGTGGCAGAGCGGTTCCGGGCGATCACCGACAAGCCGGTGAAAGCTCTGATCTATACTCACTCTCACCCCGATCACATCCTTGGCGCCGCCGCTTTCGTCACGCCAGGCGCTGACGTGGCCATTTACGCCCACGACAGCCTGATGCAGGAGGCCGAGAAGATCTTCAGTGTGTTGCAGCCGGTCATCACCCGCCGCTCCATGCACATGTACGGCAACCTGCTCGAGGATTCCGAGCGCTCCAACGTCGGCATCGGGCCCTTCGTGGATGCCAAAAGTGATTCCACCATCAACACGCTGCGCCCGACGCATACTTTCCGCGACCGACTGGATGTGACGATTGCCGGGGTAGACCTGGTACTCAAACATGCGCCGGGCGAAACCGACGACCAGATTCTGGTGTGGCTGCCTGAACAGAAAGTGCTGTTGCCCGGTGACAACGTCTACAAGGCATTCCCTAACCTCTACACCATTCGCGGCACCAGCTATCGCGACCCGAAAACCTGGGCGGACAGCCTGGATCTGATGCGTGGCCTGGGTGCAGAAATCCTGGTGCCCGGCCACACCCGGCCAGTATATGGCGCCGACGCAGTGGACAGTCTTCTGACCGACTACCGGGACGCGATTCGTTATGTGTTTGATCAGACCATCCGCATGATGAACGCTGGCATGACGCCGGACGAGTTAGCGCCGCGCCTGCGCCTGCCACCGCACTTGGCCGAGTCTCCGTATCTGCAGTTTTTCTACGGCAAACCGGCATGGTCCGCGCGCATGATTTATCAGGGCCAGCTGGGCTGGTTTGACAGCAATCCGAGTAACCTGCATCCGACGCCACCTGATGAGCGGGCACAACGCCTGACCGCACTGATCGGCGGGCGCGACGCACTGGCCGACGCCATCGCGGAGGCGGAGGCGGCGGGTGACGCGCAGTGGGTATTGGAACTGACGGATATCCTGTTGCGCGAGGCACCGGCACACACGGCCGGGCGTGAAGCACGCATCCGCGCTCTGCGAACGTTGGCCGAGAACGAGATCAACCCCAATGCCCGGCATTACTACCTGACGCATGCCGGGGAGCTGGCGGGTGATTTCGTGGTGCCTGATCGCATTTTCACGCCTGATGACGCGATGCTCAGCAGCATCCCCTTGTCCGCGTATTTCGACGGCCTGGCCGTGGCACTGGACGGCGAGGCCGCTTGGGATATCCATCAGCAAACCGTATTCGACTTTACCGATCTGGATGAACGTTACACGTTGATCGTCCGCCGGGGCGTTACCGAGCTGCTGCCCGGTGCTGTCGACGATGCCGACATCCATGTGCGCGTGGACAGCTTGCGCTTCCGGCAGTTACTCGCAGGTTTGCGCAACCCGGCGGTGGCGCTGGCGCGGGATTACGAATTTGTCGAAGGCGGGCGAGTGGGTCTGGCGCGTTTCCTGCGCCTGTTCAACCCGGACATTGAGGTAGAGTGATGTGACAGCGTGTCGCCATCTGGCCGCTGGTGCGATATGTCCTCGCGCCAGCAGCCTCGGCGATGCGCAGATCAGAGCTGCGGGATTTCCGGCTCCAGCGTCATGCGGGCATTCAGCGTATTGGCGATGAAGCAGCGATCATGGGCCTCATCGTGCAGCGCCTTGAGCGTCGGCTCATCCGGGCAGGCGTCATCATCAAACACCACGCGCGGACGCAGGGTGATATCCGTGATCGCCATGCGCCCCTGCTCGTTCTTGCCCAGTACCGCTGTGGCGCGATCCAGGTAGCTGACCACGCGCAGTTGTTTCTTGGCCGCCAATGCCAGGAACGTCAGCATGTGGCAACTGGCCAGAGACGCCACGACAGCCTCTTCCGGGTTCACACGACTGGCGGTGCCGTTGTAGTGCGGAGAGGAGGAAGCGGGCACCACTTCACCACCGGGGAAGGTCCATTCATGGTCCTGGTTGTAGTGCTGTACCGAGAATTCTGCGCGCGGTGCCAGGTGCCAGGTCACGGTGGCGCCGTGCTGAGCGGCCTGAGGCTGTGCGGTCTTCGGGTCTGTCATAGTGGCTCTCCTGAAATTGGCGATCCTGGCAGCGACTATCCTGCTAACAGTTGTCCTGCCTGCCAGGCGCGTGCGCTTTTATCATCGCCTTATGGGCGCCGATGCTCAAGCACACTACGACCATCGTTTGATCTGTATCAGGACGCCTGCTCTTCCATTGCCGGATCCGGACGCTGCGGCTGATGCTTGAGACACCGCTCGATTTCCCGCAGCACGGCGCCGCTGTACAACAATGCACAGTGGCCGTGATAGGGCACATGAATATTGGTGGCATTACCACCAAGCACGGCCGTATTGCTGGGCAGCACAAAATCATCAAAGTTAGAGTAGATCGAGTAGAACGTTGCGTCACCGGGTGTCGGGTCCAGCGCATTCAGTGCCTGGATGAACGGGCTGTTATAACGCATCTGCCCGGCAGCACCGAGAGCCGGGAAGAGATTGGCGATACGGGACCCGGCATGGGGCGAACCCAGCGTCACGACCTTGTCCAGCTTGCCCGCCAATCCCAGGTGATGCAGCGCATAGCGGGTCAGGGGGCCGCCCATGCTGTGGCACACCAGATGTGCCTTGCGCGCACCGGTCACCTGCAACACCTTCTCCACATGATCGCGCACCTGCGCCGCCAGCTTGCGGGCATCAATGGTCGGCGGTGTATAGCTGACCGCATACACATTGCGCCAGCCGCGCCGCTTGAGCCGCCACTGTAACCAGAGAAAATTGGCGCTATCGCCGCCGTAGCCATGCACCAGGATAACCGGCGTGGTGCCGGGGGCCCGGTCCTTCACCGGCGAGGCATCATGCAACAGCCGCAGGGGGTAGCTGAGCACCAGTACCGTCATGGCCGCCCATTCCGCCAGCATGCCTATGGCG
Source organism: Halomonas sp. BC1 (assembly GCF_002078135.1). Classification (NCBI taxonomy): domain Bacteria; kingdom Pseudomonadati; phylum Pseudomonadota; class Gammaproteobacteria; order Oceanospirillales; family Halomonadaceae; genus Halomonas; species Halomonas sp. BC1. The sequence goes on along the minus strand of NZ_LFGS01000017.1, from coordinate 137,991 downwards.
CCGGGCAACATGCGTACCGGCGTCTCGCCGGGCACTACCGCGAGTTCGGTAGAGGTGCGGCGCTCGTAATACCAGATCGCGTAAAACGCCAGGGTCTGCAGCCCCGTACCCAGCAGCACGAGGCCCAGTAACAGCCCGATCAGTTGCAGCATTTATTCCCTCTCCCGAAGACGTCCCCGCTTGACCATAGGCCTCAACTCCGGGGCAGTCAAAGCCAGGCGCGCCAAAGTGCGCTCAATCAAAACCCTGCACCGCAAGCCACTCGTCACAACACGCCACCGCTTGCGCCAGCTTGTCCGGTTGGCCGAAGTAGTAATGGTTGGCGCCGGCGATTTCCCGGAGTGTCTTGTTGTCGTGTCCGATGGCCTCATACAGCCGATGAGTGTGCGACGGGGTACAGGCATCGTCGGCACCATTGCCAATCACCAGTGCCGGCACACTGATACGCGCGGCGGCGGTGATGCCGTTGGCGCGGCTGTGGTCGTAGCTCCACTGGCTCATCCAGCCCCGCAGGGTGTTGAACCGTGCCAGCGCCACCGGGCCATTGTTCACCTGTCGCGGGTCGCCCAGATAACAGTGCCCCGGCGTGCGCTCGTTGGCATCCTGGGTCGGATCAAGCCAGCGCACATCGCACATGGTGCGATGGGTCACGAAACCGGTTTCCTCGTTCGCGTTACCCGCCTCTCGATGCGCGGCCAACTGCGCCTGCACCCAGGCCGTGATGCGGCGGTTGCGGGCAATCTGGGCAGCGCGAAAGCGGGCCACGAAGGCGTCGTCGTAGGGCGGCTGCGCCGGGCAATCCGGATGATAGATATCCAGTGACAGATCCCGGTCATCGGGGTGATGCTCATCCAGCACTGAGGGGTCGAGCCATTCAGTCAAGGTGCCGGCGCGTGAGATATGCGCCGCCAGCAACATGATGCCGTCTGCCGGTATCAGCGCATGGCGCGTCAGATCATAGGGGTCGCCAGCCGGCGTGTGCGTAATCTGCGGCTGCTCGGCCTCGGCCTGATAAAACAAGCTCAGGGAGCCACCGCCGGACCAACCGGCCAGGACCACGCGCCGGTAACCCAGGCGCTCTCGGGCATCGCGAATGCAGGCGCCCAGATCCGCTGCGACCTTCTCCATAATCAGGGCGCTGTCGTTGCCGCGATAGCGACTGTTGCAATAGATGACATGCCAGCCCGCCTTGGCCAGTGCCGACACCATGGGCAAGTAGGCACCGCCACCAACGGGGTGCATGAACACCAGCACGGTGTCGCTGGCCCGTTCCGGTTGCAGCAGATGCGCTTCCAGCGCGACAAAATCTGCCGGTCCGGCATAGGTGTCCTTGAAGCTGGCCCGCTCGGCAAAGGTGATCAGATAAGGGGTGCGGGTGTAGGCGTATTTGTGCATCAGGACTCAGGCTCCGCTTTGCGCAAGCCGCTGAAATCCGCTTTGCTCGTGTCCAGACCCCGTTGATCCAGGGCTGCCCCGCTTTTCTGCTGTTTCAGGGCGCGCGTCTTGTCGGTCCAGGCCGCCAGCACCTCGTGGGCGCTGGCCTTGTCCGCCGCAACGATGTTGCGGTAATCCGTATCCTTGATGGTGATCTCCACCTGAATACCGTTGGGGTCATACATGTAGATGGAGTGCAGCATGTCGTGATCGATGGGGCCGAAGCAGGGCCGGCCCGCCTTGTTGATGCGACGGCGCCAGGCTTTGAGTTCGTCCAGGGTGTCCACCTCGAAGGCCAGATGCAGATCAAAGGCGTGTTTGGGGCGGAACTGCATTTCATCCATGCTTTCCGGTGCATCGAAGAAGGCGATGAAGTTACCGTCTGCCATCTCGAAGAACAGGTGCATGTAATCCACCTTGCGGGAGGAGCCCGGCTCTTCGTCGAACGTGAGCGCCATGGTCAGCGGCAGGCCCAGCACATCCTCGTAGAACCAGCGGGTCTGCTCGGCGTCGCGGCAGCGAAACGCCACATGGTTGATGTGCTTCAGTCTGGCCGGGGGTGCAAGATCCGTGTTCTGCGCCATGGCGATACGTCCGGGTTGTCGTCGGTCCTTCGACTGTATTCACGCCCCCGACACGGTTCAATGACCTATCTGTCCATTATGCGGTGCCTTTTTTGTCCGCGGCTTGTCCGGGGTGCATCGCCACGCATGGAGTGGCAAACTTGTCGGCCTCGGTACAGCACACGCTGCCCCTCGCCACGCCAGCCATGAAAGGCATGCCATGAAAGAACAGGTCATCATCAACGAAGTCGGCTTGCGTGACGGGCTGCAGAACCAGCCACAACACGTCAGCACCGACGACAAGGCGCGGCTCGCCGCAGCGCTGATTGCCGCTGGCGTGCGCTATCTGGAGCCGGTGAGCTTTGTGCACCCCAAAGCCGTGCCGCAGATGGCCGATGCCGCCGCATTGACCGACCGATTGCCGCAACGGGCCGACCTGCACTACACCGCGCTGGTGCCAAACCTTCGCGGCTACGAGATGGCCCGTGACAAGGGCTACCCGACGGTGGGCCTGGTGCTGTCGACAACCGACACCTTCAACCAGCGCAATCTGAATATGTCGCTGGAACAGGCCAGCGAAAGCTGCGAGCGCATCATCGCAGCGGCCAGGGCCGATGGGGTGGCAACCCGCACCTATATTTCCGGCGCCTTCGCGTGTCCCTACGACGGGCCAACGCCCGTGGATGTCACGCTGGCACTGACCCGGCGCATGATCGAGGCGGGCAGTGACGAGATCGCTATTGCCGACACCATCGGCGGGGGTAACCCGCAACAGATGAAGGACATCATGGCGCCGCTGGTGCAGACCTACGGCCCCGAGCGCTTTTACGTGCACCTGCATGACACTCGGGGACTGGCTGGCGCCATGGCCTGGGCGGCCTGTGATCTGGGCATCCGACGGTTCGATGCCTCGGTGGGCGGGCTCGGCGGCTGCCCCTTTGCGCCGGGTGCCACCGGCAATGTCGCCACCGAAGATCTGGCCTATCTGCTGTCTTCAGCAGGCTTTGATACCGGCATTGATCTGCAGGCGTTGCGCGCCGCCGTGGCGATCGCGGAAGCGGCAACCGGGCAGGTACTTGGCGGCCGTATCCTGCGCTGGATGGCGTCCCGGGAGGCACAGGGCAAAACCGTCTGCGCGCCCTGAGCATGCGCTGATCGGTCAAGCTATGGCGTACCCGGCTGTCTGGGAGTAATCTGCAGACATCATTTTTTTCGGCTACTGCCATGTTTCGTACCTTCAGGGTGCCTGGCCCCCCTCTGTCCCGCTATATCAGCGAGTTGTGGATCGCATCGTCGCCGGGCCTGCCGTTCTGCCGGGAGCGCCTGCTGCCCGATGGGCGCATTACGCTGGTGATCCCGCTGACTGACAGCCCGGCCACCCTGTACGAAGGGCCTTACGGGGCGCCGAAAGAATGCTTCACCGGGCCCTTCATTTGCGGCATTCACACCCGGGACATCACCATTGATACCGCGACCCAGAAGCATGTCATGGGAGCAAGCTTCCTGCCTGGCGGCAGCTTGCCATTCCTGGGTGGCTCCTCCCGTGCGCTGCACAATGAAACGCTGCATCTGGCGGAATTCTGGGGCGATGGCAGTCGCATGTTGCACGAGCAACTGCTGGCCGCCACCGACGATGCACAACGGTTCAGCCTGCTGGAATCCGCGTTGCTGCAACAACTGATCATGAGCCCGCATCCGGCGGTGATGGAAGCGGTGGCGCGGCTCAGCCTCAATCCTGCCCAGCGCATCTCACCTCTCGCCAATGAGCTGGGGCTCGGCCAGCGTCGGTTCCAGCAGATCTTCACCGACACGGTCGGGGTGCCGCCAAAGGTGTTTGCCCGCCTTAAACGCTTCTCGCACTTGTTGCACCGCACCAACAACCTGCAAGAGGCCGACTGGTCGTTGATGGCCCTGGATAATGGCTATTACGATCAGGCGCATCTGATTCGGGATTTCCGGGCCATGTCCGGGATGACACCAGAAGCCTTCCTGCGCAGCGAGCGGCGGCTGATCCATCACTTGCCGATCCTGCCACCGGGAGACTGCGCCGCCGTAACGCCCGCAACGCCTGAGCGCAGCGCGACATGCGCCTCCCCATTCGACATCTCATGCGGCACGGTATCCGGCACCAGAGCGGCCTGATCGCCTGACTCTTATCGGCAAGTCACTGCCGCCGCTCCAGCGCGCTGATCGCCCGATTGACCTCCGTCAGCCGTTGCCGCGCGCGGCTGCGGGCCGTCGCTGATATGTGACGTTTGCGCAGATCGCGCTCCAGCCCATCTCGCTTTATCTCCAGCCCGCGCAGCTCGGCACGCTCACCGAATGACAGGCGCCCGGAGGGTGAGCGCTGTGGCCGAGGCGGTTGTTGCGTCGTGGTCGCTGGCTTCGTGGCGGGCGGGCGCCGGGGCGGGGCGGCAGGTGCGGGCGCATCCATGCCACTGATGACACCGATGCCGGCGCCCTGCCGTGCATCATCGCAAGGCAGGTCGCTGAAAAGGGTGGTATCGTCTATATCGCTCTCGCAAACATAGACCGGCTGGGCAACCAGCGAGCTGGCCAGCAGCAGGCTCGCCAGGCAGGGGGTGATTCGACATAACGCAATGCGCATCCTTGTGCTCCGTTGCTCCTCGACAGTGACTGCCTGAAAGCATCAATCACACCAGAGAAGCGGGCTCTTGTCTGTCAGACATTGACGCCAAGGCTTGTCAGCCATCCCCGTCTCAGTCCATGCGGGTCAGGTCAGTCCATCCTGGTTATGTACCGCCACAGCGGAATCGCAATCAGGACACCCAGCAGAGCGCCGGAGCCATTGGCCAGCATGTCCAGCCAGGAGAAGTGACGCGTGGGCGCAAAGGACTGGGCAATTTCTATGGCGACGCCACAGCTGAACGCCGCCGTCCACACCAGCCATCCAGGCAACCGTGGCCAACCCCAGCTCAGCAGCCAGGCGAGCGCCATGTAACCAATGAAGTGCCCCACCTTGTCGTTGACGTAACGTGCGCCCAGGCGCAGCAGGTCGTCAGCAGGCCACAAGCTCATCACCCACAATGCCAGGGCGCAGAGAATAGCCAGGGCGCGCCATACGGGCATGCCCTTGAGCACCTTATCAAGCATGCCGTTGAGAAAAGGCCGCCGGGGGTCGTCTTTCATCCTTGTTCCTCTGATTCTGCTGCCGCCCAGGCGGGCGGCAACGACTACCGGGCAAACAGCTGGCGGGCAGCGCCCTCAGGCATGATCGCCCCGCAAGGCCTGCACCGCATCGCGCAAGCCGCTGGCCGTGACGGTGTCCGGTGCCCGTGGCTCAGCCGCCACCAGTGCCACGCGGGCCCGAATGCGTCGGGGCAGTTTGGCCAATGCCTTACCGTCCTTGTGGCTGAAGAAGCTGCCCCACAGGCCCTGCAATGCCATAGGTATCACCGGCACCGGGTTGCGGGCAACGATTTTTTCTATACCCGCACGGAATTCACCGATATCACCGTCGCGGGACAGGCGACCCTCCGGGAATATGCACACCACATTGCCGGCATCCAGTTCCTCCTGCACCCGCTCGAACGCTGCATCATAGATCTGCGGGTTACGCTCACGGCTGTCTATCGGGATGGTCCTGCCAGTGCGGAAAATATAGTTCAGCACCGGCATGTCGTAGATCTGCTTCTGCATCACGAAACGCACCGGACGCTGCACGGAACCAGCGATCAGCAGCGCGTCCACATAGCTCACATGATTACAGACCAGCACACACGGGCCTTGTTCCGGAATATGCGCCAACCCGTCACGCTTGACCCGATACATGACTTTGGTCATCACCCAGATCATGAAGCGCATCATGAATTCCGGCACGATGCTGTAAACAATCGCCGCCACAATCAGGTTGGCAATGGCCAGTATCAGGAAGAAGCCGGGAATACTGATATCCAGCAAACCGACTACCACAATGCCCGCGATGGCAGAGAGCACCATCAGCAACGCATTGAGAATGTTGCAGGCGGCAATGACACGTGCCAGATGCGAGCTGCGGGTGCGCTGCTGGATGAATGAAAACAGAGGCACGATGTAGAAGCCGCCGAACACCCCGATGCCGAACAGATCCAGCAGGATGCGCAGACCGGCTGGCTCAGACAGGAAGGCGCCGACACCCATCAGCCCGTTAACGTTCGCCATCTGATCCGGCAGCCCCTGGTAGGAGAAGAACAGATCAATGCTGAATAACGACAGGCCCAGCGAGCCGATCGGCACCAGCCCCAGCTCCACTTTCTTGCCGGAAAGTTTTTCGCACAGCACCGAGCCCACACCGATGGCAATGGAGAAGGTGGCCAGCAGCAGGGCATACACCATCTCGGTGCCCTGAATATAATCATCGAC
>NZ_LFGS01000017.1:120826-130459 GCF_002078135.1 Halomonas sp. BC1 | reverse complement strand
TTTCATTCTTGCTTATGCACTGGTCATGAGCGAAGAAATTATCCACATGCGCAAGTCCAAGCCGGTGTTGGTGGCGGCGGGATTGATCTGGGCCATGGTGGCTTGGGTGTACGTGCAGGCCGGCATGCCTCATGAAGCGGAAGAAGCCTTCAAGGATACGCTGCTGGAGTACACCGAGCTGCTGCTGTTCCTGCTGGTGGCGATGACCTACATCAACGCCATGGAAGAGCGGCGTATCTTCGATTCGCTGCGCGCCTGGCTGGTGCGCAAGGGGTTCAGCTACCGAAGCCTGTTCTGGATTACCGGCTGTCTTGCGTTTGCCATCTCCGCGATTGCCAACAACATGACCACGGCCATGTTGATGTGTGCCGTCGTCTTGAAGGTGGCTGAGGGAGACAACAAGTTCATCAGCCTGTGCTGTGTCAACGTGGTGGTTGCTTCCAACGCAGGGGGCGCCTTCAGCCCGTTTGGCGACATTACCACGCTGATGGTATGGCAAGCCGGGCAAGTGCCGTTCGAAGGCTTCTTTGCGTTGCTGGTGCCCGCCATCGTCAACTTCATGGTGCCCGCGTTGATCATGAACTTCTTCCTCGTCAACCGTCAGCCCGCTGCCTTGACCGAGAACGTCTGGATGAAGCGCGGCGCGAAGCGCATCATCTTGCTGTTCCTGGTGACCGTGGCCATTTCGGTACTGTGCCATTCGATCCTGTATCTCCCCCCTGCCATGGGTATGATGTTTGGCCTGGGCCTGCTGCAGTTCTTTGGCTACTACCTGCGTCGCAGCCTGCCTCGCTCGCTGGAGCGCAAGCGCGAGCGCTACTCTCGCCGTGGCGATTGGCAAAAGCTGGAGCAACTGGGCAGCGTGGTGCCGTTCGATATCTTCAGCCGGATTGCGCGCTCCGAGTGGGACACGCTGCTGTTCTTCTACGGGGTCGTCATGTGTGTCGGTGGCCTGGGCTTCATGGGCTATCTCAGCCTGCTGTCTGAAACCCTGTACGGCGGCTGGAACCCGGTCTGGGCCAACGTGGTGCTGGGCCTGATTTCCGCCGTGGTGGACAACATCCCCGTGATGTTTGCCGTGCTCTCCATGGCGCCCGACATGAGCGAAGGCAACTGGCTGCTGATTACCCTGACGGCGGGGGTGGGCGGTAGCCTGCTTTCCATGGGGTCGGCCGCTGGGGTGGCGCTGATGGGCCAGGCACGGGGCATATACACCTTTGCCGTTCATCTGCGCTGGGTGCCTGCCATCCTGCTGGGCTATGTGGCCAGTATTGCGGCGCACCTGATGATCAACGCCAGCATGTTTTGAAAACCCACCGTTTGCCCAGCGCTGGCCGCTGGGCAGGCAAACAAAACGCCCCTTATCGAAGATAAGGGGCGTTTTGGTCAGTAAGCGGGTTGAAACTTACAAATCGTGACCGGTGACCACTTGGCAAATGTCGGCGAAGCTGCGGGCCATGGGTACTACCGTGGCATCGGCTTTCCCTTTGGCCTGTTTGCCCATGACGGCTTGAATGTCCGTGGCCGACACGATTCCCCGTACGCTGAGTTCGTGGTTGGCCGTTTGCTCGGTAATCAGCAGGTGTTGCTCGGCGAACGTTTCCATGGAACGCACCAGATCCTCGATGGTGAGCGCTGTCAGCTGCTCCAGCGGCATGGCGCTGAGTTTTTCCCAAGGCGTCATGATCATGGCAGCCGTCACTTCGGAACGTTCCAGATTACGCTGCTGCATGGCAATATTGATGCGCCGTGAGCCAATCACTTCCTTGGCCGACAGCACGCCGACGCAGTGATTCTGCTTGTCCATCACGAACAGCAGGCGAACACCGCCATGGCGCATCTTCAGGTGGGCTTCATCGATGGGCGTATCGCCAGCGACAGACTGTGGCACCACCTTGGTGAAATCGGTTAGAACCGACAGTGCTGGGCTATCGGGCGTCAACGTCTTGGCGGCCGGGGTAGTCAGCAGCGGGGTAGTGCCAAATTGGATAAGGGCTTTATGAGATTTCAGCAGTGAATTCATCGGGGGTACCTCCGTGGGGTGGGCAGCAGATCATTGACTGATTGCCTGCTCTGTACCTTCACAGTTGCACGGAATTCTTATCGAAATCTTAACAGCCAGAAACTGTTACATTTTTTCTCATTCTTTTGCCTGGCGCTGAGTCAGCGCATCTCTCGCCAACGTGGCGCGTACCCGCAGGCCTCCGCTGGGTGCATCCTCCAGTAACAGGGTGCCTCCATGGCGTTTCACGATGCGTTCGACGATCGACAAGCCCAGCCCAGCGCCCGCCCCGGGCCCTGCACGCTGAAAGCGCTCCACGACCCGGCTGCGTTCGCTGGGCGGAATCCCCTTGCCCTGGTCATCGACCATCAGCGTGATATGGTGATGGGACGCGCTCAGGTGCACTGTCACAGCCCCACCGGGTGGCGAGTGTTGAAGGGCGTTGCCCACCAGGTTCTGTACCAGGGTCTCGATGGCCCCGGGCTCCTCTTCCATGAGCCAGCTCTGCTGCTCCTCAACCACCATATGCAGCTGCTGGCGGCGCTCCGTGGCCAGCGGCAGGAGTTTCGCCAGGGTCTCCTGGGTCTCTTGGCGCACGTTGGCATGGCGGATCTCGGGCAGCGGCTCCTCTTCGGGGTCCAGCCTTGCCAGGGTCAATAGTTGGGCCACCAGCCGCGTCGAACGGGCCACGCCGCTGCGTAAATGGTGCAGCGACTCTTCACGATCCTCGCGGTTATCGGCGGCCAGCGCGTTTTGAGCGTGCAGGTCGAGAATCGCCAGCGGCGTACGCAGCTCGTGGGTGGCATCGGCGATGAAGCGCTTTTCGCGAATACGCATCTGCTGTAAACGTGCCAGTAAGCGGTTGAGTGCCCCAGCAATGGTATCCAGCTCCTGAGGAAGGGGCTGCAATGACAGCGGCTGGAGGTTGTTAGGATCGCGGCTGCGGATCTGTTCCGCCATGCGTGACAGCGGCGCCAGCCCCCAGCCAATCGACCACCACAGCAGCAGGGTGAGCAGAGGCAGGCCAATCAGGTCGGGTAGTAGCGTGCGCAGCGCCACTTCGCGGGTCAGCGCCGCGCGCACATCCTGGCGTTCGCTGACGATGACCCGTTTGTTGGCATCTGCCAGCGAAAGTACGTAGACCCGCCAGGTTTGCTCTCCCAGGATGGCGGTCGAATACCCGACCGGCTGGCTTACCAGCGGGGTCGTCGGGGCGTTATCGGAACGCAGCAGCAGCTGGTTGCCTTCCCACAGCTGAAACGCTAGCTGGTGGGTATAGCCATCGCTCAGATCCGGTGGTTCTGTGGCACCGGGCTGCAGTAAGGCGTTCTCCAGGCTTTGCAGTAGCAGCGTGCGGTCCTGAGTGGGCAAGGGGGCTTGTAGCAGGCCCTCCAGCAAACGGGCGTTTTGCGCTAGGCTGCGGTCGTGCAACTCTTCGATTTCCTGTGCCGCAAAGCGATAGCTGATGAAGCCGATGATGAACATGCTCACGCCGAATACCAGCAGCACGAGCCCTAGCGTGCGGCGACGAATGGAGCGCATCAGCTCTCCTTGCCCGTTTTTTCCATCACATAACCAATGCCCCGCACGGTGCGGATGGCATCCGCAAACAGCTTGCGCCGCAGGTGATGGATATGGACCTCGATGGCATTGCTTTCCACGTCCTCTTCCCAGCCGTATACCAGCCGGGCCAACGTATCACGGGTGAAGACGCGCCCCGGGTGGCTCATGAACTCCTGCAGCAGCGCCAGCTCGCGACGCGATAGGGGAATCGTCTGCTGCTGGTAGTGTACGGTGAGGGTTTGAGGGTTCAAGCTGATCCCCCGGCAGGAGAGCAGGCCGTTGGGCTGGCCCTGGCTGCGGCGTAGCAAGGCCCGCAGGCGCGCTTTCAGCTCATCCACTTCGAAGGGCTTGGTCAAATAGTCGTCGGCACCCGCGTCCAGCCCGGCAATGCGGCTCTCGACGGCGTCGCGGGCCGTCAGCACTAGAATGGGCACCTGGTGCCCCTGACGGCGCAGGGTTTGCAGCAGCTCGATGCCGTCCATGGTGGGCAGGCCCAGGTCCAGAATCACGGCATCGAACGGTTCGTTTTGCAGTGCGACCAGGGCCGTGTCACCATCGGTCAGATGATCGACCGTGTAATGCTCGGGCTTTAGCGCCATGCGAATGCCCGATGCCAGGCTAGGGTCATCTTCCACCAATAAAATTCGCATACTGACAGGCCACTCCTCTTGTTGTGTTGCGCCTGCTGGCGACAAGGCTATCTGGCATGTTCTCGACCCACCCGGCAACGTCGATCATGGTCTGCCCGGCGCAGCAACGGCGCGAGGCGCTGCTGCAGTTGGCTGCCGTCCACCATCCTGCCCAGCAGGCTGCGCTACAGCAGGCGCTGGTCAAGGCCAGCACACGGCCCGAGGGTTGGTCGGGCCTGTGGGTGGCTTGCCAGGCAGGGCGAGTCTGCGCTGCCGCCTGGGTAGAGTGCCAGGAAAACCGCATCGCGCAGCTATGGTTGCCCAAGCAGAATAACCAATTTGTCGAGCCCCTGCTAAGTCAACTGCACCGCTGGGTGGCGACCCAAGAGCTTGTGCTGTGTCACGTTGCCCTGGATAAGACCATGGCGAGCTGGGAAGCATCATTGCTGAACCTGGGCATGCAGCGGTTGGCCACCCTCGATCACCTGGCTTGGCACTGTCGGCCGGTTGCTCACGTGCGGGGGCTGCCACCGCTACGGCCGTTTGATGAGCTGACGCCCGCTCAGCAGCAGGCACTGGTCGAGCAGGTGGGGGAGGGCTCGCTGGATTGCCCTGCCTTGCGCGATGTATTGCCTGCGCAGGCTCTGCTGGAAGGCTTTTATCACCAAGCATCGAGCGCTTCCGAACACTGGTATTACCTGCAGGGGGAGCAGGGCCGCCATGCGGGCCTGCTGCTGCTGGATGCCAGCCCAGGCCGCGAGCACTGGAGCGTTCAGTTGATGGGGCTGGTGCCTGGCTGGCGCGGCCAGGGGCAAGGCAAGGCACTGGTGCGGCAAGCGCAGGCCATGGTGGCCCAGGCGGGCGCAAGCCAGTTGGCGCTGACGGTAGACCGTGACAACCTGCCCGCGCAGCGAGCCTATCGGCAGGCGGGGATGCTGCCTGCGGGTGAACATCAACTGCTGGGCTGGTGTGTCTTGCCCGCCACCGAGTTGAATTGCCGCGCTTAGTAGCATTTTCCTACCCTTTGTGTTCTCGGTATACTAACTCCAAGAGGCATGTCTTGGCGTTTCGGCGGCAGAGTGCGTAGTGACGCTGGTGCGCAGGGGTTCAGTGCTACATCTTCAAGCGTCCGGTTCCTGAGCACGGTTCCTGAGCTCGAGCTTCAAGCACGATTCTTAAGCACAACGTTTTATATAAAACTCAAAGAGGTGGTGAGAGTGAAATCTAAGCTGATCATGAGCGGGCTGGCGGCCCTCGGCGTCATGGCAGGCACATCGGGTGCTTATGCTCTGGACGACGCCGCACGTGACGCAATGGCTGAGCGCCTGGCACCAGTAGGCCAGCTCTGCCTCCAAGGCCAGGACTGTGGTACCGCATCGGCACCGGCGGCGGCAAGCGGTGGTGGCGACGAGATCGATGGCGCGGGCATTTACAACCGTATCTGCATGGCGTGTCATGAGACGGGCGCTGCCGGTGCTCCGGTACGTGGTGATGAAAGCGCCTGGGCCGAGCGTACCGAGCAGGGCTTTGCCACGCTGCTCGAGCACTCGATCAACGGCATTGGCGCGATGCCTGCCCGCGGCGGCAACCCCAACCTGTCGGATGCCGAAATGGAAGCCGCCACGGCCTACCTGCTGGAACCGGTGATGGACGTGCCTGAGCTGGGTGGCAGTGAAGAAGCGGCTGCCGAAGACGAGGGCGCCAGCGAGGAAGTCGCTGCTGCTGAAGAAGCCACCAGCGAAGACGAAGCCGTGGCCAGCACAGAAGAAGCCGCCAATGGTGGTAGCGATCTGGATGGCGCCGCGCTTTACTCCAGCGCAGGCTGTGTCGCTTGTCACGCCGCTGGTGTGGCCGGTGCACCGGTGCTGGGTGATGCGGATGCCTGGGCAGCGCGAATCGACAAAGGAATGGATGAGCTCTACGCCAGCGTGTTCAACGGCCTGGGCGTGATGCCGCCGCGCGGTGGCAGCAGCGCTTCCGATGAAGAGATCATGGCCATCGTCGACTACATGGTCGCCGAAGCCGAGTAATCCTTCGTTAGCGGATGCTCCAAACTATCCACAGGCGGGTTTTTCCTACCCCCTGTGGATATTTTTTTGTCTTGAAAACCCGCCTTCCTATCAAACGCCCTCAGCCCAGCAAGGAACGCAGTCCCGCAATGGCATCCTTGCCCCGAGCCTGCTTCTTGTCCGGGTCTTCCTTGTCGGCGCGGCCCTCCCACTCCAGGTCGTCGGCGGGCAGCTCATCCAGAAAGCGGCTAGGCTGGCAGTCCATCAGTTCGCCATACGCCTTGCGCTGGCGCGCCAGGGTCAGCGTCAGCGTCCGCCGGGCGCGGGTAATGCCCACGTAGGCCAAGCGGCGCTCCTCCTCCACGGTGCCCATCTCGATGGCGTTACGGTGGGGCAGCAGATCCTCTTCCCAGCCCATCAGGTAAACGTGGGGAAACTCCAGCCCCTTGGAGGCGTGCATGGTGAGCAGCTGCACGCGATCCGAGTCATCCTCTTCGGCCTGCTGCTCCAGGATGTCGCGCAACACCAGCCGCGAGATAGCGGCCTCGACGCTGTCGGTTTCCGTCTCGGTGCTGGCGGTACTTTCTTCCGGGTCGCGGTTCAGCGACTTTTCCAACTGGTCGATGAGGATCCATACGTTGGCCATGCGGCGCTCGGCAATGGTCGGGGCGCTGGCGTTCTGGTACAGCCATGCCTCGTAATCCATATCCCGCAGCATGTCGCGTATCGCGGCAATGGCATCGCCCTGGTCCATCCGTTTGCGTACACCATCGATGAAGTGCGTAAAACGCGACAGCCGCTCCACGGCGCGGGTGGGCAGCGTTTGCTCCAGGCCCAGCTCGTGGCAGGCGGAAAACAGCGAAATGGAGCGTTCGGTGGCGTAGTTGGCGAGCTTTTCCAGCGTGCCGGGGCCAATTTCACGCCGGGGCACGTTGACGATGCGCAAAAAGGCGTTGTCATCGGCGGGGTTGATCAAAAGCCGCAGGTACGCCATGGCGTCCTTGATCTCGTTACGCGAGAAAAACGACGTGCCGCCGGAGAGCTTGTACGGAATCTGGTAGTGCTGCAGCTTCAGCTCCAGCAGCCGCGCCTGAAAGTTGCCTCGGTAAAGCACCGCAAAATCGCGCCACTCGGCTTTTTCCTTGATGCGCCGGGTGAGCATCTCGCTGGCCACTCGCTCGGCTTCCGCCTCCTCATGGCGGTTCACCACCACGCGAATCGGCGCGCCGTCGCCCATCTCCGACCACAGGGTTTTGTCGTAGACGTGGGGGTTGTTGGCAATCAGCGTGTTGGCGGCGCGCAGTATCGTGCCGGTAGAGCGGTAGTTCTGCTCCAGCTTGATGACCTTCAAGCGCGGGAAATCCTCCCCCAGGGTGACCAGGTTTTCCGGCCGAGCGCCCCGCCAGGCGTAAATCGACTGGTCGTCGTCGCCGACCACGGTAAAGGTGGCGCGTTCGGCCATCAGCAGCTTCACCAGCAGGTACTGGGAAACGTTGGTGTCCTGGTACTCATCCACCAGCATGTAGTGGATTTTGCGCCGCCAGCGGGCCAGTGCTTCCGGGTCACGCTGCAAGAGCACCACGGGCAGCAGAATCAGGTCGTCGAAATCCACCGCGTTGTAGGCTTTCAGGTGGCGAACGTAGGCTTCGTACACCCGTGCCGCGAAATGCTCGTCGTCATCGGCAGCGAACGAAAGCGCATCCCCGGGCAGCACCAGGTCGTTCTTCCACTGGGAAATCTTGGCCTGAACGGCGTTGATCTGCTCGGCATCCACCTGAGCGTCCTTGTTCATCAAGTCCCGCAGCAGCGCCTTGGCGTCTTCCGGGTCGAACAGCGAAAACCCCGGCTTGTAGCCCAGCGTCTTCAGCTCGCCGCGAATGATGTTGAGCCCCAGGTTATGGAAGGTCGAGACCGTCAGCCCGTGGCCCTCCTTGCCCTTCAGCATCTGGCCCACCCGCTCTTTCATCTCTCGGGCGGCCTTGTTGGTAAAGGTGACAGCAGCGATTTTGCGCGCGCTCATGCCGCACTCTTTGACCAGATAGGCGATCTTGGTGGTAATGACACTGGTCTTGCCGGAGCCAGCCCCGGCCAGCACCAGGCAGGGGCCATCAATATAGCGTACTGCTTCCTGCTGGCGTGGGTTCAGCTTGGCCAAGCGCTGCTGAATCGACATCGCTTACTCCTTGGCGAGTTCGCTAGCACCGGCAAAGTCGAGCTGGCGCCAGGCTTCGAAGACGACCACCGCACAGGCATTGGACAAGTTGAGACTGCGGCTTCCGGGAAGCATGGGGATACGCAACCGCCATGTCTCGGGCAGGTCATCAAGCAGCGCCTGAGGCAAGCCACGGGTCTCAGGGCCGAACACCAATGCATCGCCCGGCGCATAGGCCGGCTGGTGGTAGCCGATACGCCCGCGGGTTGATACGGCGAAGATCCGCACTGGTGCCACGGCTTCGACAAAGCTTGGCCAGTCTCGATGAACGCGCAGTGCCGCCCACTCGTGGTAGTCGAGTCCGGCGCGGCGCAGGCGCTTATCATCAAGCACGAAGCCCAGCGGTTCGATCAGATGCAGGCGAAAGCCGGTATTGGCACATAGCCGGATCAGGTTGCCAGTATTGGGCGGGATCTCGGGTTCGAACAGTACGACATCAAGCATGGGTGCTTCCCGGCAGTTGGCGACTAGTTTAAAAGGGCTCTTCGTCGTTGGGTGTGGAATTCGCCCCCTGAGCTGGGCCAGGATATGACCTCTACGACGATAGGAGGTATGGCATGGATGGCACCCAGATTCTGGCCCTCGGCCTGGGCCTGCAAGCGCCCTGGATTCTCAAGGACCAGCACCTGGATACCTCCGTATCGCCCCACCGGTTGGACCTCTACGTCGAGGCCGAGCGGGGCAGCCTCTACCCCTGTCCTGACTGCGGCAAGGCCTGCCCGGCTCACGACTTCGCCGACAAGACCTGGCGGCATCTGAACTTTTTCCAGCACCACTGCTACCTGCACGCCCGCGTGCCTCGCACCAAGTGCCCCGAGCATGGTGTGAAACGCATCGAGGTGCCCTGGGCGCGCCCGGGCAGCGACTTCACCCTGCTGTTCGAGCAAGCGGCCATGTCGCTGGCCAAAGAGATGCCCGTGCTGGCGGTCTCTCGGCAGTTGGAGATCACCGACAAGCGACTGTGGCGCATCGTGCACTACTACGTAGGCCGCATGCTGGGGGAGCTGGACCTGTCCAGTGTGGCCACTGTCGGCGTTGATGAAACCGCCTCCCGGCGTGGCCAGCGGTACGTGACGGTGTTCCTTGATATGCAGCGCAAGCAGGAGTCCGTGATCTTCGCCGTCCCAGGCCATGGCAAGGAGGCCATCGAGGCATTCAGCGCCTTCCTGGCGGCTCATGGCGGCGACCCCAACAACGTGGTCGAGGTGGTCTGCGACA
>NZ_LFGS01000017.1:116279-120318 GCF_002078135.1 Halomonas sp. BC1 | reverse complement strand
CTACCGGAACGAAGCCAACTTCATTGCCATGATCTACCTGATTGGCAGCCCGGTGGGCCGCCTGTTCGATCAGGCCAAATCCACGTGAAGTGACGAAGAACCTTTAAAACCCTACTCTGAGGCCGAACACCCAGCCGCTTTCCAGTGTCCGCGACCCAGCGCTGCCATCGAAGTCGGTCTTGAAATAGCGGTAACCGCCGGTCAGGTAGCTATTGCCCAAAATCCGGAAGCGGGCATTTGCACCATATTCATAGCTTTCATCCACATCACCATGGGAGAGGGCAGATGGGAAGTAATGTGCATCGCCACCCAGCGAAACCCGAGGAATCGGCGTCGGAATATAGGCGCTACCACCCAGCCCCAGATTGCCGCCATTGCCATAGTCAGTATCCAGATACTGGTAACGCGCACCCACACTGACGTCCACCAGCGGTGTATAAGGGGTGAGCATAAGCGACCCGGAATAGGCCTTGGCATCCCCGCCACTATCATCGCTCGAGTAATAACCGATACCGGCATGCAGCCCAGGGACGATACGCTTGGTGCCCTGAATACTGTAGGAGTTCTCCCCCGCCGTCGCGCCGACACTGAAGGCATGGCTTTGCTGACTGGCCACGGCCATGATGACAATACCGACAACGAATACACTCTTCTTCATTGATCTCATGCTTCCTGTAAGGTAAAAATTAGGCTAGCGTAATATATTACTGACACCGTAGCAATCCCGGTAAGCACGCACGGCATCGGCGTAGGCAGCAACCTCACTGTCGGCGTGCTCTTCCAGGTAAGTTAGAACCTGCTGTAACGTCACAATGCTGACCACGGGCATGCCATACTGCGCCTGTACTTCCTGAATAGCACTCTGCTCGCCCTGGCCACGCTCCTGGCGGTCCAGAGCAATGATCACGCCGCCCGCCCGAGCGCCGCTCTGCTCGATCAGGGTCATGACTTCGCGGATGGCCGTGCCCGCCGTGATCACGTCATCGATGATCAAGATATCGCCCGCCAGCTCAGCCCCCACGATGTTACCGCCTTCACCATGGGTCTTGGCTTCCTTGCGATTGAAGGCGTAGGGCATGTCACGGTCGTGGTGGTCGGCCAGGGCCGCCGCGGTGACCGCCGCCAGGGGGATGCCCTTGTAGGCAGGGCCGAACAGCACGTCGGCCTGCAGGCCGCTATCGACAATCGCCTGGGCATAGAAACGCCCCAGCTTGGCCAGCGCTCGGCCCGTCTGGAACAGGCCTGCGTTGAAAAAGTAAGGGCTTACTCGCCCCGACTTCAGCGTGAACTCGCCAAACTTGAGCACGCCCTGCTCAATAGCGAAGGCAATGAAATCGCGTTGGTAGGGTTGTAGAGTGGTGGCCACGGCGGTGTTCTCTTGTCGGTAGGTGTGGTCGATAGGAATGTAAGTCAAACGCAACAATAAAACGGGGCTAAATAGCAAGAATTGGTTTGTCTATTTACCCAAACGTCTAAACGTCGGGTATCATACAGCAGCGACGCAAAAGGGACGATTTATGAAAATTGCCAGCATCAATGTCAATGGTATTCGTGATGCCGTCGACCGTGGCTTCCTGGACTGGCTGGCTCAGCAGGATGCCGACGTGGTCTGCGTGCAGAACATCAAGGCAAAAAGTTTTGAACTGGGTGACCATATTCTCTATCCGGAAGGCTACGAAGGCTATTTCCTGGATGCCGAGGAGGATGGTTTCGCCGGTGTGGCGCTCTATTGCCGCAAAATCCCCAAGGCCATCATGTACGGCCTGGGGTTTCCTCAGTGCGATCACGAAGGGCGCTTTCTGCAGGCGGACTATGACCGTTTCAGCATTGCCACTTTCCTGATGCCCGACGGAAGTGACCAGAAAGCCAAGCAGGCGTTCATGGAGCAGTACCAGGAGTACCTGACGAAGATGTCGCGCAAGCGCCGCGAATACATCATCTGCGGTACCTGGCACATTGCCCACAAGACCGTCGACCTGGCCAACTGGTCGGACAATCAGCTCACCTCCGGCTTCCGCCCGGAAGAGCGTGCCTGGATGGACCAGGTGCTTGGCCCAACCGGTTTCATCGACACCTTCCGCGAGATCAATCGCGATGCTGGCGAATACACCTGGTGGCCCAAGCTGGACCAGGAAGTACCCCGGGACCGGCAGGAAGGCTGGCGGATCGACTACCAGCTGGTCGGCCCCAACTTCCGGCGCCATGTGGTAGACGCGTGGATTGATTACGATGCGACCTTCTCCGAGTTCGCACCGCTGATCGTTGAGTATGATTTAGCGCTCTAAGCGTTAGCTACTTCCCGCGTCGCATCGGCAACAGGCCAGCTTACCGCTGGCCTGTTGCGTTTCAGGCCCGCCTAGCCGCGAATGCCCAGCGCTTCACGCTGCTTCTCGCGCAGCTCTTCACCGGCTTTTTCGGCCAGGTCCAGCATGGCGTTCAGTTCCTGGCGGTTGAACGCGCCTGCTTCGGCGGTGCCCTGCACTTCGATCAGCTCGGCGTTTTCGGTCATCACCACGTTAAGGTCGGTATCGGCCTTGCTGTCTTCCGGGTAGTCCAGGTCCAGCACCGGAACGCCCTTGTAAATGCCCACGGAAATGGCGCTGACCAACTGCTTGAAGGGGTCGCCCTTGATCTTCTTTTCCCGCTGCAGGTAGCGAATGGCATCCACTAGCGCCACGCAGCCACCGGTAATGGCCGCCGTGCGCGTGCCGCCATCGGCCTGGATCACATCGCAATCCACGGTAATGGTGAACTCACCCAGCTTCTTCAAATTCACCGCCGCGCGCAGGCTACGGCCAATCAGCCGCTGAATCTCCAGCGTGCGACCACCCTGCTTGCCCTGGGTGGCTTCGCGGTTGCTGCGGGAGTGCGTGGCGCGGGGCAGCATGCCGTACTCCGCCGTAATCCAGCCCTGATTCTTGCCACGCAGCCAGCGCGGTACGCCCGCTTCCACGCTGGCGTTGCACAGCACCTTGGTCTCGCCAAACTCCACCAGCACAGAGCCTTCGGCATGGCGCGTGAAGTCGCGGGTCAAACGAATCTCACGCAGCTGGTTGGCCTCGCGACCGCTGGGGCGAACTACATCAGGACGCATAGCACCTCACATCATCATTACGTTGAAAAGGCCCACCATTGTACACGTCAACGCCACCCGGCATGGGGCTATTCAGGCCAGGCCCATTCAAGCCACCCCGCCCCGACAAGATCAGGTAGACTGACCAAAACGCGACCCACAGGAGCCCCCATGGCCAGCCCCCGCCACGTTCACAGCATGACCGCCTTCGCCCGCGCCGAGCAGGCCGCCCCTTTTGGCACCCTGCAGGTCGAGATACGTTCGGTGAACCAGCGCTACCTGGAGCCGCATTTTCGTTTGCACGAAAGCCTGCGTGACCTGGAGCCGCTGCTGCGCGAAGCGCTGCGTACCCGCTTGGCGCGTGGCAAGGTGGAGTGCAGCGTACGTTTCGAGAGCGCCGACACCGCCCAGGCACCGGCGGTGAACATCGCGCGCCTGCAAGAGATTGCCGACGCCCTGGCGGCCATTCAGCAGCAGGTGCCCAGCGCCGTACCGCCCACCACGCTTGCGCTGCTCAACCAGCCCGGCGTGATGGAAACCCAGCACCTGGACCAGGACGCCATCAAGGCCGCCGCCAAAGCGCTGTTCGACCAGGCGCTCAAGGAACTGATCGACGCCCGCGCCCGGGAAGGCGAAAAGCTGGCCGAGATGATCACCACCCGCCTGGACGCCGTCAGCGAGCAAGTGGCCACCGTACGCAGCCTGATGCCGCAAATCCTGGAACGCCAGCGGGCCCAGCTGCTGGAACGTTTAGAAGTCGCCAAGACCGAACTCG
This sequence comes from Halomonas sp. BC1, assembly GCF_002078135.1. NCBI lineage: Bacteria > Pseudomonadati > Pseudomonadota > Gammaproteobacteria > Oceanospirillales > Halomonadaceae > Halomonas > Halomonas sp. BC1. The sequence goes on along the minus strand of NZ_LFGS01000017.1, from coordinate 116,470 downwards.
ACCCCCAGCGCCTGGAAGCCGAACTGGTGTTGGTGGCCCAAAAAGCCGACGTGGACGAAGAGCTGGACCGCCTCACCGCGCATATCGACGAAGTGCGCCACCAGCTCGCCCAAAAAGGCCCCAAAGGCCGCCGCCTGGACTTCCTAATGCAGGAACTTAACCGGGAAGCGAATACGCTCTCGGTCGGGTGG
>NZ_LFGS01000017.1:105110-114306 GCF_002078135.1 Halomonas sp. BC1 | reverse complement strand
CTCAAAATCGGTGGTGGCGGAAACAACGCGTTGTGCGGTGGAGTTGAAGGTGTTGATTGAGCAGATGCGGGAGCAGATACAGAATATTGAGTGATGAGGTATTGGCATTGACTTGGCATGCCAAACTCTACAAGCTGAAGTTAAATGGACAGGGAGTGCCCGGTCGGCGTCTAAACCTCGGTGAGTGCATCGGGGTTTTTCGCTTTTGGGCCTGACTTAATATTGCTAGCAGGTATCCAGCGCCGCTTCCTTATGCAGCCTGCATAATCTGAAGAAATCTCCGCTATGACTCAGTTGACTCCTGATACTCACGAGATGCTAGAGAGCTTACGCTCGGCGGTTGCCGAAACGCTCGAGCGCAAACGCCGCCTTGGTCAATATGCCGTGGTTTGGGAGAACGATAGGCCTGTCTTTATAGGGGATGATGCGCCAACTCAGCAGAGTAATGAGCAGAACGGGCAGGATCTAGAGTCGCATTGAGCCAAGCGATCACGTCAACGACCTACAGTCTGCTCAGGTGCTCAATAGCCCCTTGTTCTCTCGCCACGCCTGATTCAACCGCTTGGTGATGAGATCAATGGTGCTGGCTCTCGCTCCGAGGTGCTTGGCCACTACCGAGAAGCTGCTGAGAACGTCCACTGTCTCTTGAACGTACGGCAGGGCCTGTTTCCAATCCGTGAAACCTGCCTGTGTTGCCAGCCGTTGCATCGCCTTGAGAGGCGGTTGTTTGCCAAATCCCATGTAGGCCGTCGCGTGTTCTGCAAAAGGGTGGGGGCTAAAGGTCACGTCATAGAACGGCGCTGGTCTCCATTGGCCTGTATCGTCCTGCAAAAATGCCCAATTCTTACTGTGATCGTCCTGGTTGCAGGCAAACAGATTAAACAGCGCGCGTCGAAATTGCAGCTGGCCGACGGCGGGAGAGCGGCATAGCTGGCGGCTGGCCTTGATCAGGTCGGCGTAGTCCAGGCTAGGGGTTCGGAAGTCGGCATCCAGCAGTCCACAGGCGCTGTGCATGTGGAGACGCCCGGCAGGGTGCGTCTGATGAACCCAGTCAAACCGTTTGATGGCAAGCCAGGCGCGCTCACCTTGACTCGTAGGCACCCGAAGCAACTGCCATTCGGGCGGCTCAAGCCCTGCTGTGTTCGCTAGTTCCAGGTAGGCCGCTTCGCAGAGCCCCTCGTCGTGACCCAGTGGCAGGTGTTGAGAAGTGAACTTGACCAGCCAAGCGTCATCCCCTGGCTTGGCGTCGGTTCGGCACGTTGTTGGCTTGTCCGGTGGCATGAAAAGCTGTGCTTTGGGCCTGGCTCCGCCGGAACTACCCGCTGCGACGAGAGCACTCAGCACGTCTTCCGTTTGACCATCGAAAACGGCCTGAGCCGTTAAGCCAAGTGTCGGCAAGTCTTCGTGATCACCCTGTGTCGGTGCTGCCTCTGATATGGGCTCAAAGGCAAGAGCGCCCATCCCTCGATGGCCAACGAATGCCAGCCGATCCATCGCCGTCAGCTGTGTCGGGGCGATGCCCTGCTGGCGAAAGACACGGTCTTGCAACAGCAGTCCCCAGCCATCGGGTAAACAGTCGCCAAATACCCCATGTAGACCTTGGTGTGGTATTTGGGGGGCAAGTTGAAGAGTCAGGTCGCTGTTGAGCGTAAAGGGCGACAGGTTGCCATGCTGTTCCACGTAGCCTTCTGCGTATTGAAAGAAGACCCCTTGGCGGTTCTGCGCTAAAACGCCAGCCGCGACTCGCTCTCCCGTTGAGAGCGTGCGTGTCACGTTCAACCGCTGCGTTGGCTTAAAGGCCATCTTTGAGCACCTCTTCGATGGAGGAGGGCTGTTTAGTGGGGAGGGCGTCGGGTTGGGTCAGCGCATAGAGCCGTGCCAGGTCATCCAGGCTTTGCCAGAGCAACAGCAGTTGGCGTAGAGAAATTTGCCCGGTGAGCTCGAATTTCTTGATGGTGGGAGCGGGCACACAGCTGCGCTGCGCCAGCGCCGCACGGGATAGCTTGGCCTGCTCGCGCAACCTGCGTAGGTGGGCGGCAAAGGCCTGCTGAACATCGGTATCGTCTAACAACAGAAAACGGGGCATAAGCTCACTTTCTTTACCTGGATACTCCTATATCCATTTTAGGCTATTTTAGCTATTTATAGACACGGTTATATCCATTTTATGGCTGCTGAATACACTTTCTTTCAGCGCTCTTTTCCATTGCCTCGCTCACAGCCCCAGCAGCTCCTCAACCGGCAAATGGCTGGTCGCTTTCATTTCCCTCAGCGAGAGGTTGGAGCGGATGCTCGATACCCCGGGCAGTTTGCGCAGCACCGTTTCGACGAAGTGGCTGTAGTCGTCCAGGTCTTTGGCGACTACCTGTAGCAGGAAGTCGGCTTCGCCGGTGGTGTTGTGGCAGCTCAGTACGCGGGAGCTGGCCTGGATGATGCGCTCGAACTCTGCCGTCGCGGCTTCGCTGTGCTGGGTGCAGGTGATTTGCACGAAGGCCAGCACGCTGGCGCCCACTTTGCGGCGGTTGAGGATGGCCTGGTAGCCTTCGATCACTCCCAGCTCTTCCAGGCGTTTGTGGCGCCGCCAGCAGGTGGCTTCGCTCAGGTGCAGCTGCTCGGCCAGCCGTGCGTTGGCCACCCGCCCGTCTGCCTGCAGCAAGGTGGCTAATCGGGCATCCTTTTTATCAAGCTCGCTCATTTTGAAAGGCTCTTTCGGTTTGTTCATGTTGTTGAAAAGAGTGCTTCAAAAAGGCGCAGGATGTCCATCAGAAGGAAACGTAATTTCGGGCGTGGCTCGCTATAGTGCGTATACATCCAACGCACCGTCGACCGTTCAGGAGTGAGCCATGAAAGCCGTGGTATTCGAGCAGTTTTCTACCCCGCCCAGCATCCAGCAGGTGCCTGACCCAGCGCCAGCGCCTCACGGGGTCGTGGTGAAGGTGATGGCCAACGGCGTATGCCGCAGTGATTGGCACGGCTGGATGGGCCACGACCCGGATATCCAGCTTCCCCATGTGCCGGGCCATGAGCTCTCCGGCGTGGTGGAAGCGGTGGGCAAGGACGTGACGAAGTGGCGCGTTGGCGACCGGGTGACCGTGCCGTTCGTGGGTGGCTGCGGCACCTGCCCGGAGTGCCACACCGGCAATCATCAGGTGTGCGATGCTCAATTCCAGCCGGGGTTTACCCACTGGGGCTCGTTTGCCGAGTATGTGGGCATTCACTACGCCGATGTGAATCTGGTCGCACTGCCGGATACCCTGACGTTCGATACCGCCGCCAGCCTGGGCTGTCGGTTCGTAACCTCTTTTCGTGCGGTGGTAGACCAGGGCCGCGTGTCGGCGGGCCAGTGGGTGGCGGTGCACGGCTGCGGTGGCGTGGGGCTGTCGGCCATCATGATTGCCAGCGCAGCCGGTGCCAACGTGGTGGCGGTGGATATTTCCGAGCAGGCGCTGGCTTTGGCGCGCCAGCTAGGGGCGGTGGCCACGGTGAATGCCAACCAGGTGGCCGACGTGGTGGAGGCGGTGGTCGAGATCACCCAAGGCGGCGCGCACGTCTCGCTGGACGCGCTGGGCCACCCCACCACCTGCTTCAACTCCATCAGCAATTTGCGCAAGCGCGGCAAGCATGTTCAGGTGGGGCTGATGCTGGCGGACCACAGCACGCCCGCCGTGCCGATGAGCAAGGTGATCGCCAACGAGCTGGAAATTCTGGGTAGCCATGGCATGCAGGCGCATCGCTACGATGCCATGCTGGCGATGATCCAGTCGGGCAAACTGGCGCCGGAAAAGCTGATTGGCCGCCGCATCACGCTGGAAGAGTCCGTGCAGGCGTTGATCAACATGGACAAGTTCGAAGGCGCGGGGGTCACCGTGGTGACGAAATTCTGAGCGAAGGTTTTGCCATAGCGATGGGGGCTAATAGATGATCAGTGGTCGAGCCTTACGTTACTTCGACACCGTGGCAAGATGTCGTTCGCTTCGACAGGCTGCGGCCCAGCTACACATTGCTCCCACGGCGATTAGCCGTCAGATTGATTTGCTGGAACATCAATTGGGCGCCCCGCTCATTGAGCGTGGCCCTAACGGCATTAGCCTCACGGCAGCGGGAGAGCTATTGGCCGCCCAGGCGCAACGAACCATCCGTGACCTGGAGCGGGTGCAGGAGCATATCGCTGACCTCAAAGGTTTGCGCACGGGCCGAGTCAGCCTGCAAGTGGCCGAAGGCGTGGTAGCAGGCCTGCTCGCGCCTGCGTTAGCCAAGATGGGGCAGCGCTATTCCCATTTGAGCTTTGATATTGATATTGCCAGCTCAAACCAGATGGTCGAAGCATTACGCCGTGGTGATGCGGACATTGGCCTATCCTTCTTCATGCCGCGCCATGATGACATTGTGCCCTACGCCAGTGCCGAGCTGAACCACCATGCCGTCGTGGCGCCAGGCCATCCGCTGGCCACCGCTTCCGAGTTGTCGCTGCACACCTTGGCGAAGCACCGTTTGATCCTGCCGCATGAGTCCTATGGTGTTCGGCAAGCGCTGGAGCGTGCCGCTCACCGAGCCAATGTGGTGCTGGTGCCCACCTTCAAAACCGCGTCACTTGAAACCCAGAAAGCACTCGCGATCAACGGTGCCGGCGTGCTGGTATTACCACCGATGGCAGTCGCTCGGGAATGTCAGTTGGGTGACCTGGTGAGCGTCCCTATCTCATCTTCAGAGCTCGAAGCCGCACGCGTCGACCTCTGTGTCTATCGCCACCGTCAGCGCAGTTTTGCGACTGAGGCATGCTTGTCACTATTGGCGAATGCATTGCAGACAATATAGAGCCCGCTTCTGCAGGCTTTTGAGTGGGCGAAGTGCACACAAATTGTGGACACGCTGAGGTCAATATTGAAATAGCAGAAGGCACCGTGTGGGTTCATGCTGGGGTTATTGACCTTGATAACAACAGCACTAAGGTGACGGGATGCTTGAACTACACCAGCTAACGGCGACTCAACTGCTTGAGGGCTATCGAGCCCATACGTTCTCACCAAAAGACGTCGCCAGCGCGTTGGTCGCGCATATCGCCCAATGGGAGCCCTCCATCAACGCACTGTATGGCTATCAGCCTGAGGTGTTCATCAAGGCTGCCGAGGCATCTACCCAGCGTTGGGCAAAGGGAAAACCCAGCGGAGCTTTGGATGGTGTTCCCGTCACGCTAAAAGAGCTGATTGCCACGGAAGGGGTGCCGGTGCCGCTGGGCACGGGATTGGGCAAACAGCCCACTGCCAGTGCAGATGCGCCCCCGGCGGCCCGTCTCTCGGAAGACCGCGCACTGGTCCTGGCGAAAACCACCTGTCCTGATTTTGGCATGCTCTCCTCGGGGCTCTCTTCATTTCATGGTATCACCCGCAATCCATGGAACTTGGCCTGTAATACCGGCGGGTCCAGTTCGGGGGCCGGTGCTGCCGCTGCCGCTGGCTTCGGGCCGCTACATGTGGGGACCGATATTGGCGGCTCAGTGCGTTTGCCAGCGGCCTGGTGTGGCATCGTAGGCTTCAAGCCAACGTTGGGGCGCATACCTATCGACCCTTATTATGTAGGACGCTGCGCAGGGCCGATGACTCGGAGCGTCGAAGATGCCGCACTCATGATGAATACCCTTGCTCGCACGGATCGACGTGATGCCATGCGCTTACCCCCAGAACATATTGACTGGATGGACCTCGCGCTGGATGTCAAAGGCTTGCGAATAGGCGTGATGATGGAGGCGGGCTGTGGATTGCCTCTGGATGAAGAAATTCGCTACCACGTGGAGCAGGCCGCAAGGCTGTTGGAAGCGGCGGGTGCCACGTTGGTACCGATGGCCCCCGTGCTTAGCCGAGAAATGTTGGATGGGTTGGATCACTTCTGGCAGGCCCGCCAGTGGAGCGAGCTATCAAAGCTTGCGGCGGAAGAGCGCGAGCAGGTGCTACCGGCCATTCTGGCCTGGGCAGATGGCGGTGCCCGCCTGAGCGGAGTAGAGGTAGTGCAAGGTTTTCAACAAACCATGGCGATGCGTCGTGCCACGGAATCCGTCTTCGAGACGGTGGATGCAGTGATATCTCCCACGACACCGAATATTGCCTTCCCTGCTGAGTGGGCATCGCCTACCAATGATCCCCGTCAGCCATTTGAGCATATTGCCTATACCGTGCCGTGGAACATGGGAGAGCAGCCTGCCATCTCGCTCAATGCGGGCCTCAGTAAGCGCAATATGCCAATCGGAGTGCAATTGATTGGCCCGCGCTTTGCGGACCACTTCGTGCTCAAGTTGGCACGACAGCTGGAAGCCCGTTTAGGGCTGCCAATGTGCTTGCCGATGCCGGTGTGTGACAAAAGCGTACTGGAGTGAGCAGGGCGTTTACTGAGCAAAGGTAATAAATATCAAGAGGGGAACATACATGCGACGTTTATTGGTACTGCCGACTTCACGGGCAGGGTGGGGGCTGTTGATGGCGTTTGTGGCACTGGTCGTGGCAGGTACCTGGCCGGTGATTGCGCTCGTCAACCGAGCCACCCTGGTACTAGGGCTGCCATGGGTGGTGGTGTGGAGCTATCTAGTGATTTTTACCTGCGTGGTGGTCATGTTGATCGGTAACCACATTGTAGAGAGAGATGACCATGAGTAGCGCTTGGCCATTACTGATTACCCTGACCTACGTTGCTGTTGCCATGGTCATCGGCCTCCGTGCCAGGGCTGGCCGCTCGATGAACAGTCTGGAAGAGTGGGGAGTCGCGGGGCGCAGTATGGGCCCTGTAACGCTTTATCTTCTGATAGCTGCAGGCAGTGTCAGTGCTTACACCTTTATGGGAGCTCCCGGCTGGGCATACTCCAAGGGGGTGGCGGTTTTTTATGTGGCGATCTATCTGGCGTACCTGGCCCTGGTTGCCTGGTACTTTGGCCCGAAGGTATGGCAATTTGGTGAGCAGTTTGGTCATGTCACTCAGGCAAGTGCCATCGCAGATCGTTATCAAAGCCCGACGCTGGGGGCCTTGGCTGCGTTGGTCATGGCCATAGGCTCGGTTGCTTATGCGGTACTGCAAACCATTGGCTCGGCGTATATCTTGTTTGTCATGAGTGGTGGAATGATTCCTGTATGGTTAGGAGTATTCCTGGTACTTGGCTGCATAGCGGTTTACCTCTATGCCAGTGGTCAACGCGCGATTGGGCGCACGAATGCGTTTCAGGGCGTATTGATGCTGGTGGTTGCCTGGGCCGTTGGCCTGTGGGCCGTACACAGTGCCACTGGGGGGGTGAACTTTTCCCGTGTCTTCGAGCGTATCCAGGCGGAACATGGTGAGTTTCTCACGCTACCGGGTGCCGGGGGCGACATGAGCTACAGCTTCTGGACCACGTCCATTATCGTCTCCATGTTCTCGTTCATGCCCCCTGTCTGGACCCAGTGGATGAGTGCTTCATCGGCGCGTACTATCCGCCGTAGCGCGACGTGGTTACCTACCTACTACGTGGTGATTTTACCCATGGTAGTGGTGGGCTTCATCGGCATTTTCTCTCTCCCTGACTTGGCCCGAGCCGACACGGTTGCCCTTGATTACGCGATGCAACACTTGCCGGTGGTGCTGGTAGGCTTGCTGGGGGCGGGGACTTTGGCGGCGTCGATGTCCTCCAGCGAACCGTTTATTCATTCGATTTCGCTGTCGCTGAGTAAAGACGTTTTGCAGCCCGCACTGAAGCTTTCGAACGATGTGACTGCAAGGCTAGCGCGGTTACTGATTCTACCGGTCATGTTTTTAGTGGTGGCACCGCTGGCGATTGCTGAGCCGGGCAGTTTGGTGATGATTCTACTGGTGGGCCTGGGATTTGCGTCACAGGTACTGCCTGCGTTCGTGGGTATGTTCTTCTGGCCGAGAGCCTCACGCCTAGGTGTGATGGCAGGCATCCTGGCAGGTTTCCTCGTCACGGTGGCTTTTACCACGTTGTGGCCACACCCGCTGGGTATTCACGCAGGGTTCTGGGGGCTGATGATCAATCTACCGTTGTTTGTCGCGGTTTCCTTGATAACGCCTGCCACCGATGCCGGGGTGGTTGAGCGCTTCTTCCGCATTGCTGCCCCACGGGGCCTGAGCAAGATGGGGATGCGCAGAGAGAGGGTCAAAACGCTTGGCTCTTGATCACGCTGCTGGCCTGGCGGAGGCCCAAGCGTTTCCTGACGATCATCACATTATTGCAATGAATCAAGGCAAATTATTCGCTCCTCATTGCGTCGCTGAGGTTTTACGCTGGGCGTATCGATAAGGAGGACGTCATGTCATCACCCCATACCCCATCCGTTCGCCGCATGGTCGCTCAGCACCCTGCCCATCGTGACGATATCGGAGACCTGGTCACCCGCAGGCCGCTGCCGGGGCCTGGCGTGGATCAGCTCGATCCGTTTCTGTTCCTGAATCACCACGGCCCGCAGGTATATTCCGCCAATAATCGTGGGCTGCCGTTTGGGCCGCACCCGCACCGGGGGTTCGAGACGGTCACCTTCATTCTGGAGGGCTCGCTGGCCCACGCCGACAGCGCCAAACATCAGAGCGTGATCCATGCAGGCGGCGTGCAGTGGATGACCGCGGGCAGCGGCATCGTGCATGCAGAAATCTCGCCCCCTGAGTTCCTGCGCGAAGGCGGGCCGCTGGAAATCCTCCAGCTGTGGGTCAATCTGCCGTCGCGGCTGAAGATGAGCGAACCGCGCTACGTGGGCCTGCAGCAGGAAGGCATACCCGCCGTTCCCCTAGCGGGCGGCGGCACGCTCAACCTGATTGCCGGGGAGTGGCAAGGGCAGTCAGGCCCGATCGAGTCGCTGACCGGCGTGTTCATGTCCACACTCGCGCTGCCCGCAGGGGCCCATGAGCAGCTTCCCGTAGCCCCTGGGCGGCAGGTGTTTCTGTACGTGGTGAGTGGTGACGTGACGGTGGGCGGCGAGCCTGCCAAAGCGCATCATTTGATTGAGCTCGACCGTGACGGCGAAAGCCTTGCCATCGAGGCAGCCAGCGATGCGCGCCTGCTGTTTGGCCATGGCGATGTCATCGATGAGCCGGTCTACTCCCACGGCCCCTTCGTGATGACCACCCGCGACGAGATCGTGCAGGCGGTAGAGGATTACCAGAACGGCAAGTTTGGCGGGCTGACGCTGTAACCGCCGCGCTAAACCGGCTCGCCGCGATAGTAGTGCCT
>NZ_LFGS01000017.1:100013-103834 GCF_002078135.1 Halomonas sp. BC1 | reverse complement strand
AACAGCGACCCCACGCTGCGCCAGGGGGCCCAGGGTTCCACCAACTGGCGGGCCTGCTTCGGCGTGGGTTTGTCCTCCATGCCTTTCAGGCGGCCCAGCGCCACTCTTAACGCCAAGTCGTCGGCGGGGAAGATATCGGGGCGCTTGAGCGAGAACATCAGGTAGGTCTCGGCGCTCCAGCGGCCAAAACCACGTAGCTGGGTAATCGCGGCAATCGCCTCGTCATCGCTGAGGTGCGCCAAGCCATCGGCGCTAAACGTGCCCGCAAGTTCCGCCTCTGCCAGCCCTTTGGCATACTCGATCTTGCGCCACGACAAGCCTGCATCCCGCAGCGCCTGGCCTTCCACCTCCATCACCGCCGTGGCATGCAGCTCCGGCAGCAGCGTATTCACTCGGCCCATGATGGCCCGAGCGGCCTCGGTGGAGATCTGCTGGCTAACGATGGTCGAGAAAAAGGTGGCAAACCCGGGGTCGCGCTGGCGCGGGCTGGGCGCACCCACCAAGGGGTAGGCACGCGCAATGTCGGGGTCGGCGTGGGCCAATGCCTGCATGGCGTGCTCGATCATATCAACGGGCGTTTGATCAGACGGCATGATATCTCCTGAGGTAAATGGGTATTAAACTGCTCATTTAAGATAATTTGATTTAAATTTGAGTATTAAAGTGCACATTATGCTGCTTCGAACTACACTTTTGAGCATTAAACTACTCATCAAATGACGCGTTAAAGGTGAGCCGTGTTGCTAACCGTTCAAGCCTTCTACCAAGGGCAGTGGCACGATGCTGCCGAGCTGGTGTTCGAGCATCCAGAGCGGGGCCGTCGAGGGCCTGCGCGTTTGGGCTACCTTACCGATTATGCCCTTGAGTGGCTGGATCACGACGATGAGCACGCCTGTAGCCTTCGTTTGCCTATCGAGTTGATGAATACCCATCAATCGCCACGCTGGTTCACTTTTTTAGACGATATCATGCCCTCTGGGGCCAGCCGCCGTTACTGGGTCACGCAGTTGGGTATATCGGCACTTAGTGAGGCGGAGCAGGATGCCGCGCTACTGGCCAAGGGAACGATTGCGCCAGTGGGCAATTTACGTATCAAAGAGGCCCTTCCTGAGCGCCCAGCAGGCAGCACGCTGGAGCAGCAGCGCTTTGCAATGGTGGATGTCGTCAATCGGGATAGCGACTTTCTGGCCTATGCGCAGCAGATGGGGGCTGCTGGGGGGGGCGCGACTGGGGCCGGTGGTGAGGCGCCCAAGCTGCTGTTGCGCTGTTCATCAGATGATCAGGTCTGGATTGATACCTATCAGGACGATCCGGCGAATATCGATCAGTACTATCTGGTGAAATTTCCTCGCGGTCAGCGCACGGTGATCGATAACGACATATTGCGTGCGGAGTACTATTTCTATCACGAGTTAGCGTCGCTGGGCGTCGCGACCATCGATACCCAAGGGATGCGTCTGATCGAAGGTGCGCGATATCCATCGCTCTGGTTGCCCCGCTTTGATGTGGGCTATCAAGAGGGAGCGCTCGCGCGGTATGGCCTGGAGTCTGTTTACTCCGTCATGGGGAAAGAGCCGGGAAGCTTCTTGAATCATTTTGCCGTGGTCGGGGAGTTGGTGGATATGTTGAGCCAACAATTCCGCGTGCGTGAGTCGGGTGACCATTTCGATACGGCGCGCTTTGTCAGTGAGTGGGTGAAACGCGACCTGCTCAATGTTGCGTTTGCCAATAGCGACAATCATGGCCGCAATGCGGCGCTGCTGAAAACACCGCAAGGAACCTGGTGGGCACCGGTGTACGACTTTGCGCCCATGAAGGCAGATCCTGAGGGAATCGTCAGAACCATTACCTGGGGGGCGCCGTTTGAAGAAGGGCGAGAGTTTAACTGGGCCGCCATTGCAGAACGCCTGAGCGTTTATCTTCCACCAGAGCGGCTCATGGCAGAGCTGAAAGCCTTGGGTAGCCAGCTAGTGGGCTTGAAGAAACGGCTAGCGCAGCGGGGTGTACCCAATACCATTTTGGCATTGGATGCGGTGGGGTTGGATCATCTGGATGCCAAGCTGCAGCGCTGGGGGTTGGTATGAAGCGCAAAGAGCTCACCAGCATCGAGCGGGAGGCGCTGCTGACGACATTAGCGGCTCAACTGGTGCGCGAAGAAATCAGCTCTGGGCAGGTGCTGCGTCAGCTCCGCCGTGAGGTACTGGGCATGTCGCAGACCCAATACGCCGATCTGGTGGGCATCAGCCGTCGTTCGCTGTCAGACCTGGAAGCCGATAAGGCAAGCCCTACCGTGGCGCTGCTCAATCAGGTCTTCCGGCCGCTGGGTCTGCAGGTAGGCTTGCTGCCGCGCAACCGCGAGCTGCGCGAGCGCTTGTTGTCAGCCAATGCCACGAGGGACTAATCCTCTTGGTTTATCGTTGGATGATTGAGTTCGCACGCTAACTTTTTTCATGCCTTGTATTTCTGCTTTCGTCTAATCCTGCCATCATTTGCGACTATCCAGGATCGTTTAGTGAACAGGCGCGTTATCCCGCGCCTGGGGAGTGAGGTATGCAAGCATCATCAACGGGGCTGGCGCGGCATCCGCGGTGGGCGGAATTCGTGCTGGCGCTGGGCGGGTTCGGCATCGGCACCAGCGAGTTCGTCATCATGGGGTTGATGAACCGCGTGGCGGAAGACCTGGCCGTGAGCGTGCCGCAGGTAGGCTATTCCATCAGCAGCTACGCCCTGGGGGTCGTGGTGGGGGCACCGCTGATTTCGGCGCTGGCCGCGCGGGTGCCCAAGCGAGCGCTGCTGATCGCGCTGATGCTGGTGTTTGCCGTGGGTAACATTGCCAGCGCCATGGCGCCGGGGTTCTGGTCGTTCGTGGGGCTACGCTTTCTGGCCGGGCTGCCCCACGGGGCCTACTTTGGCGTGGCGGCGCTGGTGGCGGCTGGCGCCGTGCCGGTCGATCAACGGGCGCGGGCCATTGCTCGGGTGATGATGGGGCTGACGGTGGCCATTCTGATCGGGGCGCCGCTGGGTACCTGGGCAGGCAACCTGTTTGGTTGGCAAATTGCCTTTGCCGGGGTGGGCGTGATTGCTCTGCTGACGGCGCTGTTGATTCGTCTTTTTGTGCCCGTGCAGCCCTTCGATGCCCAGGCCAGCCCGCTGCGCGAGCTTTCCGCGCTGGTCAAGCAGCGTGTGCTGGTGACCATTGCCATTGCCTGCATCGGCTGTGGCGGCATGTTCTCGATTTTCAGCTACGTGATGCCCACCTTGACCCAGCAGGCGGGCATGCGTGAAGCCCTGGGCCCCTTGGTGCTGGTCATCTTTGGCCTCGGTTCCATCGCGGGCAATCTGATCGGTGGGCGCATGGCCGATAAAAACCTGATGCGGGCAATCCCTACCATCCTGGTGTGGTGCGCGGTGGTGCAGGGGTTGTTCTACTTTGCCGCCAACCAGGTGTGGAGCGGGCTGCTGTTCGTTGGCCTGGTCGGCACCAGCATGGCGCTGGCGCCTTCGCTACAAACGCGCTTGATGGACGTGGCGGAAGATGCCCAGACCATGGCGGCTTCCATGAACCATGCGGCGTTCAACGGCGCCAACGCGCTGGGGGCGTGGCTGGCGGGGCTGGTGATCAGTGCCGGGTTCAGCTGGTCGAGCACCGGGCTGGTGGGAACGGGGCTGGCGCTGTGTGGGCTGGTCATTTTTGCCTGGGGGCGCTGGCTTGAAAAGCGCGCTGAAGTCCCTGGTCAACCCGTGGCGCAAGGCTATAAATAAGCGGCTGCTCAAGTAGGGCGTGGGTCATTAAAGGTGGCAAAAAAGTCGGAGTGTTCCTA
>NZ_LFGS01000017.1:44565-99181 GCF_002078135.1 Halomonas sp. BC1 | reverse complement strand
AGGGTGTAAGATGCAACCCATAAGGAGGTGACCCATGCAAAGCCCATCATTGAACGTCTCGCGTAGCTTGACCCTGAGTGCCATCGCGGCGCTGACCCTGGCCTTGGCGGGCTGTGGCGCAACCACTGGAGAGCGCGCCACCAGCGGCGCAGGCGTAGGTGCCGCCGTCGGTGCTGGCGCAGCAGCGGCCACTGGCGGAAGCGTTGGCCGTGGCGCGGTGATTGGTGCAGGCGCAGGTGCTGCGACCGGTGCCCTGACCGATGAAGAGGACATCAGCCTCGACTGACGTTGGCACAGGCCACTAGCGGCACAGCCTGAAACCGCGCATGCCCAGATGGAAATGATCGGCATGCGCGGCATTGTAATCCGGCCCCAGCACGTTGCCGAAGGTATCGCAGGCACCATCCCTCGCTGCCCGCAAGAACTCCCCTGCCTCACCCTCGTCGTCCCAGTCGCGAATCAGCGTAATCTGACGACCATTCTCGAAGCGAAAACCCACCACATCCAGGGCTTCAGCCGTGGCGTGCTCGCTGCGTCGACCGCTTTCGCGTCCGTAGACATTCCGGCAGGCAAAGCTGCCCACATGATCCACCTGGGCGACCGGGCTGCCCATGATGGCTTCGGCAGCCGGTTGCAGGGCGTGGCGTTCGTACATCACCCAGGCCAAGGCCAGCGGGCAGGTGGCCACGAAGCTCTGGTTGAAGCGCACGCTGCTGGACTGCATACGCACCACGTTACTCAGCGGGCAGCTGGCGGTGGGGGAGTAGTCGGCCAGCGGCGTGTAGCTCAGCCCGCCCTCGGGGACGGTGTCCAGGGCGGCCAGACAGGCCTCACGGTCGTCGTTGAGGCGCTTGAGCTTGAGTTGGGTGACCGGCGTGATCGGGTCGTCCACGTGCAGCGGTGCCCAGGGGGCCCAGTGGCGCGGGATGACGATGACATCCTTGTAGATGGCAACGCCAACCCCGACCAGCAGGAGCAGGAAGAAGAGTGCGCGCATGGTGACCTCCGTGTGGTGTTCTTGAACCCCTACAGTCCCTGCCAGGGGTATGCGATACTGCGCTATTGGCGTAGGCCGTCACCCACGCCCATTTCTGATCAACAAGGGAAGCGCTGCATGTCCCAGGGTACGCTTTATATCGTTTCTGCCCCCTCTGGGGCGGGTAAAACCAGCCTGGTTCGCGAGCTGATAGAGAGCCTGGATGGCATTCAGGTATCGGTGTCTCATACCACCCGTGCCAAGCGCGAAGGCGAAGTGAACGGCGTGAACTACCACTTCACGCAGATTCCCGAGTTCGAGGCCATGATGGCCCGCGGCGACTTCTTTGAGTATGCCAAAGTCTTCGACAATTACTACGGTACGTCACGTCAGGCCGTGCAGACGCGGCTGGATGCCGGGCAGGACGTGATTCTGGAAATCGACTGGCAGGGCGCGCGCCAGGTTCGCGAACAGATGCCCTCCGCCGTGTCGATCTTCATTCTGCCGCCATCGCGCAGTGAGCTGGAGCGCCGCCTGTCGAGCCGTGGCACCGACGAGCACGCGGTGATCGCTCGGCGCATGCGTGATGCCGTCAGTGAGATGTCCCATTACGATGAATACGACTACCTGGTGGTCAACGATGACTTCACCACGGCGTTGCAGGAACTGCAGTCGCTGGTAATCAGCCACCGCTTGACCCTGGCCACCATGCAGCAGCGTCATGCTCCCCTGCTGTCTGCGCTCTTGTCACAGACGCCTGGCGTCGAGTAATCTAGCAGGTCGTATGACTACTTTTCTCGCTGGGTCGGCGGCGTTTTCAGCCCTGCCGGCCCGGCGTCGTTATTACAGGATGGCTCCATGGCTCGCGTAACCGTCGAAGATTGTCTCGAAAACGTAGAAAACCGCTTCAAACTGGTGATGATTTCTACCCAGCGTGCCCGTCAGCTGGCGCGTGGCTCCCGTGATGCCCAACTGCCCTGGGAAAACGACAAGCCGACCGTCATGGCGCTGCGTGAGATCGCCGCAGGCCTGGTCGACCATACGGTTCTGGATGAGCCGGTCGAAGCGCCGGTGCGGGCGCGTCCTGCCATGACGCCCAGCGCTCAAATCGACGACTAAGCTAGCACCGATCA
Source organism: Halomonas sp. BC1 (assembly GCF_002078135.1). Lineage (NCBI taxonomy): Bacteria > Pseudomonadati > Pseudomonadota > Gammaproteobacteria > Oceanospirillales > Halomonadaceae > Halomonas > Halomonas sp. BC1. The sequence continues at coordinate 97,072 of NZ_LFGS01000017.1, read as the reverse complement.
GGGGCGCGGTACATGTTCACCATTGATGACCTGGCCGACCGACTCGGCGGCTACTTACCCCCGGACGAGATCCAGCAGGTCAAGCGCGCCTTCTATTACGCCGAGCAGGCCCACGACGGCCAGCGCCGTCGCTCGGGCGAGCCCTACGTGACCCACCCGCTGGCGGTGGCCAACATTCTCGCCAACATGCACATGGACCATCAGAGCCTGATGGCCGCCATGCTGCACGATGTCATCGAAGACACCGGCGTCTCCAAGAAAGCCCTGGCCGCCCAGTTTGGCAAGCCGGTGGCCGAGCTGGTGGATGGCGTCTCCAAGCTGACGCAGATCACCTTCGAAGACAAGGCCGTTGCCCAGGCGGAGAATTTCCAGAAGATGGTGCTGGCGATGTCGCGGGACATCCGCGTCATCATCGTCAAGCTGGCCGACCGGCTGCACAACATGCGCACTCTGGGGGCCCTGCGGCCCGACAAGAAGCGCCGCATTGCCCGGGAAACCCTGGAAATCTACGCCCGTATTGCGGGGCGGCTAGGGATCAACACCATTCGTGTGGAGCTGGAAGACCTCTCGTTCCAGGCGATTCACCCCATGCGGGCCGAGCGCATCAAGCGTGCGGTGGCCAGCGCTAGAGGGAATCGTCGCAGCGCCATGCGTGAAATCCAGGCCTCGCTACAGCAGAGCCTCGATGACGAAGCGCTGCAGGGCACGGTGATTGGTCGCCAGAAGCATCTGCTGTCGATCTACAAGAAGATGCGCGACCAGCGCAAGCCGTTTGCCGAGATCATGGACGTCTTCGGGTTCCGTATCATTACCGAAGACGTGGCCAGCTGTTACCGGATTCTGGGCGTGGTGCACAACCTCTACAAGCCGGTACCCGGGCGCTTCAAGGACTACATCGCGATTCCCAAGGCCAACGGCTACCAGAGCCTGCACACGACGCTGTTCGGCCAGCGTGGCATGCCCATCGAAGTGCAGATCCGCACCCGCGAAATGGAAGCCATGGCCAACAACGGCATTGCCGCCCACTGGCTGTACAAGGCTGGCCAGACCGCGCATCCGATTGCCGAAGGCAGCCACGCCCGTGCCCGCGCCTGGGTGAAGGGGCTGCTGGAGATGCAGCGCCACGCGGGAGACTCGCTGGAGTTCATCGAGCACGTCAAGAACGACCTGTTCCCGGATGATATCTACGTGTTCACGCCCAAAGGCGACATCATGGAGCTTCCCCAAGGGGCCACGGTGATCGATTTTGCCTATAGCGTGCACACCGATATCGGCAACAACTGCATTGCCTGCCGAATCGACCGCCACCTGGCGCCGCTCTCGACACGGCTGGAAAGCGGCCAGACGCTGGAAATCATCACCGCGCCCGGCGCGCGCCCCAACCTGGCGTGGCTGAATTTCGTTACCACCGCCAAGGCGCGCTCGGCCATCCGTCACGCACTCAAGCATCAGCAGCAGGCAGAAGCCATCATGCTGGGACGCCGTTTGCTCAACAAGGCCCTGGCCCCCTTCGAGACCAGCCTGGAAGAGCTGGACGAAAGCGTGTTCGAACAGGCGCTGAAAGAGCTGGATGCCAGCTCCATGGATGCGCTGCTGGAGTCGATGGGGCTGGGCAATCGTATGGCCCACGTGGTGGCTCGGCGGCTGGTGGACGTGGCCCACGGCGAGAGCTTCGACAAGACGCTGGCCGACAACAGCGACAAGGCAGTGGTCATCAGCGGCGGCGAAGGCATGGTGATCAACTTTGCGCGCTGCTGCCACCCGCTGCCGGGCGACCCGGTGGTGGGACACCTCTCTGTGGGCAAGGGGCTGGTGGTGCACCGCAGTGAGTGCAAGAACCTCTCTGAGCGCAAGAACGACCCGGAAAAGCTGTTTGCTCTGGAGTGGTCGGAAAATATCGACGAAGACTTCCCGGTGGCCCTGCGTATCGAGATCGAAAGCCGCCGTGGCCTGGTCGCCGAGCTGGCCGGGCTGGTGACCGATGCGGACGCCAACATCGAGCGGATCGGCATCGAAGAGCGTGACGCACGGCTCTCGACGGTCAACCTGACCCTGTCGGTGAAAGGGCGAGTCCATCTAGCGCGGATCATCAAGCGGATTCGCAACCTGCCCAACGTCGGCAAGATTACCCGTATGGCCAATTAAAACGACCCGGTACCCGCCGCTGGCCCGTCAGGCTGGCGGCGTCAGCCGTGGCGATCATCATCCATCGATGTATTCTCACAGGAGCAAGAGACGTAATGAGCAATAAAGCGGTTATCAACACCGAGAAAGCCCCGGCGGCCATTGGCCCCTATTCACAAGCCATCAAGGCGGGCAACACGGTGTATCTGTCGGGCCAGATTCCCCTCGACCCGGACACCATGGCGCTGGTCTCTGACGATTTCGAAGCCCAGGCGCGTCAGGTGTTTGCCAACCTGCAGGCAGTGTGCGAAGAGGCGGCGGGCTCGCTGAGCGATATCGTCAAGCTCAACCTCTACCTGGTGGACCTGGACAACTTCGCCATCGTCAACAAGGTCATGGAGGAGTTCTTCTCCACGCCGTTCCCGGCCCGTGCGGCGGTGGGCGTGAAGGCGCTGCCCAAGGGCAGCCAGGTAGAAGCCGAAGCGGTCATGGTGATTGGCGACTAACGCCAAGGCCTGATACAGCACAGTAAAAAGCGAGCCGTGGGGCTCGCTTTTTGCTCTTACGCGATAGCGTCAGGCTTTTTGCAGTTCCAGAAACCCGCCTTCCTTGAGCACCTGCAGATACCCCTCCTTGTAGCTGGGGTAGCGGAAGGTGTAGCCGGTTTCACGAATACGGCGGTTGTCGCAGCGCTTGCTGGCCCGGCGGCGCAGGGGGGACTGCATGGTCTCGGTGGACTCCACCTTCAGCTGTTTCGCCAGCCATGCCATCACGTTGTGCATGGTCACCGGCTCGCAGTCGCTGCCCAGGTACAGGTCTGCCAGCGGCGTACCGCTCTCCTGACAGCGAATCAGGTGCGCCAGGATGCCGGTGCAGTCGTCGCGGTGAATCCGGTTGGAGTAGATCACCGGCGTCACGGCGGCAATGCGGCCTTCTGCCACCTGGTGAATCAGGCGGTCACGCCCCGGGCCATAAATACCTGAAAAACGCACCACGGTGCCAGGCAGCGGGTGGTTGAGCAGCGCCTGTTCTGCTTCGCACATCAGGGTGCCGGAGAAGCTGGTGGAGCTGGTGGGGCTCTCTTCGTTGACCACTTCGCCTTCCTGCTGGCCGTAAACGCTGGTAGAAGAGACGAAGAAGATCCGTTTGGGCGGCGTGTCGTGCTGCTCCAGCACGCTCAGCACACGTTTCAGGCCGTCCGGGTAAGCGCTTTGATAGGCGCTCTCTTCGAAACGGTCGGCGCTGACGGTGTAAATGACGTAGTCCGCGCTGGGCAAGGCGTTGGCGGGTGCGCCCTCCAGGTCGTTAAGGTCCAGGGCCAGCGGCTCGATGCCCGTGTTGGCCAGTGCATCGGCCTGGCGGCGCACGCCGATCACGCGGTGCCCTTCGTCCAGCAGCTCCTTGCCAAGCGTGACGCCGATATCTCCACAGCCGATAATCAGTACCGTTAGCTTCACCTTGCTCACCCCTCTTGATAAATATTCCCTATTAGATACAAAGTCCCTATGAGATGTGCCATCTTCAATAGGGCTTGTCTGTCCTTTTCCATCTCGCTAATTACGATTACCAGTCACGAGCTGCAACGAGAGGATGCCACTGGCACCACCATGACTTTAACAGAACTACGCTACATCGTAACCCTTGCACAAGAGCGCCATTTTGGCCGTGCCGCTGAACGTTGCCACGTTTCACAGCCCACCCTGTCGGTGGCGGTGAAAAAACTGGAAGACGAACTGGAAGTGGCGCTGTTCGAGCGCTCCAAGTCCACCGTACAGGTAACGCCGCTGGGTGAAAAGGTCGTTGCGCAGGCGCAGCGCGTTCTGGAACAGAGTGGGCTGATTTTCGAACTGGCCAAGGCAGGCAAGGACCAGTTGGCCAACCCCCTGCGCATTGGCGCCATCTACACCATTGGGCCCTACCTGTTTCCCCATCTGGTGCCTGCGCTGGCCAACGCTGCGCCACAGATGCCGCTGTACATCGAAGAGGGCATGACCGGCACGCTGCGCGCCAAGCTGCGCAATGGCGAGCTGGACGTGATCATCGTGGCGCTGCCCTTCACCGAAACCGATGTAGTTACCAAGCCGATCTATGACGAGCATTTCGAAGTGCTGATGCCCGCCAGCCATCCGTGGGTAGCGCGTGAAGCCATCCACAAGGAAGACCTGCTGGAAGAGCGCCTGCTGCTGCTGGGGGAAGGCCACTGCTTCCGCGACCAGATTCTGGAAGCCTGCCCGGCCATCACCCAAAAGCTGAACAGCCCCAACAACACCCTGATTGCCGAAGGCGGCTCGTTGGAAACGATTCGCCACATGGTGGCCTCCAGGCTGGGCATTACCGTACTGCCCCAGTCGGCGCTGGGCACCGACCAGTACGAAAACGCCATGCTGGTCAGCCGTCCCTTCGTGGAGCCTGCGCCTTCGCGCACGGTGGCGATTGCCTGGCGCGCAAGCTTCCCTAGGCCCAAGGCCATCGATGCCCTGGCCCAGGCGATTGGCCAGTGCCAGCAACCGGACCACAAGGCCCACACGGACTCATGAGTGAACTGGCTGCTCCGGTCACGGCGCTGAAGGGCGTAGGCGACGCGCTGGCCATCAAGCTGGCGCGGCTGGGAGTCGAGCGCGTCAGCGACCTGCTGTTTCACCTGCCGCTGCGCTACCAGGACCGTACGCGGCTGACGCCGATAGGCCACCTTCGGGCGGGCCAGGAGGCGGTGGTGGAAGGGGAAGTGACCGCCAGCGACGTGGTCAAGGGGCGGCGGCGCAGCCTGCTGGTGCGGCTGCGCGACGGGAGCGGCATCCTGAGCCTGCGGTTCTTTCACTTCTCTCCGGCTCAGCAACAACAGCTGCGCCCCGGCGCCACCGTGCGTGCATTCGGCGAAGCCCGGGCAGGGGCCACGGGGCTGGAAATCTACCACCCGGAGTATCGCCTGAGCGGCAGCAGTGACACCCCGGTGGAGGAGTACTACACGCCCATCTACCCCACCACGGAGGGGCTGCATCAGGCTCGCCTGCGGGCCCTGGCCCAGCAGGCGCTGCGCCTGCTGGCGCAAGCCCCTGAAACGCTGCCGGACGTGATCCCCGACACCCTGCGCCAGCGCTTCCAGCTACCGGGGCTGCATGCCAGCCTGCAGCTCTTGCACCAGCCACCGCCGGACGTGGATCTGGAGCAGCTTGCCCAGGGGCTTCACCCCGCCACCCGGCGGCTCGCCCTGGAAGAGCTGCTGGCCCATCAGCTTAGCCTGCGGGAAGTGCGCCTGCGCATTCAGGCCGATGGCGCGCCGACGCTGCCCTCCGGGCGTAGCCTGCAAACCCGCTTTCTGGCACAGCTGCCGTTTGCCCTCACCGGAGCCCAGCGCCGCGTGCTGGAGGAGATCGCCCTCGACCTGGCACGCCCGGCGCCCATGCTGCGGCTTGTGCAGGGAGATGTGGGGTCGGGCAAGACGGTGGTGGCAGCCATGGCCGCGCTCTCGGCGCTGGCGGGCAACTGCCAGGCGGCCATGATGGCGCCCACGGAAATTCTCGCCGAGCAGCACTATCGTTCGTTCAAGGCATGGTTCGAGCCACTGGGCATCGACGTCGCCTGGCTGGCGGGCAAGCTGAAAGGCAAGGCGCGGCTGGATGCCAAGGCCGCCATCGCCGATGGCCGAGCGCGGATGGTGGTGGGCACCCACGCGCTGTTTCAGGACGATGTGCATTTCCAATGCCTGGGGCTGGCGATCATCGACGAACAGCACCGCTTTGGCGTGCACCAGCGCCTCGCCCTGCGTGAAAAGGGGGAGGCCGGTGGGCTGACGCCTCACCAGCTGATCATGACCGCCACGCCGATTCCCCGCACCCTGGCCATGAGCGCCTACGCCGACCTGGACGTGTCGGTGATCGACGAGCTGCCGCCGGGGCGCACGCCGGTGAAGACCGTGGTGGTCTCGGACGAGCGCCGCCCGGAAGTGGTCGAGCGTATCCGCAATGCCTGCCGCGATGGCCGCCAGGCCTATTGGGTTTGCACGCTGATCGAGGAGTCCGAAGTGCTCCAGTGCCAGGCGGCGGAAGTCACGCGGGACGAGCTTACCCAGGCGTTGCCGGAGCTGGCCATCGGGCTGATACACGGGCGCATGAAGGCCGCTGAAAAAGCCGAGGTGATGGAGGCTTTCAAGACCGGCGAGCTGGATCTCCTGGTTGCCACCACGGTGATCGAGGTCGGCGTGGATGTCCCGAATGCCAGCCTGATGATCATCGAAAACCCGGAGCGCCTGGGGCTTTCTCAGCTCCACCAGCTACGCGGGCGTGTTGGGCGGGGCAGCACCGAAAGTTTTTGCGTGCTGCTTTACCACGCGCCGCTGTCCAAAAGCTCCCGAGAGCGGCTCAGCGTGATGCGCGAAACCACCGACGGCTTCCGTATTGCCGAAAAAGACCTGGAAATTCGCGGCCCCGGCGAAGTGCTCGGCACCCGACAGACCGGCCTCGCCCAGATGAAAATCGCTGACCTGGAGCGCGATGCCGACCAGCTGGAGCGGGTCACCGCCCTGGCCCAGGCGCTCCAGGGCAACGCCGAAGTCACCGCGGTACTGGTGCGCCGCTGGCTGGGCGAAGCCGCCGGGCGCTACGGGCAGGTGTGAGGGCCGGTGTGAGGCTGCAGGTGTAAGAGGCCGGTGTGCGAGAGTTAGCGTAGCGCTCCAGCCGCGTCGGCTTGAAGGCTGCCGGGCGCCACCAGTCGCCCAGCCGCCTCGCTGAGCGGCCCCAGTTGCTCGGCGATCAGACGCAGCTGGCTCTGGATGGGGCGGTAGTGGGTCATGGCCTTCTCATCCAGCGTATTGCTCTGCTCTTCCAGCAGGGCCAGCAGGGCCAGCAGCTCCTGGGCCTGGGCGGCCAGCGGCTCCACCGGCAGGCGTTTGTCCAGCTGTGTGGCCAGCTGCTCCAGCAGGGCGCTGATGCGTTTGGCCAGCGGTACCAGGGTGGCGTCGTCTTCGTCATCGGCCAGCCGATGACGGTGTGCGCCTAACGCCGAAAGGTGGCTGAGCAGCGTGTTGGAGAGCACCAGGAAGCGCAGGCCGTTGTCGGCGTCCTGTTTGCGGTAGTGGCCTGGCTCGTGGAGCATGTTGGTCAGCAGGGTCGAGAGCGCCGCATCGGCGTTGTGGGCATTCCGCCGGGCCAGGCGGTAGGCCAGGTCGTCCTGTTTGCCCTCTTCGTACTGGTGCACGATCTCGTCCAGGTAGTGACGATGGTTGGTCAGCACCTTGCCCGCCTCAAGGTAGAGCCGCCGCCCTTGCCAATCCGGCAGGATAAAGAACACCGCCAGCCCGGCAATCAGCGAGCCAATCAGGGTATCGAACAGCCTGGGCCAGATCAGATCGAAGCCATCCCCCACCTGATTGAAGCTGCACAGCACCAGCAGGGTGATGGAGGCAGTGGCAATCACGTAGTGCTTTTCCCGATTGGCGAAGAAGGATACCCCCGCCACCACGGCGATCATGCTCTGGACCAGCGGTTGGGGAAACAGGCTGATCGACATCCAGCCCGCGGTCAGGCCCAGCACCGTGCCGAGGATACGCTGAGATAAAAAGCGCCGCGTGGTGGCAAAATTCGGGCGGCACACGAACAGCGTGGTCAGCAGTATCCAGAAACCCTGTTTGGGGTCCAGCCACTGCAGCAGCCCATAGCCCACTAGCAGGGCGGTGGTCAGGCGTACCGCATGGCGAAAGGTGGGCGAGCCCAGCGTGAAATTGAGCCGCACGCGCTTCCAGGCTTCCAGCAGGCTGGAGGGCGAGCGGTCGTAGAGGGCGCTGTCGCGGCGCTCTTCATCGGCGGCAGGGTTATGGGCGCTGGCAATCTGGGTTTCCAGGGTGGTGAGGTTGTCGGCCAGGGCGGTCAGCGGGCGAATCAGGGGCCGCCACTCGGGCTTGCCGCGTTCGCGGAGGTTCTCGATGGAGGCGCGCAGATCGGCTAGCGCCTGCTCGCTCTGCTCGTGACTGAACGGGCGATTGAGCAGCAGCGATTTGGCCAGCTGACGGCAGGCACGGCCCTGCTGGTCCAGCAGGCGCTGGCAGCGAAACAGCACGTCGTGATGGAAAAACGCATCGGTGAGCGCGCTGTAAGGGTAGTGGGTGGAGCTGGCCCGCTCGTGGATATCCTGGGCAATGAAGTAGATCTGCAGGTAGCGGTTGAGCTTGCGGCTGCCGCGTTGGCCCTCCAGGCGGCGAAAGATCATCTCCTTGGCCTGGTTCAGGGCATCCACCACCTGGCCGTTCTGGCGGGCCAGCGCCACGCGTCGGGCCTCCACATCGACCCCGCGTACAGGCTCGAAAAGCGCCGATTTCAGGATCAAGAACTCCCCCAGCGCCTTGTACACCCGTGCCATGCTCTGCTTGACCGGCTGACGGGAGAACAGCGCGCACCAGACCACGGAAATTGCCCCGTACCAGGCCGCGCCGCCCAGCAGCAGCAGTTGGCGTGCCGCCACGTCCTCATCCACTCCGCCGTGTTGCTCGATGTTGATCATGGAGTAGATCGACAGAATCAGCGTGCCCGAGGCAATGGTGGCGTAGCGCTGGCCAATGGCGCCCAGCATGATCAGCGTAAAGGTGGAGACTGCCAGCCCCACGGCAAAGAGCCACGGCCAGGGGAATAGCCACTGCACCACGAACGAGGCCGAGGCAAAGCACAGCAGGGTGACCGCCAGGGCTTGTGCCCGCCCTTGCCAGCTGTCGTCGGTTTCCGAGAGCGCGCAGGCGATGATGCCGAGAAACAGCGGGATCACCAGGGCCACGTCGCCCATCAGCCCGCTCATCAACAAGGCGCCGCTGAAGGCGATGAAGACCCTCAGGCTGTAGGCGAACTTATCCAGTGTCCAGAGGCGGCGTAAGGGTAGTGAAATGGGCATGGTGTGTCTAAGCGGACCTCGAAAGTGTGGTGTTGTAACGTTGTTAGACTTTGGTCGTGTTCGAGTATAGAGCCAACTCGGCGCCGCTGTCGCTATCTGGCGCAGGTCAACCAACGCTGGGCGTTGGCCAAGCGTTTATTCGCTTGGGTGTTCTAAAAAGTAGCGCACAAAATCGCTATGATTGGAACAGTAACCTTTCGATACTCGGAGTGACTCTAAAAAAAACAGGATCACTCCCATGGATCTCAAACTGCTGCTGGACTGGCGTCTGCACCTCACGGTGATCGTGACGTCGATGTTGTCGGAATGGATAGGCATCGTACGCATGCCGCTGGGGCCAGGAACGCTCTTATTACTCCCGCTGCTTTACGCCTTCGTGATCGGCGTGCTGCTCAATCCGCATCTGTTTTCGGCGATGGGCAAGGTCATTCCCAAGCCGGTCAGCCATGCGGCCGGGCCCATCATTCTGATCGCTATTCTGCCGTTCATCGCCAAATTTGGCTCTACCATTGGCCCTGCCATCGAGCAGATCATCGCCGCCGGGCCTGCGCTGATCCTTCAGGAGCTGGGCAACCTGGGCACCATGCTGCTGGCGCTGCCGTTTGCGGTGCTGGTGCTGAAAATGGGCCGTGAAGCGGTCGGTGCCACCTATTCGATTGCTCGTGAGCCCAATATTGCCATCATTTCGGATCGTTATGGCCTGCGCAGCCCGGAAGGGATCGGCGTCATGGGTGTCTACGTGGTGGGCACCATGTTCGGCACGCTCTACTTCGCGCTGATGGCGGGCTATATCGCTTCGCTGGACATTCTCGATATCCGTGCCCTGGCCATGGCCTGTGGGGTGGGCAGCGGCAGCATGGTCGCGGCGTGTTCGGCCGCCCTCGCCGAAGCAGTGCCAGCCTCGCGGGACGAGCTGCTGGCCTTTGCCGGGGCCAGCAACCTGCTGACCTATGCCACCGGGCTGTATATCTCCCTCTTTATCGCGCTGCCCGTCACCGAGTGGATGTACAAGCGCCTGACCGGTAACCGCCAGGAGACGCAACATGAAGGCTAACGAGATGACCACAGAACCCCTGGACAAGAGTGCGCTGGAAGAGCTGCGCCCGGAAAACCAGCTGGGCAAGACCGCACTGGTGCTGGCAGCGGTCTGCGTGGCGGCCTGGTTCAGCAATACCGTCAACGGTGCGCCGCTGCTGGAAGCGCTGCCGGGCATGCTGATTCTTTATGGGCTGGTGATCATTGGCCTGGTCATGGGGCGTCTGTGCCCCTTCTACCTGCCCAGCGTGGCCTGGGTGTCCCTGGTGAGCATTCTGGTCACACTGCCCTCGTTTCCGGGGAGCGCCTGGATCGTATCGCAATTGGCGGCGGTGAATTTCCTGGCGGTCGTGACGCCGGTACTGGCCTACGCCGGGCTGGCGCTGACCGGCCGTGAGTTCAGCATGTTCCGCCAGACCGGCTGGAAGCTGGTCATCGTGGCGCTGCTGGTGTTCACCGGCACGTTCATCGGCTCTGCCGTCGTCGCGCATATCATGCTTTGAGGAGTGAACCATGGCTGCGTCAGTGACCATACCCGACAGCGCTGAACTCGCCGCCTGGCGGCAGGATTTCCATCAGCACCCCGAAACCGCCTTCGAGGAGCACCGCACCAGTGCGCGTATCGTGTCGCTGCTCACCCAGTGGGGCTTCGACGTTACCACGGGCTTGGCGGGCACGGGCGTGGTGGCCACTCTGGATGGCCAGCAGGGGGAAGGCAAGACCATCGGCCTGCGGGCCGATATCGACGCCCTGGACATCCGCGAAGAGACCGGGCTGGCCTACGCCTCGCAGACGCCGGGCAAGATGCACGCCTGCGGCCACGATGGCCATACCACGATGTTGCTGGGAGCGGCCTGGGCGCTGAAGCAGCAGCCCGACTTCAAGGGGCGGGTGGTGTTCATCTTCCAACCCGCCGAAGAGAACGAGGGCGGTGGCCGTGCCATGGTGGAGGACGGCCTGTTCGAGCGCTTCCCCATGGATGCCGTGTACGGGCTGCACAACTGGCCCGGGCTGCCGGTGGGGGTCGCTGCGGTGCACGATACCGACGTCATGGCCGCGTTCGACATCTTCAGCCTGACGCTGACCGGTAAAGGCTGCCATGCGGCGATGCCCCACCTGGGCACCGATACGGTGCTGGCGAGCTGCCAGCTGATCAGCCAGCTGCAGGGGCTGGTGAGCCGTGAAACGCCGCCGGACAAGTCGGCGGTGCTGAGCATCACCAGCATCAATGCCGGAGACACGTTCAACGTGATTCCCGAGCAGGTGGCGCTGCGCGGCACGCTGCGCTGCTTCGACATGGCGCTGAAAGAGCGCCTGGAAGCACGTTTCAAGCAGGCCATTGCCAGCTTGGCCGAGTTCCATGGCTTGACGGTGGAACTGGATTACCAGCGCTGCTACCCCGCCACGATCAATACCCCAGCGCATGCCCAGCACTGCGCCACGGTGCTGGAGGGGCTGCTTGGCCAAGGCAAGGTGCTGCGCAACCCGCCGCCCAGCATGGCCTCCGAGGATTTCTCGTTCCTGCTGGCCGAGTGCCCAGGTGCGTATATCTGGATGGGCAACGGCGAAGATTCGCCGTCGCTGCACAACCCCCACTACGACTTCAACGATGCGCTGTTACCGCTCGGAACGCGCTACTGGGTAGCGCTGGTCAACGCACTGCTCGTCTGACGATGACGTAATACATCCATTCGCTCTCTGATGCCCACTGGGTAGGGGAGCGTCTACCCCGCATTCAGTGTTTCATGGCATGCCAAGGAGTTTGATGATGTCGCAAACCGAACACGCTTTATCGATTACCGTGATAGGCCTGGGCCAGATGGGCGGCAATATGGCGCTGACCTTGCAGGCCGCCGGCTTCGAGGTCACGGGCAGTGACCTGTTTGAGGCCGCGCGGGAAAGGCTCGCAGGCTTGGGCCTGGCCGTGGTGGCACCGGATGCCCTGCCTGCCAGCGATGTCTACCTGCTCTCGCTGCCTACTTCTGCCCACGTGCGCGAGGTGATCGAAACCTCTCCTGGCCTGCTCGCCCTGGCCCCCAAGGGCAGTGTGATCGTCGATACCTCCACCAGTGACCCCGCCGTCAGCCGCGAGCTGGCCGAAAAAGTCACCGCAGCGGGCCTTCACTGGCTGGATGCCCCGGTCAGCGGCGGCCCCAAGGGCGCCGCCAACGGCACGCTGGGCATGCTGCTGGGCGGCGATGATGCCACCCTGGAGCGAGTCATGCCGATGCTGGAGGCCATGTCGGCCAAGCGCACCCATGTGGGCGGCCCGGGCAGCGGCCACGTGGTGAAGCTCGCCAACAACTACCTGTGTGCGGCGCACCTGCTCACGACCGCCGAAGCCGTCGCCATGGCCGCCAAGGCAGGCGTCGAGCCTGCCGCCTGCCTGGCGGGTATCAACAGTGGCTCGGGGCGCAGCGCCATCAGCGAGGTGAACTTCCCCGAGTGGGTGCTGAGCGAACGCTTCGATTCGGGCTTTACCACCGGCTTGATGCGCAAGGACCTGCGCCTGGCGCGGGACGCCGCTGAGCAGTTGGGTATTCCCCTTGCCTTGCTGCAGGCGGTGGTGAATGCCTGGCACGCAAGCCCGGAGCAGCCCGCCGATAGCGACGACTTCAACCATATCACCACGCCGATTCTTGCCTGTGCCCGCCAAACGGAGAGCCACTCATGAGCCCACTCAGCCAACACGCCAGCGACCAGCTTGCCGCCCTCCTGAACGGCTTTGGGTTAGCGGCAAAAACGCCGTTGAGCAACTGGATCGATGGTGATCTGGTGGCCGGAGAAGGCGAAGAGATCACGCTGATCAACCCGGCGACGGGGGAGGCGCTGGTCAGCTACCGCGATGCGGGTGCGGCGCTCATCGAGCGCGCCACGCAAGCCGCGCAGCGGGGCCAGCGCGAGTGGATGGCGTTGACGGCCAGCGAGCGCGGGCGGCGAATGAACGCGGCAATACGGGGCCTGGAGGGCCACGAAGAGGCGCTGGCACAGCTGGAAAGCGTGGTGGCGGGGAAGCCGATTCGCGACTGCCGGGCCGAAGTGGGCAAAGTACGCGAGATGTTCGAATACTACGCTGGCTGGTGCGACAAGCAGCACGGCGAAGTGATTCCGGTGCCCACCACGCATCTTAACTACGTGCGCCACGTGCCTTATGGGGTGGTGGGGCAGATCACGCCCTGGAACGCGCCGATGTTCACCTGTGCCTGGCAGCTGGCACCGGCCATGGCGGCGGGCAATGGGGTGGTGCTGAAACCTTCCGAGCTGACCCCTTTCACCTCGGTGGTGATTGCCCAGCGGCTGGAAAGCGGCGGCCTGCCCAAAGGGCTGATCAACATCGTCAACGGGCTGGGCAGAACCACCGGTGCGGCGCTGACCGACCACCCCGCCATCAGCAAGCTGGTGTTTGTCGGCTCGCCCCAGAGTGGTCGCCTGATCGCCGAGGCGGGGGCACGGCGCCTGGTGCCCAGCGTGCTGGAGCTGGGCGGCAAATCCGCCAATATCGTGTTCGCCGATGCCAAGCTCGATGAAGCGGTGGCTGGCGCCCAGGCGGCCATCTTTGCGGCGGCGGGCCAAAGCTGTGTGGCGGGTTCGCGGCTGCTGATCGAGCGTTCGGTCTTCCAGGAGGTCACCACCCGCCTGGCCCGAGCGGCGGAGCAGATTCACGTGGGTCTGCCCAGCGATGAAGCTACCCGCATGGGGCCGCTGCAGAATCGCCGTCAATTCGAGCAGGTGACGCGCATGATCGAGGCCGCTGAAGCGGAAGGGGCAAGCGTGCTGACGGGGGGCAAACGCCCGGATGGCTTGCCTGACGACGCCCAGGGCTATTTTATCGCGCCCACGGTGCTGGTGAATGTCACCCCTGACATGGAGATTGCCCAGCAGGAGGTGTTTGGCCCGGTATTGATCGCCATGGCATTCGATGACGAGGCCCAGGCCGTTCGGCTTGCCAACGACACCCGGTTTGGGTTGGCCGGTGCCGTGTGGAGCCAGGACGTGGCCCGAGCGCATCGCGTGGCGGGGCAGCTGCGGGCGGGCACGGTATGGATCAATAGCTACAAGGCGATCAGCGTGATGTCGCCGTTCGGGGGCTTTGGCGACAGCGGCTTTGGCCGCTCCAGCGGTCTGGACGGCCTGCGCGAGTACACGGTGCCGCAAAGCGTCTGGGTGGAAACCGCACCCGAGGCCAGCGTGGCGTTTGGCTACGGCAGCGGTGTCGGCTGATTCGATGCCGGGTCCCGAAAGGCCTGCATCCAGCGCTGCAGGTGGCGCAGCAGCAGGATGCTGGCCTTGGGCTGCTGGCGGCCCACCCGGGTGACCATGTGGGCCTGGGAGCGCTGAAACAGCGGGTCGTCTACCGGGCGTGCGACAAGGCTGCCGATGTCCAGATCGTGGGCGACCGCAAACGCCGGTAGCAGCGTCACCCCCATGCCGCTGCGCACGTATTGCGCCAGTATCACCATCGAGTTGGTGTTCATGGTCATGCGCGGAGCAAGGCGGGCCTGTTGAAACGCCTGGTCGACCATCTGGCGCACGCCATGGGTGGTGTCCCACATGGCCATGGGCTGGGTGCTGAGCTGAGCCAGGGTGAGCGGGTGGGGCTGCTCGGCCAAGGGGTGATGCGGCGACAGAATGGCCATCAACGGCTGTGGGCTGGAGGCCCAGAAGCGCAGCTGCGGATGGGTACGCTCGTGAAACATCAGCCCGATATGGCTTTGATCCTCGACAATCGCATCGATGATGCCGGAGGTGCCCGCGATATGGATATCCAGCTGGATGCCCGCATAGCGCTGGGTGAATTCATGCAGGGGAGAAGCCACCAGGTCGCTGACGAAGCCTTCGCCCACGGTGAGGGAAATCGTTCCGGTTTCCAGCCGCTGGTAGGCTTCGAGGGACGTGATAAAGCTCTCGTCGAGGGCGCTGCGCCGCTCGCAGTACTCCAGCAGCATCTCGCCGACGGGCGTGGGGCGTATGCCGCCGCGCTGGCGTTCCATCAGCGTTGCCCCCAGGGCTTCTTCCAGCAGGGCAATCTGTCGGCTGACGGCGGAAGGGGCAATGTTGAGCCGCGACGCAGCCCGGCGCACCGAGCCTGATTCAAGCGTCACGCGAAAGTAGGCCAATCGCTGATGAGGGATATCCATCGCCTGGTACTACCTCGCGTGACGAAAATGCGCCCAGCTTGAAGGGCTACAAGTATCTGAGCAGCTTTTGCAGCTTGTTCATGTCGGCAGAGTCGCCGACGAGGCGCACGTCACCCGCCACCATGCCATCCAGAAATGCCTGTTGCGTCGGCTTTCTGAGGATGCGCAGGGCGGCTTCCTGGTCGCGAAAGCGCAGCTCCAGGTCCAGGTCGACGGGCAGGCCTTTACCGGACGTGATGCGTTTGGGGGTCATCCGGTAGTGGCGTGCCGTGCTCAAATCTTCTGTGGCAATGCCCCAGTCCAGGCCGCGCATGCGTTCCAGCTGCTCACGAAAGCGCGGCTTGCGGCGCAGGGCGCGCTTGAGCATGAAACTCAACAGCCACAGCATCAGCGAAAGCTTCATTAGGAAACGGCGTCCTTGAGCGCTTTGCCTGGCTTGAACGCCACGTTCTTGCTGGCCGGAATCTGTAGCGGTGCGCCGGTCTGCGGGTTCTTGCCGGTACGGGCGGCGCGTTCACGTACGGTGAAGGTGCCAAAGCCAATCAGTGTGACGTCTTCGCCTTTGGCCACGCTGTTGGTGATTTCGTCCAGAATGACATTCAGGACCTGGCCTGCCTTGTCCTTGGACAGGTCAGCACTCTCGGCGATGGCAGCGGCGAGTTCAGGTTTGCGCATGAAGGAATCTCCCTTGTGAAAAACAAACGTCAATGTTGTTGGTAACCCACCCCAGCGGGGCTTCTTTAGCCTAGTCGTGAAGGCGGCGAAAATCAGCCTAGCAGGGCAGGGACAGCTCTGGAAAGCTCCACTTTCCTTCTCACGCAGCCCCCTGTCAACGCAAAACCAATCAAACGACCGTCTTTATCTTCCGCCAGCGCCGTCAAATCCTGCCCATGACCCTCCACTCGCCAGTGCTGCGGTGTGCCCACTGGCGGGTAGGCCACCACCGGGAGCAGAGGCGTTTTGACGATGATCGGCCAGGCGCCGAAGCTTACCGGGGTAGGCGAGCCGCCCAGCGTGGCCGCCAGCGCTTTGGCGCTGGCTTGCAGCGGCTGAACGTACATGGCGTTCACGCCGTCGATGCAGGCCACGTCGCCCAATGCGTATACGTTGGGCTGGTGAGTACGAAGCAGCCGGTCCACCTCGATACCGCGGGCGCTGACCGCGAGTCCGGCGGCCTCGGCCAGCGCCGTGCGGGGCGCCAGTCCCGTGGCCAACAGGACGATGTCCACCGTATGGCGCTCGCCGCCGTCGAGCTGCAGTACCAGGTCGCGGTCGGCATTCATGGATAGGCTGTCCAGCGTGCGCCCCAGTACCAGTTGCATGCCTGCCGTTCGAAAGGTTTCGGCCAAGGCATGGCCCAGCGGCTCGGGCAGCAGGCGCGGCAGCGGGGTGCTCTCTGGCGCCACCAGGGTGACGTGGTGGCCGCCCGCATGGAGGTCGTTGGCGAATTCGCAGCCCACCAGGCCCGCGCCAATGATCGCCACTCGGCTTGGCTGGGCGAGCGCTGCATACAGGCGGCGGTAGTCATCCAGGTCGTTGACCGTGAAGCAGCGCCCTTTCAGCGCATCGGGTATCTGGAACGGCGTGCGCGGGGCCGCGCCGGTGGCGAGCACCAGGTGCTCGTAGCGGAGCAGGGTGCCGTTGTCCAGGCGCAGCATCTGGTGTTCCAACGCCAGTTCGACGACTTGCGTGTGGGCCATGAGCTGGGCATTCAGTTCGTCGGCGAGCGCTTCTGCGCTGCGCTGCGCCAGCTTTTCGGGGCTCAACCGCTTGGCGAAGCCCGTGGACAGCAGCGGTTTGCTGTACTCTTCGCCACGGTCGGCGCTAACCAGCGCGATGGTGCGAGAATCTCCCTGGCGGCGCAGCGCTCGCGCCAGGCCAATACCGGCCATGCCAGTGCCGACAATGACCAGCTCGGCATGTGGGGATTCGCTGAAGTGTGAATCGGGCATATCGTTATCCGGGGGTAAGGAACAAAAGCCTGCCAAGCCATCATGTTACACTAGCCTTCTTTCCAATTGACTGCTCTGGAGGCTCAGGTGACGCTCGTTGAGTTGCCACGCCCTGCGTTTTCGCTACCCCCCCACTGGCGGCCGGTTGCCGCTGCGCGGCCTGCCATGAGTGCGGCCTGGTGGCAATGGGTGGCCTCGACCGACTCCCTGACGGCGCGCCTGATGGCAGCCGGAGCGCCGAGCCAGTTCCGCGTACGCCTGCTGCGTCAGACCATTGGCCTGCCGTTTCAGGACGAAGCCATGGCGCTGGGCATCGCTCCACGTCGCCACGCCTGGCTACGCGAGGTGGCGCTGTGCATCGACGGCACGCCCTGGGTGGTGGCGCGATCGGTGGCACCGCTGGAGCAGCTGCAGGGCAAAGGCCTGGGGGCCTTGGGCGAGCGTTCGCTGGGCAGCTGGTTGTTTCAGCAGCCGGACCTGGTGCGCGGGCCGTTGCAGGCCACGGTGTCGCTCCCGCGCTTCACGGCGTGGGGTGCCCCCGCCAAGGGGCGTAGCCAGTGGGGGCGTCGCTCGGTCTTTCAGCACGCGGGGTTGTCGCTGCTGGTTCAAGAGTATTTTTTATCGACCATGGCCGATGCGCTGAGCCTGCCCTCGCGCTAGGCTATTCTGGAGTTTCTTTCACGAGGTAAGCATGAGCATGGACCGTTCTCTATTGCGGCCAACGGGTTGGGCCCGGCTGGCAGACTTTCTTCAGCTGATGCGCCTGGATCGGCCCATTGGTACCTGGCTGCTCATGTGGCCGACGCTCTGGGCGCTGTGGGTGGCTGCAGAAGGGGTGCCGGGTCGCTCCGTGCTGATCATCTTCATTGCCGGTGTCTACGTGATGCGTGCTGCGGGCTGCGTGGTGAACGACTATGCCGACCGCCATGTGGATGGCCACGTCAAGCGTACTCGCCAGCGCCCCATGGCCACGGGACGCATCAGCGAAACCGAAGCCCAGCTGCTGTTCGTGGCGCTGGTCGCCGCTGCCTTCATTTTGGTGCTGCTGACTAACTGGTTCACCGTGCTGCTGTCGGTGGGCGGCGTGCTGCTGGCTTTCGTGTATCCGTTCATGAAGCGCTACACCCACTTCCCGCAGGTGGTGCTGGGCGCGGCCTTTTCCTGGGCCATTCCCATGGCGTTTGGCGCGGTATTGGGCCACGTGCCTTTGGAAGCCTGGCTGCTGTTCAGTGCCAACCTGCTGTGGACCGTTGCCTACGATACCCAGTACGCCATGGTCGACCGTGACGATGATCTGAAAATCGGTATCAAGTCGACCGCCGTGCTGTTTGGCCGTGCTGACCGGTTGATCATCGGGCTGCTGCAGGCAAGCGTGCTGGCCCTGCTGAGCTGGGTTGCGCTGCGCGTCGGGCTGGGGGGCTTTTTCTGGCTGGGGTTGCTGGGCATGGCGGCGACGTTCGTGTACCAGCAGTGGCTGATCGTCGGGCGTGATCGTGACCGCTGTTTTCAGGCCTTCCTGAACAACCACTGGTCGGGTCTGCTGGTCTTTGCAGGTATTGCCTTGAGCTGGTGGCCGGTGGCGGGCTAAATTGATTGTGTGTCATGGAACTGTCATCAAGTCATGGTGTTATCGTCACACGCATGTCATTGAACTTTCCTGTATAGAGCACCGTGAGGCCCTGGAATGACCGCCAAGACCGTACTGATCGTCGATGATGAGGCGCCTATCCGCGAAATGATCGCCGTGGCGCTGGAAATGGCTGACTATCGCGTGCTTGAAGCGGACAACGCCCAGGATGCCCACGCCATGGTCGTCGACCACCAGCCCGACCTGCTGCTGCTGGACTGGATGATGCCGGGCACCAGCGGCATCGAGCTGGCCCGTCGGTTGAAGCGCGAAGAAGCCACCGCCGAGCTGCCGATCATCATGCTGACGGCCAAGGGCGAAGAGGACAACAAGATCCAGGGCCTGGAAGCGGGTGCCGACGACTATATCACCAAGCCCTTTTCCCCCCGTGAGCTGGTGGCCCGCCTGAAGGCCGTGCTGCGCCGTGCCACGCCGCGTGGCGTGGAAGACCCCATCGAAATCAATGGTCTGCTGTTGGACCCTGTGAGCCACCGGGTCAGCGCCCATGGCAAGGCGCTGGAAATGGGGCCTACCGAGTATCGTCTGCTGCAGTTTTTCATGACCCATCAGGAGCGCGCCTACACGCGCAGCCAATTGCTTGACCAGGTATGGGGTGGCAACGTCTACGTGGAAGAGCGCACGGTGGACGTGCATATTCGTCGTCTTCGTAAAGCGCTGGGCGAGCCTCATCAAAATCTGATTCAAACGGTGCGCGGTACCGGGTACCGGTTCTCTGCGCGAGTGTAAGCGTGCGCCTGTGGAGCCGTGAGATCTGGCGCATCATCTGGCTGGCCCTGTTGGGCCTCTGCCTGGGATGGCTGGTGGATTACCCTGGCGTCGGGCTGGCGGCGGGGCTGCTGTTTTGTCTGGTCTATCATCTGCGTCAGTTTCGGGCGCTCTTCCTTTGGCTGACGCTTCACCCCCACGATGAGCCCCCGGCGGCCAAGGGCATGTGGGGGGAGCTGTTCGACCGCCTCTATCGCTACCAGAAAAGCCAGCGCATTACCCAAAGTCGTTTACGGGCGACGCTGGCGAGAATTCAGGAGTCCTCCGAAGCCATGCGCGATAGCGTGGTGATGCTGGACCGCCACGGCGACCTGGAGTGGTGGAACAGCGCGGCCACCGACATGCTGGGGCTGCAAACCGCCCACGATCGTGGCCAGCACATCACCAACCTGCTGCGCGACCCTCGCTTCATCAGCTACTTCAATGCCCGCGACTACAGCGAGCCGCTGACGCTGACCTCGCCGATCGACGAGCGGCGCATCCTCCAGTATCAGATCACTCTGTACGGCGATGACGAGCGGCTGGTCATGGCCCGTGATATTACGCGTCTGCACCGCCTGGAGCAGATGCGGCGTGACTTCGTCGCCAACGTCTCCCATGAACTGCGCACTCCGCTGACCGTGCTGTCGGGCTACCTGGAAACCTACGGCGACCTCAAGGAGCTGCTGCCTCCCCGCCTGGGTAAAGGGATCGTACAGATGGAGGAGCAGACGCGACGGATGCAGAATCTGGTCAACGACCTGCTGCTGCTGTCACGGCTGGAAATCGACCAGGGAGGCGATGATCACCAGATGCTGGCCGTAGGCCCCATGCTCGACAGCATTCGCCGAGACGCCCTGGCGCTCTCCAGGCAGCAGCACAGTGTGCAGGTCATTCTGGAGAGCGACGCTGGCTTGATCGGCAGCGAGCAGGAGCTGCGCAGCGCCATTTCCAATCTAGCCTTCAATGCCGTGCGCTATACCCCGGAAGGCAGTCAGATCACGTTGCGCTGGTCGGTGGCCGCCAACGGCAGCGGGTGTATCGAGGTCGAGGACGATGGCGATGGCATTGATCCGGTGCATATCCCCCGCCTGACCGAGCGCTTCTATCGAGTGGATAAAGGGCGTAGTACGGCAACAGGAGGGACGGGTCTGGGCCTGGCCATCGTGAAGCACGTGCTGCTGCGCCACGAGGCCCAGCTCAACATAGAGTCACATCCTGGCGAGGGGGCATCCTTTCGCTGTGTCTTCCCTGCCAAGCGAGTCAGCGGCCCGGCTTGAGGGCTCGATGACGCTTTGCGCTCCTCCTTATCCGCTTCCTGCACAACCCCTGTATAAGTGTGCCATATTGGCATAGAGCTCTGGTCACACATCACTCATGTGTCATTTTTAACCACCTCAAAGGCGTGGTCATGACCCCCTGAGCCCATGCTTTATACTATCCTTGTTTTTTAAATTATTGATAATAAATAATTTTTTTGATTTTTGGCATGCGTGGCACAACGTATGCAATGTTCTAGGCAAGGAAGATTACCGCAGGAACTGGTAAGACATGAAGTCACTCTTCCTTAACTATGCGGTATCAACAGCGATCGAGGAGGCGGAATATGATGTCCAAGGAACTACTCAAGAAAGCTGGTATTTTAGGTGTTTCTTTTGGCCTGATGGCAAGCCCACTGGCTTTTGCAGACACCACGGATCACTCATCCATCGACCAGAATCAGGATGTAACCGTCGAAGATGAGCCCATGAACACACAGTCTGGTACGGCTGAGCCGGGCAGTTACGACACCGAAGACCTGACGACGGATCACGGCACACAAGGCCCCGACGTTGTGGATGAGCCGGACTCCACCAACATGAGTGGTGGTGCCGAGTACACCCCGGAAGATGTGGTAGAAGAAAATAGCGGCAGCTAAACGTAACAATCCTTTTCAAAGCTGAAAAAAACTCTTACGCTTAGGGTTGAGCAAATAAGGGGCAAGGATGTCCCATAGCAAGGATGCTCATCGATTCAAGGATGAATCAGAAAACGGTCAAGACACTGGTCAGGGTAAATTCCAGGGTTGGAGTCCCGCAAACGGAGAGGAAGCCAGCAGTCAGTATCGTTTAAAAGTAAGAGTGGTCGAGACCCCGCCTGGCGGGGTCTAATTTTTGGTACCTGCTATATGGGCGGCCCTGTGATGAGTGGCTCTGATTCAGAGCGCCGAGCCTGCCGCCTTATCCCGCGTGTCCGGTGTGCCACGATAGTGGCGGTCCCACATGAGGACTGCGCCTGCGACGGCGCCTGGAATCAGGAACAGGTTGGCCAAGGGGATCCAGGTGATGAGCATGACCAGCCCACCATATGTCATGCTCGGCCACCAGCGCCGTGAAAGCCTGCTGCGCATCTCCTTGAACGACACTTTGTTGTTATCCATCGGGTAATCCAGATAGGTAATGGCCATGACCCAGGCAGAAAAGAGCGCCCACAAGGGGGGCGCGAAGACGTTCAAGCCGGGAACCCAGCTGAACAGGAACAATACGGCCATGCGCGGCAGGATATAGCTCAGCTTGACCAGCTCTCGACCCACGGCGTCCAGCGCCGTTTTGGCCAGCCCTCGGTCATCCAGCGGTTCGCGCCCGGTGGCCTGGCGCTCTACCTGAGCCGCCAGAAACCCATAGAAAGGCGCTGCGATCAGGTGAGTCACCAGGGTGAAGCTAAAAAAGATCACCACCAGCAAGCTGATGAAGAATAGCGGCCAGATCAGCCACGACAACCACTCCAGCCAGCCAGGCACCATGGCCATGCTGCTCTCCAGCCAGCCCGAAAAGCGTGTGAAGACCACGTAAACCATACCCGTATACACGAGCAGATTGACCAGAATGGGTAGAAAAACATAGCGCCTTAGCCCGGGCTGATACACCAGGCGGGTGCCTTGCCCCAATGCGTTGAGTGCATTCACGCGACATTACTCCCTAAAAAAACGCCCAGACAATGGTCTGGGCGTATTGCAGGAGGGTTTGACGGCCAGGTCAAGATTTTTTCATGACCTTCTGTTCCAGGGTGTCTGGGTCACTGTGGCGAATATCCAGGCCTTTCACCAGGTACACCACGTATTCCGCCAGGTTATTGGCGTGGTCGCCCACCCGCTCCAGGGCGCGCAGCACCCACATGATGCTCAACACCGAGCTGATGGAGCGCGAGTCTTCCATCATGAAGGTCATCAGCGAGCGCATGGCGCTGCCGTATTCGTCGTCCACCGATTCGTCTTCGCGAACGACCTGCATGGCCAGCTCGGTATCGAAGCGGGCGAAGGCGGTCAGGGCGTCACGCAGCATCTTGCGCACGTGCTCGCTGATATGGCGGACTTCTACCAAGCCACGAATGGCACCGCTGTTTTCACTTAACAGCAGCGCATTGCGGGCAATCTTGCTGGCTTCGTCGCCGATTCGCTCCAGGTCCGAGGTGGCACGGATGACCGCAAGTACCAGCCGCAGGTCCGATGCCGCCGGCTGACGGCGAGCCAGCACTCGGGTGCACTCGTCGTCGATTTGCAGCTGCAGGTCGTTGACCTGACGGTCATTGTCGCGCACTTTTTCCGCCAGGCGGCTGTCGCCCTCCAGCAGAGCATGCACCGCATCCTGCACCTGCTTTTCCACCAGACCGCCCATGGCCATCAGGTGGGTCTTCAGCTCTTCCAGCTCCTGGTTGAACTGGCGAGAGATGTGTTGGCTGTGTGTCTCGCTCGTGATATCCATTGAGCACTCCTGACGTATCGTCGATGGGGCCTAGGTCATGCGGCCGGTAATGTAATTTTCGGTGCGTTGTAGACGCGGGTTGGTGAACACTTGATCCGTGGGCCCATATTCGATCAGTTCACCGTTTTGCAAAAAGGCCGTGTAGTCGGAAACCCGCGCGGCCTGCTGCATATTGTGAGTCACCAGCACCAGGGTGAGCTGGGACTTCAGGTTGCGTATCAACTCCTCGATCTTGAGGGTCGAAATAGGGTCGAGGGCCGAGGCGGGCTCGTCCAGCAGCAGGACATCCGGCTGAACGGCCAGCGTCCGGGCAATCACCAGGCGCTGCTGTTGCCCGCCGGAGAGCTGCCAGGCCGAACGGTGCAGGCGGTCCTTGACCTCATCCCACAGAGCGGCCGATGTCAGCGCCCACTCGATGATATCGTCGCGTTTGCGTTTGGGCAGGCGCCCTTGCAGGCGCAGGCCAAAGGCCACGTTTTCGTAGATCGACATCGGGAACGGGTTGGGCGTCTGAAACACCATCCCTACCCGCCGTCTGAGTTCGGTCACGTTCATGCGTGGCGCATGAATGTCCTGCTCTTCCAGGTAGATATGGCCATCGTGGGTCACGGACTCGTTCAAGTCATGAAGCCGATTGATTGCCCGTAGCAGCGTGGACTTCCCGCAGCCCGAGGGGCCGATGAACGCGGTCACCCGGTGACGAGGTACGTCGAGCGTCAGGTCACGCAACGCCGGTTTCCCCGCATAAGCGAGGTTGAACTGGTGGATGCTCAGGCACCGGGCGTCGGCTGAGAAGCGCGTCACCGGCGGTTGAGCAGTGTTGGCGGACGATAACGCTAGCATTCGTTTCCTCGTTGACGCCTTAGATAATGACGCAGAAATATGGCAGTTAGATTAAGCACCAGCACAATCAGTACCAGCAGGAGCGCGGTGGCAAACACCAGGGGGATCGCGGCCTGTACGTCTTCACCGTGGAAGGCCGTATCAAATAGATGATAGCCGAGGTGCATGAACTTGCGTTCGAGGTGCAGGTAGGGAAACTCGCCGTCCAGGGGCATTTGCGGAGCCAGCTTGGCGACGCCCACCAGCATCAACGGGGCCACTTCGCCAGCGGCCCGCGCCACGGCCAGAATCACCCCGGTCAGCATGGCGGGCATGGCCATGGGCAGCACGATGCGCGTGAGCATCTCCAGGCGGGTCGCCCCCAGCGCCACGGCCCCTTCACGTTGGGCATCGGGAATGCGTGCCAGGCCCTCTTCCGTGGCCACGATCACCACCGGCAGGGTCAGCAGTGCCAGGGTCAGCGATGCCCACAGCAGCCCGCCGGTACCAAAGGTCGGTGATGGCAGTTCGTCTTCGAAGAACCAGCTGTCGATGGAGCCGCCGATGCCGTACACGAACACCCCCAGCCCAAACACGCCATATACGATGGAGGGTACGCCAGCGAGGTTGCGGACCCCGATACGCACCAGATGGGTCAGGCGGTTCTGGTGGGCAATTTCGTTGAGGTAGATGGCCGCCAGCACGCCAAAAGGGGTGACGATCACGGACATGAGAATCACCATCAACAGCGTACCGAAAATGGCCGGCCATACGCCGCCTCCGGTATTGGCCGCGCGCGGCCCCTCACTGAGGAACTGCCACACGCGCCCGCCCCAGGCCGCCACCTTCTGATGCCAGGCCATGGCGTTGGGGGTTTGCAGGCGGGTGATCCCCGCCAACGGCTGAGGCTGTACCCTGCCATTGGCCTCCAGCAACAGCTGGGCGTCGGGGCGCTGGTTTGGCGGCAGCATCAGGGCTTGGCGCACGAACTCCTTGGCTGGCTGGCCCTCCAGCCGCTGGCCTTCGCTTTCGATGGCATCCAGGCGGCCAAGAAAGTCGCCCCAGGGGGTGCGCTCCAGACGTATCAGCTCAGCAGGTGTGGTGATCTGGGCGATTTGATCGACGGCCAGCCAGCGCCAGCTGGCGCCCGTGAGGTCGCGGTTGCCGGTAAAATAGAGCCGCTCCATGCTTTGGGCATGGGGTAGCGGCACCTCGCGCACCGGCTGGCCGATCACCGTTTCGCCGCTGTGCAGGGTGACCTCCTCCAGCTCGGCGGGCCAGAAATGGCCTAACCCTTTGGTGGTCAGCAGTACCAGCAAAGCCCCGAGCATGAGCAGTGAAAGGGCCACGCTACCCGCACATAGCCAAGGCCACAGCCGGTTGCCCGCCGTGTTCAGGCGAAAGCTCAGCGCTCGCCAGCCCATCAGCGTGCGCCTCCCAGCCGCTGATAGCGCCGACGCAGGCGCTGACGCACGACTTCGGCCAGCGTATTGACCGAGAAGGTGAAGATGAACAGCGCCAGCGCCGCCAGAATCAGCAGGTGATAGGTCATGCCGCCGGGGGAGGCCTCCGGCAGCTCGATGGCAATCGACGCCGACAGTGAACGTAGCCCCTCAAAGGGGCTGGCGCTGAACAGTGCGGTGTTGCCGCTGGCCATCAGCACGATCATGGTTTCGCCCACGGCGCGGCCTGCGCCAATCATCACCGCCGAAAACACGCCAGGGCCTGCGGTGGGCAGGGCGACTTTCCACAGCGCTTGCCAGCGGCTGGCGCCCAACGCCTGGGCGCCCTCCATCAAGGTGGATGGCACGTCGGCCAGGGCGTCATCGGCCAGCGAGTAGATGCTGGGAATAATCGCAAAGCCCATGGCGATGCCGACGATCAGGGCGTTGCGAGTGGCGTAGTCGATGCCGTGGCGCTGCTCCAGCCACAGACGCAAGTCGCCCCCCAGCCAGTGGGTTTCGGCGAGCGGTGCCGCCCACAGGGCCAGGGCGGTCATGCAGGCGAGCCACGGTATCAGCCACAGTGCCGCCGACGACAGCGGCAGCCGCTGGCGCCAACGGCTGCTGGCCATATGCCAAAGGGCACCTGCCAGCGCTGCGCTCAGCGGCAGCCAGGCCAGTACGAGCAGGGTGCTGGCCAAATGACGCTCTACCCACGGGGCCAGCAGCAGTCCGGCAATGAAGCCAATCACCACGCCGGGTATTGCTTCCATCAACTCCATCACGGGCTTGATGCGGCTGCGCAGGCGTGACGACATGAACAGCGCCGAATACATGGCGGCCCCTAGCGCAATGGGCGTGGCAAACAGCATGGCCGCCAGGGCAGCTTTGAGGGTGCCCCAGGCGAGCGGCGACAGCGTGGCCAGGGAGAGCGCTTCGCCAAAACCAAGCAGCGGCAGCGCTTCCCATACCAGAAAGACGCCAATGGCGAGGATCGCCAGCAAAACAGCAATGCCGCCAGCCGTAATCAGTCCGGTGGCAATACGGTCGTGAAGCAAACGTAGCGGCTGACGCGAAGCAGGTAGCCGAGGAGGAGTCATGTCGACATCATACGAAGCAGGTGCCGTGATGAAAATAAGGGTTTGTGGCCAGAATAGCTTACCCTACGCCCTGTTTGTGACAATTGGATGACAGTTTATTCATCCAACGCTTGGCTGCTGCGCAGGTGGTCGGGAAGCGCCACGAAGCCTGCCGCCTGCACGATCTGCTGCCCTTCGGCTGAAAAGACCAGCTCCAGAAAGGCTTGCTCGGCCGCTGGGAGCGCTTCGCCAGGGGGCTGATTGACGTAGAGATACAGCGTTCTGGAGAGTGGATAGGTGGCCTTTTGAATGTTCGCCACGCTGGGCTCTACCGGGGTGCCTTGCTCATCGGCCAGCGCCACGGCGCGCACCATGGGCGTCAGGTGGTTGTATCCGGCATAGCCCATGGCGTTGGGCGACTCACCCACGGCAGAAATCACCGCTGCCGCACCGGGGTGTTCGCTGATATCGCGGCGAAACTGCCCGCCGCACAAGGCGCGCTGCTGGAACAGTCCCTGGGTGCCGGAGGCCAGGGTTCTGCCATGCAGGGCAATGTGCCCGTAGGGCCAATCCGTGGCGGGCAGCAGCGATGCCCACCGCTGCAGAGGCGCATCGGCACCGCAGGCGAGGGTGGTAGAGAAGATGGCATCTACCTGCGCCAGTGACAGGGCTTCCAGCGGGTTATGACGATGTACCACCAGGACCAGGGCATCGCGGGCGACGCTGAGTTGCAGCGGCGGGTAGCCATAACGCTGGATGAACTGCTGGCGCTCGCGTTCGGTCATGGCCCGCGACATGGGCCCGATGCGGGTGGTGCCTGCCACCAGGGCCGTGGGGGCGCTGGCCGACCCCCCCGCCTGAAATTGCAGAGTGATATCGGGGTAGCGCGCATTCAAGGCTTCACCCCAGCGCAGCATCAGCCCGGCCATGGTGTCCGAACCCACGGCGCCCAGGGTGCCGCTGATGGGCGCTGGCTGCGCCCAGGCAAAGGCGCTGAAGCAGCATAGCCAGCTTGCCAGCAGTAGGCGGTAAGGTCTCCATCGCTGTACACTGTCGCTCTTCAAACGCCTTTCCTCTTGTGATTAACTGGTGCTAGCCTGTTATTGCAGTGCAGCAACAGGCGCCAGGCCCGACCACAACAATAACCTTGCAAAGCGACGACCTCATGACACCACTGGATTCCGATGTGGACGATGCTCCCGCCCCCCAAGGGCAGCTCACGTTAAAGTTACTGGCTTCTCGTCAGGATACCAACCTCTACGGGGACATTCCCGGTGGCTGGCTGGTGAATCATATGGACCAGGCCGCCGAGCTGGCCGCTGGCCGAGAGGCAGGCGGGCGTACTGCCACGGTTGCCATCGAAGCCATGGATTTTCTAAGCCCGGTGCGCGTGGGTTCCATGGTCAGTGTATACACCCAGGTACAGGATATTGGCCACAGCTCGATCCGCATCGACGTGGAGGTCTGGGTGCGCCCACCCCATGGCCGACACATCGAAGAGCGACAGAAAGTCACCGAAGCGCGTTTCGTCATGGTGGCGCTGGATGATAATGGTCGGATCAGAGCGGTTCACAGCTGATGTGGCCATGACACCGTCGTCATAACAAAGGCGTCATAACAAAGGCGTCATAACAAAAAGGGCGCCGAGGCGCCCTTTTGAGTCGAAGGTGATCAGGCACCCACGCTGTCGCGGCTCTTCAGGTAGGCATACTCGCCTACGTCACTGAAGGGGCGCAGCACGCTCTGGAAGGCCGAGTAGGATTCCCACACGCGACGCGACTCTTCGTCGCCATCGACCTGGCGCTGAATGGCTTCTTTGGAGGACTCGTACAGCGCGGCCATGACGTCATCCGGGAAGGTGCGCAGCTGCACGCCGTGCTCGTCGACCAGTGTCTTGAGCGCCTGGGCGTTGCGGTAGGCGAACTCGCTGATCATGGCCAGGTTGGATGCACGTGCCGCTTCGCGAATCACGTCCTGCAGGTCTTCCGGCAGGGCATTCCAGGCGTCCAGGTTGATGGTGCCTTCCAGCGCCGCTGTGGGCTCGTTCCATACCGACGTGTAGTAGTAGTCGGCCACCTGATGCAGGCCGAAGGCCATGTCGTTGTAGGGGCCTACCCAGTCGGCGGCATCCAGAACACCGGTTTGCAGCGAAGTGAAGATTTCGGAGCCCGGCATGTTCACGGTGGTGACACCGATACCGTTCATGGCTTCACCGGCCAGGCCTGGCAGGCGCAGGCGAATGCCCTGCATGTCGGCCAGCGAATTGATCTCTTTCTTGAACCAGCCTGCCATCTGAGTGCCGGTGTTGCCGACGGCAAAGGGCTTGAGGTTGTGGTTGGCGTAGATCTCGTCCCACAGCTCCTGGCCACCGCCATGGTACAACCAGGCATTCATTTCGGTGGTGTTCATGCCAAACGGCACCGCCGTGAAGAACTGGGAGGCGGCCACTTTGCCACGCCAGTAGTAAGAGGCGGAATGGCCCATCTCGGCGGTGCCGGCGGCGACGGCATCGAAGACTTCCAGCGCAGGCACCAGCTCGCCTGCGCCATGGACCCGAATACGCATACGGCCGTTGGAAAGTTCTTCCACACGGCGAGCAAAGTCATTGGCGCCGGTGCCCAGAGCCGGGAAATTCTTGGGCCATGAAGTCACCATGTCCCAGGTATAGGTTTCACTGGCGCTGGCAGTCGATACGAACGGTGCAGCAGCGACACCGGCGGCACCCAGGCCGGCGGTTTTCAGGAATTGACGGCGTTGCATGGCGGGCATGACTCCGAAATTATTGGATGTTTTTTATAAGCGCAGTGAGCGCAGTGTCCGCTTGCCAGTATGCGCCAAGCAGGTTTTATTGGGCAAGTGCCCACGCTTGCTGGCGGGTCAACGGGTTACAGGGGGGAGAGCTTGGCAAACCCGAGTACCAGCCACTTCACGCCTTCGCCGTCAAAGCTCACCTGTACCCGCGCCCGAGCGCCTTCGCCTTCGGCGTTCAGGATGATGCCTTCGCCGAACACCGGGTGGCCCACCCGCTGGCCGACATGCAGGGCGGGCAGGTCGCCGTCGCTTTCGATGCTGGATTGGGCAAAGCTGGGCCGTGAAGCGGTCACGGGGCGCGAGACATGGCCGCGCAGACGCACTTCTTCCAGCAGGTGAGGCGGCAGCTCACGAAGAAACCGGGAGGGGCGGGGAAACACCTCTTTGCCGTGCAGGCGGCGAGTCTCGGCGTGGGTCAGGTAGAGCTTCTGCATGGCGCGCGTCACGCCCACGTAGCAGAGGCGGCGCTCCTCCTCCAGGCGGCCTGGCTCCTCCACGGACATCTTGTGGGGAAACAGCCCCTCTTCCACCCCGGCAATGAACACCACCGGGAACTCCAGCCCCTTGGCCGAGTGCAGGGTCATCAGCTGCACGCTGTCTTCGAACTCCTCGGCTTCATGGTCGCCTGCGTTGAGGGCGGCTTCCGAAAGGAAGGCTTCCAGCGCGGCCATGCCTTCTCCGGCTTCCGGGGTCTCGAAGGCATCGCCATGGGTAAAGGCCCGGGCCGCGTTGACCAGCTCTTCCAGGTTCTCGACCCGAGCCTGGCCTTTTTCACCGCGCTCGCTTTGATGGTGCTCGATCAGCCCGGTGCGTGCCGTGACGTGGTCGATGATCTCGTGGAGCGGCAGCCCGGACGTGTCGTTGTCCAGCTGCTCGATCAGGTTGGTAAAGGCCTGCACGGCGTTGCCTGCACGGCCTCTCAAGGTGCCATCCTGAAGGGTGTCGTGCAGCGCTTGCCACAGCGATACGCTCTGCTCCCGGGCGTGATGGCGGACGATTTCCACGGTGCGCGTGCCGATGCCTCGGGTGGGCACATTGATGACGCGCTCCAGGGAGGCATCGTCATCACGGTTGAGCAGCAAGCGCAGGTAGGCCAGGGCGTTCTTGATTTCCAGCCGCTCATAAAAGCGGTGGCCGCCATAGATACGATAGGGCATGCCCTGGCGAATCAGCGTCTCTTCCAGCAGGCGCGACTGGGCGTTGGAACGGTAGAGGATGGCCACGTCCCGGCGGTTGAAGCCTTCGTTGACCTTCTCCTTGATGGTATCGACGATATAGCGGGCCTCTTCGAGGTCGTTGAACCCCGCATACACCGAGATAGGCTCGCCTTCGGCGCCATCGGTCCATAGGTTCTTGCCGAGACGCTCGCTGTTGTGGCTGATCAGCGTATTGGCCGCTTCCAGAATCGCGCTGGTAGAGCGATAGTTCTGCTCCAGGCGCACGGTATGAGTGTTGGGAAACTCTTCTTCGAAGCGACGAATGTTCTCGACCTTGGCGCCCCGCCAGCCGTAAATGGACTGGTCGTCATCGCCCACGGCGGTCATCGGGGTCTGCTGGCCGGTGAGCAGCTTGAGCCAGGCGTACTGCAGGGTATTGGTATCCTGAAACTCGTCCACCAGCACATGGCCAAAGCGCTCGCGATAGTGGTTCAGCAGCGGCGGGTTGTCGCGCAACAGCTCCAGGCTGCGCAGCAGTAGCTCACCGAAATCCACCAGCCCGCCTCGCTCGCAGGTGAACTGGTAGCGCTCGTAGAGCTCGACCATCTGGGCGAGGTACGCATCGCCATTGACGTTCACCTGATGGGGTCGCAGGCCCTCTTCCTTGCAACCAGAAATGAACCCCTGCACCTGGCGTGGCGGGAAGCGCTCATCGTCAATCGAGTAATCTTTCAGCAGCCGCTTGATTAGTCGCAGCTGGTCATCGGAGTCGATGATCTGAAAGTGCTGGGGCAGACGGGCATCCTGCCAATGGGTGCGCAGTAGCCGGTGCGAGATCGAGTGAAAGGTACCCACCCAGACATGGCGCATGGAGATGCCCAGCAGGGCTTCCAGACGCGTGCGCATTTCGCGGGCGGCCTTGTTGGTAAACGTGACGGCCAGCAGCGCATAAGGGGAAAGCCCTTCGGCCTGCATCAGCCAGGCAATGCGGTGTACCAGCACACGCGTTTTGCCGGAACCGGCGCCGGCCAGTACCAGAAGATTGCCCTGGGGCGCACTGACGGCTTCCCGCTGGGCCGGGTTGAGATGATCGAGTATCGCTGTGACGTCGTCCATATAAGCCGCTGCCGGTTCAAAAAAGGGGCGACCAGTCTAGCACAGCCAGCACACTGGCTGTGCATACAGCATGTCTTCAGGACGCTGGCTCAGGACTCTTTATCAGAACCGTTGCTCAGGACTCTTCCGGGTAGCGCAGCGTGGTCAGGCTCTTCTTCACCGCTTTCAACTGTTCGGCCAGTTTGGGGCCCCGGGTCTTGGCCACGCCCACCGCCAGCACGTCGATCAGCACCAGGTGGGCAATACGCGAGCTGAGCGGGGTGTAGATCTCGGTGTCTTCGTGCACGTCGATGAACAGCGGCAGGCTGACCTCCTGAGCCAGCGGCGATTCGCTGGGACACAGGCCGATCACGGTAGCGCCTGCTTCGCGGGCCAGGCGAACGCTGGCTACCAGCGCCCGGGTTCGGCCTGTCTGCGAGATGGCGACCACCACGTCGCCCTCTTGCAGGGTCACCGCCGACATGTTCTGCATGTGCGGGTCGGCGTAGGCAGAGGTCGAGATCTGCAGGCGGAAAAACTTGTGCTGAGCATCGAAGGCCACCGCGCCGGAGGCGCCAAAGCCGTAGAACTCGACGCGATTGGCCATGGCCAGTGCATTGACGGCCTTGCCCAGCGCATCGTTATCGAGCCGGTCGCGCACCGACAGCAGCGTGCCCACGGTGGAGTCGAAAATGCTATGGGAGAATTCGGCCACCGAGTCGCTGTCGTTCATCGAGAACTGCGCGAACTGGCTTCCGCTGGCCAGCATCTGGGCTAGCTGCAGCTTGAAATCCTGAAAGCCGTTGCAGCCCAGCGCACGGCAGAAGCGCACCACCGTAGGCTCGCTCACCTTTGCTTCGGTGGCCAGGTCCACGATGCGCATGTGAATGACTTCATCGGGGTTGCGCAGCACGAACCGCGCAACCTTTTGTTCGGAGCGACGGAAATGCTCCATGCGGCGTCTCATTTCATCGAACAGGGCGCGGCTCACGTTCAGCTCCTTAAATTCTTGATCGTGCTTGTGCGGCCATAAAGAGACCACAGTATGCCTGAGTGTTGCATCGGGGGCAGCGTCCTTCACGAGAGTACTGCCGTTTAAAAGGCGTTAACCCATTTCTTCAAGAGTCGTCATCATTTTGTCAAGTAGGTTATAGTAAGAAGTGACGTGCCGCACTGCATCATTTAAAAATCAGTCGTCACGGATGCAGGTGGACGTAGGCAACTCACCTGGAGGAGCGTCGATTATGAGAAACGTCGAACGAATGACCTCGGTAAAAAGCGAATTGCTCGACATATTCATGAGTATGGAGGTCGATGAGCATGCCCAACGTCGGCGCAGCGCCGCCCAACGTAGCCTGAGAGCGCGTCGGGGCATCGAGCTGCACCGGGAATTCCAGAAGCTGTCACGGGATATCGCTCCCTTGCCAGACGATGACGACCCGCAAGAGAGCGAACTGCACTAGCCAGCCGAAGAAGAGGCTGGTGAAGGAAGGCGAGAAAGCGTTACACCACGGTAACGCCTTCTCTACAGGCTAAGCTTGCCGACCCAGCGGCGAGTCAGAACAGGCCTGCCAGGAAAACCACCGTGACCCCGATAGGGGCAACGTACTTGGCCAGCAGGTTCCACAGGCTGTAGTCGTAGACATCCAGCCTCAGTTCCTTGCGCGCTTCTTCTTTATCCAGGCAGAAGGCGAAGAACACGATCGCACCCAGGCCGGTCAATGGCAGCAGGATCTTGCTGGTGAAGGTATCCAGCAGGTCGAAGATGTTCAGCCCAAAGAACAGCACGTCCGCCCACACGTTGAACGACAGCAGTGCCGCAACCCCCAGCGCCCATACCGCCACGCCGCTGACCAATGTGGCCACGATACGTGACATCGACGTGCGCTCTTCCAGGGTTTCCACCACTGGTTCCAGCAGTGAAATGGCCGACGTCAGGGCGGCAAAGGTCAGCAGCAGGAAGAACATCAGGCCCAGAATGGTGCCGCCGGTCATGTTGCCAAACGCCAGGGGCAGGGTGACAAAGATCAGGCCAGGGCCTTCGCCGGCACTCAGGCCGTTGGCAAAGACGATGGGGAAGATGGCCAGGCCCGCTAGCAGGGCGATGGCGGTATCCAGCAGGATGACCGTTCGCGCGGTGCTGATCAGGTTGACGTCTTCGCCCAGGTACGAGCCGTAGGCCATCATGATCCCCATGCCCAGCGACAGCGTGAAGAACGCCTGGCCCATGGCCGCCAGTACGACACCACCATCGAGAGCATCCCAGTCAGGGCTGAACATGAAGCTCAGGGCCTCACCAAAGTAGCCGCTGGTCATGCCGTAACCCACCAGCACCAGCATCAGGACCACCAGGGCAGGCATCAGGGTGCGAGCAGCGCTTTCCAGGCCTTTGGTGACCCCGCGTGCCACGATCCCAACGACCAACACCATGAAGGCCGTATGCCACAGCAGCAGGGCGGTAGGGCTGCCCAACATGCCGCTGAAGATGGCGCCAATGCTGTCAGCGTCCTGGTCATTGAAGCTGCCGAGCACCGAACCCAGCGTATAGTTCAACGACCAGCCGCCGATGACGCTGTAGAACGAGAGAATCAGAAAGGCAGCCAGGACGCCGCTGACGCCGACCAGTGCCCACGCTTTCGAGCGGCCATGATTGGCGGCCAGTTCGGCCATGGTATTGATGGGGTTCTTCTGACCGCGACGGCCAATCATCCACTCGGCGACCAGAATGGGCAGGCCGACCAGTGCCACACAGGCCAAATAGACCAGAACGAAAGCGGCGCCACCGCTGTCGCCCACCATGTACGAGAAGCGCCAGATATTGCCCAGGCCAACGGCGGAGCCCGCCGCGGCCAGCACAAAGCCCATACGAGATGACCACTGTGCATGCGCAAGTTTTGCCATAAATCACCTGTTTCAGTTCAATTGTAATGGGTCGATATCGGCAGATTGCGCCGATGTTCGGAAAAAAGAGATTGTCAGCGTGCTTTTCCGAAAGAACGCGCAATTTATCCGATCAAGGGTAGGCTTGCCAGTGAGCCAGCCTAAAAAGGCGGCTTAAAACAGCTGGCTCTGCTTTTCATCGGCGAAAGGTGCCAGGTCCGCCAAAGCAGCCCTGGCCTGCACCAGGCGATAGAGGTGGCGAGCCATTTGGGGAGACTCACGGTTGTCTGCGGTATGCACAAATAAAAAAGGGGTTTTCCCCTGTTTTATCCACAGGCTGAGCTGCTCTATCCAGGGCGTGAAGTAGCGTGTGTTGATCGCTTTGTCAATATGTCCAATGAAGCGAATGATGGGCTGCTGACCAGTGGAAAGCACGTGTAGCGGGAGTTTCGGCTTCTCCTGCTGGGCGTGGGCCAGTCCAGTGTGCCCCTCGTGTGGCGTAGAGAAGAGCGGGCGCACATCCAGCATGACTCGGTTGACCGAATAAGTTATCAACAGGCGGTTCAAGGCTCTCTCCGCGTCACCCTTGTGGAAAAAAACAGGGTGGCGAACGATATAGTGACGAACTTGGAAAAATTGATCTAGATCAAGTGACAAATCAGGGCTTAGTTGCTACGCTCTAAATATAACTATTTTAATACACATCTACAGCGGTGTGTTCTTCCCCTGTGGAGTTATCTATGTCAAAAAAATCTCATCCAATAATAGAAGAGGAAGCGCCCCTCAAGCGTCAAGAACGAGGGCTTTTTCTGTTTATTGTCGTGTTGCTCTTTCCCATTTTGGCCGTAGCGGTGGTGGGGGGCTATGGCTTTTTGGTGTGGATGTATCAAATGTTTGCAGGCCCCCCTGGCCCGCCGCTATAGCAGTGTCACAAGCTTCTATCTGATCACTTTAAAGGTGTTAACCGCTGCTAAATAAAGTGGTTAACATTCTTTTAACGCAGGAATGCTCATGACGCGCACGGATAACAATAATAATCGGCGCAATCTTTTTCGCCGCTTGTCAGGGCGTGATGATGTGCGTCGGCCGCCCTGGAGCAGAGCTGCCTTTCTCGACCTCTGTACCGGTTGTAACGCCTGCATCGACGCGTGCCCGGAAGGCATTTTGTCCCGCGGTGGCGGTGGCTATCCCGAGCTTAGCTTTGCCCAAGCGGGCTGCTCACTGTGCGGTGACTGCGCAACGGTATGCGCGCCACAGGCGATAGAGCGCGGCGGTAGCGTTAGCGAAGCCTTTGCTTGGCAAGCTGAAGTTCAGCCGCACTGCTTGGCACTGGCGAGTATCCATTGCCAAAGCTGCCAGGACGCCTGCGAGTGGAACGTAATTCGCTTTCCGCTGCGCCCCGGTGGTCGGCCACCGCAACCTGAGATCCACTTAGAAAGCTGCACCGGCTGTGGTGCTTGCTACTCCGCCTGCCCTAACCAGGCAATCTCACTGATAACAAAAGATACCGTCTATGGCTGATCAACTGCTGCACATCATTAGCTTTATCGTTCATGCGCGGCCCGAGGCGCTGAAGCAGACAGCGGAGTGGATTACCCAACATAGCGTTGGCGAAGTGATGGGCGAAGACGCGGCTGGAAAGCTCGTGGTCGTCGCCGAACATACTGACGAACAACAACTATTGGCTTTAATGGATCACGTACGCGAGCAGCCTGGCGTTATTGACGCCGCCTTTGTTTATCACGAAGTCGTTGATGCTCTGTCAGCGGATGAGCCGCACGTACAGGAGGGGGAGCAATGAAACTAACACGCCGAGAGTTTGTAAAGGCGAACGCCGCAGCGGTGGCCGCTGCTACGGCGGGGATGTCGATTCCCGCCGGCGCCAGCAATCTAATTACCCATGCTGATCTGAACCGCTTGCAGTGGGATAAAGCACCTTGCCGTTTTTGCGGTGTCGGCTGTAGCGTCATGGTTGGCACCTATAACGGCCAAATCGTGGCGACTCACGGTGATAACCAGTCCGAAGTGAACCGGGGGCTTAACTGTGTTAAAGGCTATTTTCTTTCCAAAATTCTCTATGGGGAGGATCGCTTAACCCAGCCGCTACTGCGTAAGCGCAACGGTCAATACGCGAAAGATGGCGATTTCGAGCCGGTCTCCTGGGATGAAGCGCTCGACCTTATGGCGGAAAAAATCACCAGCGCCATTCGTGAACATGGCCCAGAGAGCGTCGCGCTGTTTGGCTCTGGCCAGTGGACGATCTGGGAAGGCTACGCGGCCAGCAAGCTATTTAAAGCCGGGCTGCGCTCGAACAATATCGACCCCAACGCCCGCCACTGTATGGCTTCGGCGGTGTATGGTTTTATGCGCACTTTCGGCTCGGATGAGCCCATGGGCGTGTATGACGATATCGAACACGCGGATGCCTTTGTGCTGTGGGGCTCTAACATGGCCGAGATGCACCCGGTGCTCTGGACCCGCGTTACCGACCGGCGGCTTTCCTTCCCAGACACAAAGGTCGCCGTGCTGTCGACCTTCGAGCATCGCAGCTTTGAGTTGGCCGATATACCCATGGTCATGTCGCCTCATGCGGATATCGTGATCCTTAACTACATCGCCAACCATATTATTCAGACCGGCCGGGTAAACCAGTCATTTGTTGATAAGCACGTCAACTTCGCCCGGGGTGCTGATGACATCGGCTACGGCCTGCGCGACGAGCACCCGCTGCAACAGGCAGCGGAGAACGCCGATGATGCCAACAGCTGGACGGACATGAGCTTTGAAGCGTTCGCGGACTATGTCGCGCCCTACACCTTAGAGCGGGCAGCGCGGGAATCCGGCGTCTCTGAAAACCATCTTGAGGCGCTGGCAGAACTGTATGCCGACCCCGATAAAAAGGTGATGACCTTCTGGACCATGGGGGTTAATCAGCATACCCGCGGGGTGTGGGTCAATAACCTGATTTATAACCTCCACCTGCTGACCGGCAAAATTTCCGAGCCGGGTAACAGTCCTTTCTCGCTCACCGGCCAGCCTTCTGCCTGCGGCACGGCGCGGGAAGTGGGCACCTTCGCCCACCGCCTGCCCGCCGACCGCGTGGTTACTAATCCTGACCATCGCCGCGATGCGGAGAAAATCTGGAAGCTGCCCGAAGGCACCATTCCTTCATGGGTGGGCTTTGACGCAGTGGCCCAAAGCCGCCGCCTTAAAGACGGTGACATCAAGGTTTACTGGACCCAGGTGACGAATAATATGCAGGCGGGTGCCAACGTCATGCAGGAAATTCTGCCCGGCTGGCGTAACCCTGAAGCCTTTGTGGTGGTCTCCGACATCTACCCCACGGTTTCAGCCCAGTCTGCGGATTTGATTTTGCCTGCCGCGTCCTGGGTAGAAAAAGAAGGGGCTTTTGGTAACTCCGAGCGGCGCACCCAGTTTTTCCATCAGCTGGTCAATGCCCCCGGCGAGGCGCGTTCAGATTTATGGCAGACCGTGGCGCTTTCCCAGCGCATCCGCGTGGCTGACGTATGGCCCGAGGAGTTGTTGGCAGCCGCCCCAGAGATGCGCGACAAAACCCTGTTTGATTTACTGTTCGCCAATGGCCAGGTTGACCAGTTCCCCACCTCCGATATGGAACAGGGCTACGCCAACGCCGAGGCAGACGATTTCGGCTTCTATATCCAAAAAGGGTTGTTTGAAGAGTACGCCCGCTTTGGCCGCGGCAAAGGCAAGGATTTGGATCACTTTGATGCGTACCACGCCAGCCGTGGCAAGCGCTGGCCGGTGGTGGATGGCCAGGAAACCCTATGGCGCTACCGAGAGGGGCTTGACCCCTATGTAGAGCCAGGTAGCGGCTGGCAGTTCTACGGTAAACCCGATAATCGCGCGTTAATTTTCGCCGTACCGGCCGAGCCACCCCCTGAGGCACCTGACGCCGACTTCCCTTATTGGCTCTGCACCGGGCGCGTGCTGGAGCATTGGCACACCGGCTCCATGACCCGCCGCGTGCCGGAACTGCACCGGGCAGTGCCTGCCGCGCTGTTGTATATGCACCCAGAAGATGCCCGAGCCGAAGGGTTCCGGCGGGGAAGCGAGGTTAAAGTGGCCAGCCGGCGTGGCGATGTGAACCTGCGGGTAGAAACCCGTGGGCGGGTTAAACCGCCCCGCGGCTTGGTGTACGTGCCCTTTTTTGATGCCTCCTACTTGATCAATAAGGTCACGCTGGATGCGACTGATCCCATTTCCAAACAGACCGATTTCAAGAAGTGCGCGGTGCGCCTTGATCTCGTCAATCTGGCGTAAACAGACTAAGGAGAACAATCATGAAATGGCTTTTTCCTCTCTGTTTATTCATGGCTTTGCTGGGAAGCACGGTCAGTGCAGATGAAACACGCGATGCCTCGGCTCCGGATGGCTTGCGCCCTGGTGGCACCATTAGCCAGACCCAGCCCGCAGCGCCTATCGCCGGCGAGCCGCGGGATAGCGGCCGTGAAGTGCGCAATTACCCAGAGCAACCGCCGGTGATTCCGCACTCAATCCGCGATTATCAAGTCGATATGCGCGTTAACCAGTGCTTAAACTGCCATAGCCGTGAACAGGCCGTCAGTGCGGGCGCGCCGATGGTGAGCATTACCCACTTTATGGATCGCCATAAGCAGGTGTTGGCCGCCGTATCGCCGGACCGTTACTTCTGCACCCAGTGCCACGTGCCTAAAACCGATGCCGAACCGCTGGTTCCCAATCGCTTTCAGTCCGTGGAAGAGGTAATGACCGAGGCGCTACGTGAGCGCCAGGAGGGTGGGCAATGAAACGCTTTTTCACCCGCTACTGGCGTATTTTAAGCCGCCCGAGTGTTCACTACAGCCTAGGGTTTTTAACCCTAGGCGGTTTTATCGCCGGCATTATCTTCTGGGGCGGTTTTAACACGGCCATGGAAGTAACCAACACCGAGCAGTTTTGCACCTCCTGCCATGAAATGGAGCGCAACCCGATGCAGGAGCTCAAAACCACCATTCACTACTCCAACCGTTCTGGAGTGCGGGCGACCTGCTCAGATTGCCACGTTCCCCACAGCTGGACGCATAAAGTGGCGCGCAAAATGGAGGCCTCTAAAGAAGTATGGGGCTGGGTGTTTGGCTCTATTCGCACCGAAGAGCAGTTTGAGGCAAAGCGCCGCCAGCTTGCCGAACGTGAATGGTCGCGGCTACAGGCCAATGACTCGCTAGAGTGCCGTAACTGCCACGAATTTGACTCGATGGATTTTACCCAGCAAAGCACGCGTGCCGCCCGTGCCCACTCCACCAACCTTGCTTCGGGTGAGTCGACCTGTATCGATTGCCACAAAGGCATCGCCCACGAGCTGCCGGATATGAGCCCCCGTATAGGTGCCGCCACGTTAGGCATGTCTGATATCGTTTCCTGGGCTGCGCATTTAGAGCTAGAAAGCGGTGTCTACGCCGAGCAGTAGTGGCTTTTTACCCAGCGCCAGCACGCCTCGCTTGAACGGGCGCTGGCGCAGTGCGCGGGTTAAGTGATAGAACAGGCAGTATCGTTAATTCATACGCCAACTTGCTGGGTGGAAAAGAGAATGAGTCAGGGAAAAGTAGTGGTGCTTCATGGCCCTAATCTAAATTTGCTGGGCACTCGCCAGCCCGAAATATACGGGTACGAAACGTTAGACGACGTGAATAACCTGCTGCGCGAAAAAGCGGTAATGGCAGGCTGGGAGATCAGCTGCCTGCAAAGTAACCATGAAGGTGCGCTCATCGACGCCATTCACGCAGCGAGGGTAGATGGCACGCAGGCCATCATTATCAATCCGGCGGCCTATACTCATACCTCGGTAGCGATTCTCGATGCGTTGAACGCCTTTGACGGCAAGGTCATCGAAGTTCATCTCTCTAACGTGCATAAGCGCGAGTCGTTTCGCCACCACTCCTATGTCTCGCTACGGGCAGACGGCGTGATTGCGGGCTTAGGCGTGCAGGGATATAAAGCGGCATTAGAGGCAGTGATGGCTGCCTCCCATCAATAATATAACTCCCTTGTACCGTTAGCTCTTGCCGCCCTTTTAACCTTGGCCCATTCTTCTCTCAGGGCAACTTAGCCCTTGGCGTTTCATTGGCTTGGTAAGGATAGGTGGGGTATGGCTAAATTTTTTCGGGAATTCCGCGAGTTTGCTGTTTAAGGGCAACGTGATTGATATGGCGGTGGGTATCATTATTGGCGGGGCATTTACGCTGATTGTGCAAAGCCTTGTCAAAGACGTGATGAATCCGCTGATTGGCCTGTTGGTGGGTGGGATCGATTTTTCGAATCTGTTCGTCGTATTGCGGGAAGGCGTGGCGGGAGCGCCCTATGCCACCTTGGCAGAAGCTCAAGCGGCAGGGGCGGTGACGCTGAACGTGGGGCTGTTTATCAACGCGGTGGTGAGCTTCTCCATCGTCGCGTTCGTGGTGTTTTTGCTGGTGCGTACCATCAACCGCTTAAAGCGCGAAGAGGCGGTGGCACCGGCAGACCCGACCGAAAAGCCCTGCCCTTACTGTTTTATGGTGGTGCCAATCAAGGCCATTCGCTGTGGTCACTGTACGTCTGAGCTACAGGCGGCGGCCCCAGAGAAGCCTGCCGAGAGCGTGTAGCGAAGCGTTATTAAAAAAGGGTGCTCGTGGGCACCCTTTTTGCGTTACAGAAGGCGGTTATGCCGTCTTTTTCGCCGCTTTCTTATCGCTTTGCGTGTTGTCACTGGCATCGCTGGGCTGTGGCAGTGAAGGCAGCGACTTGGCCAGCATGTCCACGCTGTGCCGGTAGTAGAGCTGGCTCTTGTTGTGCTCGCCCAGGCTGGCGTACAGGCGTGCAAGCTCGGCACAGACCTCACCGTTCGGGCGCTGGCGCTGGCTGGCCTCGAAATACTCAAGGGCCTTTTCCCACTGGCCAACCCGTAGTGACAGGCGGCCACAGGCCAGCAGCAGTTCCGGGTCGTTGGGGCGCTCTTGCAGCCATTTCTGCGCCTTGGCCAGCTGGCGCGCGGCGTCGACGTTCAGCAGGCCATAGCGCTTGACCAGGCGTGCATCCCAGTGATGGTCCAGGGAGTGATTGAGCAGCCGCTCGGCAATCGGTTCTTCGTTGGATTGCAGCAGGGCTTCGGTGTAGAGCACGATCAGCTCGGTATTGCCGCGCAGGTAGTCGGGCATATCCGCCCACAGCCCGCGAACCCGTTCGATATTGGACGGGTTCTTGGCTTCGAACAGAATCAGCTCCCGGTAGGCCTTGAACTCCA
The DNA here is from genome assembly GCF_002078135.1 of Halomonas sp. BC1. Taxonomy (NCBI): domain Bacteria; kingdom Pseudomonadati; phylum Pseudomonadota; class Gammaproteobacteria; order Oceanospirillales; family Halomonadaceae; genus Halomonas; species Halomonas sp. BC1. Next base: position 55,256 of record NZ_LFGS01000017.1, on the reverse strand, counting down.
GCTGCTCGCGCTCTTGCTGGGTAATCAGCTTCTGCGCGGCCAGGCGTGGAATGAGGCGACGCAGCCCTTCCCAGTCGTTGACGCTCAAATGCACCTGCTTGAGCAGTTTCAGCACTTGAGGATGGTTGGAGAGCTGCTTGTCCAGTCGGTTGAGGATCGCCAGCGCTTCTTCGGGCTGTTGGCGGTCGGTCATCAGCTGGGCCTGCATCAGGCCAATGGCGGTGTCGGCGCCGTCGGTGGTGAGTTGCGCCTGATTCAAGTGCTCCTGAGATTTCTCGTGGTAGCCCTGATAGTGGGCTGCCAGGGCGGCTGCCAGGTAGTTCACCAGCGGGGTGCTGGAGTCATCGGCAGCACGCACCAAGGTCTTCTCGGCTTTTTTCCAGCGGCCTTCGGTGAGCGCCACCAGCCCATGTACGGTGCGCTTCATGGCGCGGCGGTTGCGGGCGCGGCTATTCCAGGTGCGAAAGCGCCCCACGGGACGAATGATACCGGTCAGCAGGCGCAGCATGAAGTGCAGCACGATGAAGGCCGCCAGCAGCAGTACCAGACCGAACCAGAACGACGTCTGGACCGAGGTGTCGCCCACTCGAATCAGCCAGTAGCCGGGCACTGACATCATCAGGTGCCCGAGCAGTGCGCCAACCGCCAGGCCTGCAATGATCAGCAGGATAAGTTTTCTCATGCATCACCTCCGCCCTGGCGGCGCGACTCGAAGCGGTTTTCGATGAAGCTGGCCAGTGCCTGCTGGGAAGCACTGATGTCCGGCAGCTCGGGCTTGACCTGAACCTGCTTGAGCTCCTGCAGACGCGCGATGACGCTCTGGGTTTCTTCGCGCTCGGTGGCGTAGTAGCCATTCAGCAGTTCCAGCGCCTTGTCGAGGCTGGCTTCATACAGTTCCTGCTCTTCTTGCAGCAGGGCCAGCTGCGACTGCTCCAGCACCAGACGCAGGCTTTGACGCAGATAGGACTCTTGTTCCGGTGTGATCAGCGTTTCGAGGGCTTCATCGTGATGACGAATGACCACGAGGTCTTTCAGCTCTTCACCGAAACGAGCCAGCTGGCGCTGGAAAGTGCCGGTCGGCGGCTGCTCGATTCCTGATGTTACGGCGCGCTCTTCGATCTCTTGGGAGAGCCGCAGGCCTGCAATGCGCTCCTGCTGCGCGTTGAGCGCCAGGTAGATACCGGTACGGTCGACACGGGGCACGGCATCCAGAGCGGCCAGCTCGCTGGCGATTTCTCGGCGCACCGAGGTGAGTGCCGGGTTGTCGGCATCGACCAGGCGAGCGTCGGCAGTGCGCAGCAGGGCCGCGGCACCATCCACATCGCCTTCGAGCTGCAGACGCTGGTTCGCCAGACGCAGCAGGTAGGCGGCTTCGGCGTGTAGCCAGTCGCGTTCGTCGGTTTCCTGCTCTTGTGACAGTTGGGCCAGCACCTCATCCAAAGTGCTGTTGACGTCGCTGCGGTAGCTGTCCAGCTCGCTGCGCAGTTCGCTCATGGTGCTTTCCAGCGCCTGACTGCGCTCGGCCTCACCGGACTCTAAACGTGCTTCCAGGTCGCTGACCGAGGCTTGTGTGGCGCTGTTCTGGGTCTGTTGGGCCAGCTCGTCGATGCGCTGCTGCTGGCTATCCAGGCGCTGCCAGCCTTGCCAGGCAACGATACCCAGGGCGAGTGCCAGGATAACCACCAGCGCAATGGCAATGCCGCCACCCTTGCCGTTTCCGCCACCGTTGTTGGAGGGTGGTGGCGTGGGCTTCGCGCCGCCGCCTGCTGGAGCAGGCCCGCTGTGCCTGGCAGGCTTTTCATCTGCCGGTTTGGCGGTGGGTTTGGTATCTGCGACGCTCTCTTTCGGGGTGTCGGCCGCTGCGGTTGCCGCAGGGGTCGCTGCCGTATTGCTGGTGTTTTTATGCCGCCGCCGTGAACGGCTGTTCTTGGCGGCATAAGACGAAGAGCCGTGGGTGCCCGAGTCTCGGGTGGCGGTGGCGTCACCAGCAGGGGTGCTGCCCTTGGATGCATCGGTAGACGCCTGGTTGACGCCTTCCTGATCAGTTGGTTGTTTGCTCATCTGTCGCTAGCCCTTATTAAGTTCCTTGATCGACATCGGCACCCTAGGGGTTGCAGGACTGATCCAACGCGGCCACCAGCGCAGCCGGCGTTGCTCCCGACGCCACCTTGAGGTCACAAAAACCCAGTCTACCGGCCAGTGTAGCTAAACGGCGACTGGAAACGATTAGCGGTTGGTTCAACGCAGCTGGACCGCACCATTTTGCCAGATATTCAAGTAGTTCGCCGCTGGTGACGATTAACGCTCGGTAATGGCCGTTTGCCAGACACTGCTGCATGGCCGCCGAGGGCGGCTGGTATACGCGCCGATAAACGGCCAGCCGAGTGACGCAGGCGCCCCGCTCGGTCAGCGTGTCCGCGAGCAGGGTGCGTCCGCCTTCTCCAGCGACCAGCAGCACCCGCTGATGGTCCAGGCGGGCCAGCGAGGCCAACGACAGGAGTGCTTCGCTGGTGTCTTCCCCCCACTGGGGCGGGGGAACACGCACTCGTACGCCAAGCTGGTCATGCAGTGCACTGGCAGTACTGCGGCCCACGCTGTAATAATCGATGCCGATTGGCAACTGCGGCCAGTAGCGATCCAGCGCTTCACTCAAACAGTAAGCGGCAAAGGGACTGACGACTACTATCTTATGGTACTGATCGATATCCAGCCAGATTTGACGCTGCGTCGCATCTTCCGCCAGTGCTTCCAGGCGCATGACGTCCAGAGGTGCAACCTCCCACCCCTGCTTGCCTAGCGCGTAGGTCAAGGCGTCGCCGCGTTCACCGGGGCGACAAATCAGCACCGGTAGCGTCATACGTTGCTGCCGTAGACCTCGGCCAGGATGTCACCAGCCCCCTGATCCAGCAGCTCTTCGGCGATGCGAATGCCCAGTGCTTCCGGTTCGTGAATGGAGCCTCGGCCTTCGGCACGCAGTACCTCGGTGCCTTCCGGGTTGCCTACCAGGCCGCGCAGCCAGAGCGTGTCATTGGACTTGTCCAGTACGGCGTGGCCTGCGATGGGCACCTGGCAGCCGCCTTCCAGGCGGGTATTCATGGCGCGCTCGGCGCGCACGCGGGTGGCGGTGTCCGGGTCATCCAGCGGGGCCAGCAGTGCAATCAGGTCGGGATCGTGCAGGCGGCATTCGATGCCCAGCGCCCCTTGGCCGCAGGCTGGCAAGCATACTTCCGGTGGAAGCGCCTGGGCGATCCGGGCGTCCAGCCCCAGGCGCTGCAGGCCTGAGGTTGCCAGGATGATGGCTTCGAACTCGCCGTCGTCCAGCTTGGCCAGACGAGTTTGTACGTTGCCGCGCAGGTTGAGAATCTGCAGGTCTGGGCGCGCTTCACGAAGCTGCAGGCCCCGGCGCAGGCTGGCGGTACCGATGCGAGCGCCTTCCGGCAGTTCCTCGACGCTGGCGTAGTGGTTCGAGACAAACGCATCGGTTGGGTCGGCGCCTTCCAGAATAACCGACAGCCCCAGCCCTTCAGGGAAGTACATCGGCACGTCCTTCATGGAGTGCACGGCGATATCGGCGCGGCCATCCAGCATGGCGTCTTCGAGCTCCTTGACGAATAATCCTTTACCGCCGATTTTGGAAAGCGGCGTGTCGAGGATCTTGTCGCCTTTGGTGGACAGCGGAACGAGCTCGACCTCCAGACCATCGTGGGCCGCCATCAGGCGGTCGCGAACATACTCGGCTTGCCACATGGCCAACTGGCTTTTTCGCGTGGCGATGCGCAATTTCGTGATGGGTAACACGTTAAACTCCCTTTGCCGCTGACACGGCGCGTCGAACTGTGATAATTCTCATCATAAAGCACCCGGCCACATAGTAAAAATAACCGGTACATTCAAGACTCGCACGAGATGCGCCCAACCCTGCCTGGAATGCCCATGTCCGTTGATGAACCGCAAGGCAAGTTAGACCAGTTCTTCCTGCTTTCCCAGGACTTGTTCTGCTGCATCGACTTTGCAGGCAAGCTGCTCAGCGTCAACCCACGCTTCGAGACCTTGCTGGGGTATGACGCTGCCGCGCTACTGGGCAGGCCCTGTGGTGTCGTGGTGGAGCCTCGAGACCATCCGGCCATTGAGGAGGCCCTGGCGCGGCTGTGCCGTGGCGACAAGCTCGACGCCTTTTCGGTGTGTGCACTGACCGCCGATGGACGCCGGGTGTGGATCGAAGTCACCGTCTCTACCGGCGATCGGGTGATCTACGTCATTGCTCGGGATATTACCCAGCGCAAGGCTACCGAACGCCAGTTGACCCTGCTGGAGCGCAGCGTGGAGTCCAGCACCAACGGTGTGGTGATCGTCGATGCGCAGCAGCCGGACCTGCCGATGGTCTACGTGAATAGCGCTTTCGAACGTATCACCGGGTACTCTCGTGACGCGGCGCTGGGGCGCAACGGTCGCTTCCTGCAGGGCGAAGAGACGGATTCGGCAACGCTGGCACTGTTACGCAAGGGCATCCAGGAGCAGCGGGACGTGCACGTGGTGATCCGCAACTATCGCCGCAACGGCGCGCCATTCTGGAACGATCTGTACATTTCCCCCGTGCGTGACGACGACGGCGTGGTGACCCATTTCATCGGCGCTCAAAACGACATTACCGCCCAGCGCGAGTATCAGGCCCAGCTGAGTCATAACGCCAACCATGATGCGTTGACAGGGCTGCCCAACCGGCTGCTGCTGGATCAGCGGCTGGCCCAGGGGTGCCTGCTGGCCAAGCGTTATCACCGTTATTTGGCCGTACTGTTTATCGACCTCGATGATTTCAAGCCCATCAACGACACTCTGGGTCACGAAGTGGGCGACTTCATGCTCCTGGAGGTGGCCAAGCATCTGGAGGAGGAGCTGCGGCCCTGGGATACCGTGGCGCGTTTTGGCGGCGACGAATTCATCGTGCTGTTGCCGGACCTTGCCCATGAGCACGATGTGCTGCAGGTGGTCGAGCGGCTTCTTGCCCGGGTGTCGGCACCTTATTGGTATCGCGGCAGCGAGCTGCGCATGACCGCCAGCATTGGCATTGCCACCGACGACGGCACCATCAAGGAGCCGCGCCAGCTCATTCAGCAAGCCGACCTCGCCATGTACAAGGCGAAGCGGCGGGGGCGCAACACCTTCCAGTGGTACACCGACGAGCTGAACCGCAAGGTGACCGAGCGCGTCAACCTGCGGCATGCGGTGCAGCAAGCCATCGAGCAGCACCAGTTCGAGCTCCACTACCAGCCGCAAATCGATCACCGTGGGCGAGTGGCTGGGGTCGAGGCGTTGATTCGCTGGCATCACCCGGTGCGGGGCAATATCCCGCCTACCCAGTTCATCAGCCTGGCCGAGGATACCGGGCAGATCATCCCGATCAGCGAGTGGGTGCTGGCCACTGCGTGCCGTGATGCGCTTGAGCTAAACGCACTGAGCGACACTCCCATTACCGTGGCCATCAACGTCTCGCCGATGCAGTTTCAGCGCCCGGGGTTTCTCAATTCGCTAGAGCAGGTGCTGGCCGACAGTGGCTTGCCGCCGGGGTTGCTGGAGGTGGAACTGACCGAAGGGGTGTTGATGGATAGCGCCGAAACCACCATCCAGGCATTGAGCGCCATTCGGCGGCTGGGCGTACACATTGCGCTGGATGACTTTGGTACCGGGTTCTCCAGCCTCAGTTACCTCAAGCGCTTGCCGATCAACAAGCTGAAGGTGGATCACTCCTTCATACGTGATGTGGCCAACGATACCCGCGACGCCGCTATCGTCGAGGGGGTGGTGACCATGGCCGACAAGCTCGGCCTTGAAGTACTGGTCGAGGGGGTGGAAACGGCCGAACAGTTTGCCTATCTCCGCCAGCTCCAGTGCGACCATTTTCAGGGCTACTACTTCGCCCGCCCGATGAGCCTGGTGGCGCTGAAAGACTTCTTGCGTACGCCGCTTGGCTTCCTGGGCGCCCTTGCTGAACGGCCGTGAAGGTGAGGGCTGCCGAGCACACTGAGCAGAGTGATAAAACGGCATGCCGCTCGGCGGGGTGACTCTGGTACACTTTCCGGTAACGACTCCTTTAGTTTTGTCAGCAGGATATATCACCGATGAGCCAAGCTACGAATCAGTCCTGGGGCGGCCGCTTCAGCGAGCCTACCGATGCCTTTGTCGCACGCTTCACTGCGTCTGTGAATTTCGACCAGCGCTTGGCGCGCCAGGATATTCAGGGCTCGATTGCCCACGCCACCATGCTGGCGCGGGTGGGCGTGCTCACCGAGGACGAGCGTGACGCCATCATCAATGGCCTGACCGAGATTCAGGGCGAGATCGAGCGCGGCGAGTTCCAGTGGTCGGTGCCATTGGAAGACGTGCACATGAACATCGAAGCGCGGCTGACCGACAAGATCGGCATCACCGGCAAGAAACTGCACACCGGCCGTTCGCGCAACGACCAAGTGGCCACCGATATTCGCCTGTTCATGCGTGATGAAATCGATGTGATCGAGGCCGAGCTGACACGGCTGCGCGATGGCATGATCACGCTGGCCGAGCGGGAAGCCGACACCATCATGCCGGGCTTCACCCACCTGCAGACGGCACAGCCGGTCACTTTCGGCCACCACCTGCTGGCCTGGCAGGAAATGCTGGCCCGCGATCACGAGCGGCTGCTGGATTGCCGCAAGCGGGTCAACGTGATGCCGCTGGGTTCGGCAGCGTTGGCGGGCACCACCTACCCCATCGACCGCCACGTGACCGCCGAGCTGCTGGGCTTCGAGCGCCCATCGGAAAACTCGCTGGATGCCGTGTCGGATCGCGACTTTGCCATCGAATTCACCAGCTTCGCCAGTATCTTGCTGATGCACCTCTCGCGCATGAGTGAAGAGCTGGTGCTGTGGACCAGCGCGCAGTTCAATTTCATCGACCTGCCTGACCGCTTCTGCACCGGCTCCTCGATCATGCCGCAGAAGAAAAACCCCGACGTACCCGAGCTGGTGCGTGGCAAGACGGGCCGCGTGTATGGCCACCTGATGGCGCTGTTGACGCTGATGAAGTCCCAGCCACTGGCCTACAACAAGGATAACCAGGAAGACAAGGAGCCGCTGTTCGATGCCGTCGATACCGTGCGCGACTGCCTGAAAGCCTTTGCCGACATGGTGCCCGCCATCGAGCCGAAGAAAGACAGCATGTACGAGGCGGCGCGGCGTGGATTCTCGACCGCCACCGACCTGGCCGACTATCTGGTACGCAAGGGCGTGGCTTTCCGTGATGCTCATGAAATTGTCGGCCTCTCCGTGGCCTACGGCCTGAAGAGCAAGAAAGACCTCTCGGAAATGACGCTGGAAGAGCTGCAGCAGTTCTCCGCGATCATCGAGCAGGACGTTTTCGAGGTGCTGACACTGGAGGGCTCGGTGGCGGCGCGTAATCACATTGGTGGCACGGCACCGGACCAGGTGCGTGCCGCCGCCAGCCGTGCCCGTGACGCGCTGAAAGCGCTCCAGGGTGCCTCATGATGCGCGCGGCCACTGCCTTCGGCGCGCTGCTGCTGGTGGCTCTGCTGCTGGCGGGCTGCGGCCAGAAAGGGCCGCTCTACTTGCCTGACGACACATCCGATTCGGCCGCCGAGCAGGAGGGGTAATGGATCACTTTAACTATCGCGATGGCGTGCTCTATGCCGAAGACGTCCCGCTGACGACGCTGGCCGCCGAGCTGGGCACGCCCTGTTACGTCTACTCCAAAGCCACTCTGGAACGCCACTTCCGGGCCTACACCGAAGCGCTGGGCGGCCATCCGCACCTGATCTGCTATGCGGTGAAAGCCAATTCCAACCTGGCGGTACTGGGCCTGCTGGCACGTCTGGGTGCCGGGTTCGATATCGTCTCGGTGGGTGAGCTGGAGCGGGTGCTCAAGGCGGGAGGCGACCCCGCCAAGGTGGTGTTCTCCGGCGTGGCCAAGCAGCCCCATGAAATGGCTCGGGCCCTTGAGGTCGGGATCAAGTGCTTCAACGTCGAGTCGCGCCCGGAGCTGGAGCGCCTGAACGCCGTGGCGGGTGAGCTGGGGAAAATCGCCCCGGTCTCGCTGCGCGTCAATCCGGATGTCGATGCGGGTACCCACCCGTACATCTCTACCGGCTTGAAGGACAACAAGTTCGGCATTCCCGTCGATGATGCGCTGGACGTGTATCAACTGGCTGCCAGCCTGCCCCATTTGCGTGTGACCGGTCTGGATTGCCACATCGGCTCACAGCTGACCGAAACCGCCCCGTTCCTGGATGCCCTGGAGCGCCTGCTGCTGCTGATGGAGCGCCTGCGCGAGCAGGGTATCGAGATCGACCAACTGGACCTGGGAGGTGGTCTGGGCGTGCCTTACCGCGACGAGAAGCCGCCCCAGCCCTTCGACTACGCCAGCCAGCTGCTGGCGCGCCTCTCCCGCTGGGAAGGCGGCGAGACCCTGACGCTGCTGTTCGAGCCGGGCCGCTCCATTGCGGCCAACGCGGGCCTGATGCTCACCCGGGTGGAGTTCCTGAAGCCTGGTGAAACCAAGAACTTTGCCATCGTCGATGCGGCCATGAACGACCTGATTCGCCCGGCGCTGTATCAGGCGTGGCAGGCCATCGTGCCGGTGGATACCCGCACGCCCCGTGAGCCGGCCACCTACGACGTGGTCGGCCCGGTGTGTGAAACCGGCGACTTCCTGGGCAAGGAGCGGGAACTGGCGATTGCCGAAGGCGACCTGCTGGCGGTGCGCTCTGCGGGCGCTTACGGTTTCGTGATGGCCTCGAACTACAACAGCCGCCCACGCCCGCCGGAAGTGATGGTGGACGGTGACCGCTACCACGTGGTGCGTGCGCGGGAAAGTCTGGAGAGCCTGTGGGCGGGCGAAGCGCTGCTGCCGGAAGGGGCGCGCTGATGCTGCTGCACTTCACCAAGATGCACGGGCTGGGCAACGACTTCATGGTGATCGATCTGGTCACCCAGCGTGCCCGCCTGCGCGACGAGCAGATCCGCCAGTTGGCGGATCGGCGCTTTGGTATCGGTTTTGATCAACTGCTGATCGTCGAACCCCCGCGCGACCCGGACATGGACTTTCGTTATCGTATCTACAACGCCGACGGTAGCGAGGTGGAAAACTGCGGTAACGGAGCGCGCTGCTTTGCCCGCTTCGTGCGTGACCAGCGCCTGACCCACAAGCACGAAATTCGCGTGGAGACCGCTGGCGGCCCGCTGGTACTCAACGTCCAGCACGATGGCATGGTGCGGGTGGACATGGGCGCGCCGCGCTTCAATCCGGCCACGCTGCCCTTCGAAGCCACCGGCGACCAGCCTCTCCACGAGGTGGAGGTAGAGGGTGAAACGCTCTCCCTTGGAGTGGTTTCCATGGGCAACCCCCATGCCGTGCTCCAGGTGGAGGATGTCGAGCGTGCGCCCGTCGAACGGCTGGGTCCGCTGCTGGAGTCGCATCCCCGCTTTCCCAAGCGCGTCAACGTAGGCTTCATGCAGGTCGTGTCGCCCAACGAGATTCGTCTGCGGGTCTTCGAGCGCGGCAGCGGTGAAACGCTGGCCTGCGGTACCGGGGCCTGCGCGGCGGTGGCCAGTGGCATTCGTCAGGGGCTGCTGAAGAGCCCGGTCAAAGTCTCCCTGCCGGGTGGCCAGCTGAGCATCGAGTGGCCGGGCCCAGAAGCCTCGCTGGTCATGGTGGGGCCCGCTACCCGAGTGTTCGACGGTCGGGTATCACTCAACTGATTCGAGGAGAACGGCGATGTCTCAAGCCCCTGAGCCGCGTAAAACGCTGGACCCGGACCAGGTCGCGTTCTGGCTGGCCCGCCATCCCGATTTTTTCATCGGTCGTGAGGGGCTGCTGCAACAGCTGAAAGTCCCGCACCCGCATATCGAGGGAGCGGTGTCGCTGCTCGAACGCTTGGTCATCGACCTGCGCCAGCGGGCCGAAACGGCGGAGGGCCGCCTGGAGCACCTGCTGGAAACCGCCCGCCATAACGAGGCCCAGTACCGCCGCCTGCGCGAAACGCTGCTCAGCCTGGTGGAAGCAGAAGACCGAGATGCCCTGGCGCAAGCGCTGGCGACCCAATTGAGCGAGCGTTTCCAGACGCCCGCCATGGCGCTGTGGTGCCCGGCCTCCTTGAGTGACGCAGAGCCCGCGCCGCCGCAAGCGCCCCGGCATGTGCTGGACCAGCACGCCGGTGCCCGCCTGGCGGCGTTGCTGGATGGTCGCACCAGCCGCTGCGCCAAGCTCAGCGTCAGCGACTGGAAGTGTCTGCTGCCCCATGCCAAGCCCCCGCGCAAGGCGGGCTCTTGTGCGATTACGCGGCTTTCCGCAGGCGAATCCCTGGGCTATCTGCTGCTCGCCAGCCCCGACCCCGAGTGCTACCGCGCCAGCATGGATACGCTGTTTACCGAGTATCTGGGGGATATCGTTGCTCGGCTGTTGCTGCGCTTGGGGCCGCTGGGTTCGGTACCCCATGGAGAGTGACTCTCCGCTGGCGCAGGCGATAGAGGGCTATCTGGCCCATCTGGCCAGCCATGCCAGCCCGGCGACGGTGGCTGCGTATCGGCAGGATCTGAACGCGTTCTGCCAGTTTGCCCGGCAGCGCGGTGTCACTCAGCCCCATGGCTGGGACACGGCGCTGGCGCGGGCCTTCCTGGGGGCCGAGCGCAGCCGTGGCCTGG
>NZ_LFGS01000017.1:7347-43756 GCF_002078135.1 Halomonas sp. BC1 | reverse complement strand
TACGGGCGCTGGAAGCGCAGCTGGAGGCCAGCGGGCTACCGCGCAGCGCGGCGCTGCTGTGGGCCGCCGCCGCGATGAACGAGTTTCACCGTCTACGGGTGCAGGTCACGCCTCACCCGGAGGCGGATGGCTTGCTGGCCGCGCTGGCCCAGCGCTATCGGCTGGCTGCCATCACCAACGGCAACATTCATCTCAAGCGCCAGCCGCTGGCCGCCCACTTTCCCATAGCGATTGCGGCCGGTGAGTTGCTCGCCCCCAAGCCGGACCCCAAGCCGTTTTTGACCGCGCTCGAACGGCTCGCGACCGTGCCTGCCCGGGCCATGCATGTGGGCGATTCGTGGCAAGAGGATGTGCTGCCCGCGCAGCAGTTAGGCATGCACGCGGCCTGGGTGGCCGAACGTGGCGATCAGGCGCTGCCCACCCGAGTGCATCGCATTGCCCACGTGAAGGAGTTGCCAACGCTGATTGCATGGCTGGAGCAGCGCCGCTGAAGACGCACCTGACGCACGCTCAGTGTTCGGTTTCTTCGGGCGTGTGCAGCCAGCGGTCCAGGGTCTGGGAAAGCGTGTCCACGCCCTGACGCTTGAGGGAGGAGAAGAGCTGTACCGAGACCAGGTCTTCCCACTCTTTCAGGCGTGAACGAACCTTCTGCAGCGCCGCGCTGGCAGGCCCTTTCTTCAGCTTGTCGGCCTTGGTCAGCAGAATATGTACCGGCATGCCCCGCTGGTCGGCGAACTCCAGCATCATCTGGTCGAATTCGGTGAGCGGGTGACGCACGTCCATGAGCAGGACCAGGCCACGCAGGCTGAAGCGGCCGCGCAGGTACTCGGAGAGGTGCTGCTGCCACTCGATCTTGACCGCTTCCGGCACTTTGGCATAGCCATAGCCGGGCAGGTCGACCAGGCGGCGACTTTCATCGTTCATCACGCTGAAAAAGTTGATCAGCTGGGTGCGCCCGGGGGTGCGCGAGGTGCGTGCCAGCGCGTTCTGCTGGGTCAGCGCGTTGATGGCACTAGACTTGCCCGCATTGGAGCGCCCGGCAAATGCCACTTCGGCGCCGGTGTCGTCCGGGCACAGGGCCAGCGTGGGGGCGCTGATCAAGAATCGCGCAGTAGGGTAGTTCAGTCGTGGGACTGGGCTATCATGAAGGGTAGACATGATGGTGTTCCTGAAAACAGACATGAAAGAGGGCTCATCGAGCCATCCTGCAGGGATCGCCAAGGTACCGCGACGAATTACCCCAAAAGCAGACATGGACTTGCATTCCCGCCGCTTGGGTGATTCGTTATAATGCATGAGGTTTATAACTGCGACCTGGGGCGCTAGTGTACCATCGCGTTCTAGCCAGCAGCGACCAACAACCTGTTGTTCGTTTCGGCGGAGCTGACCCTGGTAGTGTGCAGAGCCTGGGCAGCGCCCAGGGTGCGTACCAGTCAATAATCAAACGGCATAGTGGAATAGCAATGAGAAAGTTACTGGCAAGCCTGGCAATTACCATGGGTGCCGTTGGCACCGCTCACGCCCAAACGGACTATGAAGCCGATGCAGATGCGGCCGCAGGCCGCGAAATGGCACAAACCTGCGCCGCCTGTCATGGCCAAGCGGGTATCAGCCCTTCGGGCGCTTTCCCCAACCTGGCTGGGCAGCAGATGTCCTATCTGGCCAAGCAGATCATGGACATTCGTGACGGCGACCGCCTGGTGCCCACCATGGCAGGTCAAGTAGACGACTTCTCCGACCAGGACGCCTGGGACGTGGCGGCCTTCTTCGCCGGTCAGGACGCCAACCTGGGTCAAACCAGCGATGAAGACGCCGAGCTGCTCGCCCGCGGTGAAGAGCTGTATCGCGCAGGTGACATGAGCAAGGGCATTCCTGCCTGCAGCGCATGCCATACGCCCACCGGTGTCGGGATCGGTAGTGCCGTCTATCCGGCGCTGTCGGGTCAGCACGTGGAGTACACCATCTCCACTCTGCAGGACTTCGCATCAGGCGAGCGTACCAACAGCCCCAACAACCTGATGGGCGATATCGCTTCCAAGATGAGCGATCGTGACATGGAAGCGGTTGCGAACTACGTATTGGGCCTGAACTAAGCGCTCGATGCCGTGCCCCATCCTGCGCTGAACCGGCAGGGTGGGGAACCTGCCTGTGCAAGCGGTGGTCTTAGCCTCGCCCTTGTTGGCTCGCTTATTCTGGAGAGTTCTCGCTATGTTGAAAACGTTGATGGTCGCCCTGGCTGGTCTAGGTCTTTCCGCTGCGGTCAGTGCCCAGGAGTTGGTGGAAGGTCAGCACTACACGCTGCTGGCGTCTCCGGTCGCCACGCAGGTGGAAGAAGGCCAAATTGAAGTGACCGAAGCGTTCTGGTTTGGCTGCCCGCACTGCTACCGGTTGCAAGAGCATGTCAGCGACTGGTACGCCACGCTGGAAGACGACGTCAGTGTGATCCACATGCCGGCCACCATGGGCGGTGACTGGAATACCCACGCCACGGCCTTCTACGCCGCTCAGTCGCTGGGTATCGAAGAAGAAATGCATGGCGACTTCTTCGATGCCATCCATCAGGATGGCCGCTCTCTGACCGACCCGGACGACATTGCCGAGTTCTTCGCCAACTACGGCGTCAGTGAAGAAGAAGCCAAGCAGGCGTTGACCGCTTTCAGCGTACGCAGCGATGTCAACAAGGCCAACAGCCGCATGCGTGAAATGCGCCTGATGGGGGTTCCGGCCATCGTGGTGGATGGTCGCTATGTGGTATCGCCACAAACCGCAGGCAGCCTCGAGAACATGCCTCGCATTGCCGATGCCCTGGTGGAAAAAGTGCGTAACGAGCGCGCTCAATAACCGTGCTCGAACACGGCACTACCGGTGAGCCTGCGGGCTCACCACAGGCGCCCGCCGCTCCCTTGCTGGAGCGGGGGCACCTGCGCCTGCTGACGTTCAATCTGCAGGTGGGTATCCAGACCTCTGCCTATCACCATTACCTCACCCGCAGCTGGCAACATTTCTTGCCGCATCCCCAGCGCTTGAAGCGCTTGGCGATGATGGGCAACGTGCTCGAGCAGTTCGATGTGGTGGGCCTCCAGGAGGTGGATGGCGGCAGCTTTCGCTCCAGCCGTGTCAACCAGGTGGAGTTTCTCGCCGCCCAGGCAAAATTCCCGCACTATTTTCAGCAGCTGAACCGCAACCTGGGGCAGTTCGCTCAGCACAGCAACGGGCTGCTGTCGCGGCTGGTGCCGAGCCGTATCGAAGAGCATCGGCTGCCAGGGCGAGGCGCGATTCATGCCCGCTATGGCGATGGCCCCGATGCCCTGCACATCTTCGTGGCCCACTTGGCCTTGAGCCACCGTGGCCGAGTACGCCAACTGGACTACCTCAGCGACATCATTCAGCCGCTGCGCCATGTGGTCGTGATGGGGGATCTCAACTGTACGCCGGATCAACTGCATGCCCACGAGCGTTTCAGCACGTCGTTGCCGCTACATCCGGTGAAGCCGCTGCTCAGCTACCCCTCTTGGCAGCCGCGTAGGGCGCTGGATCATATTCTGCTGTCCCAAACGCTGGAAGCCGCAGAAGTGCGCGTGCTGGATCATCTGTTTTCCGATCACTTGCCCATCGCGGTCGACCTGCCCTTGCCCGCAGCCTGCGTCAGTGCGCTGGCAGAGGCCGAGCACGCGCAAACCCATGGGCGCCCATAGCCAGACGTACGGCCCAGACGGATGGATAAGCGTTTAATCCCGTGAATAGGGATGACGTCAGGCCCAGAATCAGCGATGATTCTGGGCCGTTTTTATTCATGCTGGGACATCTGCTATGCCGACGAGTGCTCAAGAGCCACGTTTATTGCGTTGGCTGGACTGCGTAACCGAGGGGATTGGCCGAGCCATTGCTTGGCTGGTGATCATCATGATGCTGGTCCAGTTTGCCATTGTCATTATGCGCTACTGGCTGGGCATCAACAGCATCGTCATGCAGGAGTCGGTGATGTACATGCATGCCGCAGTGTTCATGCTCGGCGCCGCCTGGACTCTCAAGCGCGATGGCCATGTGCGGGTCGATATTTTCTATCGCCGCCTATCGGCGCGTGGGCGGGCCTGGATCGACCTGTTGGGCACGCTGCTGCTGCTGATTCCGGTGTCGCTCTTCATTGCGTTCAGTAGCTACCGTTACGTGCGTAGCAGTTGGGCCATCCTGGAGCGCTCGCCGGATGGCGGCATTCCCGGTGTTTATCTGTTGAAAACGCTCATGCTGGTGATGGTGGCGCTACTGCTACTGCAGGCGGTGGCGCAACTGATTCGCCAGACCTTGATATTGCGCGGCAAACTGACCACCACGCCCCCTACTCATGAGGAGATCATCTAGTGCTGGCGACCTTATTAGACATGATGCCGCTGGTACTCTTTGCGGCGGTCTGTCTCGTGTTGATGCTGGGGTATCCGGTGGCGCTCTCGCTGGCGGGCACCGCATTGGCCTTTGCCGGGTTCGGTATGCTGCTGCAGTCCATGGGCGTGGACGTGCCCTTCGAAGCGCGCATGATGAATGCCATGCCCAACCGGCTTTACGGCATCATGACCAATGCCACGCTGCTGGCGGTGCCGCTGTTCGTGCTCATGGGCGTGCTGCTGGAGAAGTCGCGGGTAGCGGAAACGCTGCTGGACGCCATGGCCATGGCCTTCGGCGCGCTGCGCGGCGGCCTGGGTATCGCGGTGGTCATCGTCGGCATGCTGCTGGCGGCTTCTACGGGGATCGTCGGGGCCACGGTCGTCACCATGGGGCTTCTGTCGCTGCCTACGATGCTGAAGCGCGGCTACTCGCCCGCGCTGGCCACGGGCACGATCTGTGCCACGGGTACGCTGGGGCAGATCATTCCTCCCTCGATTGCGCTGGTGCTGCTGGGCGACGTACTTTCCAACGCCTACCAGCAGGCGCAGCTCTCCATGGGCGTGTGGAGCCCGAAAACCCTGTCGATTGGGGACTTGTTCATTGGCGCATTGGTGCCCGGCCTGTTGCTGGTCGTGGTGTATATCCTCTATCTGCTGATGGTGGCATGGTTGAAGCCGGAGGCGGCACCGGCGGCGGACCGCGCAGCGCTGAAGGCCGAGCTGGGACACACCGGGAGCATCTGGCCGCTGCTGTTGAAAGGCTTGCTGCCTCCGGTACTGCTGATCGTGGCGGTGCTTGGCTCGATACTGGGGGGCTTTGCAACGCCTACCGAAGCGTCGGCGGTGGGCGCGTTTGGCGCGCTGGTACTGGCGGCGACCAATCGCCAGCTGAGTATCAAGATGCTCAAGGAAACGCTGCACTCCACGGCGCAGGTCACCAGCATGGTGTTCCTGATTCTGATTGGCGCTGCGCTGTTTTCACTGGTGTTTCGCGCTTACGGTGGTGAAGAGCTGGTCACCGAGCTGTTCGAAGCCATGCCGGGCGGCGTGGTCGGGGCCACGCTGGTGGTCATGCTGGTGATCTTCCTGCTGGGCTTCATTCTCGACTTCATCGAAATCACCTTCGTGGTGGTGCCCATCGTCGGGCCCGTACTGCTGGCCATGGGCGTAGACCCCATCTGGCTGGGCATCATGATCGCGGTCAACCTGCAAACCTCGTTTTTGACCCCGCCGTTCGGTTTTGCGCTGTTCTACCTGCGCGGCGTGACCCCGGCCAGCGTGCCGACCTCGGCCATTTACAAGGGCGTGATCCCGTTCATCATTCTTCAGTTGGGCATGCTGTTGGCGCTGGCGATTTTCCCCGGCATCGCCACTTGGCTACCCTCTGTTCTCTAAGAGGTGAGGAGCGTCATGATTGCCAACGTATTGACCATCGCTGGCTCCGACCCCTCGGGCGGGGCGGGCATTCAAGCGGACCTGAAGACCTTCTCGGCGCTGGGCACCTATGGCACTAGCGTGATCACGGCGCTGACGGCACAAAATACCTGCGGTGTCGCCGGGGTGCATGGCGTCCCGGTGGCGGCCATTCGCCAGCAGTTGGAGCACCTGTTGGCCGATGTGCACATCGATGCCGTAAAAATTGGCATGGTGGCCAGCCGCGACGTGGCACAGACCATTGCCGACGTGCTGCAGCAGCGTCGCCCGCGCTGGATCGTGCTGGACCCGGTGATGGTCGCGAAGAGCGGTGACGTGCTGGTGGACGATGCTGGCATCCGCGCCGTGCGCGATATTCTGGTGCCGCTGGCGGATGTGATCACTCCCAACCTCCCCGAAGCCGCAGTGCTGCTGGACCGCGCGCGGCCCGCGTCGCTGGAGGACATGGAGTCGCTGCTGCCAGCGCTGGTGGCCTTGGGCGTGCCTTACGTGGTGCTCAAGGGGGGGCATCTACGGGGCGAAACCTGTCCGGATTTGCTGGCGTCACCTCAGGGCCAGCGCTGGCTGGCCGCCGAGCGGATTGCTACCGACAACCTGCACGGCACCGGCTGTGCGCTGTCATCGGCGATCACGGCGTGCCTGGCGAGGCTGCCCGCTCAGGCAAGCAGCGAAGCTCCCATCGAGGCGATCACCACCGCCAAACAGTGGTTGCACGAGGCCCTGGCCGCCAGCGAGCGGCTCAACGTGGGCCAGGGGCGAGGGCCGGTTCACCACTTCCACGCCTGGTGGTAACGGCGCTGGGGGGCAGCTTGATCTGGGGCATGCGCGGATAAAGTCGGCTTGCGAGATGCGCAAACGGGCACCATGCTGAAGGGTGCCCGTTTCATCCAACCGACTGCGCTATTCGGCCAAGGAGCATGCCCATGTCTCGCTCGCTGCTGTTTGCCTCCGATCTTTCCCGGGAAAATCGCGCCGCGTTCGCACGCGCGCTGCGCCTTGCCCAGGAGCAAGGTGCTTCCCTGAACACGCTGCACGTGCTCGACCCTTATCTGCCGCATCGCACCCTGCATGACCTGGAACAGGCCATCAGTGATGATATCAGCGCCACGCTGACGGATTTAAGTGAAGACTACGCTCTGGCGCTGCCTCCGCTGATGATCCAGACCGTGGTGGGCGAGCCCCATGCGGAAATCGTCCGCGAGGCCCACGAGCGTCACGCATCGCTGATCGTGCTGGGTATGCATCGCAAGCGCGGCCAGAAGGAGCTACTGCAGGGCACCACCATGATGCGCGTGCTGCGCAGCGCGCCGTGCCCGGTGGTCATCGCGTTCACCCCGCCTACGCAGGCCTGGCAGCATATTGTGGTGCCCATCGACTTTTCACTGACCGCACGCCAGACGCTCAAGGAAGCCCTGATACGCTTCCCGGAGGCGCATATCACCCTGCTGCATGCCTGGAGCCTGCCGGGCGAGCGTGAGGTGGGTAATCAGGCCTTCTACGCCCAGTGGCGAGACCATGAGGTCAACCGGCTGCGCACGGCGCTGGACAACGAAGTCGATAGCCTGATGGACGAACTGCAGGGCGTGCCTGATACGCAGCTGGTACTGGAGCCGGGCAACCCCTGCGATGTGCTCGGCGACTATATCAAGCGCCATTCGCCTGACCTGGTGATGCTGGGAAGCCGCAGCCGACCCCAGCAGCCCAACCCGCTTACCGAGATGCTGCTGAGCGAGCCGCACTGCGATGTGATGATCTGCCGCCCCTGGTAGCGCCGCCAGTCCTTTGGTTGTGCGGAACCTTTACGCATAACATGGGCATGTATAGCGTAGGGGTTTCTGTTCCGTCTGCCTTGGGAGGAAAACACCGCGCGGCGACTCAAGCAATCCACTCCGTTCACCACAGCGCGGCTAGCAGTTCGACCGTGTGGTCGAAGACCAGGGCCAACGCTACATCCTGCTAGGCAGTGGCGTGTTCCGCTACATGATCTGGACGGCCTGCGCGGGGGCCTACTATCAGCTGGAAGGCGAAAACGAGCCGCAACCGCTGGGCGAAGGTTTTCGGGATGCCCTGTTAGGGCGCCGCTGAACTGCGCTAGACTCTTGCCTTTCAGCCATTCCAAGGGTAGCCGTAACGTGAAGGCTTTGATTCAACGGGTAACCACCGCCAGCGTGACGGTGGAGGGGCAGGCCATTGGCGCTATCGATCACGGGCTCGTGGCGCTGATCGGCGTCGAAAGAGGCGACAGCGAGGCTAATGCCGACAAGCTGTTGCACAAGTTGCTGAATTACCGCGTGTTCAGTGACGAGACGGGCAAGATGAACCATAACCTGCAGCAGGCCCAGGGGGGCTTGCTGCTGGTGTCCCAGTTCACGCTGGCCGCCGATACCCGCAAGGGGCTGCGGCCGGGTTTTTCCAGCGCCGCACCGCCGGAGGAGGGCGAGCGGCTATTCGATTACCTGGTGGCGCGCGCGCAGCAAGCGGGCCCACCGGTGGCCACTGGGCAGTTTGGCGCCGACATGCAGGTGGCGCTGGTCAACGATGGCCCGGTGACCTTCATGCTGGAAGGGTAGCGGAAAAACCTCAGGCGTTTTCGCTGGCCAGCAGTTCGGCTTCCATGGCTTCCAGCGCCTCTTCGGCGGCTAGCCAGGCCTGCTCGGTGCGCTCCAGCTCGACCTTGGCATCGGCTTGCCGGGCCAGTGCCTGGGTCAGTTCCGCCTTGCGGGCGCTGTTGGTATACAGCGTGGCATCGGCCAGCACGGTTTCGACTTCCTCCAGCGCCGCCTGGGCCTTCTCCATCTGTTTTTCGGCCTGATCACGAACCTTTTTCAAGGGTCGCAGCTTTTCACGCAGCTCGGCGGCGGCCTTGCGAGCGGCCTTGCGGTCGGTAGTGGGTTGCTGCCCTTGGCGCTCGCTCTTTTCACTGCGTGCGTCGCGTCGGCTCTCTTCCAGGCGTGCTTTCAGCCAGGCGCGGTAATCCTCCAGGTCGCCATCGAACGGCTCGACCCGATGGTCGGCCACACGCCAGAACTCATCGACCGTGGCGCGCAGCAGGTGACGGTCGTGGGAGACCAGGATGACGGTGCCCTCGAACGCGGCCAGCGCTTCAGTGAGCGCTTCGCGCATTTCCAGGTCCAGGTGGTTGGTCGGTTCGTCCAGCAGCAGCAGGTTGGGTTTTTGCCAGGCCACCAGCGCCAGCGCCAGGCGCGCCTTCTCGCCCCCCGAGAAGGTTGCCACCTCGCCGAAGGCGTCATCGCCCTTGAAACCGAAGCCGCCCAGGAAGTTGCGGATTTCCTGATCGCTGGCGGTAGGAGAGAGCCGCTGGACGTGGACAAACGGGGTGGTGGTCACGTCCAGCCCTTCCAGCTGATGCTGGGCAAAGTAACCAATCGCCAGATGTTCGCCGGGCACCCGCTTGCCCTCCAGCAGGGCCAGCTCGCCGGTCAGCGATTTGATCAGCGTGGATTTGCCCGCGCCGTTGGGCCCCAGCAAGCCAATGCGGCTACCGGGTAGCAGGGTGATATTGACCTTTTCCAGCTGCGCGACATCGGCCGCTTCGCTGCGATATCCCAGGGTTGCCTGGTCCAGCACCAGCAGGGGGTGAGAGGTTTTGTCGGCGGCGGGCAGCGTGAAGTGGAAGGGCGAGTCCACGTGCGCCATGGCGATATCTTCCATGCGCTCGAGCATCTTCATGCGGCTCTGGGCCTGGCGAGCCTTGGTCGCTTTGGCCTTGAAGCGGGCGATGAAGCGCTCTATTTCCTCACGGCGTGCCTGCTGCTTGGCGGCTTCGGCCTGCTGGAGCGCGAGCTTCTCGGCGCGGGTACGCTCGAAGCGTGAGTAGTTGCCCCGGTAAAGCTCCAGGGTCTGCTGATGCATGTGGACGATGTGGTCACACACGGCATCCAGGAAGTCGCGGTCGTGGGAGATCAGCAGCAGCGTGCCCGGGTAACGTACCAGCCACTGCTCCAGCCACAGCAGTGCATCCAGGTCCAGGTGGTTGGTCGGCTCGTCGAGCAGCAGCAGGTCGGAAGGCATGAACAGGGTGCGGGCCAGGTTGACTCGCATACGCCAGCCACCGGAAAAATCGGAAAGCGGGCGCTGCAGGTCGGCCTGTATGAAGCCCAGCCCCACCAGCAGCTGGGCGGCGCGGGAGGCGGCGCTGTAGCCATCCAGCGTCTCGATCAGGCCGTGCAATTCGGCTTCACGGTGGGCATCCCCCGCCTGCTGGGCGGCCAGCAGGTCGGCTTCGGCCTGGCGCAGGGCATGATCGCCATCCAGCACGTACTCGACGATGGGCCGGTCCAGCGCTTCCACTTCCTGAGCCATGTGTGCGATACGTTGGCCACCGCTCATCTCTACATCGCCCTGGTCCGGGCCCAGCTCGCCCAGCAGCAGCTTGAACAGGCTCGACTTACCCGCCCCGTTGGCCCCGATGATGCCTGCCTTGACCCCGTTGTGCAGGGTCAGGTCGGCGCTTTCCAGGAGCGTTTGCGTACCTCGTTGCAGGGCGACTTGGCGCAGTGCGATCATGCTTTCTCCCGAAACCAGTGGGTAAATTCATGGATTCTAACCGATTGCAGGACTTGCAGCAGGCTTTGCAGCATCGTTCGTTGTGGGATTTTGCGCTGGCCTTTTACGCCCAGCCCGGTGTGGAGCAGGCGTGCTTGACGCTACAGGACGCCGCCGACGTGGATGTCTGCGAGCTGCTGCTGCATGGATGGCTGTATTGCCACGGCCTCCAGGCCAGGCGCGAGGCGCTTGCCGATATCAGCCGTGAGCGAGCGCACTGGCAGCGCCAGTTTACCGAGCCGTTACGTCACCTGCGCCGTGAATTGAAGCCTCAGGCGGCTGAGGATGAGGCCATCGATGCGTTGCGCAAGAGCATCAAAACTGCCGAGCTGCAGGCCGAGCGTGTAAATCTTCAACGTTGGCAGCAGTGGGCGCAGGCTTCCGAGCATGTCTCACAGCGTTTGGAGGAAGTTGATGATAGCATGCAAGATCGTAGCATTTGGCTGCAGAATAGGCTCTTTTTTGCCAAATTTGACAACGCTTCGTTGAGTGGTTCACGCGTATGCGATGGCATCTCCCCTGCGCTTGAATGTCTGGCAAGTCAGCTTGACCACTGTAAATCACCACGCTAGCCTGAAATTAAGCTGTTTTTGAATAACCTGTGACCACTTGTGTGGCAATCGCCCGCTAACCCACAGCAATGAATCCAGCAGCCATAAATCACCAGCAGCCATTAATCGATAGGTGAAAGCGTTTCTGCGTGTTAGCGGTTGATCAGGACAGCACTGGACAGACAACACTAACTTCATGCGCACTCTTGGAGCGCGCTACCACTGTCAGGGAACTCTGTATGAAGCCAAACAAGTTTGTTTCGACCCGCTCACTCACCACGAAACTCATCACGTCCGCGAGCGTAGGTGCTCTGCTGCTGGGCCTGAGCGCCGCTGCGCAGGCAGATAACTGGCGTTATGCCCACGAAGAGTATGAAGGCGACGTTCAGGACGTCTTCGCCATGGCGTTCAAGGAGTACGTGGAAGAGAACTCCGACCACACCGTCCAGGTATATCGTTTTGGCGAGCTGGGCGAGTCTGACGACATCATGGAGCAGACCCAAGCGGGTATTCTGCAGTTCGTCAACCAGTCGCCTGGTTTCACGGGCGCACTGATCCCCGAAGCGCAAATCTTCTTCGTGCCTTACCTACTGCCCACCGATGAAGAAACGGTCATCGAATTCTTCAACTCCAGCACCGCGATCCATGAAACCTTCCCGGAGCTCTACGCGGAGCAGGGGCTGGAGCTGCTCAAGATGTACCCAGAAGGTGAGATGGTCGTCACCCTCGACGAACCGTTTACCTCGCCAGACGAGCTGCGTGGCAAGAACATCCGCACCATGACCAACCCGCTGCTGGCGGAAACCTATCGCGCCTTCGGCGCCAGCCCCACGCCGCTGCCCTGGGGTGAGGTATATGGTGGCCTGCAAACCAACATTCTGCAGGGCCAGGAAAACCCCATCTTCTGGATCGAGTCGGGCGGCCTGTATGAAGTTTCCCCCAATCTGGTGTTCACCGGTCATGGCTGGTTCACCACGGCCATGATGGCCAATCAGGACTTCTTCGAAGGTCTCTCGGAAGATGATCAGCAGCTGGTACGTGATGCCACGGAAGCGGCTTACGAGCACACCATGGAGCACATCTCGGGCTTGGCTGAGGAGTCACTGGAGAAAATCCAGGCCGCCTCGGATGACGTGACCGTGACGCGTCTCAATGAAGAGCAGATTCAAGCCTTCCGCGAGCGTGCGCCCCAGGTAGAAGAGCGCTTCGTGGAGATGACGGGCGAGCGCGGTGCGGCACTGCTCGAGCAGTTCAAGGAAGACCTCGAAGCCGTGACCAGCAACTGATTCATGGCGAGGGCCTGGCAGGAGTGATGCCCACAAGGCCCGCAAATGCGTGAAAGCAAAAGGGGTGGCCAAGTGCTGCCCCTTTTTTGTTCACCCCTTGGTGAAGAGCAACACCCATCTACCGTGACGCAGGTGCGGCTAATCAGCGTTGAATGGTGTGCTGGTTCAAGCCGCTACAGTAGCAAGGTAGACCGACAAGTTTAACGGGAACAGAGAGGAACAACTCCAATGGATATGAGCGAAGATGATGTTGCTGAAAAACAGTATCGCTCTATGCTGCCTGGGCTGCTGGGTACCGTTGATACGTGGATCAGTAAAATGGAGGCCGTGATTCTGGCGACGGGCGTCATTCTGATGGCGATCAATACCGTGGCCAACGTCATTGGTCGCTTCGTGTTTGGTGAGAGTCTGCACTTTTCCGAAGAGGTCAACCGTATGCTGATCGTGCTGGTGACCTTTGCCGGGATTGGCTATGCCGCTCGGCATGGTCGGCATATCCGCATGTCGGCGATCTACGATGCGCTGCCCACAGGAGGGCGCCGCGCGCTGATGATTGTCATCAGCCTGTTCACGGCGCTAGTGATGTTCGTGCTGTGCTACTTCTCGATTGGTTACATCGATACCATTATGGGCCGCGGCCGCAGCCTGCCCTCCACGGGCATTCCGGCCTGGTGGATGTACGTCTGGGTGCCCGTGGGCTTTGCCGTCACCGGCATTCAATACGTCATGACGGCGATCACTAACCTGCTTTCGAAGGATGTGTACCTGTCCACGCATGTGGTGGACGGCTACAAGGACACCGAAACCGAAGTCTAGGCAGCGAGGAAACACGCATGACTGCAACGATAATTACCATCATGATCGTGCTGCTGCTGCTCGGCTTCCCGATGATGATTCCCTTGATGACCGCGGCCTTCGTGGGCTTTTTCATGAGCTTCGGCGGCCTGGGGCAGATGGAAACGCTCATCCAGCAGATGATGCGCGGTATCAGCCCCACCGCGCTGATTGCGGTGCCCATGTTCATTCTGGCAGCCGACATCATGACCCGCGGGCAGTCGGCCAACCGATTGATCGACATGGTGATGACCTTCGTGGGCCATATCAAAGGCGGCCTGGCCGTCAGTACGGCGGTCTCCTGTACGCTGTTTGGTGCCGTGTCCGGGTCTACCCAAGCGACCGTGGTGGCCGTCGGCTCCCCGTTGCGTCCACGTATGCTGAAGGCTGGCTATAAAGATCCCTTCACCCTGGCGCTGATCATCAACTCCAGCGACATCGCCTTTTTGATACCGCCCAGTATCGGCATGATCATTTACGGGGTGGTATCACAAACGTCGATTGCCGAGCTGTTCATTGCTGGTATCGGTCCGGGCCTGCTGATTTTGGCCATGTTCTCCACGTATTGCATTATTTACGCCATCGTCAACAAGGTGCCCACCGAGCCCAAGGCCAGCTGGAAAGAGCGAGCCGTGGCCGTGCAAAAGGCGCTTTGGCCACTAGGTTTTCCAGTGCTGATCGTCGGTGGTATTTACGGCGGGGTGTTTAGCCCGACCGAGGCGGCGGCGGCCTGCGTACTGTACGCCTTCCTGCTGGAATTCGTGATTTTCCGCTCGCTGAAGCTGCCGGACATGTTCACCATTGCCAAGTCCACGGGGTTGATCACCGCCGTGGTGTTCATCCTGGTGGCGGCAGGCAACGGCTTCTCGTGGATCATCTCGTTTGCCCAGATCCCGCAGACGATCCTGGGTACCTTCGGGATCAACGAAGCGGGGCCCGTGGGCGTACTGGTGGCTATTTCGATCGCCTTCTTCGTGGCCTGCATGTTCGTCGATCCCATCGTGGTGATTCTGGTGCTGACCCCTATTTTCGCGCCAGCGATTGCGGCTTCGGGGCTGGACCCGGTACTGGTGGGGGTACTGATCACCCTGCAGGTGGCCATTGGCTCGGCGACGCCGCCCTTTGGGTGTGACATCTTTACCGCCATTGCGATTTTCAAGCGGCCTTACCTGGAAGTGATCCGCGGCACGCCGCCGTTCATTTTCATGCTGATCCTGGCCGCGGCTCTGGTCATCATGTTCCCGCAAATTGCGCTGTTCCTGCGCGACCTTGCTTTCCGCTAGCCACAGGAGCGCTTATGTTCAATCGCATTTTGATTCCTGTCGATGGCTCCAAGGGGGCCATCAAAGCACTGGAGAAGGCCGTTGGCCTGCACATGCTCACCGGCGCAGAGCTCTACCTGCTGTGCGTGTTCAAGCACCACAGCCTGCTGGAGGCCTCGCTCTCCATGGTTCGGCCCAACAAGCTGGACCTGCCGGACGATGCCTTGAAAGAGTACGCCACTGAAATTGCGGTGCACGCCAAGTCGCATGCCATCGAGCTGGGAGCCGACAGCCTGCGCGTGCGCGCTTTCGTCAAGGGCGGGCGACCTTCGCGCACCATCGTGCGCTTCGCGCGCAAGCGGGAGTGCGATTTGATCGTGATTGGGGCACAGGGCACCAATGGCGAAAAGAACCTGCTGCTGGGCAGTGTGTCCCAGCGCGTGGCTGGGGCGGCACACTGCCCTACGCTAGTGGTGTAAACCTCTGCGGCATCCTGTTGTCTGAAGGGGACGCCTGAACAACACCCGCCGCGTCAGGTAATGCAGCCTGACGCGGCGGGTGTTAGTCTTTAGGGATTCGACAACACGTTGGCGCGCTGCGCCGCTGGATAAGGTTTTTCCATGAAAGCACTTGTGACTTCTACTGCCCTGACGGGTTTATTGCTGGTAGCACCGTTCGCCGCCGCGGCCCCCGAGACCGATGAGCAACGCTTGGCTTACAGCCTGGGGGTGACGTTGGGCGAGAGCATGCAGGCGGATATCGAAGACCTGGATCTCGATGCCTTCACCGATGGTATGCGCGACGTGTTCGACGGCAATGAGCTGGCGATGAGCGAAGAAGAGATGATGGAAGCGCTGATGACCTTCCAGGAGAGCTCCATGGAGGCCCGCGAACAGCAGGCCGCTGAAATTGCCCAGCTGAACCTGGAAGAAGGCCAGGCCTTCCTGGCAGAGAACGCCGAGCGTGAGGGTGTCGAAGTCACCGCGTCGGGCCTTCAATATGAAGTGCTGGAGTCTGGCGATGGCGCCACGCCTGGCCCTGAAGATACCGTGGAAGTGAACTACGAAGGCATGCTGCTGGATGGCACCGTGTTCGATAGCTCCTTCGAGCGTGGCCAGTCGGTCAGTTTCCAGGTGAATCAGGTCATCGAAGGTTGGCAGGAAGCGCTGCAACTGATGAGCGTGGGCGACAGCTGGATGCTCTACATCCCTGCCGAGCTGGCTTACGGTGAGGGTGGCCAAGGGCCGATTGGTCCGAATGAGATGCTTACCTTCCGCGTTGAACTGCTGGGCGTCGAATAACTCATGCCTGCCGCCATTGCTTATCGCCTGCTCGGCGTATTGATGCTCATGGGCGGCAGTGCTGCCCATGTGCAGGCGGACACGCCGCCAGCTGACCTGCCTGCGTTGGGTGCGATGCCCGAAGCTGCGTCGGTGGTGGGTGTTTCGTCGGGTGGCTACATGGCCACGCAGTTGGCCGTTGCCTGGCCAGAGCATTTCAGTGGCTTGGGGGTGCTGGGCGCAGGCCCCTGGGGCTGCGCCCAGGGGGCGCTGAGCCTGGCGCTCAACCAGTGCATGATGACTCGCCGAGGTTTGCCCGCGCTGGATACGCTGGAACAGCGCCATGAGCGTTATGCGGCGCTGGAGCAAGTAGGCAGTCGTGACGCGTTGCGCCAGCTCAGAGCCTACGTGTGGCACGGCGAATCCGACGCAACGGTATCTCCCGCGCTGGGTGATCTGTTGGCCAAGCAGTGGCAGCGCTGGTTGGCAGAGCCCGACGAGCAGCTGCGCTATGTGCAGCGTGAGAATACCGGCCACGGCTGGCCGGTGGCGATGCCCAAGGATGCCCCCATCGACCCCCAATCCCTGGGCGACTGCCATCTGGGCGGCGGTAGTCACGTACTGGCCTGTGGCGACAATGTGGCCGCCGATATGCTGGGCTGGCTCTACCCCGAACGGCCCGTGCAGGAGAGTGAAGGCGAGTTACGGCGCTTCGATCAGTCCGAGTTTGCCGTCAAGGGCTTGGCCGATTCGGGCTATGTCTTCGTGCCTGAGGCGTGTGACGCGGGAGGCTGCCCCGTCACCGTGGCGTTGCATGGCTGCCAGATGAATGACCAAGCGATTGGCGACACCTTTGCTCGCTATAGCGGCCTGAACCGCTGGGCCGAGGAGCACGGGCAGATCATCCTCTACCCCCAGACCGAAAGCAGCATGGCCAACCCGCAAGCCTGTTGGGACTGGTGGGGGTTTGCCGAAAGTACATGGCAAATCAACCCTTTGCATGACACCCGAGAAGGCACGCAGGCCAAAGCCCTAATAGCCATGGTCGAGCGACTCCAAGAGGCGCCCGACGCTCCCGCAGAGGAAAGCACGCAGGAGGCGGACTAGCCGCCCAGCTCGCTCTCCAGGGCAGATTTCAACCCATGGGGGGTAGGCGAATAGAGCACCCGCTGCAGGATGGTTCCCTCACGGTTCACCAGAAACAGTGACGCACTATGGTCGATGGTATAGGCCATGGCGGAATCCGGCGCCTCGACACGGCGCCAGATGATGCCATAGCGCTCGGCAACATCGCTCAACTGTTCCTGGCTGCCCACCAGCCCCACAAACTCCTCGCCGAAAAACTGCATGTATTCACTCATGCGCTCCAGCGTATCGCGTTCCGGGTCCACGGTGATCATCACCGGTACTACACGCTCACGCTGCTGTTCGTCCAGCTGTGACAGCACTTGGCGCTTCACGGCCTGGTTCATGGGGCAGACGTCTGGGCAATAGGTGTAACCGAAAGAGACCACGGCGATCTCGTCGTCACTCAGTTGGGCCAGCGTAAAGTCGCCGTGGGTGGAGGGCATGGCAATGGGGCCACCTTGCGGCTCGCCGTCGTTCGACGGGGTGGCCAGCTGGTACATCCCGACGGCGCTGATCGTCAGCAGTACACCCAGCAGTGCCAACCCCCACACCAGCGGTTTACGTTTATTTGCTGCCGCCATGCCTTCAGCTCCTTGTGACATCGAAATCGAACCAGCTACCCAGCTTGCCCTCGGGCGTATCGAGAATGACCCGAGCCCGCCAGGGCATGACGTCCTGGGTGCAAATGCCTACCTGCCCCTGGCCGTGGAAATGGCCGGGCGCCGTTTCGTTCAGCGTGAAACGGTGCAAGCCCATGTCCATGTCTCGGCCCACGAAGTCGACGGTCACCTGGTTGGCGCTAACGCCGTCCACTTCGACGTCCAGAGGCAGCACTTCCAGCGCCTGGATACGCCCATGGGCATCGATGGAGAGGGACAGGTGCCCCTTGTCTCCCAGCGTTGCCGAACATTGGCTAGTATGCAAGTTGCACTCACCGCTGGGCGAGAACCAGACCACATCGCTGTCGCCCTTCAGCCAGTTGGCAAAGACATACCAGGTGCAGGCCGCCAGCGCGAGGCCCGTGACCAATATCAACACTTTTAGCGCTGGAAAACCCGTCGGCTCGACGGGTTCAGGCAATTTCTTCATGGCAGAATAGTCGCTACGCAAGCCGTGAGGCGGGGAAGTTGGATTCATGGTAACAGCTATCCAGCGGATGTCGCTGTGCTGGGATGTCGCACTTGATAAGGAAACCAAATGGAGAGTATTACGGGCGCGCTTGGCCCCCTGTTTCTACTGATTCTGCTGGGCGTTCTACTAGGCAACCGCCGCTGGCCCAGCAGTGAGTTCTGGGTACAGATGGAGCGCTTGATCTACTTCGTGCTGTTCCCCGCCATGCTGGTGGGCACGTTGGCTACCGCGGACGTCAGTCAGGTGCCTGTCGGGCGGCTGGCGCTGGTGCTGCTGGGGGCGATGGCCCTGTTCGGTATGGCGCTCTGGCATTTTCGGGGCTGGTTGGCTTTGGAGCCAGCGGCGTTCACGTCCGTCTTCCAGGGGGCCGTGCGCTTCAATACCTATGTGGGTGTCGCGGGGGCCGCCGCACTGCATGGCAGCCTGGGAGCCACGACGGCCGCTGTGGCCGTGGCGCTGATGGTGCCTATCGTCAACGTGATGTGCGTCGCCAGCTTTGTGGCTGCGGGCACCCTGGGCAGTGCCAGCGTGGGCAAAAGCGCCCTGGCGCTGATCAAGAATCCGCTGATTCTGGGCTGTCTGGTGGGGATTGCCTTGAACGTGAGCGGCATCGGCCTGCCCGGCTGGAGCGAAGACACCGTCTCGCTGCTGGGGGGTGCTGCCTTGCCGTTGGGACTGGTGGCGGTCGGGGTGGCGCTGCGCCCGCGTGCGTTGCTGCGCTTTGACCGCGGTGTGTTGGCCACCAATACCATCAAGCTGGTGCTGATGCCTGTATTGGTGCTGGTATTGGCCTGGGCGTTGAGGCTGGACCCCGTCAGCCGAGACGTGGCGCTACTCTTTGCGGCGCTGCCCACGGCCACATCGGCCTATATCCTGGCGCGACAGCTGGGCGGCGATGCCGAGCTCATGGCGGCGATCATCACTGGAC
The DNA here is from genome assembly GCF_002078135.1 of Halomonas sp. BC1. Classification (NCBI taxonomy): domain Bacteria; kingdom Pseudomonadati; phylum Pseudomonadota; class Gammaproteobacteria; order Oceanospirillales; family Halomonadaceae; genus Halomonas; species Halomonas sp. BC1. Next base: position 24,977 of record NZ_LFGS01000017.1, on the reverse strand, counting down.
AGACGCTATTGGCGATGCTGACGTTGCCGATATGGCTGCAATGGGTGGGGGGATAAAAATAAATAAAAACCATTAGCATTTGAGTTGACGGATTAAATGAGAACTATTACATTATGGGTGTGGCGTTTGATGAGACGCCACAGGCCAAGACAGAAACCGCCAGTTTCCTGTCATGGTTTCTCCCTCTCATTGCTAGTCACGGTCTTTTGCCGCTCCATTGGAGCGGCTTTCTTTTTTTATGCAGGTAATTCGCCAGAGTGTCGTTTATTAGACTTCGCCCTTCATCCAGGCATTTAAGTCATCGAAAAACGCTAAGCACTGGCTAAGCTGCTCAATTTCGATAAACTCATCGGGCTTGTGGGCTTGGCGAATAGAGCCGGGCCCAAGAATGATCGATGGGATTTCGCCATCGATCTCGAAAACGCCCCCTTCAGACCCATAAGAGACCTTGCCACCACTTTTGGGAAGGATGGGTTCAAGCTGTTTGAACATCTCGCTGTCGGTAGCGTCTCCCATGGCGGGGTAGGCAAATAACTCTTGCCACTCAATGGCGGCATCGGCGGATTGGCGCTGCATTTCAGGCAGCAGGGCAGCCTCTATATCGTTGATTAGCGCTTGGATATCCGTGGCTGCTGCTTCCTGGTCGATGCTGCGTAGCTCAAAGGTAAAGCTACAGGTATCGGGGGTCACATTGGTTGCCACACCGCCTTCTATCAAGGTGGTCAGCGTGGTGGCGTGGGGAACGGTAAAGTCGTGGTCGAAGGGGCCCTCCTGCTCATATCGTCGTGATCGTTCGGCGATCATGGTGATGATACGCGAGGCATACTCCACCGCATTGACATGTTGAGGGGAAAACGACGAGTGGCCCCCTTCACCGCGCACCGTCACCCGCATCGCGATCTTGCCTTTCTGGCCGTTGATCAGCTTCATTTCGCTGGGTTCGCCAATAATGGCCAGTGCCGGTGGCACCCGGAGCTTGGCAAGGTAGCGTGCGATGGCTGGAGCACCTAGGCAACCCACTTCCTCATCATGCGAGAAGCAGAAATAGAATGGGCGCTTGAGCTCGCCGTTGGCAAATGCTGGCGCCGCCGCCATCACACAGGCGGCGAAGCCTTTCATGTCGCAGGTGCCACGCCCAAACAAGCGGCTGCCGCGCTGCTCTAGTTTGAAAGGTTTGCTTTGCCAGTTCTTCGGATTGGCGGGGACGACGTCCGTATGGCCAGAGAGAACGATGCCAGGCACGTTGGCGGGCCCCAGACGGGCGACCAAATTGGCTTTTTCGCCGCTTTCATCGGGTAGCAGCGTTACCTCCGCGCCAAGAGCGGTGAAGCAAGCTGCCATGTGATGAATAAGCTCAAGATTGGAGTAAGCGCTGGTCGTGTCGTAAGCAATTAAATCAGCGAGATGTGATACCGCGGCTTCCAACTGCGGGTGAGCGTTAGGCGTAGCACTAGCTTGCATAGCGTTAAATCCTTGGCAATAGGGAAAACTGTGGCTCAGGCTTTGGCCTTCTTGAGCTGCTGACGAATCGTGACGACCACCACAAATATTGCCAGCGAAGCGAAAAGCCAAGTGATCGGCGACGACACCAAGATACTGGGATCACCGCGAGAGAGCGCAAGGGCACGACGCAGGTTCTCTTCCAGCATCGGGCCGAGAATGAAAGCGATTAAAAAGGGCGCGGCGGGGATGGCGAACAGGAACATGAAAAAGCCAAATACACCCATCGCCAGCAGTACGATGACGTCATACATACTGTTGGAGATCGAAAAAATACCGAAGACGCATAGCGCAAGCACGATAGGCGCCATCAGCCCTGGTGGAATCCGTGAGATATGCGAGAAAAAGCGCATGGTGGCTTTACCCGCACCAAACAGCAGAACGGAGGAGAACAGCATGCCGATAAACAGCATGTAAACCTCATTAAGATTGTTCTCAAACAGCATCGGGCCGGGGGTCATGCCGTGAATCATAAAAGCGCCCAGCATCACGCCAGTAATCACATCGCCTGGCACACCCAGCGCTAACAAAGGAATCATGGTGGAGCCACAGCAGCCATTATTGGCGGACTCGGATGCCGCGATCCCTTCTAGTTCGCCTTTACCAAAGTTGTCGCGGTTCTTCGAGCTGCGCTGCGCTTCCCCGTAGGAAGAGAACGCCGCTGCCGAGGGGCCAATACCGGGAATGGCTCCCATCACCACCCCGATCATGCTGCCTTTGAGCATGGCCTTTAAGGAGCGGCGCAGCTCATCCCGTGTTACGCGGTTATCGCCTAGCTGCATGGGCTTATGGCTTTGATTGTGACGAAAAACAATAATTTTAAGCAGCTCAGGGATCGCAAATAGACCGATGAGCACGGGCGCAACCGCAAGACCGCTCTGCATATCCACGGTGAGATCAAAGCGGAACGAGCCGTACATATCCTCCCCTACGGTGGCCAGCAGTAGCCCTAAGCACGCCGACACAAGCCCAAGCAGCAGCGAGCGCCCTGACACCCCAGCCACCGTCGTAAGTGCGAAAATCATCAGCATAAAGTATTCGGGTGGCCCGATGCGCAGCGCTAGGAGTGCCAGAGGTGCGGCAATAAAAATCAGCGAGAGATTGGAGATAAAGTCCCCGGTACAGGACGAATAGAGCGCCATGTTGAGGGCTTTGCCTGCTTTGCCCTGCTGGGCCAGCGGGTAGCCGTCAAGGGTGGTACAGGCGGCTGAGGCAGTTCCCGGAGTCTTGATCAGAATCGCGGATACCGAGCCGCCGTAGGTTGAGCCTTTATAGAGCGCAACGAGCAGTAAAATACTCGGTATCGGCTGCATATAAAACGTAAAAGGCAGCGCCAGGGTTACCGCCATGGTGCCGGTCATGCCGGGAATGGCACCGATAATCACGCCGCCCCAGATGCCGGCGGCCATGATCAGAAAGTTCTCAAGGGTGGCCACCGCTTGGAAGGCAACCAGCAGATCGTTGAGCATAGTGGTAATCCTATACGCGGTAGGTTAAATACCGACCGCCTTGAAGAGGCTGCCGACAGGGAAACGCGTATTGAGTGCGCTGGAGAAAAACAGGTAGAGAACCAGTGGGAGAGCGATGGCAACGATGACCGCCACCACTTTATGGCGCCAATAACCGGTCAGTATTAGCATCGCCATTAACAGCAGAATGCTCGATAGCAAAAAACCGAGTAGCATTACGGAGCCGATAAACACTGCAAAGGCCAGCACCGTCCAAGCGAAGCGAGTGAGTAGGGTGGCAAGCGGCGTATCGCCCCGTATTGAGCGGGCGTCTTCAGGGTCGGCGATGGTTGCGGTTTTACGTGAAAAAGATAGCCCTACGAGCAGCATGCCTAATGCCATGCCGAGCATGGAAATCGTGCGTGGCCACATGTCCGGCGGCGGCGCAAACCCGGGAATAAAGCGTGGGCGGGGCACATAGGCGGGGATCAGTAAAAAAAGTACGATACCGAACAGCGCTGTTATTACTAAACCACGTGTCATACCCATGCCCCCTCCAGTGATGAATTGTTGTATACAGTCACGACTAAGTGTTTGACATTGGCTTACTCTAGATAGCCAAACTGCTCTGCTAAGCTGCGATAGAACTCGTACTGCTCTTTGGCATACGTCTTCATATCGACGCTGCCAATCGTGGATATGGAGCCACGATTGGCAGCACGACCGAGCCAGGTTTCATCTTCAGCGACGTGCTCCATTACTTCGCTCCAGGTGTTAACTACTTCCTCGGGGAGGTTCGGCGGACCATAGAGCGCGCTCCAACCGATGACTTGCCCAGCCAAGTCATAACCCAACTCTTCAGCTGTCGGCACGTCGGGGAGTGCTTCCAGACGTTCGGGTGAGAACACCATTAACGGGCGCATATCACCGCTCTCGATATGCGGCATCAATGAAGCGGCGGCGATGGCAAGAAAATCAACATGCCCGCCTAGTAATGCTGTCGCGAGCTCACCGCCCCCACGATAGGGAATCAGTGTTGCCGCCGTTAGCGGATCCATTTCCGCGTCAGCCAGCAGCGACTGTACGGTAAAACCATCGATGGCGGTGGCACCAGAAGCGGCGTAGCTCATCGCGCCAGGGTCGTTTTTGATGCCGTTCAGCAACTCGTCGACGCTTTCATAAGGAGAGTCTTCCGCCACGGCAAGAATCATCGGTGTGGCTTCGAGCGGGCTGAGGAATGTGTACTCGTCCCAGTCGACGCTGCTGTTTTCGTTGACCGCCGGTGACAGCGCCATGCCGACGCGGGCTAGCAGCAGGGTGTATCCATCGGCGTCAGACTGCACAACATCACGCGCACCGGTCATGCCGCCTGCGCCGGCCTGATTGACGACAGTCACAGGCTGACCGAGATATTCACGAGCAGACTCCGCTAGTGCCCTGCCAGCCAGGTCGGAGGCTCCGCCTGGGCCATAAGGGACTACCAGTGTCACGGGTTCTGAAGGGTAGTTCTGAGCATAGGCAGTGGAGGCCGCGAGCAGCGCTGCTGCCGCTAAGCTTAAGGTGAGTTTCATACTGATCTCCGCAAGGGTGGTTGCATAGCTATTTCTGGATGCCTGTTATTAGAGAAGTGCGCGACGAGGAGTAACGTCAGCCACCACTTTCAACATAGACAAGTATGAAGTTTCTTGCAACAATTATCCTTGGTATTCGATTATGTTCTAGTGGTGGGGCAAAGTTGCAAGCTTATCGTTTATGAACATTGTTCTATTTACAGTTAATGGATCGAAAAACTATTTTGGCGAGAGTTAATGCTATGAAAATAAAGGAAATTGAAGCATTCGATGCATTCATGAAGCATGGCACCACAAAAGCGGCGGCCGAAACGTTAGGCATCAGCCAATCGATGGTCAGTCGTTTACTCATCGGGCTAGAGGGCGAGCTGGGGTTTGCACTGTTCAAGCGCGCCCGTAATCAGCTTTCGCCAACGTCTGAAGCATTTTTATACCACGCGTCCGTTTTACGGCTGATGGCGAGTATTCGAGATACTCAAAAAGATGCGGACGCTATTGCTAATAACCAGTTGGGCAGTGTCGTCGTGGCGGCACAACCCATTTTTTGCGATACCTTTTTACTCGATGTGATTAAACGGTTTAAACAACATCATCCTAATGTCGGCGTGCGAGTCATCGATGCAGGATTACAAGAATTGCTCAAAATGATCGACAATAATACCTGTGATGTCGCGCTGGGAATAACGCTTGAAGCAGACACTTATGGGGCAAAAGTGAGTACGCTTGCACGCTGTTCTGCCAGATGCATCATGCATCGTACACACCCCCTCGCTAGGCAAGATGTGGTGGCGCTTACCAGCTTACAAAACCAGACGTTCGTTGAGCTGATGGCCGATAGCCCCCTGCGTGCCCGCGTGGATTACATTATGCAGACAGTGGATATAAAGCGGCATATTGCTGCTGAAATGCGCCATATGCGAGGTGTGTGTGCATTGGTTGATCGCGGGCTTGGGGTGGCTGTGATTGATCCCATTGCAGAGCTGCTGCTGCAGGGAACCGCCGTTGTATCAAAGCCTATGGAGCCAACCATTGAATGGGAAATTGCCTTGCTCAAATCTAAACACAAGCCGTTAAGTAATGTGGCCGAATCTTTCTGCGAAGAGGTATACGCTGAAATCGCCAGCTTGCATCAAATGGGCATTTTAAGATCGCTGACTCATTAAATTAAGCTTAATGCTCGTCCTGATACAGCTATTGTCGGTTAACGCGAAAGACGCCCGCTCAGCATTGATGCTGACCGTAGCGTCTAACACTGTAATAACCCCTTTCTGCCAATCTAGCTGGATGGAACTCTACTCTTCCCGGCGGTAGATCAAGTCCCATACGCCGTGACCGAGCTTCTCGCCGCGCGCTTCGAACTTGGTGAGCGGGCGGAATTCCGGGCGCGGTACATAGGGGGCCGTGTCTTGATCGGCGGTGTTGGCATAGCCAGGGGCCGCCTCCATCACCTCGGCCATCCATTCGGCATAGGCTTCCCAGTCGGTGGCCATATGGAAGGTGCCGCCGGGCATGAGGCGCGTGCGAATGAGCTCCACGAAGGCCGGCTGGACGATGCGCCGCTTGTGGTGCTTTTTCTTCGGCCATGGGTCGGGGAAGAACAGTTGCAGGGTCGTCAGCGAGGCTTCCGGCAAGCACTGCTCGAGGACGGCCAGCGCATCTTCACGGTACACCCGCAGGTTGGTCAAACCGCGCTTGTCGACCTCGTCCAGCAGCTTGCCCACGCCAGGGGCGTGTACTTCGATGCCGATGAAGTCGGTATCCGGGTGGGTTTCTGCCTGTTCGATCAGCGAATTGCCCATGCCAAAGCCAATTTCCACCACGCGGGGGGCTTGGCGGCCAAACAGGGCATCCAGATCCTGGCGGCCATCGGCAATGGTCAAGCCCAGGCGTGGCCATACTTCTTCCAGGCCGCGCTGCTGGGCCTGGGTCATGCGCCCGGCACGGATCACGTAGCTTTTGATGCCGCGACGATGCAATGGCGCATCGGCGCTCTCCGGGCCAGTGGTGTTGCCGTTCGGCACAGTGTCGTTGGTGTCGGTCATGATGTCTCTGTATCAGCCGTTGATTCGGCCTGCAAATGGCGAAGAGGGGTCGGCGCTCTGGCGGCGCGGCATGCGCCCGGCCAAAAAGGCGTCGCGGCCAGCTTCCACGGCCAGCTTCATGGCGTTGGCCATACGCAGCGGGTCGCGTGCGTGGGCAATCGCGGTATTCAGCAGTACCCCGTCGCACCCTAGCTCCATGGCCATGGAGGCATCCGAGGCCGTCCCGATGCCGGCGTCTACCAATACGGGGACCTTGCTCTGCTCGACGATCAGACGCACGTTGTGCGGGTTCTGAATGCCGTGGCCCGAGCCAATCAATGAGCCCAGCGGCATGATGGCGCAGCAGCCCATGGCTTCCAGCTCGCGTGCCACGATGGGGTCATCACTGGTGTACACCATGACTTCGAAGCCATCGGCCAGCAGGGTTTCTGCGGCTTTTAGCGTCTCGACCACGTTGGGGTAGAGGGTGTGATCATCGCCCAGCACTTCCAGCTTGACGAGGTTGTGGCCATCCAGCAGCTCGCGGGCCAGGCGGCAGGTGCGAATCGCATCCTTGGCGTTGTAGCAGCCCGCGGTATTGGGCAGCAGGGTGTACTGCCTGGGCGAGATGACGTCGAGCAGGTTTGGCGCATCGGCGTCCTGGCCAAGGTTGGTGCGGCGCACGGCAAAGGTGACGATCTCGGCACCGCTCTGGGCAATGGCCGCGCCGGTTTCGGTAAAGTCCTTGTACTTGCCGGTGCCTACCAACAGGCGGGAAGTAAAGTCACGTCCGGCAATAGTGAACGGTGTGTCGGTCAGTTGCGTCATGGCGATTCCTTGAAAAAGCGCGATGGCCGTTAGCCGCCACCAATGGCGTGGACGACTTCGACCTGGTCGCCATCGGCGAGCGCGGTGGTGGCCAGCTGGCTCTTGGGCACGATCTGTTCGTTGATCTCGACGGCGATTCGCCGCCCGCTCAAGCCCAGTTGGGCGACCAGATCAGCGGCGGTCAGGTCCGGGGCAATGGCGTAGGCTTCGCCATTGAGCGTAAGCTGTATCGACTCATTGGGGGTAGACATAAACAGTAAGCACCCTGGTGGAGGAGGCAAAACGGCCTCTATTGTAGCGGTTTCGACCCGTGCAAGGTATGCAGCGGGGTGAATATCTCATGATTAACGGGGTGGCGATGCGCCGCCAACATAGGTGAAAAGGAGTCAGGCGTGCAGCGAATCGACAAGCTGTGGTGGTGTGTGGTGGCGCTTTTAGGGGCAACCATGGTGATGCTGGGGGCTTACGCGGCCCATGGGCTCTCGGCACGCACCAGCGCTGCCATGGTAGATATCGTAGAAACCGGCGTGCGCTACCAAGCGTGGCACACGCTGGCCATGCTGGCGGTGCTTGCTTGGCGCAGCCAACGTCCGCTCCCCGGTCAGCAGGTCGTACTCGCCTTATGGGCGTTAGGTGTGCTGGCCTTTGCTGGTTCGCTCTACCTGATGGCGCTGGCCGGGTTGAGCGTAGGTATCGTGACGCCGATCGGCGGGCTGCTGCTGATGGCCGGTTGGCTGGCCCTGGGCGTCACGGCGCTGCTAAGCCGCTCTTAATCGACGCTAGCCCAGTAGCATGCGCAGCGGCATCCACAGGCCCATGCCGATCATCACCAGGTTTTCGGTGAGCGACACAAAGCCAAGCGGAACGTTGCTGTTGCCACCCACGCAGGCGCACTTGAGTTTGCGCTTATCGATGTAAACCGCTTTGAAGACTGATACCGCGCCCACGGTGCCGACGAATAGCGCCAGCGGCGCGGCTACCCAAATCAGTGTACCAGCCAGCATCAACAGCCCGGCGGCGGTTTCGGCGTAGGGGTAAACGTAGCTATAGGGCACGTAGCGCTGGGCGAGCAGGTCGTAGTTGAGAAACATGGTGCTGAAGCTTTCGATATCCTGCAGCTTCTGCAGGCCCAGCAGCACCATCGCGGTCGCTACGGCAAACTCTGGCATGCGCGCCGTGAGCAGCGTGCCCTGGGTCGTCCAGCTCATCGCCAGGCCTATCAATAGCGCGATGGCAAAAATGGCCAGCACCGGGCGGTAGGTAGTCTCTTTGGCATTGGGAACGCTCATCCCTAGATGCTCACGCAGCTCTTCGTAGCCGCCGATACGTTGGTTATCTATGTACACCTGTGGCGTGGTATCGACGTTCTCCTGCTCCTTGAACGCGTCGATCTCCTCACGAGAGGTGAGGGTGTGGTCATCCACCGCGTAGCCTTTGCGCCTGAGCAGGTCGACGGTCTTCAAGCCGAACGGGCACATGTGCTCGGCGGTTTTCATCCGATACACCTGTGCGGTGTGGTGGGTCGTTGCTGCCATCATCAGCCTCCTTGTCGTCTTACGATCAACGTCCACCTTTTAGCGTAGAACCCGGTGCCACCCATAGGTCAAATGAGAGGGAAAGACCGTTGTCTGGTCCTTGACCTGTGGGTAGCCCCAAGGTGGTAAGCTTTGCAAAAAACGGTGTCATAGGAGAGCGATATGAAACGACATGCCACTGCGCTGCTGGTATCCGGTGCTTTGATGTTCGGCGCTGCGACCGCCCACGCCGCGCTGCCGGATGAGGCGACGCTGTATAAGAACCCTCAATGTGGCTGCTGCGATGAGTATGCGCGTCATCTTGAAGAACTTGGCGTAGACGTCACCATCATCGATGACGTCGAGCTGGGTGATATTAAGCAGCAGGCGGGCGTGCCTTACGGCATGGGCTCGTGCCACACCATCGAGATAGGCAACTACTGGATCGAAGGGCACGTGCCGATGGAAGCGGTTGAGGCACTGTTTGAACAGCAACCGGATGTCGATGGCATCGGCTTAGCCGGTATGCCAATTGGCACACCGGGCATGCCAGGGCCCCAAAGCGAGCCTTACAACGTTTACCTATTCAGCGATCAAGACGCCCAGCCGTTTATGACGCTGTAGGCGAAGAAGCGCCGTTGCGTCGCGCAAACTCTGCTGCGGGTGCTGGCTTGCTAAAGAAGTAGCCCTGATAGACATGGCACCCCAAGCGAGCCAGTACTGTACTTTGATCGGCGGTTTCCACACCCTCGGCAATCACATCAAGCCCTAGGCTCTCTGCTAGGGCGATAATGGTGGCGGCTGCCAGGTGGCTGTGGCGGGGTTTGTGCAGCGTTTCCTTAACGCCACCGGTATTCGCGTACGGGACTACCCGATGACGCTGGATCGGCTGATCGACCAGCTCCCCAAAGTGAGTTGAGCGCGTTAAAGCGTGAACGACCGCGCTGTTCGGCTGCCTAGAGTTTATCCGGCAGCGCATAGCTGGCGGTGACATGCACCACGGGGCGCGATGCATCGTTGACCGAAAAAATCTGCACTTCGCCCACCGCCAGGCGGCGGCCTAGCTTGATCAGCCTAGCGTGGGCGACGATGTCGTGATCGCCGGAGGCCGCGCGTAGAAAGTGGCAGTTCAGATCGCTGGTCACGGCCATCGCTTCAGGGCCTATTTGGGCCAGTATCGCCACGTAGAGCGCCACATCCGCAAAGCCCATCATGGTAGGGCCCGACACGCGAGGGCCAGGGCGCAAGTGCTCATGGCCAATAGTTAGACGCATGGTGGCGCACATCTCTCCTACGCTCTCTATCTTGCCCATGCGCTGGGGAAAGACCTCATCCAGAAAATGCTCGATCTGCTCGACGGTCATGGCGGTCATTGTTGTTCTCCTTGACGTTAACGTAAGTCAGCATAAATAAAAAAGCCCCAAGGCGCGAGCCTTGGGGCTTGGCAGGCCATTCAGCAGTAGTGCTTACTTGGCCTTGTGTACCTGGCGCCATTCGTGCAACAGCGGTTCGGTATAGCCAGACGGCTGTACGCGACCCTTGAATACCAGGTCAGAGGCGGCTTTGAACGCGGTAGAGCTTTCAAAGTCGGCGCTCATGGCCGTGTAAGTGGGGTCGCCAGCGTTCTGCTCGTCAACTACTTTCGCCATGCGCTTGAGGGTCTCCTCGACACGTGGCGCATCGACGATGCCATGGTGCAGCCAGTTGGCAATGTGCTGGCTGGAAATACGCAGCGTGGCGCGGTCTTCCATCAGGCCGACGTTGTGAATGTCCGGCACCTTCGAGCAGCCGACGCCGTGCTCTACCCAGCGCACCACGTAACCCAGAATGCCTTGGCAGTTGTTATCCAGCTCCTGCTGAATCTCGTCATCCGACCAGTTGGCGTTTTCTGCTACCGGCACGGTGAGCAGGTCGTCGAGCAGATCCGGCTCGCCCTGGGCTTCCAGGTCGCGCTGAATATCGGCGACATTGACCTGATGGTAGTGCAGTGCGTGCAGGGCAGCCGCCGTGGGTGACGGTACCCACGCCGTGTTGGCACCGGCTTTCGGATGGCCGATCTTCTGCTCCAGCATGCTGTGCATCAGGTCGGGCATGGCCCACATGCCTTTACCGATCTGGGCGCGGCCACGCAGGCCACAGGCCAAACCGACCTGCACGTTGTTCTTCTCGTAGGCGGTGATCCACGCAGCGCTCTTCATGTCACCCTTGCGCACCATCGGGCCAGCTTCCATGGCGGTGTGCATCTCATCGCCGGTGCGGTCCAGGAAGCCGGTGTTGATGAATACCACGCGCGAGGTGGCTTCGGCGATACATGCCTTGAGGTTGACCGTGGTGCGGCGCTCCTCGTCCATGATGCCCATTTTCAGGGTGTCACGGCTCATGCCCAGAATGTCTTCCACGCGGCCAAACAGCTCGTTGGCAAACGCGACTTCTTTGGGTCCGTGCATCTTCGGCTTGACGATGTACACCGAACCCGCGCGGGAGTTGCGCGGCTGGTCGGCGTCTTTCTTCAGATCGTGCAGCGCCAGCAGCGAGGTCACTACCGCATCCAGGATGCCTTCCGGCAGTTCGTTGCCGTTTTCGTCCAGCACCGCAGGCGTGGTCATCAGGTGGCCCACGTTGCGCACGAACATCAGCGAACGGCCCGGCAGCGTGATGCTGTTGCCGTCGGTGGTTTGCCAGGTGCGGTCGGCGTGCAGCTTGCGGGTGAAGGTTTTGCCGCCTTTCTCGATGTTCTCTTCCAGGTCGCCCTTCATCAGGCCGAGCCAGTTGCTGTACACGCCGACCTTGTCTTCGGAGTCTACCGCTGCCACGGAGTCTTCGCAGTCCATGATGGCGGTCAGCGCGGCTTCGACGACCACGTCCTTGACGTGTGCCGGGTCGGTCTTGCCGATGGGGTGGCTGGCGTCGATCTGGATTTCCAGGTGCAGACCGTTGTTGGCCAGCAGAATCGACTCGGGGGCAGAAGCGTCGCCGTTGAAGCCGATCAGCTTGCCTGCATCTTGCAGGCCGGTTTCACGACCGCCCTCCAGGCTGACCACCAGGTGGCCATCGCGAATCACGTATTTCACTGCATCCCGGTGGGAACCGGTGGCCAGCGGGGCGGCACGGTCCAGCACGCCACGGGCGTAAGCGATGACTTTTTCGCCGCGCTTCGGGTTGAAGCTGGTGCCTTTTTCCGCGCCATCTTCTTCTGAGATGGCGTCGGTGCCGTACAGCGCATCGTACAAGCTGCCCCAGCGGGCGTTGGCCGCGTTCAGGGCGTAGCGAGCGTTGCTCACCGGTACGACCAGCTGTGGGCCCGCTTGAATAGCCACTTCACGGTCGACGTTGGCGGTGGTGGCCTTCACGCTGTTCGGTGGTTCTACCAGGTAGCCCACTTCTTTCAGGAAGCGACGGTAGGCGGGCATGTCGCTGACCGGGCCGGGGTTTTCCCGATGCCAGGCGTCCAGCTTCTCTTGCAGCGTGTCGCGCTCTTCGAGCAGCTGGCGGTTTTTTGGGGTCAAATCGTGGAACAGGGCATCGACACCGGCCCAGAAGGCGCTTTCGTCGACGCCGGTGCCCGGCAGAGCCTGCTCGTTGATGAAACGGTCCAGGTCGGCTGCCACCTGTAAACGGTGGCGCGTGATACGCTCGCTCATGGGGATCTCCTGTGAAGGTGCCCGTGGATTGTTCTAGTGCCACGGTTCGGGTGAAAGGTGATTTATGGAAAATACTTCCACACCTGCGGTGGCATGTAAACAGGGTAGACCCGAAAGCGGTAAAATGCTCGACCAAATGATGAGAGTGGCCCCGCTGCCGCTGCGATCAAGCGCTGTTTCGCCAGCCCATGGATGTGTCGTGTTCACGGAGAGGCGTTGATGCATAATTTCCAGCATTTGGAAGGCCTGTTTCGCCAGGCATCAGGCGATTCGCCGCTCTCTCTCTTGAGGCCGGGCGAGGCACTCATGGACGCCATGCACGACTACTTCTGCCATTACGGTTTGGCGGCCTTACTGAGCGACACCCATGAGGTGCACGCTGGTTTCATCGATACCGGCCGGTTTACGCTCTGGTGCCAGGTATGGAGCCCGCCTGCACCGGTAGGCACGGCGTTTGTGATTCACGGCTATTTCGACCACCTGGGGCTGTATCGCCATTTGCTGGGCTGCTTGCTGGCCAAGGGCTGGCGCGTGGTGCTGTGGGACTTGCCGGGCCATGGGCTCTCCAGCGGCCCCCGGGCCGAGATCGAAGACTTCGACGACTACCAGCACTGCCTGACTTACCTGCAAGAAGCGCTGCAGGTGTATGGCATGGCGCCTACGCCGTGGCTAGGCGTCGGGCAGAGTACCGGCGCGGCCATTCTGGCCACGGATGCGTTGACGCGCCAGGACGAGGCAGGCTGGGCAGGCATCGTGCTGTTGGCACCTTTGGTGCGGCCCTGGCGCTGGAGCCAATCCAGCTGGCTTCACTTGATCGCCAGTCCGTTCGTCAAGGAGCTGCCGCGCAAGTATCGGCCCAACTCTACCGATGAGCAGTTCACCGAATTCCTGCGCGACCAGGACCCGCTGCAACCTGAACGGTTGAGCGTGGCGTGGATTACCGCCATGCGCCGCTGGATGCCCCGGCTGTTGGCGCTGGAGCCCAGCCCGCTACCCACCTTGATTCTTCAAGGCGAGCAGGACCTCACCGTCGATTGGGAGTGGAATCTCACCATTCTGGCGGAGAAGTTTCCCAACGCCGAGATACACCGCCACCCGGAGGCGCGCCATCATTTGGTGAACGAAGCCGAGCCGATTCGCCAGGTGTTGTTCGAAGCCCTGGACCACTTTGTCGAGAACCTACCTGAAGCCCCCACCAAGGAGCAGCCATGACCGCCACTCAATCGCCCAAAGTACTGGTTTTTGCGGGCAGCGCCCGTGAAGGCTCGCTGAATAAACAGCTGGCCAAACTGGCCGCCCAGCGCATCGAAGCGCTTGGTGGTCAGGCCACGTTCATCGACTTGAAAGAGTACCCCTGCCCACTGTTTGATGAAGACATCGAAGCCCAGGGCATGCCGGAGAACGTACTGAAGCTGCGCGAGATTCTGGCAGAGCACCAGGCGCTTTTGATCGCCTCGCCAGAGTACAACGGCTTTATCACCCCGCTTTTGAAAAACACCCTGGACTGGCTGTCCCGCCCCTACGGCGATACCCCCGGTTTGGGACTATTTGCCGGTAAATGGGCGGCGCTGGTGGCCGCCTCCCCCGGTGGCCTGGGCGGAATTCGCGCGCTGCCGCTGGGCCAGCAACTGCTCGCCAACCTGAGCCTCACCGTGCTGCCTCAGCCGCTCTCGCTCCCCAAGGCGGGCAGTGCGTTCGACGACAGCGGTGCGCTCAGCGATGATGCCACCGGCCAGAAGCTGGATGCGCTGTGCCAACGCTTGGTGGATTGCCTGGCAGCAACGCACTGACCACAGGGGGCTTATGCCCCCTTCAACAGACGATCCAGTTGCCGGTAGCCGATGGCTTCGATAAAGTGCGGCTGAGAGGGCTTGGGTTCACCCTGCAGGTCGGCCAGCGTCAGCGCCACGCGCAGTACCCGGTGGTAGGCACGGGCGGAGAGCTTGAGCTTTTCCAGCACGCCAGCGAGCCAGGCGCGCTCTTCATCGTTGAGGGCGCAGGCGGCTTCCAGCGCTTTACCGCTGAGCTGGCTATTGAGCGCACCTCTTGCCATTTGCCGCTCCCGGGCGGCCATGACTCGTTCGCGCACCGCGCTGGAGGGCTCGCCCTGGGTTTGTGCGGTGAGCTGCTCCGGTGGCAGCGCGGGTACTTCCACCTGCAGGTCGATGCGGTCCAGCAGCGGGCCAGAAAGCCGCGCCTGGTAGCGCTGAATCTGGCTGGCGCTGCACTGGCAGCGGCTTCGCGGGTCGCCCAGGTGGCCGCAGGGGCAGGGGTTCATGGCGGCAACGAGCTGAAACTGTGCGGGGTAGCGGCGTTCATGGCTGGCGCGGGAGAGGTGAATTTCGCCGGTCTCCAGCGGCTGACGCAACACTTCCAGCACGTGGCGCGAAAACTCCGGCAGCTCATCCAGAAACAGCACGCCGTGGTGCGCTAGCGAGATTTCCCCTGGCCTGGGCTTCGAACCACCGCCAACCAGCGCGGCGGCGCTGGCGCTGTGGTGGGGCTGGCGGAAGGGCCGCTGGCCCCAGTCGGCTTCCAGCGCCAAGCCGCATACCGAGCGCACCGCTGCTACCTCCAGGGCGTCGTCCTCGGAGAGCGGTGGCAGAATGCCGGGCAGGCGGCTGGCCAGCATGGTCTTGCCGGTGCCGGGCGGGCCTGCAAACAGCAAGTTGTGGCCCCCGGCGGCGGCCACTTCCAGCGCCCGGCGGGCCTGGTGCTGGCCGCGCACATCGGCCAGGTCGGCCATGGGCGTGGTCGATTTGGCCGATGCCGAGAGCTGGTGGGGTGGGATCTTTTCCTGGCCTAGCAGGTGGGCGACGACTTGCCAGAGAGAGTCGGCGGGCAGCACCGGTAGATCGCCCGCCAGGGCAGCTTCATCGGCGCAGGCGCGGGGCACGATCAACGCCTTGTTGGCACGGCGGGTGGCCAGCGCAAAGGGCAGCACGCCGGGTACCGCCCGCAGCTTGCCATCCAGAGCCAGTTCGCCGGCGCACTCCACGCCTTCCAACGCATCTACCGGGATTTGGCCCGACGCCGCGAGAATGCCCAGCGCAATGGGGAGATCGAAACGGCCACCCTCTTTGGGCAGGTCCGCCGGGGCGAGGTTGAGGGTAATGCGCTTGGTGTTGGGGAAATCGAAGCCCGCGTTGATCAAGGCGCTGCGCACCCGCTCGCGGCTCTCCTTCACGGCGGTTTCCGGCAGGCCCACCAGTGTCAGGCCCGGCAAGCCATTCGCCAGATGTACCTCGACATGCACCGCCGGTGCTTCCAACCCCACGCCCGCCCGCGTGGCCACAATGGCTAGCGTCATCGCCTTTCCTCTGCAGTTGTCACTTACTCCAATGTAGGATAAAGCTACATTAGCTTAAGTATTTAACCTAACGTAATTAAGAAGGCTTTGGTAGCGATTAAGCAACCGGTTCAAGTAGCGGAGACAGCTTGACGAAGTAATGCGCTTGCATTACCTTTGTATGCATTACCTTTGCATTGCTATCAAGCGGAGAGCGACAGTGAGCACGCTTATCGAAGACGACTCAACTCTGACGGATCGCTATCAAACGACTGTTCCTGCATCGGTTCGCCGGGCACTAAAGCTGAAGCGCCGAGACCGTATTCATTATACCGTTCGTCCTGATGGTGAAGTGGTGCTTTCCAAGGCGAGTGATGAGGCCAAGCACGACCCTGTGATGGTCAACTTCCTCAATTTTCTAGAGCGCGATCTTCTGGCGCATCCAGAAAATATTCGCCCGGTGACTGCCAGTAGCTTTGCCGAGGCCGAACGGCTTACCGCAGGTATTGAGGTAGACCTCGAAGAGGCGCTGGAAGAGGATGATGACGACGAATGAAGCCTCTGGAGGTTAATGGATGGACGATTTATGCCCATCCGTTGTTCTTGGAACAAGTCGAAGCACTCACCTTGAAGGTGAGACAGCTTCAATCGAAAGATCCTGCCGGTTATCGCAACAAGGCGGCCACCAAGCGTCTAGCAGCGATCATGAAGCTAGCCTTGAATGATATTCCGCAGGATCCATCAGGCACTCAATACCGCCAAGGGAGCACGCTTGGCACAGAGCACACTCATTGGCAACGAGCAAAGTTCTACCAGCAGTACCGGCTGTTCTTTCGCTACGATGCTGCGAGCAAAATCATTATTTATGCATGGGTCAATGATGACGCTACAAAACGTGCTTATGGCAGTAAGCATGATGCTTACTCTGTCTTTCAGAAAATGCTCAGCAGTGGCAACCCACCGGATAGTTGGACAGCCTTACAGAAAGCCTCAGTGAGCGAAGTTGAACGAATCCATTTACTTTTAGCGGCAGATAACAACGATAACTAAATCATACTAGATCTTTTTGGGTAGATCCGCTGGGGCTTCCAACCCCACGCCCGCCCGCGTGGCCACAATCGCTAATTTCATGGCGCTCCCTCGCAACGTCTCTCAATCGGCTCATTCAGTTTAATGAGCCTGCTCGTTGGCTAAGCCTACTTTATTCGGGGTGCCGAGGGCTACCATGACGGGGCAACGGCAAGATCAACGCAGCCCAACGTTGCTAATTTTTCCTTGCCTGGCCAGGATCAAACTCTGATAGGCAGTGCAGAGGTGATACAACATGAGCTTGCTGACTCCTTTTGGTCCGTTGCGGGATATCCCGCTGGACAATCTTGAACAATTAAACCCGCCTTATTCATGAGCCCGCCTTATTCACGAGGGCGCTGATTGAGCGGTCTGAAGGTACTGGCTGTTGGCATTGCTTATCAGGATTCGCCTCTTCAGCGCGAGTGGCTGTTGAGTAATGCCAGAACGCAGCCCTTTTCCTACTTACTTATAGCTCTTTGGAATCAATGGCGGCCGTCCAAGCAGCCGTGATCGCCGACCGCCGCTCCGGTCGCTCGCTTTCTGATGCTGTGGTGGTCTCGCAGGAGCGTCAGCTCAGTGCGGTCAGCTTCGGCAACCCCTTCAGCAGCGTCGGCCACCACTTGTCGGCGGCGGCACCCAGATGAACGGTGATTCGCCGAGCGTGCAGCCTCAGCGTGGCGGCGACCTTCAGCACCTGCTCGCGCATCCGACTCAGACTCCAGCCTTGTCGGGTTTGCCGCTCCAGGA
>NZ_LFGS01000017.1:0-6456 GCF_002078135.1 Halomonas sp. BC1 | reverse complement strand
TTCTTGCCGGAACGTTCTGATTTCTCAAGAGAATACCATCCGCTATCTTCGTTTTCAGGCCTGCCTCATGAATAAGCCGGGCTTATGGGTAACTGCAAGGTTGCCGGACCGCTTACCGATTAAACGCCTAGCCAGCGGCGGCGAAGCGGCCGTATAGCTACTAGTACCAGGACAACTAAAGCTAGCCATTCTAACCAGACAGGTAGTAGTTCCTGTACCTGACTTGCCTGTTCCACCGGGTTCCAACCTGTAATCCCTAGTGCGACATCAAACAACCAGCCAATCAACACAGTGACAAGCAGCACGCTACCTAAGTATACCGCCAGTGCCTGATTGCCCAGCTCTCGGCGTAGAATCGCTAAAGTCGCCAAGCTGGTAATCGGCCCCGCCAGAAGGAATACAATAGCCATGCCCGGTGAAATTCCTGTCATCAGCAATCCCGCTGCTACCGGCGTAGCAGCTGCTGCACAGATATATAACGGAATACCAATAACAGCCATGAATATGAGCGCGCCTATTCCACCAGAAACTCCCGCCATGGTGGTAGGTGGTACCAGTGTGACCAGCACGCCCGCCAGTAATAGCCCGGCGAACATCCACACACTGATGTCGTCCAGCAGATCGCTAAATGCATAACGCAGCCCCCCCCAGGACTTTGACAACACTCCCTCTGGTGCCTCATTGACTACCTGTTGTTCACCACAATCTGAAGATGCACAGCAATTTGTAGTATCGGGCGTTAATTCGGTTGATTTAGTAAACCCAACCAGAATGCCGGTTACAATAGCTGTTATTAATGCTCCAAGCACTCGAATTAGAGCCATAAACGGGCCGAGCAACACGCTGGTTAATAGCATTGAATCTACCCCCACGCCCGGAGTGCTAATTAAGAACGAGGTTGTTGGCCCACGCCCAGCCCCACCACGATGCAAAGCCAATGCAGTGGGAATCGCCCCGCAGGAGCACAGCGGTAATGGCATTCCAATAAGCGCCGCCCGTGTAATACTTCCTAACCCATGTCCGCCCATCCAGCGCTGTAGTAAGTGTTTTGGCAGCCACGCCTTGATTAGCCCCGCGATAACCAACCCTAACAGCAGCCAGGGAGCAGCAGTTAGTGCAATACTCAATAACTCTGAAATCATACTCATCACCCGTTGTACTCTTGCTAACCAATGTTGTGGCTGCTAGCCTAAACCTTGTAATCGTTGCAGGGTCAAGCGCATGAAACACGTTTATCGCATTGGAGAAGTTGCCACCCGTACCGGGTGTTCCCCAGAGAGCATTCGCCACTATGAAAAGCTGGGGCTGTTGCCTCCCCCATGGCGAGGAGAACAAGGGTACAGGTGTTATGACCGGGCCACCTTGGAGCGTGTCTGTTTTATTCGCCATGGCCGCAGTCTCGGCCTGGATTTACAGAGTATTCGGGAGTTGTTGGAACTCTCTGACAACCCTGACACCGATTGCACCACTGCTGATGACATTGCGAGCCACCATCTGGAACTCTTGGAAGAGCGCATTACTGCGTTGCAAGCACTGACGAAAGAACTGCGCCAGGTGGTAAACAAATGTCGAGGCGGGAAAGCCGCCGATTGCCAGATTATTCGAGCCTTGTATGACCACAGGCCTCAGTGTAATAAACAGAAATGCGAATAAATAGCAGCCATACCGTTGAGGTGATAGTTGACCAGTGATTCGCGCAGGATCACTTGATGACCTTTCCCAGTACAAACCGCGGGCGGATATCTTCACTAACCAATCCCCTGCTTGGGATTGCATGGGCCTAGGTATTCCCAGGTTCGACGAAATGCCCCAGGCAGTTGTGCCCAACAAGGCAAGGCAGCGGACCTTCGGCCGCTGCTCGCAGCGTTAACCCTTCTAGCCGCCTACCTTGCAAAACTCCGTCAATGACGTATATTTGTCAGTATGTTTACCATCATCGAAACCCCTACATTTGAAGCGGACGCCAGGAAAATTTGGACTGAAGAGGAGCGGAGCTCTTTCTTCGCTTGGCTGGCAGCCAATCCGGAAATAGGTGATCCCATTCCCGGTAGTGGTGGATGTAGAAAGGTTCGTTGGTCGGTTGCGGGTTCAGGGAAGCGGGGTGGAGTGCGAGTTATCTACTTCACCAGGTTGGCAAATGGCGAGATCTGGCTGTTGGTGATCTACAAAAAGGCCGTCAAGGACAACATACCCGCGCATATCCTGAAGTCGATTCGTGAGGTATTGGAAAATGAGTAACGAGACCCTGAGTGCTGAGGAGCTTGGCAACAAGCTACTCCAGTCCGTCAAAGAAATGAAAGCGGGCAAAGCCGCACGAGTCAGTCGTGTGGAGCCTAACGAGGTGGCAGAGGCACGCGGTAAAACCGGCCTGACCCAGAGGGAGTTTGCTGAGGTACTGCATATTTCTCCGCGTACGTTGCAGGAATGGGAGCAAGGTCGACGTAAACCCTCAGGGCCGGCAAAGGCACTCATCGAGATTGCTTTCCGTCATCCGGAGGTTATTCGGGAAGACCTCGAACTCCGGGGTTAACAAGTGGCTGTTGTCGGACGCGCCTGCGCTGGCGCTCCGGCACGCCGCAAAGCCAGGGCGTTAAATTTATGGGGTCACATGAATAGAGTCATAGTTTTGGTCGTTCTAGCATCTGTTTTTCTTGTTTCTGGTTGTAGCCAATCCGGACAGCAGGTTTCGGCTTCTGAATATGGCGAGAAGTGGCCATTCACTGTTCAAAGCGGACGATTAGATTGTGTTCAAGGGCGGGCAGCCATATTCATCGTTGGCGATAAAAAGTATCAGTTGAATGGTTTTGCTCAAAGTAAGGGCTACCAGTCTATCACTCCTATTTGGCGTAATAACCCAGATATCCCTGGAGCAAAAATCAATATTGGTGAAATGACGAAGTTAGCTCTAGAGCAGTGCTAAAAATTTAACAAGGCGCATCAGTACGTGGCCTGCGGCCACCGGACGGCTTTCAGCCGCCGCTGTGCTCAGCGTTATGTTTCTTGACCGCACCTGTTAACTGGTGCTATTAATGGTGCCAAATCGTTGACTAGGTAATCACTATGCAAGTGAAATTTTCCGAGGATGTCATTCCTCTATCAGACCTGAAGATCAATCCCGGAAAGGTGGTTGGTCGAGCGCAAGATACGCATCGCCCCATCCTGCTCACCAGCCGTGGCCGCGGCATAGCTGTTGTTCAGGGGCTCGAGGATTACGAGAGAACCGCAGAGGAATTGCGGTTTGTAAAGGCGGTGGCGCGGGGGCTTATGGATGTTCGCGAGGGCAACACCGTATCGTTGGAGGACGCCAGGAAAACGTTGGGTATCAAGTAAATGGAATTACGCATCGCACAGTCCGCTCTTGAGGACTTACAGGCTATTCAGGAATATTACAAAGAGCAGGATGTGCCACATATCGGTGATGATTTCGTGGCTGCTATCCTGGAGCACTGTGAAATGATTCAAATCCACCCTGATGCTGGCCGAGTTGTTCCTGAATTCAACATGGATCATATTCGCGAATTGATTCACGCGCCGTTTCGAGTTGTCTATCTCAGGCAGGCTAAAGAGGTTGTGCTCATACGAGTCTGGCGGAGTGAGAGGCAGCTCGAATTACCAGCAAACGAAACATAACCAAGCCATGCACCGGATGCCAAACCCTCCGCTTCGCTGCGGTTATGTCACCGGTGATGGCGGGCGTTAATTGCCAGGGAGAGGTATGGAGATCAGCTTCAAGGTAAACCATCCCATTACCACGGATCAGTTCATCGGTTTGCTGGATAGCTCTACCCTTGGGGAGCGTCGGCCAATTCACGATCGAGATTGTATGGAGGGAATGGTTTCCAACTCCAATCTCATCGTAAGCGCTTGGGATGACTCTCTACTTGTCGGTATTGCCCGCAGTGTCACTGACTTTCACTATGCTTGCTACCTGTCAGATCTGGCCGTTCATAGAAACTATCAGAGGTCAGGCATAGGTAAGCGATTGCAGTCACTGACCCAAGAACACCTGGGCCCGCTTTGTAAATTGATACTCATCGCAGCGCCGGCAGCGAACTCATACTATGGTCAGATTGGTTACACACACAATGAGCGTTGTTGGGTTCTAGATCCGGGGGTGACCATTGGCAATTAACAAGTCAATTAAGTTCGTTCCCGGCCTGGCGGCCGTCCACCGGACGTCCCTGACGGGCCGCCGCTTATTTCAGCGTTATGTGCCAAAAATGAGGAAAATATGAATAGTGACTTAAACGACTTAATTGACAAGTACCGGTCTGACAATGAATCCGTATTCAATACGTGGTTTATTAATAATGACGAAAGACTAAAAGCCTTTCGTTCAATACGCCGTGGTGTTCAAAGTGTAATCAATGATATTAAAAATAAGGAATTTGGGAATGACTACAAAGGTTCATCGTTAGAGTTTGTTTTAAACTGTATCACAGAACAAAAACAAGTTTTCATTGGAGCATCGCATGCTTTTTACTGGAAACCAAAGTTAAGAATTCCAGACATTTATGAAAATGAAGAAAATAAAATGTCTTTTGGTCAATTTCTTGAAAATTGCTTCGCAGCCAAAAATGAAGAGCAAATCCTAAAGGAAATAATCAACCTAGATGAGAAGAAAATAAAGGGTCTTGGTCCGGCAGTGGCAAACATTTTATATTTCCTTCATCCTGAAATAATCCCTCCATTTAATACAGCAATAGTCAATGGTTTTAATCATTTATTCAAAGAAAAAGTTAAACTTGGTTCCTGGGCTGAATACCTTCGTATGCGTGAGGTCATTTTACAAAAAACAATAAGCATAAAAAATCACTGTCAAAAGATTTAGGTGCAATTTCAGGCTTGCTGTTTGACATTGGTGTAAAAAAATAATGGTTGGCGACGAAGGAAGTCTTTCGGAAAAAGAAAAAGCAAAGATTGAAAACCTTCTCAAAAAAAGGCACAAAGAAGTAACCAGTGAAAGAGAGCAAGAAAACTTGCATACTGAAATGCAATACCATTTATTGAAGATCGGAAAAGCTTTAGGGTATCAAGTAATTAGTGCTTCTAATGATCGTTCTAGAAATTTTCAAGGAAAAAAACTTTTCATCCTTGTGCCTCCCTTGTTTCCCTGAAATTAATGTAGAAAAAGAAACAAAAAATACAATTGCATTAATCGATGTAATTTGGTTTGAAAATAATACAAAGAATATTGTTTGCGCTTTTGAAGTTGAAAAAAGTACCTCAATCTATTCGGGAATACTCAGGCTGACTGACCTATATCACTCGTTTCCAGAAAACCCTTCCTCTTTATTTTTAATAATACCTGACAATAGAGAAAAAGAGCTGTTGCTACAGTTAAGCAGGCCATCAATTAAATCCAACGGAACTAAAATTCACTATATTAAATTTTCAGTCCTGAAAGAAAATTGCGAAGCAATCTGTAAGTTTGGAACAGGAAAAGAAACTCTACTAAAAATAGCGAACCAATAAGAACAGGCACATAACAAACTAATTAACCGGACGGAAAATACGTCTGTGCTAAATTGAAAAGCAAAACCAAATTGCGGTGGTGTTCGGGCCGTTCGTCGCCGCCGGTTATCATGAACCGTTATGTTTAATATATGAATATTTTACCACCTGATTTCGATATTTCTTTTTTGATTGGTGATGAGCTGATGCAGGTCTGTATTGGGCTGCATCAAATACAGCTTAGATTTGAAAAGTGTTACATTGAGGGAGATGGAAAAATAGAGATCCGTTCAAATGACCACACTAAAGTGCTAGTCAATGAAAGGTGGGAGTCCACAGAAGGTTTTGAAAAGATTATTGGTAAAAAAGTAGAAACTTGGTGTCGTATTAGTGATTTTTGCTTTTCATTAAAATGGGGTGATGCAAGCCTATTTTTTTACACTGAAGAAAGTCCCTATGAGTGTTTTACTATTCATTGCCCAAATAAGGAATTTTATGTGCTGTAAGTAAAACATAACAAATTGCTGCATCCGACACATACTGTGCCGCGTTTTTGTGCATTTCGCTGCGCTCCATTTTATGCACAAAAATCGCTCTGCAGTATGTGCGGCTGAGCAAGGCGTTAAAGCGAAAACACCGAGCCGTGGCACCCAGCGCCCATCCGTGGCAAGATTGCGGTACGCGTATGAGAGGTTTTTCCCATGAATCTCCAGAAAATTGAAAACGAGGCGCTCCACCTTCCTAGAGAGGAGCGGGCTCAGTTGATCCAGCGACTGGTTTTGAGTCTTGAGTCTCCGTCAGAAGAAGAGCTCAGGTCAGATTGGCTGCTAGAGGCCCGGCGAAGAGCTGATGAGCTCGATAGTGGCTCAGTTCAGGCTGTGTCCGGTGAGGAAGTCATCCGCAAGGCTAAAGCCCTGATCAAATGAATTATTCTTTTCACCCGGCAGCGGAAGCCGAGTTTCTGGAATCAGTTGGCTATTACCCCGCCTTATTCACGAGGGC
>NZ_LFGS01000016.1:0-32366 GCF_002078135.1 Halomonas sp. BC1 | reverse complement strand
CGTTAAATTTGTCTACACCTGGTGCTTTTATGTCAGAATGAAGGCTCCAAGGAGGAGTGCCGATGACACAAATGCAATGGGATCAGTTACTTTCCCCTCAGCGCTTACATGACAAGCGCCCCGGCAGTAACCGCGAAATAGGGCGCACTCCTTTCCACAAGGACCATGACCGCATCGTCTTCTCAGGCTCCTTTCGTCGCCTGGGGCGCAAGACGCAGGTGCATCCCCTTACCGAAAATGACCATATCCATACGCGGTTGACCCACTCCCTGGAAGTCGGCTGTGTGGGCCGCTCGTTGGGCATGATCGTCGGCGAGTTGCTGCGTGATCGGCTGCCGGAGTGGATCACCCCAGCTGACCTGGGCGTCATCGTGCAAACGGCCTGTCTCGGCCACGACATCGGTAACCCCCCCTTTGGCCATGCCGGTGAATATGCCATTCGTGACTGGTTTCGCCGTGCCGAGGGGAGTGGCTTGCTGGAGGGGCTCTCTGAACAGGAGCGCCAGGATCTGCTGACCTATGAGGGTAATGCTCAGGGATTTCGTGTCATTACGCAGATCGAGTACAACCAGTTCAACGGCGGCATGCGGTTATCTGCAGCAACCCTGGGGACTCTGTTGAAATACCCCTGGACCGTTCGCTATGGTGGCCGCGCTGGCAAGTTTGGTTGTTATCAGTCCGAGCAGGCGTTGCTCAAGGAAGTCGCTGACGCCGTGGGTCTGATTCCTCAGGGCGAGCAGCGCTGGTGCCGTCATCCACTGGCGTGGCTGGTCGAAGCGGCGGATGACATCTGTTATGCGCTGCTGGATCTGGAAGATGGCCTCGAAATGGGGATTCTGCGTTACGAAGAAGTCGTCGAAATACTGCGTCAGATTGCTGGCGAATTTCCCCCTGAGTATGAAGAGATGCAGCGCAAGAGTGTCTCGCAGCGCCGCCGTATCGCGCTACTGCGGGGGGCAGCCATGGAGCGTGCGGTCAATGATGTGGCGGCCGTGTTTGTACAGCATGAGCAGGCGCTGCTGAGCGGTACCTTGAGCGATGACCTGCTGGAGCTTTGCCATCCGGATCTGGGCTGGGGTGTGCAGTCTGCCAAGCAGTTGGCTAGAGAACGCATTTTCCAGAACGAGCGCAAGGCCAAGCTGGAAATCGGTGCCTACACCACGCTGGGGATTCTGCTGGAGGCGTTCATTGGTGCTGCCCATGAGCTACACCATACCGGGCAAAGCTCTTTCAAGCATCAGCGCGTGCTGGCACTGATCGGTGAAAACACGCCGCTGCCCTCCTGGACGCTCTACGACAGCTACCGTCGTATGCTGGATTTCATTGGTGGCATGACCGACCACTACGCCGTGGACCTTGCCCAGGAGATGGGCGGGCGGCTGCGCGGGGATTAAACCGACGGGTGGCGCAAATGTTTTAGCTCCATCAGCCGTACCCGTTCCAGCAAGGTATGGATGACCTTGTCATGGATGGCGTCGCTCATATGGCCCGGTTTAAGCTCGCTCAACTGGCGTGACAACCGCTCTCCGCTGACCACCAGAATGTCCGAAGCTGCCTCGCTGGTATCGATTTGCCAGCCTGGCAGCACCAGCACGCCTCGAACGGGAACAGGCACCCCACAGCGTCGCTCCAGCCACTGGGTGAGCCAATTGACCCCCTGACGCGTCTTGTGCAGTGGGCGACGCTCCTGCCAATGGGGAAAGCGCAGCCGTTCGCGTTCGACGGCCACGCTATTGAGCTCGCGGCCATCCGAACCTATCGCCAGCGCTCTGGCGCGGGTTTCGACGACAAAGACGCCATGGGGCGTCACGACCACGTGGTCGATGGTGAAGCTGTCGGTAGGTACGTCGTGAAACACATAGTAAGGGTGTGCCTCCGGGCGGATGAGTCGCTCCAGCTCCTGGCCAACGGCCAGCTCGCAGGCCAGCCCCAGCTTCAGGCGACGGATACGCTGATAATCGCGTACCAGCAGCAGTGAAAACGCCAGTACCAGCAGCGTGCTGAGCAGCCCGTACAGTGCCCACTCCACCCAGTCCTGCTGCTCCACGAACAGCATGCGGCCCATGCCGTAGACCAAGGGCGCCAGACTCACCAAAGGCCCTAGCGTACCGTTTAGAAACAGGCTCGAGAATGCTTGATCCAGCCGGTAACGCAGTGCCTGCCCAGGCTCGTGAAGCGGGGCATCGAAAGGGGACTGCACGCGCGCATCATGCAGACTGCGCAGCGCCAGCACGATACCGCCCATTGCCGCCATCGGAAACAGGAAAATGAGAGGTAGCAGGTATTCCAACCAAACCATTGCGATGCCTTGCCCTTGAGCCGTTTACCAGAAGTAGAGCGATTGGTGCTACATCAATACTTCAACCGCCTGCCAATTTTACCTGATACCCCATGGAGGTTAGCGCGTCACGCAGGGTTTCGCGATGATCTCCCTGGATTTCGATCACGCCCTGCTTGACGGCGCCACCGGTGCCACAGCGCTGCTTCAGGGTCTTGGCCAGTGCTTTCAGCTCCGCGTGGGCCAGCGGTATACCGCTGATGGTGGTCACACCCTTGCCTTTGCGGCCACTGGTCTCTCGTCGAATTCGCACGATGCCATCCAACGTAGCCAATCGTGCCTGTTCGCTGGCGTCTTCGCAGTGGCAGTCGTCGATGGCGGCACGGCACTGGGGGCATGTCTTGCCATGCTCGGTGGAATACACCAGACCACCCAGTTGGTCACGTAATGAAGCCATGTCTTGTCTCTGCTGAGGGTTATTTCGCTGTCGAGTGATGCGGCATTGCCGTGTGCCATCGCTCGCGGGTCAAACGCTCCACAACGGCAGGCAACTGATACATGTTACTGATCATGATAGCGCCTTCCGGGGTATTTTCGGCATCTGGAAAGCGGTTTAAATGAATCACCGTCATGCCCGCTTGAAGTGCTGCCCTGACGCCGACCAGCGCATCGTCGATGGCAATGCACTGTGCGGCAGCAAACCCCATGATGCTGGCCGCATGTAAGTGCAGGCACGGCTCGGGTTTCCAGCAGTTGGCGGTATAGCCGCTGAACAGGCGATTATCGAAGTAATGGGTCAGGCCCGTGGCTTTCAGCGCCGCGCGTATCTTCGTTTCCGGGCCGTTGGAAACCACCGCGCTGGGGTAGTGCGACAAGGCTTCCAGTGCTTCCAGTGCCCCGGGAATGGTGGTGAGTTCGTTGGTCAGTCGCGTGGCCAGGTTGGCGCGCATATCGTGCTCCATGCGCTCGAGTTGTTCGATGTCGACTTGACCATGGCGGTCCTGCAGCTCGGCGACGATCCTGCGAAAGCGGGCGCCACGAAATTCGCCCATATAGTCGGAGGCAGCGAAGGGAAGCCCCACCGTATTGAGGCCGCGTGCCATTTCTTCGGCAAGCAGGGGTTCGCTATCGACGAGCGTGCCATCACAGTCAAACAACAAAAGTGGAAGCGGCATGTCAGTTCCTTGCAGTACCTGAAGCACTACGCATGTTGGGGTAAGCCGACCATCTTGCTATTGAACGGGATTTTAGCTCCTTTGTGAACACTGTTTGATAATTTTTTACGTTTTCGTCGATGGCGGAGTCGCTGCACGTCGGGAAAGCCCCTGGCAGGTGCTTATCCCTCGGAGCGGCTATAGTGAACAGGTGCAACGACATGCATCATGAAAAAGGAGATTGATATGCGAGTATCCCCTTGGCTATTACCTTGGGTTTTGAGTGCATCCTTGTGTGTAGTCGCGGCCAGCGCGTGGGCAGACACCGCGGCTGAGAATGGACAGCACGAAGCGTTGGATGATGCGGCGCTGGAAGAGACGTACGGCATCAAGGCGGGGGCCGTCCGACGCGACGAACAGCCCGCCTCACAAGCGCAGGAAGATGCTGGCGACGATGATGAAGAGCATGCCGAAGGCGGCACTGGGGGCACCGGCAGTGCCGATGACGCCATGTTGCAAGGTGAAGACGAACAGAGCAGTGAAGAGCAAAGCAGCGATCAGTAATGCGATGCCGCTTAACGCGACAAGCGTCGTGAGTTGGCACTGCTGCGCCGATGGTAAGGCTTCATGGCTTGTTGACTGGTTGTCCACCATGGCGCGTACTGACCGCGCATGGCGCTGAACAAGACTTTTTGCATGATGAGGCCAGCTTCCACGCTGGCCTCGATCTTTTCAGTCACCATGCGCTGGTTTTCACGCATCATGGCAGGACTGAAAAAGGGCTGCGTTTGCCATAGTTGCTGACGCATGGAGATCGTGGAGAGCGAAGAGCTCCATAGCTCCATGCCCATGATGCCTGCTTTCCACAGGTCAAGGAACATCAGGGGCGGTGTCAGCATTGGCAGAGGGGTGTGCTTCATGGAGAAGGCTACCTGGTGAAGAAATGGGCGGTGTTGTTTAGTAATAGCGCATTATTGCTGCATTGCAATAAAAAAGGCGACCCGAAGGCCGCCTTGATGTCGTCGCGAGGCGCTGCTTATTTGATCTTGGGCGCCAGCTCACCACGCTCGTAGCGCTGGAACATGGCTTCCAGGCTGATCGGCTTGATCTTGCTCGCGTTGCCTGCGGTGCCAAAGGCTTCATAGCGGGCAATACACAGATCGCGCATGGCTGTGACGGTTTCTTTCAGGAACTTGCGCGGATCGAACTCTGATGGGTTCTCGGCCATGAAACGACGCACGGCGCCGGTCGAGGCCAGACGCAGGTCGGTATCGATGTTGACCTTGCGCACTCCGTGCTTGATGCCCTCGATGATCTCTTCCACCGGTACACCGTAGGTTTCCGGGATCTGACCACCGTAGCGGTTGATCACTTCCAGCCACTCCTGGGGTACCGAGGAGGAGCCGTGCATGACCAGGTGAGTATCCGGAATACGAGCGTGGATCTCTTTGATACGCTGGATCGAGAGCGTATCGCCCGTGGGCGGCTTGGTGAACTTGTAAGCGCCATGACTGGTGCCGATGGCAATGGCCAGGGCGTCCACATGGGTCGCCTTGACGAACTCGGCAGCCTCTTCCGGGTCGGTGAGCATCTGCTCCATATCCAGCTTGCCTTCGGCTCCAATACCATCTTCTTCACCGGCCATGCCGGTTTCCAGACTGCCCAGGCAACCCAGCTCGCCTTCCACGGAAACCCCACAGGCATGGGCCATTTCCACGGCACGACGGGTCACATCGACGTTGTAGTCGTAATCCATCGGCGTTTTACCGTCTTCGCCCAGGGAGCCATCCATCATCACGGAGGAGAAGCCGAGCTGAATGGAGCGCTGGCAGACAGCCGGGCTGGTGCCGTGATCCTGGTGCATGACGACCGGAATGTGCGGGAACTCTTCCACCGCCGCCAGAATCAGGTGGCGCAGGAAGGGGGCGCCAGCGTATTTGCGTGCGCCAGCAGATGCCTGCACGATCACCGGGGAGTCAGTCGCGTCAGCGGCTTCCATGATGGCCCGCATCTGTTCCAGGTTGTTCACGTTGAACGCGGGAATGCCGTAGCCGTATTCGGCGGCGTGGTCGAGCATCTGGCGCATGCTAATCAAAGCCATGGGGTCACCTTATTGGGTTGTATGTTCAGAGTTCTAAGTATTAGTGCTGAGCAGCGGCTTCCAGCGCGGCAACGGCCGGCAGCTGCTTGCCTTCCACGTATTCGAGAAATGCTCCGCCGCCGGTCGAGATATAGGAGACTCGGTCAGCGATCGCGTACTTGTCGATGGCCGCCAGGGTGTCTCCACCTCCAGCAATAGAGAACGCGGCACTGTCGGCAATGGCGCGGGAAATGACCTCGGTCCCCTTGCCGAACTGGTCGATTTCAAACACGCCCACGGGTCCGTTCCACAGGATCGTGCCAGCATCCTTGAGCAGGCTGGCCAAGTGGGCGGCCGTGTCGGGGCCAATGTCCAGAATCATTTCGTTGTCTGCCACCTGATCGACGGGCTTGACCACCGCCTCTGCTGCTTCGGAAAACTCGGTGGCCACCACTACGTCGGTAGGCAGCGGAATCTTCACCTTGGCCATCAGCGCCTTGGCCTGGTCGAGCAGGTCTGCTTCGTAGAGCGATTTGCCCACATTATAGCCTGCTGCCGCAATAAAGGTGTTGGCGATACCACCACCGACGATCAATTGATCGCATTTTTCCGACAGTGCGTTCAGCACGTCCAGCTTGGTGGAGACCTTCGAACCGCCGACGATGGCCGCCATGGGGCGTGCGGGATTGGCCAGCGCTTTCTCCAGGGCATCGAGCTCCTGGGCAAGCAGGGGGCCAGCACATGCCTGGGGAGCAAAGCGCGCGACACCATGGGTAGAGGCCTGGGCACGGTGAGCGGTTCCAAAGGCGTCCATCACGAAGATGTCGCACAGTGCGGCATACTGCCTGGCAAGCTGTTCGTCGTCTTTCTTCTCGCCACGATTGAAGCGCACGTTCTCCAGCAACACCACGTCACCGTTCTGCAGCGTCGGGGCGGTGTCGAGGTAGTCGTTGACCAGTTTGACGGGGCTGCCGAGCAGTTCGCCCAGGTGCTCGGCGACAGGGGCCAGCGAGAACTCGTCAGCGGGTTCACCTTCCGTGGGGCGGCCCAGGTGGCTCATGAGCAGTACTTTGGCGCCCGCCTTGGCGGCAGCTTGTATGGTCGGCAGCGCAGCACGCAGGCGAGCATCGCTGGAAACACGGCCGTTCTTGATCGGCACATTCAGGTCTTCACGAATCAGTACGCGCTGCCCATCCAGGGGCAGGTCGGTCATCTTTTGCACGTTCATGTGAGCGGTTTCCTCGTGTTCAAGCGAATGAAAGGTCGTGGCGGTCATGCCCGCTGGCGTAGCGTTGCCAGCCGCTGGCTGATATCCAGCATACGGTTGGCAAACCCCCACTCGTTGTCAAACCAGCACAGCAGCTTGAGCAGGCGCTTGCCTGCCACTCTGGTTTGCGTGGCGTCCAGAATGCCAGAGCGAGGGTCGTGATTGAAATCGATGGAGGCCATGGGGGCCTCGGTATAGCCCAGCACGCCTGCCAGCCGCTGTTGGCTGGCCTCGCGCAGCAGTGCATTGACCTGCTGGGCATCGGTGTCGCGGCGTACGGTAAGCGAGACATCCATGGCCGAGACGTTGATCGTGGGAACGCGCACGTGCAGACATTCGAAGCGGCCTGCCAGCGTTGGCATCAGACGGCTGATGCCCACCGCAAGCCCAGTATCGACCGGGACGATGGACTGCATCGCCGAGCGGGTAAGGCGCAGGTCGGTCTGGTGGTAGGCGTCGATGACTGGCTGGTCGTTCATGGCCGAGTGAATCGTGGTGGTAACGCCGTGCTCCAGACCCAATGCTTCATCCAGCACGGTAAGCAGCGGCACCAAGCAGTTCGTGGTGCAGGACGCCGCAGAGAGAATGCGCTGGGTGGGGGTAAGCTCATGCTCGTTGATGCCCCACACGATGGTGGCATCCACATCGTTTTCAGCGGGCTGGGAGAACAGCAGCCGCTTGGCCCCAGCCGTTAAGTGCTGCTCGGCGGTGGCGCGATCCTTAAAGCTACCCGAGCACTCCAGCACTAGGTCGATATCCAACTCACCCCAGGGCAGCGCTTGCGGGTCGCGTTCGCACAGCACGTGGATGCGCTGGCCGTTGACGAGCAGAGCGCTGCCATCGTTGTCCACCTCACCTGGGAAACGCCCGTGGGTGGTGTCGTAACGGGTGAGATAGGTGATGGTGGCGAGGTCAGAAAGCTCATTAATCGCCACCACCTCAAGTCCAGGGTGTTGGCGTTCCACCAGTGCTCTCAGCACGCACTGGCCAATGCGCCCATAACCATTGATAGCAATGCGGAACTTAGCGGTTGCGTTCGCCATGTTGCGATGCGGCTCTTAGTAAAAGTGGCCCGATGATAGCGTATTTCACCGGGGGTTGCTTACCCAGCCCCGATGCCCACTAGCCGCCACGCCAGCGGCAACAGCAGCGCGGTAAAAATACCGGTTAGGCTCATTCCGAGCGAGGCAAACGCCCCGGCGGTAGGGCTAATATCAAACGCCCGCACGGTACCAATGGCGTGCCCATTGAGCCCCAGCGCAAAACCGATGATGCGCTCATCGTTGATACGTAGCAGCCGGGCCGCCAAGCTAACAAAGGGGATGGTCAGCACGCCGGTTACTAGCAGCGAGCCCATTAACAGCGCCACGTTGCCGCCGAGCTGTTCGGTGATGCCGATGGCAATAGGCGCGGTCACCGACTTTGCCGCAATGGAGGCCAAAATGTCTGGGCTCGCCCCCAACAGCCACGCAATGCCCAAGGCATAGCAAGCCGCCAAAGCAGCAGCAATAGGCAGGCAGGCGGCTAGCGGTCGCCAGAGTTCACGGATGTGCGGCAGTTGCTGGTAAAGCGGCATACCCAGCGCCACCGTAGCGGGGCCTAACAGCACGGTTAGCCACGTAGCGCCCTGCTGGTAGGTGGCGTAAGGCAGCCCTAACAGCGCCAGTATTGCGGCCAAAAGGAGTGCCGCGATCAAAATAGCGGGCAGCCAGGAGGGCTTACCCAGCCGTATAAAAACTGCGCTGCCCACCAAATAAGCGGCCAGCGTTAGTCCAACGGCCAGTAAAGGCGTTGCGGTTAAGGTGGGCAGCAGGTTAGTCAGCATGGCTGCGCCCCATCAAACGCGTTAGTAACCATAGGGTGGTGAACACGCTGAGCAGCGTACCGAGTAGCAGGGCGGCCACAATGGCTAGCCATTGGCCTGCCAGCTCATTCAGAATAAAGAATACACCCACCACGCCCGGCATAATCAGCATAGCCAGGAGTGCAATCAGCGGTTGGGCAGCGGCAGCAAGGCTGGAGGGCACTCTGCCGATCATAGCGAGGGTGGCGCACAGCAGCAGCATGCCCACCACCCCAGAAGAGATGGGTAAACCGGAGAAGTGAATGACCACTTCTCCGATCAACCAGTAGCTAATTAGCCATAGCAGACCGTTTAGCGCGGGCATCGCGATGCCCGCACTGCGTGACCCGTGAACAGGGGATTAACCCAGCAGCTCATTGGCTTGTTTAACAATGTTCTCGACGGTAAAGCCGAAGTGCTTGAACAGCTCGCCAGCCGGGGCCGACTCACCAAAGGTGGTCATGCCAATCACGCGGCCATCGAGACCAACGTATTTGTACCAGTAGTCGGCATGGCCAGCTTCGATGGCAATACGCTTGGTGACGGCTTTGGGTAGCACGCTTTCGCGGTAGTCAGCGTCTTGGCCATTAAAACGGTAAGCGGACGGCATGGAGACTACGCGCACGGCTTTACCCTGCTGCTCCAGTTCGGCCGCGGCGTCCATCGCCAGAGAGACTTCGGAGCCCGTGGCAATCAGGATCAGCGCGGGCGTGCCGTCGCAATCCTTCAGCACATAACCGCCGCGCTGGATGGCGGCTAACTGGGCCTTGGTGCGCGGCTGGTGCGGCAGGTTTTGACGCGACAGTACCAGCGCAGTGGGGCCGGAGTGGCGTTTGATGGCCGCATCCCAGGACGCCGCCGTCTCCACCGCATCGCAGGGACGCCAAGTGTTCAGGTTGGGCGTGGTGCGCAGGCTGGTGAGCTGCTCGATGGGCTGGTGGGTCGGGCCATCTTCACCCAGACCGATGGAGTCGTGGGTAAACACGTAAATGGCCTGCTGGCCCATCAATGCCGCCATGCGCACGGCATTACGCATGTACTCCATGAAGATCAGGAAGGTCGCGCCATAAGGAACGAAACCACCGTGCAGGGCGATACCGTTCATCACTGCGCCCATGCCGAATTCACGCACACCGTAGTGCAGGTAGTTGCCGCTGGCATCTTCAGGAGTGATCGCTTTGGCGCCTTTCCAGAACGTCAGGTTGGAGGGCGCGAGGTCAGCGCTGCCGCCGAGCAGTTCCGGCATTTGCGGGCCAATCACGTTCAGCGCTTCAAAGGAGGCTTTACGTGAAGCGATGCTTTCGCCTTTGTCCTGGGCCTGCTCGATCAGCGCTTCGGTGGCCAGCTCCGTGGGCAGCTGCGCTTTCATGCGACGCTTGAACTCACGGGCCTGCTCGGGGAATGCTTCGGTGTAGCGAGCGAAGCGGCCTTCCCACTCCTGCTGGCGAGCTTTACCCGCTTCGCGAGCATCCCAGGCGGAGTAAATGGGCTCGGGGATATGGAAGGGGGCATGCTCCCAGCCTAGCTGCTTGCGCGCCAGCGCTACTTCATCGTCACCCAACGGTGCGCCGTGGGACTCTTCTTTGCCCTGCTTGTTGGGGGCGCCAAAGCCGATGATGGTCTTGCAGATGATCAGGCTCGGCTTGTCGTCCTGGCTCTTCGCCAGCTCGATGGCGGCCTTGATCTCTTCAGGCTTGTGGCCATCGACGTTGGGCACCACGTGCCAGCCGTAGGACTCGAAGCGCTTGGCGGTATCGTCGGTGAACCAGCCTTCGACTTCGCCATCGATGGAGATGCCGTTGTCGTCGTACAGAGCAATCAGCTTACCCAGCTGCTGAGTGCCGGCCAGCGAGGCCGCCTCATGGGAAATGCCTTCCATCAAGCAGCCATCGCCCAGGAAACACCAGGTGTGGTGGTCAACGATGGTGTGGCCGGGGCGGTTGAACTGTGCGGCGAGGGTTTTCTCGGCAATGGCAAAGCCGACGGCGTTGGCAAAGCCCTGGCCCAAGGGGCCGGTGGTGGTTTCGATGCCGGGGGCGTATCCGTACTCAGGATGGCCTGCCGTGGGCGAGTGCAGCTGGCGGAAGTTTTGCAGCTGTTCCAGGCTGAGTTCGTAACCGCTCAGGTGCAGCAGCGAGTAGAGCAGCATGGAGCCATGGCCGTTCGACAGCACGAACCGGTCGCGATCGGCCCACTTGGGGTCTTCGGGGTTGTGCTTGAGGTAGTCATTCCACAGCACCTCGGCAATATCAGCCATGCCCATGGGTGCGCCGGGATGGCCAGATTTGGCCTTCTGAACGGCATCCATGGAAAGGGCGCGAATGGCATTGGCCAGCTCAAAACGGGACGGCATGGGGTGCTCCTCGCCTGAAAACGGAAAGAATAAAAGCGCTATTGTCGCTGACTTCCTCGGCGGCGGCAAATTCTCGAGGTGCGTTCTGGGAAGAACCCCCAACAGCGTGTAGACTCTGCCTCCCGAAGTAGTAGTGAAAAGGCTCTGCTGCTTCTATATACGGGCAGGGAACCTCCTGCCATGATTTCCTGCTGATGCTGCGGTCATAACGAAGCAGCCGTCATACAGAGGGTCGAGTGCGCGATGAGCGAATATTCCCTGTTTACCTCCGAGTCCGTTTCCGAAGGTCATCCTGACAAGATTGCTGACCAGATTTCTGATGCGGTGCTGGATGCCATTATCGCCCGTGACAAGCAGGCGCGTGTTGCCTGTGAAACGATGGTGAAGACGGGTGTTGCCATTATTGCGGGTGAAATTACCACCTCGGCATGGGTTGATCTCGAAGCGCTGGTGCGTGATGTGATCACCGATATCGGCTATACCTCCTCACAGGTAGGCTTTGATGGCGCCACCTGTGGCGTGATCAACCTGATCGGCAAACAGAGTGTGGATATTGCTCAGGGCGTTGATCGCACCAAACCCGAAGATCAAGGGGCGGGCGACCAGGGCTTGATGTTCGGTTATGCCACCAACGAAACCGACTCCTTCATGCCGGCCCCTATTCACTACTCCCATCGCCTGGTCGAGCGTCAGGCAGAGCTGCGCAAGCATGGCCTGCTGCCCTGGCTGCGTCCTGATGCGAAGAGTCAGGTCACCTTCCGCTACAATGCCGAAGGCCAACCCTGTGGCGTGGATGCCGTGGTGCTGTCGACCCAGCATGACCCGGAAATCGACCAGGAAGACCTGCGCAAGATGGTCAAGCGCGAAATCATCGAGCAGGTGATTCCCGCAGAGTGGCTGGATGCGAACACCCAATACCATATCAACCCGACCGGCAAGTTCGTGATCGGTGGCCCAGTGGGCGACTGTGGTTTGACGGGGCGTAAAATCATCGTCGATACCTACGGCGGCATGGCCCGTCACGGCGGCGGTGCGTTCTCGGGCAAGGATCCGTCCAAGGTAGACCGCAGTGCGGCCTACGCGGGCCGTTACGTGGCGAAGAACGTGGTTGCTGCAGGCTTGGCCGACAAGTGCGAGATTCAGGTGTCTTACGCCATCGGTGTGGCAGAGCCCACCTCCGTGTCGATCGACACCTTCGGCACAGGCAAGATCGACGATGCGAAAATCGTCGAACTGGTGCGCGAGCACTTTGATCTGCGCCCCTACGCGATCACCACCATGCTCGATCTGCTGCACCCGATGTATCGTCTGACCTCTGCCTACGGCCACTTTGGTCGCGAGCCGTTCGAGCATAGCTACCGTTGGACGGACGACAAAGGGGAAGAGCATACCGAGACGTTTACGGCGTTCCCTTGGGAGAAAACCGACAAGGCCGACGCGCTGCGCAAGGCGGCTGGTTTGTAAACGCCTGGTCATACCGCTGCCCTGATAGCGCCCCCTGATGAAAATCAGGGGGCGTTTTTATTCTTTCCTATTGGCTGAACAACGTAACATTGCATCACGCCACGTTTGAGTTAAGTTAAAGTTAGCGCGGTGGTGCAGGCACCGATGGTTTTGCTGATCATCAGGGGGCGGCGATGGGGTGGCGGTGGATATTCAGAGCAGGGTGGCTGAGTGGCCTGTGCGCTCTGGCGCTGACGGCGCAGGCCGAGGAGTGCCCGGCATGGCCACAGGAGCGCCTTGCTCAAGAGCGCCAGACGCTGGCCGAGCATATCGCGCTGTGGGACCGTGCCTACCATGACGCGGGTGAGTCGCTGATTGCCGATGAGCTTTACGATCAGGCGCTGGCGAGGCTGGCGCATTGGCAAACCTGTCTGGACGACACCACGCCCCACCGTCCCCTGACCCGATCCACCCGTAGCGATGGCACGGTGACTCACGCGGCTCCGCAAACCGGGCTCCACAAGGCCGACGAGGCCGGAGTGCGGCGTTTTACCAGCCGTCGCCAAGGGCTATGGATACAGCCCAAGGTGGACGGTGTAGCGGTGACTTTGCGCTATCGGCAAGGGGAATTGGTCGAAGCGGTCAGCCGCGGCGATGGGGAGCGCGGCCAGAACTGGACCGAGCGCGTTCGGCAACTGCCCGATGTGCCTGCTTCGCTACCCGAGCCGCTATCGGCGGTGTTTCAGGGCGAGCTCTATTGGCAGCTTGATCGGCATATCCAGTCGCAAGCTCCCGAGGTTGGCGCGCGCGGTGCGGTGGCCGGGGCCATGGCGCAGCAGGCACCCAGTGAGGCGACGCTTTCCCGCGTAGGCTTGTTCGTGTGGGATTGGCCCGATGGGCCTACCGAGATGGCGGAGCGGCTGGCGCGACTGACGGCACTGGGGTTCGATACGGCCGAGTACACGCACCCGGTTGCGGGCCATCAGCAAGCGGCCGAATGGCGCGAGCGCTGGTTCAACGAGCCGCTGCCCTTCGCTACCGATGGCGTGGTGCTCAAGCAGGCCGAACGCCCTGGCATTCGTCACTGGTCGGCGTCGCCTCCGGAGTGGGCCATCGCCTGGAAATACCCCGCGCAGCAAGCGCTGGCCCAAGTGCGTGGTATCGAGTTTCGGGTGGGGCGCACTGGGCGAGTGACGCCCGTGTTATGGCTGTATCCCGTGAGCCTGGAAGGGCGCAGCATTCGTCGTGTATCGTTAGGGTCGCTGGAGCAGTGGCAGGCCTGGGATGTTCGCCCAGGAGACCATGTCGCCGTGACGCTGGCAGGGCTGACGATTCCTCAAGTCACCAGCGTAGTCTGGCAGAGTGCTGAGCGGGCGCCGCTCAGTGTGCCATCGCCAGCGCGTTATGACCTGCTGAGTTGCCTGACGCTGACCCCAGATTGTGATGCCCAGCTATTGGCACGCTTGACCTATCTGGGGAATCAGCTAGGTATGCGTGGCATCGGCGAAGGCACCTGGCAGGCCTTGATGCGTGCTGGGGTCGTGACGGAGCTGCTGGGCTGGCTGGCGCTGTCGGAGGCGCAGCTGCAACAGGCCCATGGTATTGGTCCCGCCACGGCCGCCTCGCTGGCGGCACAGTTTGCGGCGGCACGGCAGGCGCCCTATGCCGCCTGGTTACGTGCGCTGGGCGTACCGTCGGGCGGCAGCGCCGAGCTGGGGGAGTGGGCAACGCTGGAAGGACTCTCCCGCGCCGAGTGGCAGGCCCAGC
The DNA here is from genome assembly GCF_002078135.1 of Halomonas sp. BC1. Classification (NCBI taxonomy): domain Bacteria; kingdom Pseudomonadati; phylum Pseudomonadota; class Gammaproteobacteria; order Oceanospirillales; family Halomonadaceae; genus Halomonas; species Halomonas sp. BC1. The sequence goes on along the minus strand of NZ_LFGS01000016.1, from coordinate 18,181 downwards.
CTGGGGTGGGCCCCGTCCGAGCCGAAGCGCTGGTGGCGTTCTTTGGCCATCCCGAGATTCAGCGGATGGCACGTCAGCTTCAGCAGGCGGGTGTGGAGGGCTTCTAGGCCAGCCCGGTCAGGTAGAGCATCATCCCCAGATAGAACGGGATCAGCAGTGGCGCCAATAGCGTCGTGGTCAACACGGCCAGGGCGCCTTTTTGGGGCTGAATGCCCAGCTCCATGGCCACGACCACCACATTGGAGGCCATCGGTACCACTCCCAGCAATAGCAGCGCCATGGCCAGCTCCGGTGCCAGCGGCGTCAGCTGTTGCAGCACCAGCACGGCACCGACCATGACCAGTGGCCACAGAACGTAGCGCAGCCCCACGCAGGCTGCCACGAAGCGCGTATCCCAGGCGGCCAGCGTCACCTGGCTGAGTGTCATGCCAATGATCATCATGCCCAGCAGAGTGTACGTGGCGGGAAAGACGGCCAGCGAGTTCATCATGGGCTCGGGGAGCACTACACCCAGCGAGCTGAGCAGCAGGGCCAGCAGGAAGGCATAGACCAGCGGCAGGCGGGCAATCTTGATCAGACTCTGGCGCACTGAGAAGTGCCCTCGCGCGCTCAGGTAAAAGCCCACGGTAAATTCATACAGGTTGATCCCCAGCATGCAGAACAGGTACAGCGTGACGCCCTCCGGCGGCAGCAAGATCAGCGCCACGGGCAGGCCGAAATAGCCGGTGTTGCCGGTGCCGGAGGAAAAGGCCAGCAGAGCACCCTCCTGGGGGCCGAAGCGATGGCGGGTCAAGCGATGTACCAGCAGCGCCATGGCGCTGACCAGCAGAAACATGGCCAGCGACAGGGTCAGATAGGCTGCCGTGGGGCCGCCGTTCATCAGCGAGCGGAAAATCGTCAGGGGAGCAATGAGATAGACCAGCAGCGTGGCAATCGGGCGAGGGTCGATCTTGAGCCGCTGGGCCGCAAGGAACCCTAACCCGACATAGCCCAGTAGCATCAACAGTGGCCCCATCAACGTAGCGGGTGCTAAATCCATTTCTCCTCCTTGAATTTTGTCTGCCGAACAACATGAGCCGAATTGAAGATCGTGCGTGAAATCTTTCATTAGCCGCCACGCGGGTAAGCAGCGAGAATACCTCACATAATGATCACTTTGTTGTACTGCGAGGATACACCATGAGCAGCCAGGAACATCCGTTAGGTATCAGCTTCGAGTTTTTTCCGCCCAATACCGATGCCGGCCGGGAGAAGCTGATTCACGTGCGCGATGAGCTGGCCGCATGTAACCCTCGTTTCTTCTCGGTGACCTACGGGGCTGGCGGGTCCACGCAGGCGCGTACCCGCGATATCGTGCGTACCGTGAGTGAGAGCGGTATTACCACCGCCCCGCACCTTTCCTGTATCGGCAGCGAGAAAGCCCAGCTACGTGACCTGCTGGCCCAGTATCAGTCGGAAGGCGTGGATAGCCTGGTGGCGCTACGTGGCGATATGCCGTCCGGCATGGGCAGTATCGGCGAGCTGCGCTACGCCAACGAGCTGGTCGAGTTCATCCGTGCCGAAACCGGTGATCACTTCGATATCGCCGTGGCGGCCTATCCAGAATCTCATCCACAGGCTCCCAGCCTCGACAAGGATGTGGAAAACTTTGCCCGCAAGATGAACGCGGGCGCCAATATGGCGATTACCCAGTACTTCTTTACCGCCGATGCCTACTTCCACTTCGTGGACAAAGCGCGGGCGCTGGGTGTCGAGCAGCCGATCATTCCCGGCATCATGCCCATCACCAACTACACCAAGCTGGCGCGCTTTTCCGATGCCTGCGGTGCCGAAATCCCCCGCTGGATTCGCAAGCAGCTGGAAGCCTATGGCGATGACAGCGAGGCTATCGCGGCCTTTGGCACCGAGGTGGTGACGCGCCTGTGCGAGCGCCTGCTGGATGGTGGCGCGCCGGGGCTGCACTTCTATACGCTCAACCAGGCCGCGCCGGTCATGAAGATCGTCGATAATCTCACCTGACCTGTTGCCGATGTGATCCATGAGAACCGACCTGCGTCCTCTGGCGCAGGTCGGTTTTTTTGATGGGGGTGCGACAGGCGCCGCGCGTGGAAGGCCCGGCTTGGAGAGTGGGCAAGGCATGGCTAACCACCGTATGATGCCTGCTCATTGAACCGTGACGGGAGCAGGAAACGATGTGGCTGATAGCTGCCATGTTCGCAGTGACCTATGTGGGAATGGCCGTGGGCCGGCTACCCGGTTTGCAGATGGACCGTGCCTGGATAGCGCTCTCTGCAGCCTGTGTACTGCTGTTGACCGGCACCGTGAGCCTGGCGGACGTTGGTCAGCATATCGATGTAGGTGCCCTGGTGTTGCTGCTGGCGCTGATGCTGGTATCGGCACAGTTCGGCTTTTCCGGCGTCTACGGGCGTTTGTCTGCGCTGATCATGCGCCACGCCGAGCGTCCCAGCGTCCTGTTGCTGGGCGTCGTGCTGCTGGGTGGTGTGCTGTCGGCACTGCTGGTCAATGACATCGTGGCCTTTGCGATGACGCCGCTGCTCTGTCAGGCGCTGTTGGCTCGTGGCCTGGATCCTCGCCCCTATTTATTGGCGCTGGCACTGTCGTGTAACGCAGGCTCGGCTGCCAGCCTGATCGGTAATCCGCAGAACATTCTCATTGGGCAGGTCGGCGGGCTCGATTTTTGGGCCTACAGCCTGCAGGCGCTGGTGCCTGCCGTTGCCGCACTGGGCATCACCTACGCCGTCATCTGGGCCATGTGGCGTCACCGCTGGGTGTTGAACGAGCCAGGGGCGGCACCTATGCCGCTGAGCGTGTCCCAGGAAAGCCTGCGTTATAAACCGCTGCTGGCAGCCATGGCGCTGCTGGTCCTGTTCTCGACCCCGCTGCCTCGCGAATGGTCGGCGCTCGCGGTAGCGCTGGTATTGATGATGTCGCGCCAAGTCGCCAGCCACCGATATGTGCAGGCGGTGGACTGGAACCTGTTGCTGCTGTTCATGGGGCTCTTCATTGTCACCGGCAGTGTCGCTTCCTTGCCGGAAGCGGGGGTATTGGTCAACCAGTGGCTGGGGTCGGGAGGTGTGCCGGATGACCCATGGCACATGGCCGGGATATCGCTGGTGGCCAGCAACGTGATCGGTAACGTACCTTTTGTGATCTTGCTACTGGGGCTGTTCCCGCAACTGCCCGAGGCCACGCTGGTCATGCTGGCGGTCATGTCGACGTTGGCGGGTAATTTGCTGCTGATTGGCAGTGTGGTGAATCTGATCGTGGCAGAGGGGGCCAGGCGGCAGGGCGTTCACCTTGGCTTTCTCACCTTTGCCAAGGCCGGTATTCCAGTGACGCTGTTATCGATGCTGGTGGCGGGTGGGTGGTTTGCACTAGGCGTGCGCTGACAAAAAAGCCGACTCCTGGGAGTCGGCCTGCGTTGATAGCCTGTCAGGCTGCGGTGGGGGCCGGTTTCGGCCCGTGCAGCTTGCGCTGCATCAGGAACATGGCGGCACCGATACCCAGTCCAGCAATGTCGGTGAAGATACCGCCGTAGATCAGGAACAGCGCGCCGATCATCAGCACCAAACGCTGCCATGCCTGGATCGAGCCAAAGAACCATGCTTGTACCGTGGCTGACAGCATGAAGATACCGATCGACGCCGTAATGGCGACGCGAACGATCTGCATCGGTGTGCCTTCCATCAGCATGGCCGGGCTATAGAAGAACATGAACGGTACGATAAAGGCCGCCAACCCTACCTTGAACGAGGTAATGGAGGTTTGCATGGCGTTATCGCCGGAAATACCGGCAGCGGCATAAGAGGCCAGTGCCACGGGCGGGGTGATCGCCGACATGACGGCAAAGTAGAAGACGAAGAAGTGCGCAATCAGCGGCTGAATGCCGATGTTGATCAGGCCAGGCGCCACGACGGAAGCCGCCACGGCATAGGCCGCCGTGGTGGGCATGCCCATCCCCAGCAGAATCGAGATACACATGGCGAAGAACAGGGCCAACAGTTGGCTCACGCCCGCCATGCCCAGCAGCAGCGACGAGAAACGTGCGCCCACGCCGGTCAGGGAAATGACGCCCACGATCAGGCCTGCACAGGCACACACGGCGATGATCTGGATCGACATGGTGCCTGCCAGCTGCAGGGCCTTGAGAATTTCACGAATGCCCATCTTGTTGGGTGAAATCCAGCTCACCACGGCAGCCGCAGCCGTGGCCAGGGTGCCCGCACGGATGACCGAGTACCCCATGAACAGGGCATAGATCAGGATGATGATCGGCGCAAACAGGTACGCGTGACGGGCCAGTTTGCGGAACTGCGGGATTTCATCCTTGCGCATACCGCGCATGCCTTTCTTCGCAGCTTCCAGGTCGACCATGAAATAGACCGACAGGAAGTACAGCGCGGCCGGAATCAGCGCGGCAACGGCAATCTCGCGATAGGGGATGCCGGTGATTTCCGCCATGATGAAGGCACCCGCACCCATGATCGGGGGCATGATCTGGCCGCCGGTGGAAGCAGCGGCTTCGATCGCCCCTGCGCTACGGCCCGGATAACCTACCTTTTTCATCAACGGGATGGTCAGAGAGCCGGTGGATACCACGTTGCCTGCGGAGGTGCCGTTGATCATGCCCATCAGGCCAGAAGCGAAAATCGACACCTTGGCCGGACCGCCCCGCGAGCGCCCTGCAGCGGCAAAGGCGAAGTTGACGAAGTAGTCGCCCACTTTCGAGGCTTGCAGGAACGCTGCAAAAATAATGAACAGAATGATGTAAGTGGAGGAGACCGCCGTCGTTTGCCCGAGCACCCCGATATCGGTGTAGAGCTGGCTGAAGAAGCGGTTGACCGACAGGCCCGGGTAACTCAGGAAGCCTGGCAGGTAAGGGCCGCCAAACACATAGGCCAGAAAAATGGCAGAAATGACGACCAGCGCGTTACCTGCTACGCGGCGGGTCAGCTCCAGAATCAGCAGCGAACCGGCCATGGCGGCGTAGGTAATGCCAACCGGGGCAAAAGAGGTGCCCGTGGACATACGCAGTGGCGTATTGTAAACCGTGATCAGATAACCCGCGCTGGCCAGTGCGACGATCATCAGCACCAGGTCAGGCATGGAGAATTTGGAGCGCTCCAGGCGATAGAACCAGGACAGCAAGATCGCCCCTACGGTGGCGAGCAGCATCGGGTAGCCGAAGTGCCAGGTTTCCACCTGTGGGTCGATACGCATGGCGCCCCCGGAAAGGGCTTGCCACATCAGGAAGGCTTGCACCAGTGCGTAGCCTGCGGGCAGTAGCAGCGCGGCTCCCAGCAGTGTCAGCCACTTGGGCGACTCATCGCTGGCGTCACTGGCAAAGCGCGCACCAGTGAACAGGCCGAAGCCAAGAATCAGGGCGCCTGCCACGTGAATGATCCGGTAGGTCCATGTTTCCATGGGCAGGACGTTCAGCGTGATCAGGTGAAACAGCGAGTAGGCGATGGCAACGCCGGCGAAAAGCATCCACTGCCAGCCGGTAAACAGACGACGGTTTGACTCGACGACCTCTTCGTCGACACCTTCGGCGAGTATGGCCTTGGCGTCCTGTTGCTCAACGGGGTCGCTAGCGGGTGCAGCCGGGTTGGGGCTGCCGGTGTTGTTGCTCATGGAGGTTACCCTTGGGATGGATCGTCAGCGAAGATGCTTGGGTAATTCAGGAATTGCTTATTCATGGCCAGAGCGACAAGAGCCGACCCTGTAAAGAGTCGGCTCTTGTGCTGGCACATCCGCGCTTATTGGCGAATCATGTCGTCGGCTATCTCATAGCCGTTTTCATTGAACCAGCGGGCAGCACCGGGGTGGAAAGGCATGACCGTGTTGTACTTGACGTTCTCGGGAATGCTCTCTTCAGCACTGCGGTGGATGGATACCATGCGGTCGTTGTTTTCCATGGTGATGCGCGTGACTTCATACACCAGGCTGTCGGGCAGATCACAGCCGGCAATGGCGAAGTTCCACATGGAAACGGCGCGAGCATCTTCTTCCAGCGTTTCGTAGGTGCTGGCCGGAATCATGAATTCAGAAACCGGGAAGGCGTCGACAATGGTGGCCTGCTCTTCTTCGGTGAACTCGATGATGTTGACGTTGGTTTGAACTTCCAACTGGCTAACGGCCGGGATCGGTACGCCCGCTGCAAAGGCAACGACGTCCAGCAGTCCATCCTGCAACTGACCGCCCAGGTCAGACCAGCCGCCGTTACGGCGCTCGAAATTGACGCCCAGCTCTTCGAGGATGGCAGGGAAGTAAACGTCAGAGGTAGAGCCTGCGGGGCCAAAACCAATGCGCGAGCCGTCCGGAATCTCGGAAATGGAGGTAATGCCGGTGCTGGCCAGTGCGGTGATGGAGAATGGCGTCTCGTACATCGGGAACAGGGCACAGGCGTTATCCATGACGACACCCGGTGCCAGCGGGCTACGACCGTTCATGGCGTCATCTGCAGGGCCCAGTGTGGTCAGGCCGAAGGCCAGCTCACCCGCGTGAACCAGTGCCAGGTTCTGCGTCGGACCACCGGTGACTTCACCACCGCCGGTAATGCCGCCCAACTGGTCGGCCAGCAGGTTCGCCCAGCCAGAACCGTAGATGTAGAAGGTGCCGCCCTGGCTGGCAGTACCTACGGTAAAGCTGGAGGGCCAGCCGTCACGATCAACTTCCGCATGGGCGGTGGTCGCAGCAACCAGCGCGCCGCCAGCCAGCAGGGCAAGAGACTTGGGCATCATATTACGCATGGCGAGATTTCCTAAGCTGTTATTGGGATTATCGTCTGGCATATCGAGAGTATGGCCAGTGCTCGTTCTAATAAGCAGCTTATGTAGAGCGATTGTCGTGCCAATGGCTTTGTTTTTATTTGAATACAATCGCTTATGGATATCTTATTCAACTTTGGTTGAAAGGCGCTCGACGCTTTATGGATGGCTTTACGCACGGATTCATGGAAATAGCGTGCGGTTTTCCGCACATTTTGGAGAGAAAGATGACTCCTGGGCGTCGCTACTTCGGTTTGCCGGGATCCAGGATACGCACTGGCTGTACATCCTGTACTTTTTGCTCATCGCGTACCTGATTGACTCGAGTCACCAGCTCTGGCGATGTTTCATCCTCGATCGGCAGCTGCTCGAAGAAATCACAGTTGACGCATTCACGGTAGCGAATGCCATGCTGCTCCCAGGCGCGAATACGGTCCATGGCGGCGCAGCGGGGGCATGTAACCCCGGCAATAAAGCGTTTGATACTCGACATGACAGGACTCCCGAGACGCGGCAGCAGAGCTACCGCGTAGAGATTAAGAGTGGATTAGGCAGCGCGGATACCGCTGTGGCGCAGCAGCGGAGCCACACTGGGCTCGCGACCACGAAACGCGACGAATAGCTCGGCAGCATCGCGGGCGCCGCCCTGTTCAAGGATCTCTTCCTTGAAGCGCTGGCCGGTGGCAGGGTCAAAAATACCCGCTTCTTCGAAGGCGCTCCAGGCGTCGGCGGAGAGCACTTCGGCCCACTTGTAGCTGTAATATCCCGCCGCATAGCCCCCTGCAAAGATGTGGCTAAAGCTGTTCTGGAAGCGATTGAAGGGCACCACGGGAACCACTGAGGTGTGGCGGCGTACGTCGTCCAGCAGGCCTTGTACGTCGTCGGCGCTGGGAGCTTCCAATTCATGGTGCAGGCGCATGTCGAAGAGCGAAAACTCTATCTGGCGCAACATGCCCATGGCGGACTGGAAGTTCTTGGCCGCCTGGAGACGCTCGAACAGTGCATCGGGGAGCGGTTCGCCGGTATCCACGTGTCTGGACAGTAGCGCTAGCCCCTCTTTTTCCCAGCAGTAGTTCTCCATGAACTGGCTAGGCAGTTCGACCGCGTCCCAGGCCACGCCGTTGATGCCGGAAACATCGGCGATGTCCTGCTTGGTCAGCATGTGGTGCAAGCCGTGGCCGAACTCGTGGAACAGCGTTGTGACTTCGTCGTGGGTCAGCAAGGCAGGTTTGCCGCCCACCGGGGCGGTGAAATTACAGGTCAGGAAGGCGACCGGCAGTTGCAGGCCGTGTTCTGTCTGGCGGCGTACTCGGCAGTCCGCCATCCAGGCGCCTCCGCGTTTGCCCTCCCGGGCGTAAAGGTCGAGGTAGAACCCCGCAATCGGCTTGCCTTGCTCGGTAATTCTGAAAAACCGCACATCGTCATGATAGCTGGCCACGCTGGTATCTTCCGCTACCTGCACGTTGTAGAGGCGCTCGATGACTTGAAACAACCCGTTGACCACGTGGGGGGCGGGAAAGTAGGGGCGTAGCTGCTCCTGGGAGAGGTCATGGCGAGCCACGCGCAGCTTTTCACTGGCATAGGCGACATCCCATGGCTGCAGCGTGTCGAGCCCGAGCTCATCACGGGCGTAGGCGCTGAGCTCGGCAAACTCCTGCTGAGCTTGCGGCTTGGCACGCTGGGCCAGGTCTTCGAGAAAGTCGAGTACCTGGGCGGGGGAGTCGGCCATCTTGGTAACCAGCGAGTAGTCGGCGTAAGTATCGAAGCCGAGCAGGCGGGCCAGCTCCTGGCGCAGGGCCAGCGTCTCTTCCAGAATGGGGGCGTTATCAAACTGGCCTGCTTTAGGGCCCTGGTTTGAGGCGCGCGTCACAAAGGCGGTATACACTTCCTCGCGCAGTTCACGGTTGTCGGCATAGCTGACGATCGGAAAGAAGCTGGGGAAGTCGAGCGTGATGCGGTAACCCTCTGCGCCTTTGGCCTCTGCCAGTGCTTTCAGCGTTTCCAGAGCACTTTCCGGCACGCCTGCCAGCAGCGCAGGGTCAGTGATGTCCTTGTGCCATGCCTGTGTGGCATCCAGCACATGGTTGGAAAACTGATTGGACAGCGTGGAGAGACGCGCTTGAATGTCGCCGTAACGCGCCTTCTTGTCGGCTGGAAGGTCCACGCCCGCCAAGCGGAAGTCGCGCAGCGCATTATCAACGGTGCGCCGTTGGGCGGTGCTCAGGTCGTGCCAGGCAGGACCTTCCTTGAGCGCCTGCCAGCCCTTGAAGAGCCCTTCATGTTGGCCTACCCAAGTGCCAAAGGCCGACAGCTTCTCCAAACAGGCCTGATAGGCGTCACGCAGTTCCGGGCTGTTCATGGTGCTGTTGAGGTGCAACACCGGCGACCAGGCCTGAGACAGGCGGTCGTTCACGGCTTCCATGGGCGCGGCAAAGTTGTCCCAGGTAGGCGGTTGATGAGCGGCTTGTTGGGCAAGGCGCTCGATGGCGTCGCGACCCTCATTGAGCAGTTGTTCTACCGCGGGCACCACGTGTTCGGCACGAATGTCGGCGAAAGGGGGGAGCTCATGGCTCTCTAGCAACGGGTTGCGGGACATAGGCACCTCTATGGCGGCAGGTTGGTTCATGCGGGCGCGTAAAGCGTCCGTGGATAATGACACAGTGCGGGCAGCCGAGGTCAGTTTCAATGGCGGCATTGGCCTGGAGGCATGCGCCTGCTAGTCTTGCCGCCTTTTGATACGTCGAATCGAGTGCCACCAAGGCAGGAGCAGAAGATGAGTGAAACGCTGGAGCGTTGGGGGTCGAAGCGTGCCTTTATTCTCGCGGTGACCGGTGCCGCGGTAGGGCTTGGCAATATTTGGCGGTTTCCCTATGTGGCCGGGGAAAACGGCGGGGCGGCCTTCTTGCTGATTTACGTGGCGTTTGTCCTGTTGCTGGGCCTGCCCGTGATGATGGCGGAAATACTCATTGGCCGCGCTGGCCGTCGAGGCCCCATGCAGTCACTGAGCGTACTGGCCACACAGGCGGGTGCCTCGCCCCACTGGCGCTGGCTGGGGCTGTTCGGTGCGCTGACGGTGTTTTGCATTCTGTCGTTTTATTCCGTGGTGTCTGGCTGGTCGATCGAGTTTCTGGTGGCCTCCATCAATGGCAACTTTGACGGGGCCAGTGCCGCCGAGATTGGCGCTGGCTTTGACGCCTTTCTGGCCAATCCAGGCCTGCTGATTTTCAACCATTCACTGTTCCTGTTCATGACCATGACGGTGGTGGCGGCTGGCGTCGCGAAAGGCCTGGAGCGGCTCAATAATCTCTTGATGCCGGTGCTCTATGGCCTGTTGGTGCTATTAGCCCTCTACGCCATGACCACCAGCGGCTTTGGGGCGGCGCTGCACTGGCTGTTCATGCCGTCTTTCGAAAACGTCACCGCGTCGGTGGTGCTGCATGCCATGGGACACGCTTTTTTCACCCTGGCCGTAGGGGCGTGTGCGTTGATGGCCTACGGGGCCTATATGCCGGATGAACAGAGCCTGCCGAAAGCCGCTTGTGCGGTGGCCGTGCTGGATATCAGCGTGGCGCTGCTGGCGGGTATTGCGATCTTTTCAGTAGTGTTTGCCCAAGGGATGGACCCGGCGGACGGGCCGGGACTGATGTTCGTGACCCTGCCCATTGCCTTCTCCGAGTTGCCCTGGGGTTCCTTGTGGCTGAGCGTGTTCTTTTTGCTGCTGCTGCTCGCGACGTGGACGTCAGCCATCAATCTGGCGGAGCCCATGGTGGCCACGCTGCAGGGCCTTGGCTGGCGGCGCAGCGTTTCTACGGCTGTCGTGGCGATCAGTGTCTGGCTGCTGGGGCTGCTGTCGGCCTTCTCCTTTTCTCACCTGGCGGAGTTTAGACCGCTGTTTGGGCGCAACGTGTTCGAGCTGGTCAGCAGTATCCCCCCGGACATCTTCCTGCCCATGGGAGGATTGCTGATTGCTATCTTCGCGGCCTGGGTAATGCCACAGCCCTTGGTGATGCGCACCCTGGGCGTGGGTGAGCGAGGCTTCCTGCTTTGGCAACGTCTGGTCCGTTGGGTCTCCATTCCGCTGACCTTCATCGTCCTGCTGGGTGGATTGCTATAGTGGTTCTTGTGTCACTAACAGGAGAGTCTTCATGAGCAATGCCTTACGCGCGTTTCACGCACACTCCCCTACGCTGGGCGAGCGTGTCTATATCGACCCGGCCAGTGTCGTGATCGGCAACGTCACTCTGGGCGACGACTGCTCGGTATGGCCCATGAGCGTGATCCGTGGCGATATGCACAGGATCACTATCGGGGCGCGCACCAGCGTGCAGGATGGCAGCGTGCTGCATATCACCCACGCCAGCGATTTCAACCCGGAGGGCTTTCCTTTGACGATTGGTGACGATGTCACCATCGGTCACAAGGCCATTCTTCACGGCTGCACGTTGGGTAACCGCATTCTGGTGGGCATGGGCGCCATCGTCATGGATGGCGCGGTGGTGGAGGACGAGGTGATCATTGCGGCGGGAGCGGTGGTGACACCGGGCAAACGGCTGGAAAGTGGCCATGTATATGCGGGCAATCCTGCCAAGCCGTTGCGGCCTTTGAAAGAGCAGGAGCGGGCCTTTTTCCCCTATACGGCAGGCAACTACGTCAAATTGAAGGACGAGTTTCTAGCACAGCAACGTGGTTAGCCTAAACCTTTGGTAAACGGCAGCTTTTTTTATATCAGGCCGTGTTGTAGTCTTCGATAATCTGGTAATTTATCCAGTTTTTCAGAGTGCCACGACATGGCCAACTTTCGCACGCACATTACCGTGGCCGCCGCAGGCGGTACGCTCATGGCCTATATGGGCTGGCAAGCGCAGTGGTGGCCCGCGTCGCAATCCTTGCTGATCATTGCGCTGGTGGCCTTCGGTGGCATCCTGCCCGACATAGACGCAGACCGTTCCCGCTCTATCCGTCTGATTTTCAATCTGTTGTCGGTGCCTACCCTGGTATTGGGGGTGTTGATGCTGCAGCCCTGGTTGACGCCTGGACTGCTGCTGGTGGCCTGCGGCGGTATCTATTTTTCAGTGCGCTACCTGGCCGCGATTCTCTTCTCCAGATTGACCGTTCACCGAGGGATCTGGCACTCGTTAATGGCGGCGGGGTTGTGCGCCCTGGCGACGGCGGCGCTCAGCTACCATCTGCTAGCGCAGCCCGCCTGGTTGGCCTGGTCGCACGGTGCCGCGGTACTGGTGGGGTTTATCATCCACCTGGGACTGGATGAGCTGTTCAGTGTCGATCTGGAGGGGGCGCGGCTGAAGCGCTCGTTTGGTACGGCGCTCAAGTTGGGCGACAGCCGACGTCCTCTCTCTAATCTTTTGATGCTCATTGCCATGCTGGTGCTGGTGCCCTGGGTGCCGCCCTGGGGAGTGCTGCTGGAACTGATGCGTCAAGGGTCACTGCTGTGGCGGTAATCGTCAGCGCTCAGGCCATGCTTTTTGAGCTTGTCGTAGAACGTCTTGCGCGGGATGCCCAGGTGGCGACACACTTCCGTTACGCGGCCGTGGTGACGCGCCAGTGACTGGCTGATCAGGCTCTTTTCGAACAGCTCTACCTGGCGCGGTAGCGTGGGTTCATGGGTGTCTGCGGCGACACCTTCCAGCAAGGCGTCCAGCCGATAGTCGAACGCGGCACCCAGCAAAACGTAACGTTCGGCAAGGTTGCGCAGCTCGCGCACGTTGCCTGGCCAGTCGTGGGCCAGCAGGGCGGCAATGGCCGGGCTGTCCAGCGTTGGCGCTTCCAGCCCGCTACGGTTGGCGGCGACCACGGCAAAGTGCTGAAAAAGGAGCGGGATGTCTTCTCGCCGTTCGCGCAGGGCGGGCAGGGGCAGGGTGACCACATTGAGGCGGTAGTAGAGGTCTTCGCGAAACAGCCCGTCGTCGGCCGCCACTTTGAGATCTACCTTGGTGGCGGCAATCACGCGAATATCGAGCGGTACGGCTTCATTGGCTCCCAGGCGTTCGACGCTGCGCTCCTGCAGTACGCGCAGCAGTTTGACCTGCAGTGCCATGGGCATGGACTCGATCTCATCCAGAAACACTGTGCCGCCGTTGGCATGCTCGAACTTGCCGATACGCCGCTCCACGGCCCCTGTGAAAGCGCCTTTTTCGTGCCCAAACAGCTCTGATTCGATGGTGTTTTCCGGCACGGCGCCGCAGTTGATCGCCATGAAGGGGCTATTGCGACGAGCGCTGCGTTCATGGATCGCGCGGGCCACCAGATCTTTCCCTGTGCCGGTTTCGCCAAACAGCAAGACATCGGCCTCTACCTGGCTGATGCGCTGGATCATGGCCGCCAGGCGCGAAATGACCGGCGTGCGGCCTACCAGGCGAGGCCCGAGCGCTGCGTGCTGGACTTCGAGCTCGGCTTTCAGGCGCAGGTTTTCCAGGCTTAGCTGGCGCTTTTCGATGCCGCGTCTCACGACGTCCAGCAGCTGATCGCCCGCAAAAGGCTTTTCCAGAAAATCCCAGGCACCGGCGCGCATTGCTTCCACCGCCGTCGAGATGTCGCCATGGCCAGTGATCAGTATGATCGGCAGGGTGGCATCGCGATGGTGAAGCTCATGCAGCAGGGCCATGCCATCCATGCCGGGCATGCGGATGTCGCTGACGATGACGCCTGGGAAGTCGTCGGGCAGCGCCGCCAAGGCTTGCTCTGCGGATTCGAAGCAGTAGGGAGTGTAGCCGGCCAGCTCCAGGGTCTGGCTCGCGGTGATACGCAGATGTGGCTCGTCGTCGATCACCATGACCGGCAGTGTCGACGGTTCATGCATGGTTATTGTTCTCCGTTATTCTATGCTGCTCGCCTAGGGGCGACACGATGGTGCGCGGTAGGGAGATCGTGAAGCACGCGCCTCCCTCGGCCCGGTTGGTGGCCTGTAGCTTGCCCCCCAAGTCCTCCATGATACGCGATGAGATGGAAAGTCCTAGCCCCAGGCCGCTGCCCGGCGCTTTGGTAGTGAAAAAGGGCTCGAAGATCCGCGACACATGGTGCTCGGCGATACCGGGGCCGTTGTCGATGACATGAATTCGCACTTGGTCAGACGTGGCCTCGGCCCGCAGCGTAAGGGTGGGCTGGGCGACGTCTTTCATCGCCTGGATGGCATTGCCAATCAGGTTGACGATGACCTGTTCCAGGCGCACCAGGTCTCCCTCTACCCACAGGGTTTCGGCGGGCCATTGAGGCGTCACCTGGATACTGCCATCGCGTAGTCGGCTGTGAAACAGACGCAGGGCGTACTCGATGCAGGCCTGGACAGAAATGGTTTCGTGGCGCTCGCTGCTTTTGCGAGAAAACTGGCGTAGCTGGGCACTGATATCTGCCATGCGCTGGGTCAGCTCGACGATTTGCGCCAGATTGGCATCGGCTTGCTCGATGCGCGTCAATTCGATGAAACGGCGCGCGTTTTCAGCATAGGCGCGAATAGCGGCCAGCGGCTGATTGAGCTCATGATTGATGCCTGCGGCCAGTTGGCCCAACACGGCCAGCTTGGCGGCTTGTATCAACTCGTTCTGGGTTTGCTGAAGATTGGCTTCTGCCCGACGGCGCTCTTCGATTTCATCGGAAAGGCGTTGATTGCTGGCCACCAGATCGCGTGTTCGACGCTCCACGCTGGCTTCCAGCTCATCGCGCGCGCGCGCCAGAGTCTGTCGTTCACGTTCGGCAAAGGCTTCCCGCTCTCGGCGTAGCCGTAAACGTTGCCAGCCGATGCCTGCGCCCAGTGCAACGACGCCATAGAGGCCTCCTGCCATCAAGGCGGCCACCCATTGGGCGCTGATCACCGAGTTCAATGGCTTGAGAATATGCATCTGCCAGCCAAATTCCGGTAGCGGTCTCGTCAAGCTGAGGTAGCGCTCTCCCTGCAGCGGGCCATGGGTAAAGCTGACAAGGTAGCTGTCGGGGCCATAGGGGGCCTCTACCTCAATGCCGGAGGGGTCGAGCGGCTCGATGGCATAGCGACGCGTTGCGCGAAGGCTTTCGCGCTGCGCTTCGTTGAGGGGGTAGAGCGCATTCATGCGCAGCTCGGGTTGGCTGGCCATGAAAATGATCGAGTCGCTGTCCGTGACAAACAGCTCCGCATCTTGCTGTGCCCAGCTCTCTTCGACCTCATCGAGCAGCACCTTGATGACCAGCACGCCATCCGGTGTGGCGTCGGGTGAGGTATCGTCCAGCCACACGGGGGCAGAAAAGAAGTATCCCCGCTCCAGCGACTGCGTACCCAGACCGTAAAAACGCCCCTGCCCACCGGCAATGGCATCGGTGTAATAACTGCGGAAGGCGTAGTTATGGCCAATGAAAGTATTGGGGCGATGCCAGTTGCTGGCCGCAATGGTGTAGGCGTCGCGATCCAGCAGATAAACGTCCGACACGCCCGCTGTAAACCGAAAACGGTCCAATAGCAGGTTCAGCGACATGGGGTCCTGACCTTCAGGCGCGGCCAGGTAACGCTGGATGCCTTCTCGGGTAGAGAGCATTTGGGGCAGGTAATCATAACGGGATAGGTAGCCCGTCAAGTTGGCTGCTGATAGGCGCAGCTCGTTTTCAGCGTCGTCGCGCAGATTGGCAAGCGCCTGCTCGCGGGCTAGCTGGGCGGCCTGCCACATGCACAGCGCAAGCCCCACCGGCAGGATCAGCAGCCAGGCAAGCCGCCAACGTGGGCCGGGAGAGCGGCTCATGCGGAGGTGCGCGTGCCCTGGGCACGGCGTAATGCGCGCTGAGCGCGGGTCTCCGCACGGGCCATTTCGAGTAGCCCCTCTTCCACATACACCAGGTGTTCGTGAGCGCGGGCTCGGGCGTCTTCTGCGCGGCCCTCCAGGATGGCATCGAGCAGCGCTCGGTGCTGCTTCATCAACTGTGAGCGGGAGTCTGGCTTGGCAAACAGGTGCGCCAGATTATCCACGATACTCTGCTCCAGGAGATGGAAGATACCGCGAATGGTGTGCAAGAGCAGGACATTGTGCGCTGCTTCGGCAATCGCCAAATGAAACGCGGCGTCCAGCTTGGCTTCCTGTGCAGGGTCGGCGCCGACGAAACCGCCGTCCAGCTCCTCGAAGCGCTGTATCAGCACGGCTTTGTCGGCGGGTGTCGAGCGCAGTGCAGCATAGTAGGCCGATATGCCCTCCATGGCATCGCGAAACTCCAGCAGATCCAGGTGAAATTCCTTGTGGCGGGAAAGCATTTCCAGCAAGGGGTCGGTATAGCCGCTGTTGAGCGTCTCGTTGACAAAGGTGCCGCCGCCTTGGCGACTGCTCAGTAATCCGCGGGCAGCCAATTTCTGAATGGCTTCTCGCAAGGAAGGGCGAGAAACACCAAAACGCTCAGCCAGCTCTCTTTCAGGGGGCAAGCGCTGCCCGGGTTTCAAGCTTCCTTCCAGAATCATGCCTTCAAGGCGTTCGGTAATCACATCGGCAAGGCGCTGTTGGCGGAGCGGCGGGTAAGACATGAACAGTAGCTCCAATAATTGGTAAGACCAAGGGTAATCAATTTAAATGTTCCGCTCAAGCGTCCGTAGCATGCCATTCCAATAAGAAAGCAGCGCTTTGAACTAAAGTATGGTGGGCACCATGGGCTAATTGCACGTTTTGTGTTTGACACACAAGATCGGCCTATCTAATGTTGTTTCTGTTTTTTTTGTAAATTGGTAAAACCAATTAATACGCTAGAGCGCTGGCATACTCATGCGTCGTGGGTAAGCAAGAGCATGTAGGCATGGCTTTTTGCTGACGTGACAACAACAGTGCAATCTCTCCATAGGGTGCTCCATGATCATTTCTGCCTCCACGGACTATCGCCGGGCTGCCAAGCGTCGCCTTCCCCCTTTCCTCTTTCATTATGCGGATGGAGGGTCGTACGCAGAGCACACCCTGCGTCGCAACGTGGATGACCTGCGTGATGTTGCGCTACGTCAGCGGGTGCTGAAGGACATGTCCTCGCTTTCTCTGGAAACCGAGCTGTTTGGTGAAAAGCTTGCGATGCCGTTGGCGCTGGCGCCGGTAGGGCTGGCAGGTATGTATGCTCGGCGGGGCGAGGTGCAGGCAGCCCGCGCGGCCAGTAAGAAAGGGGTGCCCTTTACCCTGTCGACCGTATCGGTTTGCCCGATTGCCGAAGTGGCGGCAGCGGTCGACCGGCCCATCTGGTTTCAGCTCTACGTGCTGAAAGACCGTGGGTTCATGAAGCATGTGCTGGATCGTGCCAAGGAAGCGGGCGTAAAGACGCTCGTTTTTACCGTGGATATGCCGGTACCTGGGGCGCGTTATCGTGATGCCCACTCCGGCATGAGCGGCAAGCACGGCCCAGCACGGCGTATTCTGCAAGCGGCACTGCATCCCCTGTGGGCTTGGGACGTGGGTGTCAATGGCCGCCCCCATGACCTGGGAAATGTGTCCGACTATCGCGGCAAGCCAACCGAGCTCGAGGATTACATTGCCTGGCTGGGCGATAACTTCGATCCTTCTATCTCCTGGAAAGATCTGGAGTGGATTCGAGAGCAGTGGGATGGGCCCATGATCATCAAGGGCATTCTTGATGCGGAAGATGCGCGGGATGCGGTGCGATTTGGCGCAGATGGTATCGTGGTATCCAACCATGGCGGCCGTCAGCTGGACGGCGTGCCGTCCACGGCTCGGGCGCTACCCGCCATTGCAGATGCGGTCAAAGGAGATCTAGCGATTCTGGCGGACTCTGGCGTGCGCAGTGGCCTGGATGTCGTCAGAATGATTGCCATGGGAGCGGATACGGTGCTGATTGGCCGAGCATTCATCTATGCGCTGGCGACAGCGGGAGAGGCTGGCGTGACCCATCTTCTCGAGTTATTTGAAAAAGAAATGCGCGTTGCCATGACGTTGACCGGGGCGCGCACCATTGCTGAACTCGGCTCCCAGTCACTGGTGTCTAATGCTCAGCAGGTACTGTTGCAAGAGTAAAAGCAGGCGGTGCTGCCTGATAGTAGAGACGGTATATAGGTGTGCGACTGCAAGGCGTGAAATTATTTTACAAAAGCCCTTGCCAACCCGGCAGCGAATCCGTAAAGTACGCATCCGCTGCCGGGGACGCCAAGCGTTACCAGCGGTGAAGAAGGTTGAAAAACCTTCGGTTTGTCAGGAAGTTAGCGTCATCTGCTGGTTGGATTGATCGCTCGCTTCACGCGCTGAAAACAGCCCTTGACAAACACCACGGAATGCGTAGAATACGCCTTCCTCGCTGAGGCAATACGGTTCAGGTCACCGAGCCCGTCGCAGCGGACTCAAGAAAGTTGCTCTTTAACAATTTGATCAGGTAATTCATGTGGGCGCTTGCCGATGAGGGTGAATCATCACCTAATATCAAGGCAAGCGAACACGAAGATA
>NZ_LFGS01000015.1:319938-323867 GCF_002078135.1 Halomonas sp. BC1 | reverse complement strand
GAAGTGACCCCCTTCGTAGCTGCACAGGTTATAGTGCTTCCAGGCCAAGGCCGAGTGTTAAAATCTGGGCACCGTCCATGTCGTAACTCTTGCTAATATAAAGGCAATATTCTGGCTCAGCTCAGGGGGTAAATTCCATAACCAACGACGAAGAGCCTCTTAAACACAGAGCAATTACACCTCTCTCATTCAAGCACAACAGCCGCCAAAACGACAACTATTAAATAAATTTAACAAAACCTACTGTTTCTTGCCGCTTGAGCGCTCTAACCACTCGCAATATCACATATCATAACCATTAAAAATTACGACTTACAACAACATCACAAAACCGATTATTATTAATCAACGAAGCTTTTTTGCTAGTCGACTGACTTGATCTATTGCGCACTCCAAGGCAAGTAGCTTGTCTTCTTCTACACGCGAAATAACCGTTCTGATATCTGTCGTGGAAATCCCTTCCGTACGCGGTAGATAGACAATCTCAACGTCACTGGATAGCGTGTCAAACTTGCCTGCCCAATCATCCCCCATCGCCAGAATATCCACGCCGTATTCCTTCACGTCACTGGCTTTTTGATCCCAGGTTTCTTCAGGGATAACTTTATCAACGAAGCTAATGGACTTGATAATTTCACGGCGCTCTTCGAACGGGTAAATGGATGCCTTGCCCTTCTGAGCATTGAACGCATCTGTAGAGACACCCACAATCAGGGTATCTCCCAGGGCTTTTAGGCGCCTAAGCAAGCGGACATGGCCGACATGCAGTAGATCAAACGTGCCGTAGGTAATGACAACCTTACCCATTCTATCCACGCTCCGGCTTTTGTACGTTCACCACTAATGCATCCGTTGTTAGGGCATCAGCTCGTTTCTCTCGCCATGTTTTTTCTAGCCACCATCGATCTTCGCCGGGGAAGAAATCTGGATCAGCACCTAAAGGGGCATTGGCATGAATCCAGTGCATGTAATTAAAAATGCCATAACGCTGATAACCATAGAGAGCATCTGGCTTGCGATCCGTCCCTAGGCTTTGTACGAAAATTGCCTATGCTCGCCCATACGGCGTTAAAAATCGGCTCAAAGTACTCATTTACACCTTGTAAACTCCGTCTTTTCGCCGATTTTTGCCTTGTCTGGCCATCGCTCGCCGACTTTTCGTACAAAGCCTAACTCGATCAGTTTGCTCAACATGTCCGGCGAGAAGTAGGATAGATGCTCAATCATATAGGAATAATTAGCGAAAGCGGGTGACAGCTCTAGAAGCTCGTCATTAGCATTAGGCACTTCGATGGAAAGCCAGCCTCCCGGTTTCACCAACCGCCAGGCATCTGCCACCAACTGAATCGGTTCGGGCACATGCTCCACTACATGCCAGAGCGTGACCACGTCGTAGGTTTCTTGGTGGTTCTCAGCAAAAATACTATCAAGTAAGCCAGCCATATAGCGAACTTGCGTCGGCGCCTCGTCATACTCCTCTATAAGCTTTTTGCCAGTTGCAATACGCCCTTCGCTTGGGTCGAGCATTTCAACTTCAGCTTCAGGCTCTGCCTGCTTTAGCAAGTGAGAAAAGAATCCATAACCCCCGCCAATATCGAGGCATGCCGGTGCTACTTGCTGGTCTTGTGGCAATAGCCGATCCGTTAAAAGGCGCTCCACGCGGCGCTGGGCCTGTAACCAAGAATTTTCAATAAATTTCTTGAGCGGGGTGCCACACTCCTCAATCGAGGAGAAAACCTGCAAATCTTTTTCATAGAGGGCAAGGTCGTAAACCGGATGGGAAAGTTGGCGATGACCACAAGCAGAGCAGTCTACAATCTTTAAATTGCCTGAATCATCACCACGAACGTTTGGAAAATGTGGCTGATAGTCATGGTGATGACAAAGCAGGCAGACAAACCCTGTATCTTTTGATGAATATGGCATGAAAAACCCATTTCTGCGGCACATAACACGCCGCCTTACTTTTATTCCTCACGATATTGTTGGCCGGGGGGATAGAGCTCTGAAGGGTTCCCCAGCGTTATAACAACGACTCCAAACGCGCTTCAATCTGTTGCAGTAACGTGTCGTCCGGCAGGTGTACTAATGAGCCTTGCACCATAGCCATCGCCTTTTTGATTTCCCCTTCATGCCACTTGTTATAAATACGAGAAAACGCATAGCACTGCACCAATAAGGAAAACCGGAAATAGTTTTTGGCTCGAATTACCGTATCGAACGCCGGGTCTGGCACCTTCCAGCTCTCACCGTATAGCGCCACCAGCCACGCTTCCGGGTCTGTTAACGACCAGATAGGCTCGCCCGCCGGGGTAGTATCTTTTTTAAGTGTAAGCGGTGGGTAATAGGTGTTGGCATTCCATTCGTGTGGTACGTCTTCTTTTAACCAAAAACCAGTAAATACTCGGTTACTTTCCTCATCAATTACAAAGCCAGAAAGGTCTACCGTAACTTTTTTTACAGAGTGCACCATTGATCGTGGGTTAGTCAAAAACTGATTGGGGGCTTCCACCCAGCCGTTGTTTTCTAAACAACGTACCGCCCGTTCCATTTCAGTATGGGGAAGTCCAATATCAATGTCCTTATCAAAACTGATCAGACCTCCTTCACGCACCAGGCAAACGCATGAACGTTAGCCATCGCTAGCTGATTCAGGGTATCCCATAGAAGTTCTTCGGTTTCAGGTTTGTTGAAGTCTTCCCGTTTTTTTAACACTATCTTTAGCAGCAACTTCAGGCTGCTCAAGCTTGAGCGTTAGCGCTTTACGAAAGTGCTCTACCGATTCGGGCAGTTTGCTGCGCCGTTGCTGCATGACGCCATAGGCCATATACACGGAGGGGTTGCTTGGTGCAGCGTTCAATGCTTTGTTAATGAGCGGTTCAGCGTCATTAAAGCGGTTTTGTTGGCTATACGCTTGGGCAAGATTGGCTTGCACCATCAGCATATTGGGGTCAAGTTCCAGCGCTTTCTCATAGTGCTTTATACTGGCTTCAGCCCGGCCATGCTTGCCTAGCTGCTCGCCCAGCATTGCGTGTAGCACAGCATTTTCAGGCGCTACTTTAATGCCTTGCAGTAGCATGTTAATGCCGCGCTGTATTTCGTTGTCACGAAAAAAACTTGCGCACGGTTGATGTAGATACTAGCCGGTGATGACTGTTTTGGCTTAGCAACGCTGCTGTTCTTACGGCTGTTCTTTTTACTCACTTGACCCTCCTGCTTGCGGCTGGCCCTGCTTATCCCAAGGTGCCGGGCTATATTTGGCCGTTAGGGTGAAGGTGTCCGGTTCGGTATCATACTGACTGAGATAGCCACGCGTTGCTAAATAGTGGGTGGCCATCTCTGGGTCAATACTATTCAACAGCCGGTGGGTAAAGTCATGCACGCCATGGACAGCGTCCATCAAAAAAGCCAGCTTACGCAATCTGGCAGGTGCCATACACGCCAAACGCTGCTCATCAGGGATGAATACGGCTTACTAGGCAAGTGGCTATGGTGAACAGGCTGATCAAAGCGGTAGCATTGAAACCCGTGCTGCGTCATCCACTGAAAAATAGTCGCCACATCGGGCTGCCGTTGGCAGGTGGGCATTAACGGTAGCCGTACGTGAATCAACAGCGTTTCTTTTAGGTATTGCGTACCATTTTCCAGCGCGGCTAGGCTGTCGTTGAGCTCATCCAGTAACAGCCAATCGACTTGGTTTAGGCCCTCGATGGCGTCTAACTGGAGGGTAGGCACGGGCACTTTGGCCAGCACCTGTGCTTCGCTACGCTTTCGCTCGGGTAGCTGTTCAGGTGCCAGCGGCTCTAGTGTGCCGCTTCTCTCTGGGGCCATGCAGGCATAAAGCGTGGCCGGTTTACCGTTGCCCAGCAAGGCATGAGGAAAAACTTGAAACTCATCCAGGCCTTTTAGCTCTTCCTTATCCGTCAAGC
>NZ_LFGS01000015.1:317503-318674 GCF_002078135.1 Halomonas sp. BC1 | reverse complement strand
TATTTTGTTAAAAAGGCTATCAATTTCTTCCTTTTCTTGTTCGGTTTTTCCCGACATAGACCCGGCAATCATGGAGTTTGCAATAACCTTAGTGACAAGATCATCGATTTTCTTTTTTGATTCGATTTTTTCAGCGTGAGAAATAGACAAAATAGTATCTCCTATATATTGAAAACGGGAACCCTTAGGCTCCCGTCAGATTAACCCAGCAGTGACAGCACGTTCTGCAGAATCTGCGCCTTGGTCATGTTGGCCACTTCCACCGCGTAGTCCGCAGGTTAGTGATGGAGTCTTCGAAACGGTTCTGCACGGCACCCAACTCTCCACTTGCGGTAGTTGTTTGCAAGTAATTAGTGCTACCGTGCTGGATAACGGTACCATCGACGCCACGGTGCGCGGAAGCTTGGTCACATCCAGGCTGTTCAGGCCGACGTTAACGCCGTTGAAGTTGGTTTCCTTGGAGATACGGTCGATCTGACCGGCGGCGTCGTCTTTGGCACTGTTGATGCGCAGGCCGGAGGAGAGACGCTCCATGCTAGTTTGCAGGGCGTTCTGGCTCTTGGTCAGATTGGACTGGCCAATCATGGAAGTGATGTTAGTGTTGATCACTGACATGGTGATTCTCCTTGCGTGTGAACTGGCCGGAAGGCCCGCTGTTCGGCGACATGAAGCGCCGTTGTATTAATTAACGGCATGCGGGAAAGATTCTTTAGGGAGAAGTGCAGAGATTTGTGTAATTTTTGGTAACTGAAGGAGTGGAGCTATTTGGGGATGGGGGTAAATCGGTCGCGGGCTGAAGCCGCCTCCCACGGTGGCTGGCCTTCAGGCTGGCAGTGTGTGCTCCAGATGCGAAACGCCCCCCAAAAGGGGGGCTGGGTGTGTGCTGGGGTGGCTTAGCGCCTGCGGCCTAGCTGGTAGTCCATGGCGTCGAACTGCTGGGTGAGGTAGCTGCTCATGCTGTTCATCTGGGCGATCATGGCGTCCAGCTGGCTGAACTGGGTGCGGTAGCGGGCAATGGTGCCTTCAATGGATTTTTCCATGCGCTCGAAGCGCTCGCCCAGGCTTTTAATGCGGGTTTCTGCGCCGCTAATGGCCAGCTTGACCACGCCATTGTTGCTGAGCATTTGGTCGATAGTGGTGGAAAGCTTGCCTGCCAGGCCGTTCTCTTTTT
>NZ_LFGS01000015.1:292977-316216 GCF_002078135.1 Halomonas sp. BC1 | reverse complement strand
TTTTTTATCGCCCGCGAAGAAGTCACTTAGCGCCTGGGGGTTATTGGCTACCAGATCAGACAGCTTGTCGTCATCCACTGCTAGCTTACCGTCGCGCTGCAGGGTAATGCCTAGCTGGTTCAGGGTGCCCAGCTCGCCACCTTCCACACCACCGGTCAACACGCTGCGTAAGCGGCTTTCAATGGTGCGCACGGTGCTGTCGCCGACCAGCTCGCCTGCGGTTTCGCTGTCGCCGGTAAAGCTGGTGAGCTTGGCAATGGTGCCTTTCAGGTCGTTGAACGCTTTCACGAAGTCGTTGATGGCTTCGCGCTGCTTGAGGGTGTCGCGCTCGATGGTAATGGTACTGGTGGCCGTTTCGCCTTCGGCAATACTCAACTCTGCCAGGTTGAGCGTAACCCCTTGAATGGCTCCTTCAATCTGGTTCTTGGCACTGCTGATGGCAATGCCATTGACGGTTAGCGCGGCATTTTCGCCAGAACGCTTGGTGGCGGCATCTTCACTAAAGGGCCCTGCTACCGTTGCCGCAGGGTCCTGGCTGGTATCTACAAAGCTGAAGCCTTCAATCGAAGCATCTGCACCCGTGGCCTTGGAGCTGAGCGCTAGGCGGTAGCCTTCCCCATCGTTGATGATGGTGGCGTTAACACCGGCATCCTTGTGGGCGTTAATGGCGTTACGAATGGCTTCCAGGCTGCTATTGGGGGCAATGGCAATATCGACCGAATCCGCGCCGCCAAAATTGAGCCGTATGGCCGTGGCCCCTTGCAGGTCTAGCGCGGCGTTTTTTTCACCCGTGATACGGTTGGATGCCAGGGTGCCAGAAGTGGCCAACTGCGATACCTCTACCCGGTAGCTGCCGGGCAACGCGCTGGCGGTGGTGGTGGCTTTAATGGCATCGCCCCGCACGTTGGCGGAAAGACTTTGGTAGAGCTTGGGGTCGTTGATTTTGGCCAGCGCATCCTGAAAACCGTTCAGCGACGTTTGCAGCTGGCCGAAGGCCGAAATTTTGGCCTGTTGTTGCTCTTTTTGGCGGGTAATGGGTGCAAGCTTGCCGCGTTCCGCGTCTTGTAGCTGGTCCAGCAAGCCGGTGAGATCCAGGCCAGAGCCAACGCCTAGAGAGGTTATTGTCGCCATACCGTCGTTCCTCGGTGCAAAAGGCTAAACCCATGCGCAATGAACGCGCTTGTGTCGTCGCTCCTGAAGGGAAATAAACAGAGCGATCAAATGTAAAGTCATTATCGGCGCATCAGCGGAAAACTTGAATAGGGTAAGTGTTTTTTGAGCTTTACTTGCCCGTCATAGAATATGCCAGTCACAAAAACGCCTGCTGTTTCCAGCAGGCGTGGGGTAAGGCAGGTGAGCGCTTAGCGGCGGCCCAGTTGGGCGTCCAGCGCATCGAACTGCTGGGTCAGGTAGTCGCTGGTCTGGTTCATTTGGGCGATCATGCCATCCAATTGGCCAAACTGGGTGCGGTAACGAGCAATGGTTTGCTCGATTGACTGTTCCATGCGCACATAGCGTTCGCCCAGGGATTCTACGCGGTTTTCAGCCCCGCTGATGGCCCCCGAGACCGCGCCATTGGTGCCCAACAGCTGCGTTAGCGTCTGGTTGATTTGACCGGCCATGCCCGCGTCGCTGGCATCGCCTGCAAAGAAGGTGGAAAGCGCCTCCTGGTTGTTGACAATGGCATCATCTAACTTATCGCTATCGACGGCCAAAGTGCCATCGCGCTGAAGGGTAACGCCGATATCGCTCAGCATGGAGAACTCGCCTTCCATGCCACCGCTTAACACGCTGCGTAAGCGCGATTCGACTGTGCGCACGGCACTGTCGCCGTTCAACTCGCCAGCCACGCCGCTTTCAGGGTTGAAACTGGTAAGTTCGCCAATGGTGCCTTTCAGGTCGTTGTAGGCGTCTACGAAGCTGGTGATTGCTTCGCGCACGGCGCGGGTGTCCTGTTCTACGGCCACGGTGCTGGTGCCTTCTTCTTGCAGGTTGAGCGT
Organism: Halomonas sp. BC1; assembly: GCF_002078135.1. NCBI lineage: Bacteria > Pseudomonadati > Pseudomonadota > Gammaproteobacteria > Oceanospirillales > Halomonadaceae > Halomonas > Halomonas sp. BC1. The sequence continues at coordinate 314,216 of NZ_LFGS01000015.1, read as the reverse complement.
AACCCCTTGAATAGCGCCTTCTACCTGATTGGTGGGGCTGGTGATGTCAACGCCGTTGACATTGAGCAGGGCATTTTGACCAGCTTGCACCACATCGGTCGCCAATTCACTGCCAAAGGCGGTGCCAAAGGTCACGCCTTCAATGGAAGCTGCCTCCCCTGTTTGGGTAGAACTTAACGCCAAGCGGTACGCTTCACCGTCGTAAATAATCGACGCGGAGACGCCGCTGTCTTGCTGGGCATTGATGGCATCGCGCACGTCTTCCAGCGTGCTATTGGCGCTGATGGCAACGTTGACATCATCCTGGTCGGCGAAGGTCAGGGTCAGGGAGGTATCTTCTTCGGTCAGGGCTACCGTGGCATCCGGCACGGAGGTGGTGGCCAGCGTGCCTGCGGTCGCGAGCCGGTCAACGGTAACGTTATAAGCACCGGGCTGGGCTTCGCCGTCGGCGGCGGCCGTAATGGCGCTGCCACCAACGTTGGTTGACAGGCTTTCGAACAGGGCGCTGTCGTTGAGCGCCGCCGCCGCCGTTTGAAACTGAGACATGGCGCTTTGCAGCTGGCCGTAGGCGGAAATTTTGGTCTGCTGGGTTTCCAGTTGCCGCTCGATGGGCTCCAGCTTGCCCCGCTCGGCTTCTTGCAGTTGGTCTAGCAAGCCGTTGAGATCAAGCCCTGAACCGATACCCAATGATGAAATGGAAGCCATACGCTAATGTCCTTTAGTTTATACGCCTCGCTATGTGCTCCGACGCCAATGAATCGTTTAACAGTGTGCTGTATTACTAATAACCTTCGGCCATTTAACCTCAGTCTTTAGGGTTCATCCAAATTTTCATTATTTTCTTGCTGAGCGCATTGTGCTGGCAAAGGCGAATTTCAGCGGCTCACAAGTGAAATCTACGGGCTTTACGTTGCAGACATGTGGCAACCACCCTGCGCGCCCCTCATGGCTCAACATAGACCTTGGTCTAACGCCCCTGCTCATTTATAATGCACCGCAGCACATCCCCTTTTCCGTGCGATTGCAGGAGTCATCCATGCCCGCAGAAGCGTTACCTCAGGCCTCCAGCGCTGCCTTTCATCTGCAACGCAGCCTGCGCCACTGCCTTTCCCGTGCTGCCGAGCTGCTTTATGAAAGCGGCCATGTCCTTGAAACCATCACCTTGTCGCAACGGGGCTTGTCTCGTCATGAGCTGAACACGCTGCGCCAGCAGCAAACTGGCTGGGCCCTGTGCCAGCAGGTGCTGGAAGAGAGCGGTGCCGCCACCTACAACAGCTATGGCCGTTGGGTGTTGACGGGCATGGGCCGCGAGCTGATGTTCGATATGTTTGGCCAAGGCGCCGCCGACTGCGCTTGAAGCCAAGCGAATGACGCGCTTGGGCCAACAAACGGCTTGAGCCAACTTGAAGGTGGGAGGGGGCTTTAGCCCGCGATGATGGCGGCACCGGTGCCTGCTCAGGCAGTCGCCCAATGAATTGGCCTCCCACAGGCAGGTTTAGGTGACTACTCAGGCTATCCTGAATTCACAGGCCCCACCCCAGCCACTTTGCTGTTGTGGGAGGGGGCTTTAGCCCGCGATGAGGGCGGCACCGGTGCTTGCTCGGGCAGTCGCCCAATGAATTGGCCTCCCACAGGCAGGTTTAGGTGACTACTCAGGCTATCCTGAATCCACTGGCCTCACTCCCGCCACTTTGCTGTTGTGGGAGGTGGCTTTAGCCCGCGATGATGGCGGCACCGGTGCTTGCCCTGGCAGTCGCCCAATGAATCCATGACGCGCTGATGTTCATGGCACTTTACTGGGAGTTGCTTCGCTGCCACGCCAAAATGCGATGAACTTAAAAAAAACGCCCGCTGGGGGAAGCGGGCGCTTGGCGTGCTAACGGGGATGGTGGCCCCAGGCTGCTTAACGTAAGCCCAGCAGCGAAAGGATGAACAACACCACGACAACCAGACCCACGATATAGATAATGCTACGCATAACGGCACTCCTTGCTTTAGCGTTTCATGAAAATCAAAGGGTTGCTTCTCCCTTAACAGGCCCTTCTAGCGTAGCAGCCTTTTTTGATGTTTGCGTAATTTCGTGAACAGCCTGCCCAGCAATGCCGACCCACGGGTCAACGATGCGCTTAGCCGCCCGTTCGTCGACACCCCCAGCGGGCGCATGCTCTACTCTACGGGTACGAGCCATCTGCTCTCGGCGGCCCTCCCCCGGTGGCCAGTTTCAGCAGCAGTTGAATGCGCTGGTGGCGGGCCTGCTGGAGGAAGGCGAGGCCGCCGAACCGTAACCGGCTACGTTGGAGAGTTGCCCAATTTGCTGCGAATGAAATCACTGTGACTGACGTGCAGGAGGTCGGCCAGGCGGCGAATGCGGTGCTCTTCCAGCGGGTCCAGCGCGCCATCGGCCCAGGCCACCTGCCACATCATGGCCACTACTTCCAGGCGCTGTTCATAGCCGTAGTGCTGTTTGATCAGGCTGACGAACTGGTAGTGGTCCACGGCGTCGTCCACTTCTGCCTCGGCCAGGCGCATCAGTTCGGCCACTGCCTGCTCATCGAGACGATAGCGCGTCATTAGCATGCGCTGCATGGCGGCGCGCTCGGCCTCGCTCTGTTCATAGTCGGCCCGCATCACTTCGCACAATAGCGCAGCACAGGCGAGTTCCAGGGTCAGGGCCTGGTCGTCGCGCTGCTCCGGGGCCGACAGCGTCCGCTGAAAGAAGCTTTGAATCGCGTCCAGCACGGCAATTACTCCTTGCGTTTGGCCAACTGCTCTTTGAGCTGTTTGGGCACCTGCTTGATGATAAGACGGTCCTGTGCGGCATCGTACTCGATGCTGGAACCCAGCAGGTGCGAATCGAAGCTGATCGACACCCCACCCGCTCGGCCGGTAAACCGGCGGAACTGGTTGATGGTGCGCTTGTCCGGCGGAATCTCCGGAGAGAGGCCGTAATCGGCGTTGCGGATATGGTCGTAAAACGCCTGTGGCTGCTTCTCGTCCACCAGCTCGGAAAGCACTTCCAGCGTCATGGGTTCGCCACGGCGCAGCTGCTCGTTGGCGTAATCCACCAGGGTGTCGGTTTTTTCACGGCTGGCGTCGTCGTCCAGGTCCTCTTGTTCGACGTAGTCGCTGAAGGCCTTGAGCAGGGTGCGGGTTTCTGCCGGGGCATCGATGCCCTCTTCCATGCCCAGCAGCGCCACCAGCCCATCGGATAGCTTTTTGGCACCACGGTCCTTGAGGAACGAGACGTAGTGCGTCGTGGCATCCGCCCGTTGCCACTGGGTGAGGTTCACCCTGGCCGCCAGCGTCAGCTGGCTGGCGTTCAACTGGGCGGCTGGCACGGCCTGATGGGCCTCATTGAAGCCGATCCCTTCCCGCTGATGGATCAGTCCGAAGAACAGGGTATCCGTATCTCCCTGACGAAGGTGCGCCGTCACCAGATAACCACTGACCGACAGCTGCTCCTGCAGCGTTTGCGCAAGGCGCTCGGCCAGGGCGTTGGCCAGTTCGGCAAAACCTTGTTCGGTGCCCGAAGGGTCAGCGGCAAGATAGGCACTCAGCCAGGCTACCAGCGGCCCGGCCTGCTCCCCCTGCTCGGCAAACCGCCCCCACCCCTTGGCCTTGGTGTTGTAGGTATCGTTGAGGGTGTTGACCAGGCTGGCCATGACGGGGTTGTCGGCCTCGGCGGGTGCCGGGGGCGGCGTCACGGTCAGGCGCTCGCCATCCAACGAGGGCTCCAGGCGGTGCACGGCACTTTGCAGTAGCGGCATAAGCAGGCGTTACCTTTGCAGAAAAACGTGAAACGTCAGGGCTTCAGCCGGTATCCGGTGCGGAAAATCCAGGCAATGGTGGCCAGGCTGACGGCTAAAAAGAACAGGATCATCGCAATACTGGCGCCCACACTGACATCACTGATGCCATAAAAGCTCCAGCGAAATCCGCTCACCAGGTAAACCACGGGGTTGGCCAGGGTCACGGTTTGCCAGAACGGAGGCAGCATATCGATGGAGTAGAAACTGCCGCCCAGAAACGTCAGCGGCGTAATCACCAGCAGCGGCACCAGCTGCAGTTTATCGAACCCGTCGGCCCAGATACCGATGATGAACCCCAGCAGGCTGAACGTGACGGCGGTGAGCACCAGGAAGGTGAGCATCCAGAAGGGATGGGCAATCTCCAGCGGCACGAACAAGCCCGAGGTGGCCAGGATGATCAAGCCCAGCAGAATCGACTTGGAGGCCGCCGCCCCCACGTAGCCGATGACGATTTCCAGATACGACACCGGGGCCGACAATATCTCGTAGATACTGCCGGAGAATTTGGGAAAGAAGATGCCGAAGGAGGCGTTGGAGACGCTCTGGGTGAGCAGCATCAGCATGATCAGGCCAGGCACGATGAAGGCGCCATAGCTCACCCCACCGATTTCGCTGATGCGCGAACCAATCGCGGCCCCGAAGACCACGAAGTAGAGCGATGTGGAGATGACCGGCGAAACGATGCTCTGAAGCAGGGTTCGCCGAGTACGCGCCATTTCTGCCATGTAGATGGCCCGAACAGGGTAGAGGTTCATGCGCGCTCCTTGACCAGATCCACGAAGATGTCTTCCAGAGAGCTCTGCCGAGTGTGCAGGTCCTTGTAGGTAATGCCCTCTTTTTCCAGCTGCGCCAGCAGTGACGAAATGCTGCGCCCCTCGGCCTGATGCTCTTCCTGGCGACCATCGTAGGTGTACACCAGCTCGTGCCCGTCGGCCGCCAGGCTCAGTGCTTCATGGGCCAGTGCTTCCGGCAGCGCTTGCAAGGGAGTGTGCAAGTGCAGGGTCAGCTGCTTGCTGCCGAGCTTTTTCATCAGCGCGGCTTTCTCTTCCACCAGCACGATCTGACCACGGTTGATGACCCCGATGCGGTCGGCCATCTCTTCGGCTTCTTCGATGTAGTGGGTGGTGAGGATGATCGTGACGCCGTCATCGCGCAGCCCGCGTACCACTTGCCACATGTCGCGCCGCAGCTCGACATCGACGCCTGCGGTGGGCTCATCCAGAAAAAGAATACGCGGTTCGTGAGACAGCGCTTTGGCAATCAGCACGCGGCGCTTCATGCCCCCCGAGAGGGTCATCAGCCGATTATGGCGCTTGTCCCAGAGGGCGAGTGACTTGAGCACCTTTTCGATATGCGCCGGGTTCGGTGCCTTGCCGAACAGGCCTCGGCTAAAGCTGACGGTGTTCCAGACGGTTTCGAAGGCTTCGTTGGTGAGTTCCTGGGGCACCAGGCCGATACGCTCGCGGGCTTGCCGATAGTGGCGAACGTTATCGAAGCCATCCACCAACACACGGCCTTCACTGGGATTCACCAGCCCGCATACCACGCTGATCAAGGTGGTCTTGCCGGCGCCGTTGGGGCCTAACAGGGCAAAGATTTCACCGCGTGCAATGGTCAGGTCGACACGGCTAAGCGCTTGAAAGCCCCCTGCGTAGGTTTTGTTCAGGCCTTCGATGGCAATGATGGGGTCGTTCAAAGCGTGCTCCTCACACCGCGGCGGGAACGCCGCGGTGCTTTACGGGCGCTGGGCGCCCTTAGCTGCGGCTGGTGATTTCGAGCAGGTGGTAGCCAAACTGGGTCTGTACCGGGCCGTGCACGGTGTTTAACTCACCGCTGAACACCACCTTGTCGAATTCCGGCACCATCTGGCCGGGGCCAAAGCTGCCCAGGTCGCCGCCCTGACGGCCAGAGGGGCAGCTGGAGTGCTGCTTGGCCACGTCGGCAAAGTCACGGCCGTTTTCAATCTCTTGTTTCAGTGCGTTGCACTGCTCTTCACTGCTTACCAGAATATGACGTGCGCTAGCGCGGGCCATGGTCAACTCCTTAATATTCAACCTGATAACGGTTCAACCCAAAACGGCGGGTCAGTTTATCACGCCGCTGTCGTGTAATGCTTCACCTACGCGGGTCAACGCCTGCTCGTGGGCACTCAGCGCCAGCGGGCCACGGCTACAGGCGACGATGACCCAGTGCTGCGCAGGTGCACCATCGCGGGTAGCAATGCCCGCATCGCAGCTGCGACGGTGCTGGGTGCCGGTCTTGTGAGCAAACGTCACCTCGCGGCCCATGCCACGCTTGAGCCGCTGTGTGCCAGAGCGGGTGCGCTGCATGACCTCCAGCAGGGTTTGCCGCTGCTCGCGGTCGAGGTCGTCCATGCCTCCGTGATGCAGGCTGGCCAGCAGGTCGCCATAGGCACGCAGCGTACCGACGTTTTCACCACTGGCTTCGTAGGCATCGAAGGCGCTGTCGTAGTCTGGCTGCGCGAAACTGCTGGACGATACCCCGAGCGTCCGGGCCAGCGCCGCAGGCCGCTGGCCAAGCCCATGCTGGCGAAGCGACATGAAATCGAGCCCGCCCAGCTGGCGGGCCTGCGGGTGCAGCTGGCCGTACACGCCCTGGCGCACACCCACCAGCAGGCTGATGGGCCCCAATTGCTCGGGGTGCCCGCCGCTGGCCGCGACCATGGCCCGAGCACGGGCGTTGACGTTGGCAAGCCCCACGCGGTTGATCAGCATGTCCGTGGCCGTGTTATCGCTGACCGTCACCATCTGTTCCAGCAGATAGCGGATGGAAATGGGCGTGCCAGGGTCGTGCCAGTTGACCGACCCGGCGCCATCCACGAAGTCGCTGCGCGAGAGCGTGATCCGCTCATCCAGCGACAGCGTGCCCGCCTGGCGCTGCGCCAATACTTCCGCGGCCACCGGGACTTTCACCAACGACGCAAGATACCAGGGGTCATCGGCACGCCATGAGTACGCTTCGCCGCTCGTCAGCTGTTGCACGTAGACGCCCAGCTCGCCACCGAATGCCTCTTCGATGGCCGCGATCCGGGCATCCAGGCGGCCCTGCCAAGGGCTCTGCTTGTCGACTTCGTAGTACCAGTTCGTCTCATAACCATGGGCCTGCCCGTGAGTCTCTGCCAGAACGACCGGCCCAATCGGCAGCAGCACGCCCAGCACCATACGCAACCACCAGCGTTTGAAACGTCTCAAACCTTGCCTCCCCATCTACGGCTTACCGTTGCACTGCCTATTCTCGTACAGGCTATTTATGTCGAGCCACCCAGCGGGTCAGCCCTATCCACAAGGCGGCCCCCAGAATCAACAGCCCGCCCACGCCGAGTACCTGTGGATAAGAGAGGACATTTTCAGCCCCCAGCAAAAAGCGCAGCACCAGAAAAATCATCACGATGTGAAATATGAAGGCCTTGAGGGCATCGCTGCCCACCACGGTCAGGGGCAGCAGCACCTTGGCCGCCAGGGCGCCACCTGCCAATGCCAGGCCCAGTAGCACCAGCGCTCCTCCCACACTGAACAGCATGAACTGCAGCCCTGGCGGGTGCTTGCCCGCATTGTTGGCAATCGCCAGCATGGCGGCATCGACATCTCCAGCGCTGATGGCCAAGCCGTAGAAACCGGCCACCATCAGCACCCCTACCACGACCAATACGCCGACCAAACGGCGGCGCAGCGCCACATCGAAGTAGCAGCGCAGCAGGGCCTCACCCATCAGCAACCCCGCCAGCACCAGCGGTGCCCGGCTCAGTTGGCCCCAGGTGTAGTGGTCTTCATGATCCACCAGCAGCGCCTTGAGAATATCGTTTCCGCCGAAGCTCAGCCCTTGAAGCCAGGCCGAGAGCGCGGTCAGCCCCACAATGGCTCCGAGTCGCGCCCACAGAGGCGTTCGTGCCCACAGAGGAAGCACCAGCGGCACCCATAACAGGGCAATGGCATAAAACCCGAGGATTTCGACCCAGATGGCAAAGCGGCCATACAGCAGAGTATCGACGATGTCGGCGGGAGAGTAGTAAGGCAGCATCTCGACGATGGTCAGGGCCTTGTACCAGAACCACACTTCCAGGGCGCGCACCCAGAGCTTGAGGCGCCTTTTGGGCCAATCCTCGCTTTGGGTGTGGGCCAAAAAGGCCACCGCCAGGGCAATACCGAACACCAGAATGAACAGCGACGATGAAAACTTGGTGATGAAGTGAACGGGGACCATGCCCCAGTCCGGTACGTTACGTATGCCGACCAAACCACTCACCGCATGGCTGACGATCATCAGCCCGATGGCGATACCTCGTGCGAGGTCGATGGCTTCGATACGCCCTTCGGCGCGAGGCAGCTGGGGAAGCTCTTTCCAATTCAACACGTTGGGCACGTCCTTGTGATTGTGGTCAGGGTCAGGGTCATAGCGAAGGGATTTTGTGAAAATGCGTCTTTTACCATAGCGCATTCACGCGCATTTCCCTTCCACGCTTCGCCCCCATGACACGATAGCCCAAACGCAACAGCGCCCCGCAATTGGCGGGGCGCTGCGTGGCTCATCCTTGAGCCGAAGTAGAAGTTACTCCCTTAAGCGACCGTGGGATTACCAGCCAGAATCGTCTTCCTCTTCAGTCTCCCACTGATCCTGCTCTTCTTCTTCCTCTTCATAAGTGAATTCTTGCTCTTCCTCTTCGTACTCGGTGGTCACACCGTCGTTGGTGGCACCTTGCTCTTGATCAGCATCGAAAGAGTTGAATGAGCCTTGATCATCCTGCATGGTTTCTTCCTGAGGCGCAGTGGGGTGCTCTTCATGCTCCTCCATTGCGAATGCCAGCGGGCTGGCTACCAGGCCAAATGATACACCCAGAATACCGAGTTTCTTCAGAGCTTCCTTTTTCATGGTCGTGCCTCCTAATGGCGTTTCTTTCGTTCAGTTCGGCGTGTTACGCATCTAACAACGTTTCATCTTCACGATCGATAAGAGCGGCGTGTCGTCCTGACATTCGTGCTTGCCGTTCTTGCCTAGAACATTGCACCCCCCATGCCAGCCTGCGCCAGAAAATTTTTAAATCACTAAATTTCAGTAGCTTATAAAAAATTGCTGCATGCCAACGCGTCTCTTCTATAATATTTAATTAGCTTTTTATTGTTTACCTCTGACACATGAGCCCCTGATGCTCACGCCCCGCTGTAACACTGCTCACTTTAACTAGCCAGTGCTACGCCTCGCCGAAGCGTTGGTAACCGGGGTTGCAAGAGCGGAAAGGTTTATTTTAACCCACCATCACTGCTGGTATCGTTCAGATACCGATCACCGTGAAGAGACTACAAATGCCTACGCAACAAACATCCACGTTTCGTTTGGTTACCCGCAGCGATTTTGATGGGTTGGTATGCGGCGCACTGCTCAAGCATCTGGGGCTGATCGATGAGATCACCTTCGTGCACCCCAAGGACATGCAGGATGGCAAAATCGAGATCGATGCCAACGACATCACCACCAACCTGCCTTATGTGCCCGGCTGCCATCTGGCCTTCGATCATCACCTGAGCGAAACCGTGCGTAACGTCGAGCGGGCCGACAACCACATCATCAATGCCGACGCCCCTTCTGCAGCGCGCGTCGTGTGGGAGTACTACGGTGGCCACGAGGCCTTCCCTGCCCGCTGGGACGACATGATGGAGGCGGTCGATAAAGGTGATTCGGCACAGTTCGATCGCGACGAGATTCTCGACCCGCAAGGCTGGGTGCTGCTGAACTTCATCATGGACGCGCGCACGGGGCTGGGACGCTTCCGCGACTTCCGTATTTCCAACTACCAGTTGATGATGAAGCTGATCGATTACTGCCGTGAGCACACCATCGACGAAATCCTGGCCCTGGAAGACGTCCACGAGCGCACCGCGCTGTACCGTGAACACGCGCAACTGGCCAAACAGCAGATCGAACGCTGCGCCAGCGTACACGGCAATCTGGTGGTCCTGGACCTGCGCCACGAAGAGACCATCTATGCCACCAACCGCTTCGTGATCTACGCCATGTACCCCGAGTGCAACATCTCGATCCATGTGATGTGGGGCCTCAAGCAGCAGAACACCGTGCTGGCCATTGGCAAGTCGATCCTCAACCGCTCCAGCAACACCAATGTGGGCGAGCTGTGCTTGAGCTACGGCGGCGGCGGCCACCTGAATGCGGGCACCTGCCAGGTCGATAATGACCAGGCGGAAAGCGCGCTGGCGGAGATTGTTGAGAAGATCAATGCCGATGGGTAATGGGCATCTGGCCTGATACCCATCCTGTTGCCCCCTCGGCATCTACCGCTTTACTTCGCCCCTTAGCGCCCTATCCGCAAGGGGCGAAGCATTGGCGGACCAGGCTCAATACCCCATCACGCTCGGCAGCCAGGTCGCCAGTCCAGGCACGGCGATCAACAGCAGGATCGTGGCCAGGATGGGCAGCAGGAACGGCAATACGGCTTTGACCACCTGGCCGTACCTCAACCGGGTAATGCCGACCATCAGGAACAGCACCGTGCCGAAGGGCGGCGTGATGACGCCCACCGAGAGCGTGATGACCATCACGATACCGAAGTGAACGGGGTCCAACCCCGCGCTGAGGGCGGCCGGTACGACGATGGGCGTGAAAATCAGGATGCTCTCGATCACCGACATGAAGCAGCCGATCAGCAGGAAAAACAGCGCAAAACAGAGCAGCAGCACGATGGTGGGCATATCGATGCTGGCAACCTGGCCTGCCAGCGCCTGGGGGATACCCATACGAACCAGAATCCAGCCGTAGAAGCTCGATACCGCGATGATCAGCAGAATGACCGCGCTGAACATCAGGGTTCTACGAAACGCCTGGAATAAATCCCGCACGTTCAGGTCACGGTAGATCACCCCGCCCAGGATCACCGCGTACAGCGAGGCAATCGCACCCGCTTCCGTGGGGGTGAAAAAGCCTCCCCAAATACCGCCCACGATAATGGCGGGCATCATCAGAGGCAGGATGGCCCGTTTGCCCGTGCGCACGACTCCGCAGGCATCGAACGCGGTCGGTGTGGGCATCACCACCCGGCCAGTCATGCCCAGCACCACCGTCATGCCCATCAGTAACAGCGCCATCAGGATGCCCGGCAGCAACCCCGCCATGAACAGCCCACCGATACTGACATTGGCCAACCAGCCATACACCACCAGCGCAATGCTGGGCGGCAGGATGGGGCCAATGACGCTGGACGCCGCCGTAATGCCAGTGGAATAACCCAGCTCGTAGCCGCGCTCCTTCATGGCCTTGATTTCAATGCTGCCAAGCCCGGCGGCATCGGCGACTGCGGTGCCCGACATGGTGGCAAAAATCGAGCTGGCCACGACGTTGGCATGCCCCAGCCCACCTTTGGTGAATCCCACCAGCGCCGTGGCGAAGTCGAAGATACGGGTGGTCGTGGAGCCCACGTTCATGATGTTGGCCGCCAGAATGAACAGCGGGATGGCCAACAGCGTGAAGTTGTTGAGGGTTTGCACCATGCGCAGCGGCAGCAGCTCCACCGGCAGGCCCCCCGCCCCGGTTACCGCCAGGGCAATGAACGAGGTCACGCCAATGGCCACCACCACGGGCAACCCAATGGCCATCAGAGCCAGCAAGCCCCCTACGAATACGAGCAATTCCATCATGGCTGCGCGTGCTCCTCTTCACGGGGCGCTTCCAACCAGGCCACGGGGCCACGCAGGGTCTGCCACGCGGCGATCAGCGCCATACCCGAGAAACTGAGCAATACGCCGTAATAGAGAAAACTGAAGCTGATACTCAGCGATACGGTCTTGTTGTTGGCACTCATGTCGGACATGATCCAGGCGCCCCAGGCCGCCAGCACGAAAAATCCGCAGGAGATCATGGCCGTCAAGCGGTACTGAAGATGCCTGCCCACGTTGGAGAGCCGGTGACTGAACAGGTCCACGACCAGGTGCTCACTACGCACCCACGCCGAAATGGAGCCAAAGCCAATCGCATAAATAGCCAGCAGCGACGCGACTTCTTCTGTCCAGGGCATTCCCAGCCCCAGCAGGTCACGAGCCACCACGGCGGCCACCAGCAGCACCAGAATGGCCACCATCAAGGTCACGCCCACCACATCGCACAGGCTCGTAATGACACGCAGCACACTTTGGGCAGCTCTATCCAGCCCCTGCACGGGTGCCGCTTTCTCTTCCGAGGGAGCATTCATCGATAATTTCCTGAGGTGATCTCGCAATCCACGGCCACGGTGGTGTCGGGCACCCCCGTGGCTGAACCCAACGCGCTGTCGCTAGCGCGTCATTCGCCCTGATGCCCGAGGGCGTCCTCGCTCACGCCATCGGCCATATCGGCCATGACCCGCTCGATGGCTGGCAACGCAGCGGTTCTGAACGCTTCGATATCCGGTTCGATGATGGTCATGCCCTGCTCTTCCAGCGCGCCGAGGTAGTACTCGTCCAGCTCGCGCTCACGCTCGGAGCCATGGGCTCGCGCCACGTGAATGGCCTCTTCGATCAGCGCTTGATCGTCTTCTTCCAGGCCGTCCCACCACCGCGAACTGGCCACCCAGTTCCACGGGAACTGCACGTGGCTGGTCAAAATGATGTGGTCCTGCACTTCCCATAAGCGCCGGGTATATGGCGAAGAGAGCGAGTTTTCATGGCCATCTACCTGGCGCGTCTGCATGGCCAGATAGATCTCCGGAGCAGGCACGTTGACCACCTGAGCACCGATCTCTTCCCACACCGTTAGCCACACCGGCAACGAAGGCAGACGCATGCGGAAACCGCGCAGGTCTTCAGGGGTTTCGATGGCCTTGTTGGCGGTCATGTGGCGCGGACCACGATGCTGGGTGCCAAAGTACTTGAGCCCGCCCTGGTTTTCGGCCTGCTCGATCAACGCCTGCCCAGAGGGGCTCTCCATGTACGCATCCACCTCTTCCCAGGTGGCAAACACGAATGGCACGGTAATGGCGTCGTACTCAGGCGCATACTGCTGTCGCCAGTTCCCGCCGGTAATGGAAAGCTGGGTTTGCCCCAAGTTGAGCAATTCCAGAATGGCATCCTCGCCTCCTAGCGAGCCCGCCAGGAAAGGGCGAACGTTGAAGCGGCCCGGCGCCTGCTCTTCCAGGTACTCCGCAAAGCGCTCCACGGCGGCGCTTTCGGAACCGCCTTCGCTCATGGTGTTGTTGACTTGGATTTCAATCGGGTTAGCCAGAACGAACGGGGCTGTCGTCAGCATGCCCAGGGTCGCCAGCGTGGCAAGCAGTTGTTTCCGCATGGGAAGGCTCTCTACGGTTGTCGTTATTGGGTGTGGTGCTGATTCGATCTTGAAACAAGCCGCCAAACGGCTCAAATCGGCGTTCGAGAAGGCAGGCTTCGTCAATGACGATGGCTGCAATCACCCTGAGAATGGCACCTTTTTCAGGGATACTGCGAAAGGCTGCGACTAAAGATGGATACTCAAGGGCTCGGGTTCGTTACCCAATGGCGCTTCCCCCCGAGAGGTTCCATCACCATGCAGTATGGGAGTATTCTCCATGCACGAAACCGAGCAGGTCGTGTTCATCACCGGTGCGACGTCCGGCATCGGGCTGGCATGCGCGCATCTTTTTGCCGACGCGGGTTGGGCACTGGTATTGACCGGGCGGCGCCAGGACCGCCTGGCGCAGCTGCAGGCCACCTTCGAACAGCGCGTGCCTACCCATACGGCAGCTTTGGACGTCAGTGACGCCGAGGCGGTGGCCGAAGTCGTGGCGGCCTTGCCCGAGCGTTTTCAGCGCGTGCACACGCTGATCAACAATGCCGGGCTGGCGCTGGGCAAGGACCCGGCGCCGCAAGCATCGCTGGAAGACTGGCATCGTATGATCGACACCAATATCAAGGGGCTAGTCAACGTCACCAAGCACCTGCTGCCGCTGCTGAGCGCTTCCACCCCAGGGGCCACGATCATCAACCTGGGCTCCATTGCCGCCAATACGCCCTACCCGGGCGGCCATGTTTACGGCGCCACCAAGGCCTTCGTGGAGCAGTTCAGCTATAACCTGCGCTGTGACGTGGGCCCGCTGGGCATTCGCGTCACGGACCTGGCCCCCGGCATGACGGCCAGCGAGTTCACCCTGGTGCGCATGAAGGGCGACCAGAGCGTCGCAGACCGCTACTACGAAGGCACCCAGCCGCTCCAGCCAGAAGACGTGGCCGCGCAGGCGCTGCATGTGGCGTCCCTGCCTGCCCACGTCAACATCACCCGCCTGGAAGTCATGCCCGTGTGTCAGCAGTGGTCAGCGCCGACCATTTTGCGCCACCAGACGTAAGCGTTGGCCCGGCGACTTACGCCGGGCCATTCGGCATCCGCGCCTCACGACATCAACCTGACGTCCAGGCGTCATACAAACGCAACACCTTGCTCTCACTCTAGATCGTCGCCACACATGACGGATGAGAGCCATGAACCAATCGCGCATTCGCCTGGCAGGCGTCTCCAAGCACTGGGGCGCGACCACGGCAGTCAACGACATTTCCTTCGATATTCAGCCCGGGCAGTTCGTCATTCTGCTGGGGCCGTCAGGCTGTGGAAAATCCACCACCCTGCGCATGCTGGCGGGGCTGGACGACGCCAGCAGTGGCCGCATCCATATCGGCGAACGGGACGTGACCCACCTGCCGCCCGGCGACCGTGGGCTGAGCATGGTGTTTCAGTCCTATGCGCTATTTCCGCACTTGAGCGTGGCCGACAATATCGTCTTTGGCCTGCGCAGCCGCAAGGTAGCGAAGGCAGAACGGCAGCAGCGCCTGGCCCAGGTGGCCGAGCTGGTGGACCTGACGGATTACCTGCACCGCAAACCGGCACAGCTTTCCGGCGGCCAGCGCCAGCGGGTGGCGTTGGCGCGCGCCATCATTTCCGAACACCCCATCTGTTTGATGGACGAGCCGCTGTCCAACCTGGATGCGCGGCTGCGCAGCGATATGCGCAGGGAGATCAAAGCCCTGCAATCACGACTCGATATGACGGTGGTTTACGTCACTCACGACCAGGTAGAGGCCATGAGCATGGGAGACCGTGTGATCTTGATGCAACAAGGACATATCGTGCAGGACGGCACACCCGACGAGCTTTACAACCAGCCCGCCAGCGCCTTCGCCGCCAGCTTCATCGGCAGCCCGGCCATGAACCTGCTGCCGCTGGTGGCCGGGGCACAGGGAGCGGTGATCGAAGGCGAACCCACCACCCCCGTTGCCCCGTTGCCCGCGGCAGGCGGCCAGTTGGGCATTCGCCCCGAGGATATCGAACTGCGCGGGGCCTCGGCGGCTGGCCTGCCCGGCCAGGTGGAAAGCGAAGAGTATCTGGGCGCCGACACCATTGCCCATGTGAGCGTCGGGCAGCACACCCTGCGTGTGCGGCTGGGCGGCAAACACAGCCTGACGGGCCAGCCCTGCCGACTGTTCTGGTCGGCAGACAAGGCCCACCTGTTCGACCCCTCCGGCACACGCCGGGACGACCTGTCGGCGCTGGAACTCACGCCGTATCGCACCATTCCGCGCCCGCCGACGGTGGGCTCTTTTCAGCACTGAGTTTGCTCACCACCCCACAACCCTTGCGACATCACCCACTCTTTGAGGAGTCAGCCATGCGAGTTTCTCATCCCTTGATGTCCGGCGCCCTGCTTGCCAGCGCACTGGGCGCCGCTCAGGTTCAGGCGGATACCATCGATTTGACGATGTACTACCCGGTGTCGGTGGGGGGCGCACTGACCGACGTGATCGATGGCCTAGTGGCTGAATTCGAAAGCGAATATCCAGATATCAACGTGGAAGCCATCTACGCAGGCAACTACGACGACACCCGCGTGCGCGCCATGTCCGCCATGGAAGCAGGGGATGCGCCTCAGCTCTCGGTGCTGTTCTCCATCGATCTGTACGAGCTGATCGAGCAAAACGCCATCGTGGCCTTTGATGACCTCATCGACACCGAGGAAGAGCAAGCGTGGCTGGATAGCTTCTACCCCGGCCTGATGGAGAACGGTCAGTTGGATGGCAAGACCTACGGTATTCCCTTCCAGCGCTCCACCATCGTGCTGTTCTGGAACAAGGACGCCTTCGCAGCCGCTGGCCTGGACCCGGAAACGCCGCCGGAAAACTGGGAAGAGATGGCCCAGATGGCCGCCGCCGTGCGCGAAGCCTCGAATGGTGAACAGTGGGGCGTGATGGTACCGTCCACCGGCTACCCCTACTGGATGTTCCAGGCCTTTGCCTTCCAGAACGGCCATCGTCTGATGAACGACGATGGCACCGAGGTCTATTTTGACGACCCGGCCGCCATCGAAGCCCTCGAATACTGGGTGTCGCTGGCCACCGAGCATGAAGCCATGCCCAGTGGCACCATCGAGTGGGGCACCCTGCGCCAGAACTTCCTCGAGCAGTCCACCGCCATGATGTGGCACACCACGGGTAACCTGACCGCGGTACGCAACGAGGCCAATTTCGAGTTTGGCGTCGCCATGCTGCCCATGAAGACCCAGCGCGGCAGCCCCACCGGTGGCGGCAACTTCTACATCTTCGAAGATGCCAGTGAAGAGGAGCAGCGCGCAGCGATGACCTTCATCCGCTGGATGACCGCCCCCGAGCGTGCCGCCGCCTGGTCCATCGAAACCGGCTACATGGGCGTCAGCCCCGCCGCCTATGACACCGAGGCATTGCAGCATTACGTGGAAGAATTCGCCCCTGCCGCCGTGGCTCGGGACCAGCTCGAACACGGCACTGCCGAACTCTCTACCTACCAGGGTGGCCGCGTGCGCCGAGCCCTGGATAACGCCGTGCAAGCCGCACTGACAGGGCAAATGAGCCCTGCCGACGCGCTGAGCCAGGCCCAGCGTGAGGCCGATGCGGCGCTGCGCCGCTATGCCCGGTAAGCGCCGATAGGCGGACCTTTCCATGCTCGCCGGGGTTCGCCCCGGCTTTTTCTCATCACGGCGGCCCCATGAACCTGAACGCCCATCGAACGATGCAGCTTTACGGCGCCCTGCTGCTTCTGCCAGCGGCGCTGCTGCTCACTGCGTTTGCCTACTTGCCCACGGTCACCACCGTGATCAACAGCCTTTTTTTGCCCGGCTTTCGCGGCGAGCCCGCCGCCTTCGTCGGGCTCGACAACTATCGCGTGCTGATGGACGACCCGACGTTCTGGAAAGTCGCCCGCAACAACCTGCTGTACGCGCTGGGCACGGTTCCCACTTCCATGGCGCTGGCACTGGGCATGGCGCTGCTGGTCAATGCCCACCTACCTGGGCGCGGGCTGGTTCGCATGGCCTATTTCACGCCCACCATTCTGCCCATGATCGCCGCCGCCAATATCTGGATGTTTTTCTACGCCCCGCAGATAGGGCTATTCAACAAGCTGCTCGGCGCCCTGGGGTTTGCCGGGGTGAACTGGCTGGGCGACCCCGGCATGGCGCTGGGGTCGGTCATCGTCATGTCGGTGTGGAAAGAAGCGGGCTTTTTCATGATCTTCTACCTGGCCGCGCTACAGGCCATTCCCCCGGAGCTCAAGGAAGCCGCTGACCTGGAAGGCACGAGACGCTGGAGCTTCTTTTGGCGAGTGACGTTTCCCCTGCTGATGCCCACCACGCTGTTCGTACTGATCAACGCGCTGATCAATGCGGTGCGGGTGGTCGACCACCTGTTCATTCTGACCAAGGGCGGGCCCAATAACGCCACCAACCTGCTGCTGTATTACGTCTACGAGAACGCCTTTTCGTTCTTCGACCGCACCATGGCGGCCACCATCACCGTGGTCATTCTGCTGGTGTTGGCGGTGGTGGCCACACTGAAGTTCACGATTCTGGACCGCAGGACGCACTACCAATGAGCACCTCCTCTCTTCCGGTGTCGCCACGGCGCACCCTGGCGCTGCCCCGCCTGGAAACCCTGGCGGCCTGGCTGCTGGCCGTGATCTGGATCTTTCCGCTGCTTTACGCGGTGTGGGCCGCGATTCACCCGCCCGCCTACATGGTACGCTTCGACCTGCTGGCGCCTTTGACGCTGGACAACTTCACGAACGCCTGGGTCCAGGCCCCCTTTGCGCGTTACTACCTGAACACCTTCGCGCTGGTGACCGGCGTGGTACTGGCCCAGTTCGTGGTCTGCACGCTGGCCGCCTTTGCCTTTGCCCGCTTTCCGATCCCCGGCAAGAACCTGCTGTTCATGCTGGTACTGATTCAGCTGTTCGTGTTTCCCGAAGTGCTGATCGTCGAAAACTACCGTATCGCCAGCGAGCTGGGGCTGATCAATACCATCACCGGCATTGGCCTGCCCTACGTGGCCAGCGCCTTCGGCATTTTCCTGCTGCGTCAGACCTTCAAGACCATCCCCCGAGAGCTGGAGGACGCCGCCCGTATCGAGGGCTGTGGCTGGCTGGAAATCCTGTGGAAGGTCTACGTGCCGCTGGCCAAGCCCACCTATCTGGCCTACGGGCTGGTGTCGATCAGCCACCACTGGAACAACTTCCTGTGGCCACTGGTGGTGACCAACTCCGTGGAGAGCCGCCCGCTGACGGTAGGATTGGGCGTGTTCTCCGCGCCAGAAACCGGCGTCAACTGGGCCACCGTCAGCGCTGCCACGCTGCTGAGTATTGCGCCGCTGCTGGTGGCTTTTCTGCTGTTCCAGCGCCAGTTCGTGCAGTCGTTTTTACGAGCGGGGATTCGCTAACCCAACTCACTCGTGTTTTCGTGCGACAATTCTCC
This sequence comes from Halomonas sp. BC1, assembly GCF_002078135.1. Lineage (NCBI taxonomy): Bacteria > Pseudomonadati > Pseudomonadota > Gammaproteobacteria > Oceanospirillales > Halomonadaceae > Halomonas > Halomonas sp. BC1. The sequence goes on along the minus strand of NZ_LFGS01000015.1, from coordinate 295,670 downwards.
TTCACGCACACGACAAGGAGAGCAGCGATGCACGGCGACCCGGCAGCCCTCAAGGTACTGCAAGAAGTCTTTGGCTTTGAGCGCTTTCGTGGCCCCCAGCAGGCCATCATCGAGCACGTGACGGGCGGCGGAGACGCGCTGGTGCTGATGCCCACCGGCGGCGGCAAATCGCTGTGCTATCAGATGCCGGCGCTGCTGCGCGCCGGCACCGCCATCGTGGTCTCGCCGCTCATCGCGCTGATGCAGGACCAGGTGGCCGCGCTGATCCAGAACGGGGTGCGCGCCGCCTACCTCAACTCCAGCCTCGAGATGCATGAGGCGATGGAGGTGGAGAACCGCCTGCGCGCAGGCGAGCTGGACCTGCTTTACATCGCGCCCGAGCGGCTGGCCACGGCGCGCATGCAGATGCTGCTGGAACAGACGCGCATTGCGCTGTTCGCCATCGACGAGGCCCACTGCGTTTCCCAGTGGGGGCACGATTTCCGCCCCGAGTATCGCCAGCTCTCCCACCTGCATCAGCGCTTTCCCGACGTGCCGCGCATCGCGCTCACCGCCACCGCCGACGTGCCTACCCGGCACGACATCATGGAGCACCTACAGCTTCAGGAAGCAGCGCTCTACAACAACGGTTTCGACCGCCCCAATATTCGCTACCACATCGCGGAAAACCAGGGCAATGCCAAAGAGCAGCTGCTGAGTTTCATCCGTGAACACCACGACGGCGAAGCGGGTATCGTCTACTGCCTCTCTCGCCGCAAGGTGGAAGAAACCGCCGCCTGGCTGGCGCGCCAGGGGCTCACCGCGCTGCCCTACCATGCCGGGCTACCCGCCGAGCAGCGCCAGCAGCATCAAACCCGTTTTCTTCGTGAAGATGGCGTGGTGATCGTCGCCACCATTGCCTTCGGCATGGGCATCGACAAACCCGACGTGCGTTTCGTGGCGCACCTCAACCTGCCCAAAAGCATCGAAGCCTACTACCAGGAGACCGGCCGCGCCGGACGCGACGGGCTGCCCGCCGATGCCTGGATGGCCTACGGCCTTCAGGACGTGATCACCCTGCGCCAGATGCAGCAGGACTCCAGTGCCGCCGACCAGCAGAAGCGCATCGAACAACAGAAGCTCGATGCCATGCTGGGGCTCTGCGAGATCATCAGCTGCCGCCGTCAGGCGCTGCTCCACTACTTTGGCGATTCGCTAGACGAACCCTGCGGCAACTGCGATAACTGCCTCACCCCGCCTGACACCTGGGAGGCCACCGTGGCCGCGCAGAAGGCGCTGTCGTGTGTCTACCGCACCGAACAGCGCTTTGGCGTCACTTATCTGGTGGAGGTGCTGCTCGGCAAGCGCAACGAGCGTATCAGCCGCTTTGGTCACGACAGCCTGAGCACCTTCGGCATCGGCCAGGAGCTCACCGCCAGCGAGTGGAAAGCGCTGTTTCGTCAGCTGATCGCCAGCGGCTATCTAAGCGTGGACATGGAGGGCCATGGCGCGATCAAGCTCACCGCCAACGCCAGGCCCCTACTGCGCGGCGAGCAACGTCTCACCCTGCGCAAACCCAGCAAGCCAGCGCGTCGCGGAGCCAAAGGGGCATCTGCGGCCAAGGGCCATGGCGCACTGTGGGAAGCTCTGCGCCAGCATCGCAAAGCGCTTGCCGATGCCCAGGGCGTCCCCGCCTACGTGATCTTCAACGACGCCACCCTGGCCGAGCTGGTAGCGCAAAAACCGCAAACGCTGCAGGCGCTGGGCACCATCTCGGGCATCGGCGCACGCAAGCTGGCCGATTACGGTGAAGGCTTTCTGGCGGTGATACTGGCGCACCCCAATGAACCCGAAACGCCCACCAACATCGGCAATAGCGCCATGGAATCCGCCGCGCTGCTGCGCCAGGGGCTAACCCCCGAACAAGTCGCCGAGCAGCGCGGGCTGGCCGCCAACACGGTCTACCGCCATTTGAGCGACGCCATTCAAGGCAGCGAACTGGCCCTGGAAGAGGTGATCAAACTCGATTCAGCGACCCTGGCGCAGATTCACGCTGCTTTTGAGCAGTTTCCAGGCCAGGGGCTGAAAGTGGTGTTCGAGGCGCTGGAGGGGCGTGTGGATTATCCGATACTGCACTGCGTGCGGGCCTCCATGGCTGCCAAGAGTTAGCGCCACCCCCGCAGATGCTCGCCCTGGGCAATGGCGGCGGCGTCGAACACGCCGGTATCCAGAATCCAGGCGGTGACTAGTTTAGCGGGCGTCACGTCGAAGGCTGGGTTCCACACCGGGGCATCGCTCGGTGCCCACACCACCTCACCAAACGCGCCTGCGGCTCCGCGCACTTCCGCGCCATCGCGCTGCTCGATGGGAATAGCCGCGCCGGTCGCGCAGGCGGGGTCGACCGTGGTGTAAGGAGCGACCACATAGAACGGCACCTGATGGTAGTGCGCCGCCACCGCCAGCATGTAAGTGCCCACTTTGTTGGCAAAGTCGCCGTTGGCGCAGATGCGATCCGCCCCCACCATCACTTTATCCACCTTGCCCGCTGCCATCAGGCTGGCCGCCATGCTGTCGGTGATCAGCTGGTAGGGAATGTCTAAATCGGCCATTTCCCAGGCGGTCAAGCGGCCTCCCTGGAGCAACGGGCGGGTCTCATCCACGTAAACATGCAGCGCCACGCCGCGCTGTTTGGCGATGGCCAGCGCGCCAATCGC
>NZ_LFGS01000015.1:290050-292624 GCF_002078135.1 Halomonas sp. BC1 | reverse complement strand
GGAGGCCAGCAGGTCGGCGCCCCGCTCGGCCATGCGCTGACACAGGGCGCGGTCCTCTTCGAACAGCGCTTGGGCACGCTCGGCCAGGGCGTCCGCGCCTTGGGCAAAACAGGCTTCCATGGCGTCCAGGCAGTACATCAGGTTCACCGCCGTGGGGCGCGTCGCCCGTAAGCGGTCGCTCACTAACTGCCACTCACTTTGCGGATGGCGCGCCGCATACTGGGCCAGTACGAACGCCGCGCTCAAGCCGATCAGCGGCGCCCCGCGAATGGCAAGATGCTTGACCGCGTGCTGCCACGCCTCGGGAGAGTCGCAGCGCACCCACTCTTCGGCCTGGGGGAGCCGGGTCTGGTCCAGGTATTCGAGGGCGTCGGCATGCACTCGCAAACTGCGTGACTGTAACGTAACCATGAAGGGCTCCTTGAGGTCTTGAACCGGTGAACTCGGCGCGCGGCTTATCAGGCGCGAAGCTTATCATATAGAATGATGCCCATTGGATGAGACGATGCAGGCCTTATGACTACCTTACACACCGAACTGCTGGACGCCATTGCCTGGGCAGCGCAGCAAGGCTGGACCCCCGCCACCGGCGGCAATTTTTCCGCGCGTACCGAGGCTGGTTACTGGGTCACGGCATCCGGGCGGGATAAAACCCGCATCCAGGCGGGTGATCTGCTGCTCTGCGACCTGGAAGGCCGTGTGCTGGAAGGCAACGGCAAACCCAGCGCCGAAAGCGACCTGCACGCCGCGCTGTACCGGCTAGACCCAAGCATCCACTGCGTGCTGCACACCCACACCGTGGCCAGCACCGTGCTGTCGCGACGCTTTCCCGATGGCATCGAACTGAGCGGTTTCGAGATGCAAAAGGCGTTGGCGGGTAACGTGACCCATGAGGCGACCATTCACCTGCCGGTGGTGCCTAACTCCCAGGACATGGAGGAGTTAGCAGAGCACGTTCGCCAGGGCTGGCCGATGCCCTGGGGCTTTTTGGTGGCAGGCCACGGCATTTACGCCGTGGGCGACAGCATTGCCAGCTGCCGCCGCCACCTGGAAGCCATCGAATTCTTACTTGCCTGTGTACTGGAAGAGAGCCGGTGGTCCCAATGAATCAATCAACCGTTCGCGCTATCGTGACCGATATCGAAGGCACCACCACCGATATCAATTTCGTTCATAAAGTGCTGTTTCCCTACGCCTACGCCAAGCTGCCTGACTTTTTGCGCGAGAACGCCGCCACGCCTGCCGTAGCCGAGCAAATCGACGCCGTGCGCAGCGACATGCAGGACCCCGAGGCTACGCTGGAAGCGGTGATTGCGACGCTGCTGCACTGGATCGATACCGACCAGAAAGTGACGCCGCTGAAAGCCCTGCAGGGCATGGTATGGGCCGACGGCTACCAGCGTGGCGACTTCACCGGCCACTTATACGCCGATGTGGCTCCGGCGCTGCGCCAGTGGCAGGCTGAGGGCAAGGCGCTGTACGTGTACTCGTCTGGCTCGGTGCAGGCGCAGAAGCTGCTGTTTGGCTACAGTGACGAGGGAGATTTGACCCCGCTGTTCAGCGGCTACTTCGACACCCATATTGGCCATAAGCGCGAGGCTGCCTCTTATCAGCGTATCCTCGACACCCTTGACCTGCCGCCCGCATCGGTGCTGTTCTTGTCAGATGTCGTCGAAGAGCTGGATGCCGCTGAACAGGCGGGCATGCAAACCCGGCAGCTGGTGCGCGAAGGCACCCAGCCGGGAACACACCACACCTGCGTCGCACGCTTCGACGAGATTGCCGTCTAGCGGCAACGGTTGACCATTGCTTATTTCAGGAGTCATTGATGTCACAACTGAAAGTCTTTGCCGATCAAAACCCTAACGATGCGCTTCTGGATACCACGGACGGCGCGCAAATCGCCGCCGAACTGAACCGCGTGGGCGTTCTGTTCGAGCGCTGGGCAGCGCCGGGCGAAATTGCCGACGATGCCACCCAGGAAGAGATCCTGGCGCTCTATCAGGAAGATATCGACCGGGTCAAAGCCAAGGGGGGCTACCAGACCGTCGACGTGCTGCACATGGTGCCCACCCACCCGGACAAGGCAGCGATGCGCCAGAAATTCCTGAACGAGCACCGCCACCATGAAGACGAAGTTCGCTTCTTCGTCAAAGGCCAAGGGCTGTTCTGCCTGCACATCGACGACAAGGTCTACCAAGTGCTCTGCACCCGCAACGACCTGATCAGCGTGCCCGCCAACACCCCGCACTGGTTCGACATGGGCCCCGAGCCGGAATTCACCGCGCTGCGCTTCTTCGACAACGTGGAAGGCTGGGTACCCCACTGGACCGAAAGCGACATCGCCGGGAAGTTTGATCGTTTAGATCAGCTTTGAGCGATGAAGGGTGAAGGGTGGCGGAGGATAAACCGTAGCGCGGCGTAAGCGATAGCGCACCCGCGAAGCACCGCACAGCGGTGCAGAAGATGCCACCGAGCGTTGATCCTCCACAGCGGCCCCACCCAGGCGGCTACCGCCGCCCCCGCGGGTGCCTCATTTGCTCGTGCCGAGCAAGATTCATTACACCGCGCTAC
>NZ_LFGS01000015.1:251270-288522 GCF_002078135.1 Halomonas sp. BC1 | reverse complement strand
CACCCGCGAAGCACCGCACAGCGGTGCCGAAGGTGCCACTGAATCAATGGAAAGACGCTTACAACACCGTTTTCTGATTGAACGTTTTGGCGAGTTCCGTCAGCGCGTCGAGGCCTCGGTAGGCTTGCGGTTCCATGATCAGCGTTTGGCCCATCAGCACGTTGCGTGCTTCCAACTCGGCGCGCAGGGCGGTGTTTTCGATCTCTTCGAAGTCGGCGTTGTGGGCCAGCGACAGTACGCGGCGATGCATTTCGATGCCGCAGTAGGCCAGCGCATCTTCACGAATCTCATCCAGCAGGGCATCGCAGGCGTCGTCGGCGCTGTTACCCTGCTCTTCGAATAGCGACCTGGGGAACAGAATACCGGTCCGCTCGGTTTGCCAGAGGTGACGAAACTCCTCATCGAAGCGGGTAAAGCAGTCGCTGATCACCGAGAGAATCCAGGCTTGATACGCTTCCAGCTCGTCTGCCTGGCGGTGGGCTGGCTGAAGTAGGCCATGAAGAAATTGGCCACGGCCATGCCCAGGTCGAACGCCAGGGGGCCATACTGGGAAAACTCAGGGTCGATGACCCGCACGCTGGTGTCGGTGGCCATGATGGAGCCGGAGTGCAAATCACCGTGCAGCATGGTTTCGGTGTTGGCAGTGAACTTCATCAGCAGCCGCTGCACTTTGGCTTTCAAAGGCGCATTGCGGCGTAGTGCGTCCACCACGGGCGAGAGCTCGGGCGTGTGGCGGTTCATCTCGGCGCCGTAGTAGGGGTCGGTGAACACCAGCGATTCGGTGATCGCGGGAATCGCGACGTTGCCCGAGAACAGCCCCACATCCGCTTTCTTGTCCGGGCTCGCCATGGAAAGCTCCGAGCCGCGAAACGCCGTGCGGGCGCAGAACTCACCGATGGCCTCCCCTAGCCGAGCCACCCGCTCGCCGCTGATCAGCTTGCGCCGCAAAATCACGTGCGGGTGAAGATACTCCATCACGATCAGCGCCTGGGGCTTGTCGAAATGGTACACCTCTGGGGCCACGCCAGGCGCACGCGTGGCTTGGCGCACCAGCGCGTAGTATTCGAAATGGGCGCGATAGAGCGGCAGCGGCCAGCTCTCACCGACCATGCGCACGTAGGGCAGCGCCTGCTTGACCACCACGCTACCGGTGCTGCCGGTGACGATGAATACCAGATTGAGGTTGCCATCGCCCACTTCACGGATCTGCCACTGTGCCGGGTCGCCGCCCACGCGGCGGGCGACCGCTTCCACTCCCCCCAGCCGCTGGCCAAGGGTGTCCACTGCCAACGCCTGATAGCTTTGCTCGTCTGCCACGTTCAATCCCTCACCTGAAAGGGTTGTGTGTTTGTCATACCGCGAGGAGGTTGTCAAATTCATGGCGGCTTCTTGGCATGACCGACTGTCCGGCCAGGAAAATGTTAAACAATGCAACGCCTCTGGATAACTCTTGTAGGAGATTTATAGTAATACCTGACCAACCCAATCAGGTATTCCTCCCACAGGTACTCCATCATGAAAAACAACGGCCCTGTTACCCAAGTGGAACACCCTCTACGCGATGATGATGTGCTGATCTCCAAAACCGACCGAAGCAGCCACATCGCCTATGCCAACCATCGCTTCGTCGAGATTAGTGGCTTCGACTATGAGGAGCTGGTGGGTTCACCACACAACATGGTGCGCCACCCTGACATGCCTGCCCCGGTGTTTGCCGATATGTGGAGCGACCTCAAGGCGGGCCAGTACTGGACCGGACTGGTCAAGAACCGGCGCAAGAATGGTGACCACTATTGGGTGCGTGCCAACGTGGTGCCCATTCGTGAAAACAATCAAATCACCGGGTTCGTGTCCATTCGGGTAAAACCGGAACAGGCCGAAGTGGCCGAGGCGGAGCGTATTTATCAGGACATTCGCGAGCAGCAGGGCCGCTACACGGTCAAGCACGGTGAGATCATGGCGCGTAACCCGCTGAAGCGCCTGGCAAGTGCCGCCTGGTGGGCGCCGCGACTGGCCAGCATTTCCGGCGTTCTGATGACGCTGTTCACCACTGGGCTACTGATGGCGGGATGCGCCTGGTGGCTAAAGGGCCACGTGGCCACCTCGGTGACCCTGCCACTGGTGATGATGGTGCTGGCCAGCGGGCTGCTGCTGAGCGCGCTACAGTGGCGCCAGGCGCGTCGGTTGCGTCGCTTCCTGCACAAAGCCAACGACTTTGCACTGCAAATCGCGGCAGGCGACCTGAACGCTCAGGTCCCTACCGTGGGCAACAAAGCCATGGACAACACCCTGGCCACCATGAACTTCATGCGCCGTTCGCTGGATGCACTGATTGGCGACCTGGACCAGCGGATTGCCCAGGTCATGCCCTCGGTGGAGGAGCTGTCGCGGCATAACCAGGCCATGGGCCATCGAGTGGATCAGCAGGCCTCTGCGGTACAGCAAACGGCTGCCAGCGCCGAGCAGATCGCGTCTACCGTGCGGCAAAGTTCGGAGAATGCCCAACTGGCCAGCCAGGCGTCGGTGGGTAACGTGGGCGAAGTGGACAAGGCCGTGGCCATCATGCAGGAACTGGATGATGCCATGGAGGGCATTACCAGCACGTCCCAGGACATGGCAGGCATCGTCAAGACCATCGACCATATTGCCTTCCAGACCAATATTCTGGCCCTGAACGCCTCCGTCGAAGCTGCCCGGGCCGGTGAACATGGCCGAGGCTTTGCGGTGGTGGCCGAAGAAGTACGCCGCCTGGCCCGTCAGTCAGCCGAGGCAGCCCATCAGGTGCAGACACTGATCGAAACGGCCCGCCAGCGCATCGAGGCAGGCCAGCACAAGGCAGGCTCTGCCGGGGATGCCATGGGCCGAATCCGTCAGGCGAGCCACAACGTCAACGACTTGATGGAAGAGATTCGCGCCGCCGCCCGCGAACAGAGCGAGGGCATCGCTCAGATCAGCCAGGCCATCGCTCAGATCGACCAGGGCACCCAGGAGAGCGCGACCAGCATGGATGCCTACATCAATGCCGTCGACCTCCTCTCCAGAGAAGTGTCTCACCTGGCCCACAGCGCCCACGCGTTCATGCCTATCGGCGAACGCCAACCCCCACTAACGACCCTTCAGGGCACGCAGCCACGCCAGGATAACGTGCTGGCTCTGCCGCCGCGCAAGCCTGCACCCAGCCCACTCGCCAGCGCGGCGTCGTTCTAGACGGTCAGCTTTCTGCCAGGGGCGTCATGCAGACGCGGTTACGCCCCTGGCGCTTGGCATCGTAAAGCGCCTGATCGGCTGCCATGAAAAGTACCGTTTCCTCTTGCCCTACGGTGGGCTGCATGGCGGCCACCCCGATGCTCACCGTCACGTTGGCATCAGGGCCACACCCAGCATGCGCAATGGCCAGCGCTTCGATACTCTCACGGATACGCTCTGCGGCCTGACGTGCCGTATGCGGCTCGGTGCGAGGCATCAGAATCACGAACTCCTCACCGCCATAGCGCACCACCAGATCGTCGGATCGGCTGTTGGCTTGTAACGCGGCGGCCACCTGGCGAAGGCATAGGTCTCCTTGCAGGTGGCCGTAATAGTCGTTGTAGGCTTTGAAGTGGTCGATATCGATCACCATGATGGCCAAATAACGCTGTTCCAATTGGGCCACCTGCCAGTGCGCGGGAAAAATGGCATCGAACTGGCGGCGGTTGGCGATGTCCGTCAGTGGGTCGGTCACCGAGAGTCGCGTCAACTGATGATTGGCACTCTGCATATGGCCTGCCTGAATTTTTTCACGCATCAGCAGCAGAAAGGAGGTTCGTTCGCTGTACTCCAGGCGGTAGTTGGCCATCAACGTAAACACCGCCTTGACCAGAATAGCGAACATAGCCAAACGTTTGGCCTCGATTGGCATAGGCTCGTAATAAAATACGAAGACACTCATGACCCCGATACTGATCACCGTGGACGTCAAGGCATAAGGAAAACGCAACGAAAAAACGATGTTTCCAGCCACCAGGATCAGACCAAACGAAAAGACATCCAGATAAGAGTGCGGCGAGCTGGAAATGTAGAAAATGGTGCTGGAGCCGATCATGGCGATCACGACCAGCCCTGCCATCAGCGTTTCACGCAGCCACGGCGGCACCCCACGATAGACCCACCAGAAAATCGCCAGCGCCATGGGTAGCAAGATGACACCGCGAATCATCACGGAGGCCAGAAACGCTTCGGGTCGAAAGCTGTAGTCGTTGATCAGGAACAGGACATAAAGAAGAGCGGTGATCAGGCCCATGATCACCAGATGGCGTTGGCGTGTCTGGTGCGTTTCCTGTTCGAAGAGTGCCTCCACCTCCTGCCCGAATCGTAAGCGGCAGCGTGGTCTAAGTTCATGCTCGATGGCGTCCAGCAACCTGTCGCTATTCATTATCATTGCTCCCGCGCTGCCCAAGGGTAATCGCTACCATTTTGGTGAGGCGTTCGTTTCATACGCTTGCTTGGCATTCGATCGAGTTTGCCACCTCTCTGTGGCTGCGTCGCCTGCAGGGCACGTTGGTGAATCCAACGCGTAGAGGTTTCCAGCACTGGTCAAGGGCGCTAAAATGCCGCCCTTTCTTTACTCGCCATGTTCTTTTCTGGGGCCTCTGCTCAAGGTGATCGCCCCTCAGCTCTCTTCCTCGAGGCCCATTATGTCCACACCCAAGGTCGGTTTTGTGTCGCTAGGCTGCCCTAAGGCACTGGTCGATTCCGAACGCATCCTGACGCAGCTTCGTACCGATGGTTACGAGATCGTACCCACCTACGACGATGCCGATGTGGTGGTCGTCAATACCTGCGGTTTCATCGACAGCGCCAAGGCCGAGTCCCTGGACGCCATTGGCGAAGCCATTGCCGAAAACGGCAAGGTGATCGTGACTGGCTGCATGGGGGTGGATGAGTCCGTGATTCGCGACGTGCATCCCAACGTTCTGGCGGTGACGGGCCCACAGCAGTACGAGCAGGTGGTGAACGCCGTGCATAGCGCGGTGCCCTTCGTCAGCGAGTACGACCACCGCATCGACCTGGTGCCCGCCCAGGGCATCAAGCTGACGCCGCGCCACTATGCCTACCTGAAGATTTCCGAAGGCTGCAACCATACCTGCAGCTTCTGCATCATTCCCTCCATGCGGGGCAAGCTGGTCAGCCGCCCCGTGGGTGAGGTACTGCGCGAAGCCGAAGCCCTGGCGCGGGCCGGAGTGAAAGAGCTGCTGGTGATCTCCCAGGACACCAGCGCCTATGGCGTCGATGTGCGCTACGTGGAGAACGAGTGGCACGGGCGCCAGGTCAAAACGCGCCTGACCGAACTGTGCGATGCGCTGTCCGAGCTGGGCATTCGCGTGCGCCTGCACTACGTCTACCCTTACCCTCATGTGGATGAGCTGATTCCGCTGATGGCCGAGGGCAAGATCCTGCCGTACCTGGATATTCCTTTCCAGCACGCCAGCCCCAAGGTGCTCAAGGCGATGAAACGCCCCGCCTTCGAAGACCGTACACTGGAGCGCATCAAACGCTGGCGCGAGCAGTGCCCCGAGCTGACCATCCGCTCGACCTTCATCGTCGGCTTTCCCGGTGAAACCGAAGAAGATTTCCAGTACCTGCTGGACTGGCTGAGCGAAGCGCAGCTGGATCGGGTGGGCTGCTTCCAGTACTCCCCGGTAGAGGGTGCCCCCGCCAATGAGCTGGGCCTGGCGCAGGTACCCGATGACGTGAAGCAGGACCGTTGGGAGCGCTTCATGGCCCACCAGCAGGAGATCTCGGCAGCTCGCCTGCAGGCCAAGATCGGCCGTGAGATCGAAGTGCTGGTCGATGAAGTGGACGACGAAGGCGCCATTGGCCGCAGCGAAGCCGACGCCCCAGAAATCGATGGCATGGTCTATCTGGAAAGCCGCCATGCGCTGCGCGCCGGCGACCTGGTCAGAGCACGCGTCACCCATGCCGACGAGTACGACCTGTGGGCCGAGGTGATCGATACCCCCCAGCCGCTGAACTTTGTCAACACCATCGTCAACGCGGGCTAAGCCATCGACATGGAAACCGTATTTAACAAGTAAGTTGAGTTTTCTTTGCCCACAAAGGAGCGAACATGGCCCAGCACACTGTCTCGTCCAGCAACGACCTCACCTTCACCATGGGGCGCGAGGAACTGGTGATTCATCGCCGCTACGAGGTGCTCGGTATCATCAATGATTTCATGATAGGGCTGTGGTTCGTCATCGGTAGCATCTGCTTCTTTTACGAGGGAACAGTGCAAACCGTGGGCGTTTGGTTGTTTGTCATTGGCAGTATCCAACTTTTGATACGCCCGGCCATCCGCCTACACCGCTACGTCTATTTCAAGCGGTTGCCGGATGAGCGGCACGATGCCTAACCTCCGCTCATGAAGCAAACGCCTTGGGCCGCTAACGGGCTTCTTAACCGGTCGGGCAAGGGGCTGTCAGTGATCACCGCATGATAGTCGGCCAGCGATCCTGCGGCGCAGCGCAGCGGCAGGTCGAACTTGGTCTTGTCCAGTACCAGAATACGGTACGCCGCGTGGGCCAGCAGCGCCTCTCGGGCCATGACTTCGTCATCGTTGTAGTCGTACAGCAGGCCCTGGCTATCCATCCCGCCCACCGAGACGATGCCCACATCGACCCGATAACGCTGAAAGAAGCGCCAGGCATCACCGCCTATCACGTCCTGGTCGCGGCGGCGCACGCGACCACCCGCCACGACCAGCTCGCACTCCAGGGCACACAGTTTGATCAGCGCGTGCAGGTTGTTGGTCATGATCTGCAGGCCCTGCTTGCCGTGCAGCGCATCGGCCAGCTGCTCCACCGTAGTGCCGGTGCCTAAAAACAGCGACTGGTGATCGGTAATCAGCGAGGCTGCCTGACGGGCAATGTGTCGTTTGCCGGCCTGATTGACGATCTGGCGCTGGTCATAGCCGACATTCTCCTGGTCAGGAAACGCCATCACCTCACCGTGTCGGCGTAGCAGCAGCCCTTGCTCGGCCAACGAGCGTATGTCGCTGCGCACGGTTTGCACCGAGACGCCAAACCGTCGCGCCAATGCCTCCAGGGTCTGCCGCCCCTCGTCCCGCACGCAGGCCAGTACCGCCCGCCGACGTTGATTGACGTCCATGCTTCCTCCCTGGTTTTCCCTTCAAGGTTGCCGCCAGCAAAACGAAAACCGTTTTCTGCTCGACGAAAGCCATTCACTTTCAAACGAAAGCTTAGTGTCACGATGTTGTAAGGCGATGACAGTAGTGTGATCACTGTTCACCTACTGGAGGTTTCCCCGATGTTGAAGCGTTCGTTGTGTCATGCCGTGACCCTTGCAAGCCTTGCCCTGTCCACGCCTCTGTTGGCCAACCAAACGCTGGTGCTCTATACCAGCCAGCCCAACAGCGACGCCCAGCAAACCGTGGATGCCTTCCAGGCGGCCTATCCGGAGATCGAGGTGGAGTGGGTGCGCGACGGCACGACGCGCCTGATGACTCGCCTGCGTTCGGAGCTGGCCGCGGGGGTGAGCAACCCCGACGTGCTGCTGATCGCAGACAGCATGACCATGGAGTCGCTGAAGCAGGAGGGCCATCTGCAACCCTACCTAAGCCCCGAGCGCGACGCCTACGATGAGGCGCTCTACGACGCCGACGGCTACTTCTACGGTACCAAGCTCATTACCACCGGGATCGTTTACAACACGGGTGCCGAGCACCAGCCGCAACGCTGGGCCGACCTGATTGGCCCGGAGTATGAAGGTCTGGTCACCATGCCCAGCCCCCTCTACTCCGGCGCAGCGCTGATCCACATGGCCGCCATCGGTGAAACGTCGCTGGGCCTGGAGTACTACGACGCCCTGCACGCCAACCGTACGGAAGCCCAAAGCGGTAACGGTGGCGTCTTCAACGCCGTGGCAGCAGGCACCAAGCCGTACGGCATCGTGGTGGATTTCCTGCCTATCCGTGAAGCGGCCAAGGGTTCCCCCGTGGCGTTCGTCTTCCCCGAGGAAGGCGTCAGCGCCGTGACCGAACCCGTCGCCATCATGGCGGAAGCCCAACACCCGGACGCTGCCCAGAAGTTCGTCGATTTCGTGCTCTCCCAAGCCGGGCAGGAATTGGTGAGCCAGCAGGGCTACCTGCCCGCGCACCCGGACGTTGCCCCACCGGAAGGCTTCCCCGAACGCGACTCGATTCAGCTGATGCCGGTCGATATCGAGCAAGCGCTGTCCCAGGAAGAGGCGCTCAAGCAGCGCTTCAATGAGCTGTTTGGCGGTTGATGATGAGCCCTTCGCTGAACGTTGGCAGCCAGCATCGCTGGCTGCTTACCCTGCTCACGCTGCTGGTGGTGTTACTCAGTCTGGCGCCCAGCCTGCGGCTTTTGATGGAAGCCCTCAGCGACCTGGGCCAGGGCAGCAGTGCCCCGCTGTGGAAAGTGCTCAACGCGGCCAGCACCTGGCGCGCCTTGTGGCACAGCCTGTACACCTCGGGCCTGGGCATGCTGATTGCCCTAGTGCTGGGCAGCCTGTTCGCCTTCGTGATCACCCTGACGGACATTCGCGGCAAGGCCTGGCTGGTGTTCTGCTTCATGCTGCCCATGATGATCCCGCCCCAGGTCACTGCGCTGAGCTGGCTACAGCTGTTCGGCCCGGCCAGCCCTTTACTGAAAAGCATCGGCATGGCACCGCCGCTGGGCAGCCCCCAGCCGCTCTATTCCGCCGAAGGCATCGCACTGCTGCTCGGCATTCAAAGTGCACCGCTGGTATTTCTGGCGCTGCGTACCTCGCTCATGTCGCTCCCCCGTGAGCTGGTCGAAGCCGCCCGGATCAGCGGCGCCCGCCAGGGTCAGGTCTGGGGGCATATCATTCTGCCCGTGACCCGACACGGCCTGATCGCCGGAGCGGCCATGGCCTTCATCTCCAGCCTGGGCAATTTTGGCATTCCCGCCATGCTGGGCATTCCCGCAGGCTATTACGTGCTGCCCACCTTGATCTACCAGCGCATGGCCAATTTTGGCACCGGCGTGCTGGCAGAAATGGCGGCGCTTTCCCTGTTGATCGGTGTGCTGGCCCTGGCCGGGGTAGCCCTGCAGCAGTACTGGATGAATCGCAGCCGCTTTGGCCTGGGAGGGCACGGCGGCCGCGCCCACGACTTTTCACTGGGGCGCTGGCGTACCGGCGTGACGACCCTGCTGGTCATGGTGCTGCTCTTGATCCTGGTGGCGCCGCTGCTCGCGCTGGTGGTGAGCTCGCTGGTCCCGGCCATGGGCGTTCCCCTGAGCCTGGATACCATCACCCTCAACGCCTACCACGAGGTCATCGGCCGACAGGGCGCCACCTGGCGGGCCGTGCGCAACAGTTTCTGGCTGGCAGGCGGCGCCGCGCTGGTGCTGATGCTGTGCAGCCTGCCCCTGGCGTACCGTCTTCAGCGCCTGCCGCCTCGTCTACAGCAGCTCACCCTCAGCGTCATCGAGCTGCCCTATGCCCTGCCTGGCGTGGTGCTGGCGATTGCCTGCATTCTGCTGTTCGTGCGCCCGCTGCCACTGATCAATCTGGCGCTGTACGGCACCCTTGGGCTGATTTTCGTGGCCTACCTGGCGCGCTTTCTGGTGGTCTGCCTGAAGCCGGTCAGCGCCAGCCTTGCGCAGCTCGACCCCTCGCTGGAAGAAGCCGCCCAGCTGGCCGGTGCTGGCCCCTGGCGGCGGCTGGCCACCATCGTGATGCCGCTGATCGCGCCCTCCCTGTTTGCCGGTGGGCTGCTGGTATTCCTGCTGGCCGTCAACGAGCTCACCGTGTCGGCGCTGCTCTGGAGCGCCGGCAACGAAACCCTGGGCGTATTGATCTTCAACCTGGACGAAGGGGGCGAAAGCGTGCTGGCGTCGGCGGTGGCCGTGCTGGTCGTGGCCATGGTGGCCACCTTGATGCTGCTGCTGAGCCTGATGGCCCCTCGCTTACCCAAAGGAGTCGTGCCATGGCAAGGCTAATGCTCGACCGCGTTACCAAACAGTTTGGCCAACACGCTGCGGTCAATGGCGTCACCCTCGATATCTCTCCCGGCGAATTCGTGGCGCTGCTGGGCCCCAGCGGCTGCGGCAAAACCACCATGCTCCGCATGCTGGCAGGGTTCGAGCAGGTGAGTAGCGGCACCATGACGCTCGGTGAGACGCTGCTGGCCAGCGCCCACCACCATGTGCCCCCCGAGCAGCGCAACATGGCCATGGTGTTTCAGTCCTACGCGCTATGGCCCCATATGAGCGTGGCCGACAACGTGGGCTACCCGCTGAAGCTGCGCCGCATTCAAGGCAGCGACTACCAGCGCCGAGTCGCTCAGGCGCTGGAGCAGGTGGCGTTGACCCCCTATGCCCAGCGCTCGCCCCAGGCCCTCAGCGGCGGCCAGCGCCAGCGGGTGGCACTGGCCCGCTGCCTGGTCACCGACCCCGACGTGGTGCTGCTGGACGAACCGCTCGCCAACCTGGACCGCAACCTGCGGGCCGCCATGGAGCACAGCTTCGTGGATTTCCACCGGCGGACCCAGGCCACCATGGTCTACGTCACCCACGACCAAAGCGAAGCCATGGCCATGGCAGACCGCATTGCCGTCATGCGGGAGGGCGAGCTGGTACAGTGGGCCACGCCCGAAACGCTCTACCGAGCGCCGCGCAGCGAATGGGTCGCGCGGTTTATCGGCCAGGGTAGCCTGCTTCACATTGCCAGCGGCGCGCCTGGCCAGCGTCTCACCGAAAGCGCTTTGATGAGCGGGCTGGCCGCGCCGCTCTCCGCGCGTTCGCAGCCCGTGCTGGTGCGCCCGGAGCACGTGCATCTGGATGCCGCGGCCCCCAATCCCCACGACCTGACCGCCCGCGTTGAACGGCTGACGTTCCGCGGTGAGCGCTACGAGCTACACCTGCGCCTGAGCACCGGCGATGCCCTGCTGGCGTATCATCCCCACGCCCTTGGCGAAGGCCAGCAGGTCGCAGTACGCCTGCTGGAAGGCTGGTGTCTGGAGCCCGACCAATGAGCGCCTTGGTGGAGATCCTCAGCGGGCTGGGCGACAAGGGCCCGGCCGCCATCGTGGTCGAGGCCCAAGGCAAGCGCCTGCTGCTGGATGCGGGCGGCGCACTGCACCCCGGTGAGGCGATCACCTGGGCGGCGGGGCTCGCGGTAGACGCCGTGCTGATCAGCCACGATCATATCGATCATATTGGCGGGGTGGCCGAGCTGCCCGAGCAGCTGCCGCTCTACTGCACGCCGCTGGTCGCCAAGGCGCTGCCGCCCCACAGAGCGTGGCAGCCACTGCCCTATCGCGGCCGTCTAGAAGTGGAAGGCATTACCGTCACCACCGGCCAGGCGGGCCACTCGCTGGGGGGTGTCTGGCTGCACCTCGACGTGGCGGGCGGGCTTTTCTACAGCGGCGATGCCTGTTTCGAGTCGCGGCTGTTTCCCTTCGATACGCCGCCACCTGCCCGTACGGCGCTGCTGGACGCCTCCTACAGCAGCTACGACCAGCCCCAGGCACACTGCCTCGATACCCTGGGCAGCGCCCTGGATACGCCACTGGTGCTGCCGGTACCGGAAACGGGACGGGCGCTGGAAATGGCACTGTGGTTGGCAGAGGAAGCAGATCACCGACAGCTCCCCCTGGCCATCGACCCCATCATCCGCGACAACCTTGCCGCTCTGCTGGCGCTGCCACGCGGTTTGCGGCGTGACGGGCTGGACGACGCCATCGGCACCCTGCTCCAGCGGCCCAACGCCAGCCATCCGACACTCTGGCTGGTTAGCGACCGTGACGACCAGCCCGCCGACTGGCCTGACCACCGTCTGCTGCACACCGGCTACCTGACGCCACAGCGCTGTGCGCAGCTGGCCGCCAACGAGGTGCTTTGGCAACGCTGGAACGTCCACCTGCGCGCCTCGCATCTGGTGGCACTGGCCCATCAGCTCCAGGCTGCTCAGGTCGTGCCTCTGTTTACGCGACTGGACGATGAAGCCATTGATCACTGGCGCGAACGTCTAGGCACGCGGCTGACGACCCAGGCACGGCTTGCCCTCAGCAGCCGTTCTCAAGGTTCGGCCGTTTCACTCTTTGCATCTCAGGAATCCATGTCATGACCGCAGTCATCGTTGACGTCGACGGCACGCTTGCCGAATTTCACCCCCAGCAAGTCCACGAGTGGGTGCTGGGCCCCGCCAAACAGTGGGACCCCTTCTTCGCCCATATGGCCCAAGCGCCGGTCATCGAACCCGTGGCCAAACTGGTCAAGCTGCTGAAGGCCCAGGGCCAGCAAATCGTCATTTGCAGCGGCCGCCCGGACAGCCACCGCGAGCATACCCAGGCCTGGCTCGACCGCCATGCCATTCCCTTCGATGCCATGTACCTGCGCCCCGAGGGCGATGATCATGTGGACGATGAAGAGGTAAAAGCCGCGCTACTCGATCAAATGCGCAGCGACGGCTTTGCGCCCTGGCTGGTACTGGACGACCGCGACGCCGTGGTCGCTCAGTGGCGCGCCCTGGGGCTTACCTGCCTGCAGTGCGCACCGGGGGATTTTTAAGCACTGGCGGGGGGCACATGCCGCTGCCAAAGCAGCAGTGCTACAGGCACCAGCGCCACAGGCACCAACACCAGGTTGAGGGTTGCCCAACCCAGGCCATTGACCAGGGGACCTGCCAGCAGCGCGGTCAGGGCGGCGGTGCCAAATACCATGAACTCGTTGGTGGCCTGGGTGCGGGCCTTGTCCTCTGGTCGGTAGCTCTGGGTCAGCAGGCCGGTGGCGGGCAAGAACGTAAAATTCCACCCAAGCCCCAGCAGAATGAGGGCCACATTGAACCCCAGCAGGCCGCCCTCCCACTGAGCCACCAGCGCACTCATCACCAGCAGCAGGCATCCGGCCACGATCATTTGCCTGGCGCCAAAACGCGTGACCAGATGCCCCGTCAAGAAAGAGGGTAGAAACATCGCCACCACGTGCCACTGAATGGTCATCGACACGTGATCGAAATGATGCCCCGCCCCCGCCATGGCAAGCGGTGTGGCGGTCATGGCCAGGTTCATGACCCCGTACCCCACCATCGCCGCACTCACCGCCACGATGAACCCGGGCTGGCGGAGTATGTGGCGCAACGGCATGGCATTGGCGGCACCGTGCGTCTGGGAGACAGGCGGTAGCCGCGTCGCCATCAGCACCACCAGTGCGAGCAGGTAGAGCAAGGCCAGTCCTATGAAACTCCCCAGAAACGGCACCATGCTCAGCTCACGGCTCACCCTTGCCAACCAGGGCCCAGCAAACGCTGCCAGAACCCCGCCCCCCATGACCAGGCCAATCGCCCGGTCACGCAACGGTGCGGGAGTTGCTTCCACCGCAGCAAAGCGGTACAGCTGCCCAAAACCAATGCCAATGCCGATCAGCCAGGTCGCCACCAGGAAGAGCCCGAAGTGGGCGCTCACCAAGGCCTGCGCCGCGACGAGCGCGCCCAGCAGACCCACCCCATTGCCCAGCATGAAGCCTCGCTTACGGCCCACTTTGGCCATGATCAACGATGCAGGGATAGTGGCACACATCAGCCCCAACCACTGGGTAGCCACCGGGGCCGTTGACCAGCTCGCACTCGGGGCGAGCGCCGCGCCAATCAAGGGCGAGACGGCGATCAACAGGACGTTGCCCGTGACCAGCAGCGCTTGGCAAAGCGATAACAGCGTCACCGTGAATGGCATCAGAACTCCTCCTGAACAGGGACGGCATGGGATGAGGCAAAACGCTGGCGATACACCGAGGGGGATACCCCGTAGTAGCGCTGAAACTGGCGGCGCAGTTGTTCGGCACCGCCCAGCCGCCAGCGCTGCGCCAGACGCTCTAGAGAGAGCTGTTCGCATTCGCTGATCAGTGCCAGGCGTGCCTGTTCAAGGCGCAGTTGGGTCAGGTACGCGCAAGGCGTGGTGTTCAAATGCTGCTTGAACAGTCTCGTCAGATGGCGCGGGGAGACGGCCATCTGCTCGGCCATGCTCGCAAGCCCGAGCTCTTCACTGGGGTCGGCATGGAGCCGATCCAGCAACCGACGCAGCGGCCCCGCCGATTGCTGGCGGCGCAGCACTTCGCTGAATTGGGACTGCCCCCCTGGACGCTGTAAAAACACCACCAGCTCACGGGCCACACGACCGGCCAGTTCAGACCCGTGATCGTCCTCCAGCAGCGACAGCGCCAAATCGATCCCCGCCGTTACGCCCGCGCTGGTGTAGCGGCCATGGCTTTCGATATAGAGTGCATCGGGCTCGACGCTCAGGGCAGGGTACTCCGCCGCCAGCTGTGCGGCATGGCGCCAATGCGTGGTCACACGGCAGCCATCCAGCAAGCCCGCTGCGGCCAGCAAAAAGGCACCGGAACAAATCGAACCCAGCCGTCTCACGGAAGGCGCTACCTCCCGCAACCACTGTTTGACCTCGTGGATATCGCGCTGCTGCATCACGCCACTGCCGCCCGCCACCAACAGCGTATCCAAGGGAAATCGGGGAAGAGGCCGTTGGTAGGAGTGGGTCGCCTGCAGCGCCAACCCTCCGTTCGTCATGAGTGGGCCAACGCTGTCGGCCACCAGCGTCAGGTGATACAACGGCTGAGCACTCAACGCGTTGGCACTGGCAAACACTTGCCAAGGGCCACACACATCCAGCAGTTGGCAATCAGGATAGGCAAGCAGGGCAAGATGGCGGGTCACGGTTTCTCTCCTCGAGACCAAAGCAGTAAACAGAGTGTCTGCGCTACCCCGCTTGTCGGCAAGGACCATTACCCCACCGAAAACGACATCGAGCCAATGCCCTCACGCGCCGCTCAGGCTTTTTGAACGCTGACAAACGCCAACGCCCCGCAAGGCGGGGCGTTGGCGTTGGGGTTGGCGTTACTACACGTGGCCGATGATCAACCGCCTGCAAACGAGGCGTACATGATCACCACCAGCACCACCAGCACGATGCCGGTGGGCACGGCACCTTTCCACGGGGTGAGGTCGACATCGCCCGAGGCTTCCTGGACCCAGTCCGTGGCGCGGGGGCGCAGCTTGCCGATCACCAGCATCACCGCGACCAGCAGCACGAACACCGCGGCGACGAAGTGGAACTCGTGCATGACCAGCGGCAGTTTGTTGAACGGCGGCACGAAGTAGCCTGCCGCGATCAACAAGCAACCGCCCACCAGGGCCACTTTTGCAGCCATGGGCGGCACGCGCTTGGTCAACAGCCCCACCAGCACCACGGCCAGAATCGGAATGAAATAGATGGCGTTCATGCGCTGCAGGTAGCCGAACAGGCTATCCTGCCCCGCCAGCAGCGGCGCGATGATCATGGTGCTGATGGCCATGATCCAGCCAAACACCTTGCCGGATTTCACCACCTGCTCTTCCGTGGCGTCCTTTTTCAGCACGCCTTTATAGATCCCCAGGCTGAAGATCGTGGTGGTGCTGTTCAGCGCCGAATTGAACGAGGAGAGAATCGCCCCCACCATCACCGCCGCAAAAAAGCCCGTCAGATACGGCGGCAGCACGTTGAATACCAGGTGCCCATAGGCTTCATCGGCGCGCACGCCCTGGTCGGCATACAAGTGGTAGGCAATGATGCCCGGAAGCACCAGATAGAGCGGCCCCAGCAGCTTGAAGAAGCCGGTCAACAGCACCCCTTTTTGGCCTTCCGCCAGATTTTTCGCGGCGAAGGTGCGCTGAATGATTTGCTGGTTGGTGGTCCAGTAGAAAAGGTGCAGCAGCAGTACGCCGGTAAAGATGGTCGAGAACGGCACCTGCTGGTCGGGGCCACCCATGGAGTTGAACTTGCCAGGGTCGCTCTCCTTCAGGATGCTCCAGCCTTCCATGACGCCTGTGCCGCCACTCACCGCCTGAAGGCCGAAGTAAACGATCACGAAACCGCCAATCAGCAACCCCACGCCGTTGAGGGTGTCGGACACCGCCACCGTGCGCAGGCCCCCAAACAGCGCATACACGGCGCCAATCAGGCCCACGATCCAGACGGTTGCCCACAGCAGGGCCGTGCTGGACTCGATGCCGGTCAAGCCCTGCAAATCCAGCATGCCCTGCAAGCCAATGGCGCCGGAATAGAGAATGATGGGTAGCAGCACCACCGCGTAGGCAATCAGGAAGATGACGTTGGCAATGAGCTGGGTACCGGCATCGAAGCGAATCGCCAGCAGCTGCGGCAGCGTGGCAATCCCGCTTTTCAAGAAGCGCGGCAGGAAAAACAGCGCCAGGGCAACCAGCGCAATCACGGCGATGACTTCCCAGGCCATGACGCTCAGGCCGTCGGTAAACGCCGAGCCATTCAACCCTACCATCTGCTCGGTGGAGAGGTTGGTCATCAGCATCGATGCGGCAATCAACGGAAACGTCAGCGTGCGCCCCGCCAGAAAATAGCCGTTGGTGCTGCGATGGTCATCGCGGCGTGTAATACGCCAGGTCACAAAGGCCACCAGGCCCGTAAAAAATAGAAACGATGCCAGGGTAAGGGCATGCATGAGGGAGGTCCTTCGAAGCGGTCGCGTCCTGGGCAGTGCCCGGTACGGGCACGTGGCACCGTCTTTACACGATACGACACGGTGAATGTTGGTAAAAATACCAGGCTTCGCGGGATTCTAAGGAGGTGACACGATTCATCTATTAGCCTTTAGTCTTACCTTAATGACACAAAAGCTGTTTCTTTACGTCATTCCACGCACTGTTGGCACCTCGCTGGGGAAAACGCGTCGCGGGTAACGCAGCCACGCCCAGCTATGTCACAATACCGACCCTCCATGGATCATAAGGGAAGCACATCACCATGTTGCACTACCTGCAGGGATTACCGCACTTCTTTGCCTATCTACTCAGCGCGCTGGGGCTACTGGTCGCGTTCATGTATTGCTACAGCCGACTCACGCCGCATCATGAATGGACCCTGATCCGTGAAGGCAATGCCGCTGCCGCCCGGGCTTACGGCGGTTCTATCCTTGGCTTCACGCTGCCGCTCTACAGCGCCATGGCCAACTCCATCAGCTACCTCGATTTCATTCTCTGGGGCATCGTCGCCTTTGGGGTGCAGATCGCCACGTTCTTCGGCTTGAAGCTGGTACTGCGCCGCCAGGGCGAGAGCCTTTCCCAGCACATCACCGAGGGGCACCAGGCTTATGGCACGCTGGTGGGCAGCGTTTCCATCGCGGTCGGCCTCATCAACGCCGCTTCCATGACCTGGTAAGGAGTTCGACATGGCAGATCAACATCTTCCTCGCCGCAAGCGTAGCGCACGGCTGTCGTTGGCCATGATGGGCACCGGCGCCTTTGGCCTGACCGCCTGTACCGAACCCGCCCAGGACGAACACATTACCGACGTGAGTTTTGACGAACCGCGCAGCTTCCAGAGCGTCGACGACTGTGTGGCCGCCAATATCTATACCCGCAGCGCCTGTGAAGAGGCCCATACGGCAGCGCTGGAGTCGGTGCCGCGCTTCAATACGCTGGAAGCCTGCGAGGCCGAGCACGGCGAAGGCGCCTGTGCTGCCCCCAATGAAGAGCAGGCCCAGGCCAGTGGCGGCGGTAGCTGGTTCATGCCCGCCATGATGGGCTACATGATGGGGAGCATGATGTCGAACACCAACCGTGGGCGTTCCTTCGAGCGGGTTTACCAGGAGCCGGTCTATCGCAACCGCGCCAACCAGGGCAACTGGAATGCCGCCGCCAACCAGGCGACCCAGCGGGTCAATCAACGCAACGACGCCATGCGCAACTCGGTGGTCCAAAGCCGTCAAACCACCACGCGCCGCGGCCTGGGCACGCGCTCTGCCTCCTGGGGCTCCTGACCCACACCCGGAGCCCTCATGCTAAGGATCACCGTTCCTGAACGACCACAGTGGCAAGCCCTGGCACAGCAGCTGGGCTTCCACTTTCACACCATCGACGGCGAGCCCTACTGGAAAGAGAGCGCTTACTACCAGTTCACGCTGGAGCAGGTCGAGCGCGACATAGAAACTCCCACCGAAACGCTGCACGAGATGTGCATGGCGCTGGTCGACCGCGTATGCCGCTCGGAGGCCCTACTGCAGCGGCTGGCGATCCCCGCACATATGTGGGAGACCATCCATCGCTCCTGGACCTCCGGCCAACCGCCGCTGTATGGGCGCATGGATTTTGCCTACTCAGGGGACGGCCCGGCCAAACTGCTGGAGCTGAACTACGATACGCCCACCTCGCTTTACGAGGCGGGGTTCTTCCAATGGGTATGGCTGGAACAGGCCATTGCCCAGGGCATCCTGCCTCGCCATGCCGACCAGTACAACTCCATCCAGGAGCGCCTGCTGAACGCCCTGGCACATCTGGGCGACCGGCTCCCCGACCGCACGCTGCATTTCTCTTGTGTGAAAGGCAGCGACGAGGAGCGGGCTACCGTCCGCTACCTGCAGGACATCGCGCTGCAAGCGGGACTTCACGCGCCGTTCGTCTACATCGAGGATATTGGCGTAACGCCGGGTCAGTCCCACTTCGTGGACCTGGAAGACCAGCCGATGGCGGCAGTTTTCAAGCTGTACCCGTGGGAAGAGATGGCGGTGGAAGCGTTCAGCCAGCAGATCACCCAGCTGGACACCCACTGGTTCGAACCGCCCTGGAAGGCGATTCTGTCCAATAAAGGTATCCTGCCGCTGCTGTGGGAACAGTTCGAAGGCCACCCCAACCTGCTGCCCGCCTATTTCGAGCCAGCCGAGAACGCCTCGCCTGCGCCGGGCTGGGTTCGCAAACCGTTTTTCTCCCGTGAGGGCAGCAACGTCAGCCTGACCACCCCCGATGGAGTGTCGGAAAACGTCGACGGGCCTTACACCGATAGCCCATGGATTCGTCAGGCGTACCATCCGCTCCCCAGGTTTGGGGAGCGGCATGCCCTGGTCGGCAGCTGGGTGGTGGGCGATCGCGCCTGTGGTATCGGCATTCGCGAAGACGTGGGCAGAATTACCAAGGACACGTCCTGCTTCGTACCTCACGCGATCGTGTAAGCGTGCGTTTGTGAGCGCACGTCGCGCTTAGGCGGCGCTGCTGCCCTGATGATGCTCGGCTGCAGGCTGCCACCTGGGCGCCACCCGAAGAGCTGCGTTTCACGCGGGCAGAGAACGCTTCCGCTGCACCTTCAGCGTCGGGATCAGCAGTTTCCCTGAACATCCCTCTACCGAATCGCTACGCCTCAGCGCCGATCAGGCGCTCTATCGTGCCAAGCACCAGGGGCGTAACCAGGTGGTCTTGATCAGCACGGCGCAGGATCATGGCGGATTCGCACCCCGCGGGGCATGAGGCAGCAAACCTATCCCTTGAAGATGCTATCCGCGAGGACGATGGCCGCATCGTCGATGTGGAAGAGCCCTGCCAGCAGGTGGTGCGACTTGCCCCTTGGCGCCTTCAAAGCGCCCCGAAACGCTGCCTGACGCACTGCGCCCTTTCGTCAGCACGCTTTGGCAGCCCGAAGATGCCCGTGTGGCCACGATGGCACTCGAACCGTGACCTGCGTGGTCTTTCAGGCAGGCGGTTATTCCAGCTTGCCAGCTCCCCAAGCCGCTGGCTGACCCTGCGCGACGCCGCAGACCCATGGCAACTGGGCATGGGCTCGGAGAGTCGGCTGGCACGCCTGCCGGTCGTCCAGCTGCATTCGCTGCCTCCCCTGATCGCCGCCCGCACGGACATGCCCGCGCTGTGCGGGCTGATGCTGGAACAGCAACGGCTGACCTTGCTGCTGGATGGCCAACGGCTGTCGCCGTCAGGGCTCCAGCCATAGGCAGCGCACGGCGTCCCCTGGGGCTATCTGCTGGTGAGCATCGATGACGGCCAGCGCATCGGCCTCGATACACGAGGAGAGCACCGCCGAGTTCTGGTCTTCAAACGCCACCGCGTCGATTCCCTGAGCGCTAAAGCGCAGCGCCACGCGCATGTAGTGTTGCCGTGGCCCCGTCTCGGTGGTGAACTGCGCCTTCGCGGTGATCTCTGGCAGTGACGCAAGCGCAGGGCAGCCCAACAATGCTCCCATCAGCGGACGTAAAAAGAGCCAGGCGCCAACGAACCCGGACACCGGATTGCCCGGCAGGCCGACAAAGCGCGCCTCGCGCCCTGCCTCGGCCGGCAGGCGTCCCAGCGCCAGCGGCTTGCCAGGGCGAATGGCCAGCTTCCACATATCCAGCTGCCCCAGCGACTCCAGCGCAGCCTTGACGTGGTCCTCTTCCCCCACGCTGACACCACCGGTGCTGACCACCACGTCGGCCACGGCCGCCGCCTGTTCGAGAATCTCGACGGTGCGGGCATAGTCGTCGGGAACGCTGACCCGCTGTACGACCTCGGCACCAAAGCGCTCCAGCAAACGCGTCAGCATCGGGCGATTGGAGTTATAGAGCTGGCCAGGCTGCAAGGGCATGCCTGGGTCGACGATCTCGTCGCCGGTGGAGAGCAGCGCCACCCGGGGCCGACGGCGCACGCTGACCTCGGTCACTCCTTGCCCCGCCAGGTGCCCCAGTGCAGCCGCTTCCAGGCGCTGCCCCGCCTTGAGCAGCACGTCTCCACGCTGCACGTCACGCCCCTTGAGCCTGACGTTGTCACCCGCGGGTACGTCATGGGGAATCACCGCGTGGCCGTCGTCCAGGGTGACGCGCTCCTGCATGACCACGCAATCCGCGCCCGCCGGAATCTGGCCCCCGGTAAAGATCCGCGCGCAGCTGCCTTCTGCCAGCGGTTGGGCCAGGCTTCCGGCAGCAATCCGCTGACTGACCGGCAGCCGCTTGCCCGCGTCGCTGGCGCGCAGCGCATAACCATCCATGGCACTGTTATCGAAGGGCGGCACGTCCAGCGTTGCCATCACCGGCTCAGCCAGCACCCGACCCGCCGCCTCTTCAAGCGGCACCTGCTCGGCTGGCAGCGGCACAAGCCCTGCCAGCAGCGCATCGAGAACGGCGCTGATAGGCTGCAGTGGCGGTGGCTGATGTTGTGCGCGTTGCTCAGCCATGCTGCCCCCGGCCGGGAATGACCAGGTTGGCAAAGTTGCAGGGTTTGTGGCGGCTATCCAGCTGCTCGGCCAGAATGCCGTCCCACCCGGTGCGGCAGGCACCGGTGGAGCCCGGCAGGCAAAACACCACCGTGGCGTTGGCAAAACCACCCAGGGCGCGGCTTTGAATGGTGGAGCTGCCGATTTCGTCGCCACTCAGCTGGCGAAAGCGCTCGCCGAACCCCTCGATGCGCTTGTCCAACAGCACCGAGACCGCCTCTGGAGTGGAGTCACGGCCGGTGAAACCGGTACCGCCGGTGGTCAGCACCACCTGCACGCCGGGGTCGGCGATCCACTGGGCCACCACGGCACGAATCTGGTACACGTCGTCCGGCACGATACGCTTGTCGGCCAGCCGGTGCCCCGCTTCGGTCAGCCGCTGAACCAGCGCTTGACCCGAGCGGTCGGTCTCTTCGGTGCGGGTGTCCGAGACGGTGAGCACCGCAATGTTCAGGGCTTCCATGGCATCCATTGGCGCTACTCCTTGGGCTCGTTCTGTGAAGGGGACTCGTTCTGTGAAGGGGCTTTCTTGCGCGCCTGGCGAGCGTCGAGTGCCGCCAACTGCTCCGGGGTGGCCTCACCCTGGTGGTTGGCTTTCCATTCGCTGTAGGGCATGCCATAGACATACTCCCGGGCAGCGTCCATTTCCAGAGGCGTGCCGCGCTCATCGGCTGCGCTGACCAGCCACTTGGAGAGACAGTTACGGCAGAAGTCCGCCAGAATCATCAGGTCGATGTTCTGCACGTCCTTGTTGTCATCCAGGTGCTTGAGCAAGCGACGAAATGCAGCGGCTTCCAGCTCCGTGCGGGTCGCGGTATCCAGTTCATCGAACGTAGCCATGCGGGTTCCTCTTTCAAGACAGGGTTGATATGCAGCATAACAAAAGACACCGCCCGAGGGCGGTGTCAGCGACGATCTTGCGTCATCCTATGGTGGTGCGTCAGCCCGGTTTCGTAGAGGGCTCGCTGCTGTCGCCCGCTTTCTGAGCAGCCACCTCTTCCTCGCTCAGCGACTGCCCCTTGACCTCTTCGTACCACAGGTTGTGGTGCTCCTTGGCCCAGGTTTCGTCTACGTAGCCGGTGGTCATGCCTTCCAGCGACCCTTCGGTCCCTACCGTACCGATGTAGATGTGCCCCAGCGCCACGGCGGTCAAGCCCAGCGCGCCCACGGCGTGGATGATGTTGGCCCACTGCATGGTATCGCGGCTCTGCCCGTAGTTCGGGAAGTCGAGCACGAAGCCACTGGCCACCACCACCAGCCCTGCGGTGGCCAGCAGCCAGTACCAGGCTTTTTCACCGCCGTTGGCAAATCCCGCGTCCGGGTGGCCTTTACCCACCAGGCCACCGCCCTGCTTGAACCACTGCAGGTCATGCTTCTTGGGGATATTGTCTTTCAACAGTTTGACCAGTAGCACGATCAGCAGGATACCGAACAGCGGCCCCAGGTAGTTGTGGAGCACCTTGGAGGCCGAGATCATCCATCCCCAAACCGCATCGCCAAACAGCGAGCGGAAGACGAACTTGCCATACAGCAGGTTGAGACCGGTCAGCGCCAGGGTGATGAACAGCGTCGCCACCGTCCAGTGCAGCGCGCGCATGAACAGCGGCCAGCGCAGCAGCTTGCGCCCGGTACGTGGCTCATCCAGGTGCTTGCGACCAATCACCAGGTAGAACAGCGTAATCACGCTGGCCATGCCCAGAATGGCAATCAAACCAAACGGCGAGACCCAGCGATTGCGCAGAATCCGCCACGTTTCACCGCTGGCGTTGATCAGGTTGTAGTTGCTGTCGTGACGCGAATCACGATAGTTCGGGCCGGTTTCACCGCTGCGTACCTGGCGCCACTGCTCGGCCGTTATGCCAGGGGCGGCGGTGGACATTTCCCGTTGCGGGTCCGCCTGGGCCACGGCCAGCTGGCTCACACCGAGGCTGGCCACCAGCAGTAGCAGCATCAAGCACAGGTGCCAGATACGCTTCAACCCACGGGCGGCATGCCCGTTGGCCGATGTAGGCATTTCAACGGTGGTCATGGTCATTGGGGTCATGACACGCCTCCTTAGCCTTTACGGGCAGCATCGTAGGCAAGGTTGTCGGTGCTGGCCTGGGGATTGTTCGACCACGCTCCATCCGGGTGGCCACGATGGACGACACGCTGACGGAAAATGTCGGCGACGTCCTGCGCATCACCTGCCAGCAGCGCTTTGGTCGAGCACATCTCGGCGCACAGCGGCAGCTTGCCTTCGGCAATACGGTTGGAACCGTACTTCTGGTACTCCTCTTCCTTGCTCTCTGCCGGGCCGCCTGCGCAGAAGGTACACTTGTCCATCTTGCCGCGCTCGCCAAAGGCGTTCTGCTTGGGGAATTGCGGGGCGCCGAAGGGGCAGGCATACAGGCAGTAGCCGCAGCCGATGCACAGGTCCTTGTCGTGCAGCACGATGCCATCGTCGGTCTTGTAGAAGCAGTCGGTGGGGCAGACGGCCATGCAAGGGGCGTCGTCACAGTGCATGCAGGCCACCGAAATCGACATTTCACTGGCTTCACCGTCGTTCAGTGTCACCACGCGGCGGCGCTGAATGCCCCACTCGACGTCGTTGGCATTTTTACAGGCGGTGACGCAGCCGTTGCATTCGATGCAGCGCTCGGCGTCACACATGAATTTCATTTGAGCCATGGTGTTCTCCTCTTGCCGATGCGGACGTTGCCACATCGGCCTGCTGTCTGGTCGGGTCGCGCGTTATCGGTTCAAGCGCGCTCAATACGACAAATGGTGCACTTGGTCTCTTGCATCAGTGTCACCGGGTCGTAGCCGTAAGTGGTCGCCGTGTTGGCTGCCTCGCCCTGAACATAGGGCGCCGTGCCTTCCGGGTAGCGATCATGCAGGTTCTCGCCCTGGAAGATGCCGCCAAAGTGGAACGGCATGAAGGCCACCTTGCGATCCACCCTGGGCGTGACCAGAGCTTTCACCTTGACGCGGCCGCCCTCGGCGCCTTCGACCCAGACATCGTCACCGTCACGTACGCCAATATCGTTGGCATCGGCAGGGTTCATCTCGACGAACATTTCCTGCTGCAGCTCCGCCAGCCAGGACATCGAGCGGGTTTCTTCACCCCCGCCTTCGTACTCGACCAGTCGGCCAGTCGTCAGAATGATCGGGTAGTCCGCGCTGTTGTCACGCTCCTGAATGGTCTTGTAGAGCGTGGGCAGACGCATGATGGAGTCGAAATCGTCCCAGGTGGGATACCGCTCGACCAGGTCACGCCGCGTGGTGTAGAGCGGCTCGCGGTGCTTGGGCACTTCATCGGGGAAGGTCCACACCACGGCGCGGGCCTTGGCGTTACCGTAGGGCGCACAGCCGTGTTCGATGGCCACGCGCTGGATACCGCCGGAGAAGTCGGTTTTCCAGTTTTTACCTTCAGCAGCCTCTTTCTCTTCGGCCGTCAGGTCATCCCACCAGCCCAGGTCTTTCAGCAGCTGGTCGTTGAACTCCGGATAGCCGTCGTCGATGTCGCCGCCTACCGGGGCCGAGCCTTCGGCCAGCAGGTTGACGCCGTTACGCTCGATGCCAAAACGGGCGCGGAAGCCCATGCCGCCCTCCATGACCGGAATACTGGTGTCGTAGAGGTTCGGTGAACCCGGATGACGGAACTCCGGGGTGCCCCAGCAGGGCCACGGCAAACCGTAGTAGTCGCCATCCGAGGGGCCACCCTGAGCACGCAGATTTTCAAAGCTGAAGGTGTGCCAGTTTTGCTGGTGCTCTTTCAGGCGCTCCGGGCTTTGGCCGGTGTAACCCACCGTCCACATGCCGCGATTGATTTCGCGCAGCACGTCTTCGATCACCGGACGATTACCTTCCATGGCGTAGTTCTTGACGAACTCGTTGCCAAAACCCAGCTTGTTGGCAAACAGGGTCATGATCTCATGGTCGGGCTTGGACTCGAACAGCGGCTCGATGACCTGATCACGCCACTGGATCGAGCGATTGGTGGCGGTGACGCTACCGGTGGTTTCGAACTGGGTGGCGGCAGGCAGCAGGTAGACGCCGTCGGTGCGGTCGTGCATGACGGCCGCGACGGTGGGATACGGGTCGACGATGACCATCATCTCGAGCTTCTGCATGGCCTTCTGCATTTCAACGCCGCGGGTTTGCGAGTTGACCGCGTGGCCCCAGTAGAACATCGCTTTCAGCGCGGTGCGCTGGGAGATGTTCTCGTCCTCTTCCAGCACGCCATCCACCCAGCGCGACACGGTGATACCGTTGGTGTACATGGGTTTGCCGTCGGCGTACTCGGTATCGTCGAAACGCCCTTTCAACCACTCGTACTCTACACCCCACACGGAGGCCCAATGCTGCCATGCTTCTTCGGCCAAACCGTAATAACCCGGCAGTGAATCAGACCCCAGGCCCATATCGGTGGCACCCTGTACGTTGTCGTGACCACGCAGGATGTTGGCACCACCGCCCGACTTGCCGATGTTGCCCAGTGCCAGCTCCAGGATGCAGTAGGCGCGGGTGTTGTTATTGCCGGTGGTGTGCTGAGTACCGCCCATACACCAGATCACACAGCCCGGACGGTTGTCGGAAAGCCGCTTGGCCACCTCGAACATGTCGGCTTCCGAGACGCCGGTGATGTCTTCCACGACGCTGGGCGGGAACTGGGCGACTTCGGCACGCACTTCATCCATGCCGTAGACGCGCTGGTTGATGTATTCGCGGTCTTCCCAGCCGTTTTCGAAAATGTGCCACAACAGGCCCCAGATGTAGGCCACATCGGAGCCAGGGCGGATGCGCACGTACTTGTTGGCCTTGGCGGCCGTACGCGTGAAGCGCGGATCGGCAACGATGATGTCGCAGTTGTTGCGCTCTTTGGCAATCAGGATGTGCTGCATCGCCACCGGGTGGGCTTCACTGGGGTTGGAGCCGATGAACAGCATGGAGCGGCTGTTGTGCATATCGTTGAGCGAGTTGGTCATCGCTCCGTAGCCCCAGGTATTGGCCACACCCGCTACCGTGGTGGAGTGGCAGATACGCGCCTGGTGATCGGTGTTGTTGGTGCCCCACATGGAGGCGAGCTTGCGCATCAGATACGCCTGCTCGTTGCTGAACTTGGCCGACCCCAGCCAGTAGACGCTATCGGGGCCGTAGGCGTCCCGCAGTTCCAGCAGCTTGTCGCCGATCTCATTGACGGCGTCGTCCCAGCTCAGGCGCTGCCATTCACCCGCGACCAGCTTCATCGGGTACTTCAGGCGACGCGTGGAGTGGCCGTGCTGGCGCAGAGAGGCGCCTTTCGCACAGTGGGCGCCACGGTTGATCGGGTGGTCGAAGGCTGGCTCCTGCTTGGTCCAGATGCCCTCCTGCACTTCTGCATACACGCCACACCCCACTGAACAGTGGGAGCAGATGGTGCGCTTGGTTTCGACGGGGGAGTCGAGCACCGGGGTCTTGTTCGCCGCCTCGGTGCGCTGCATCATCGGCGCGCCCATGAAACCAACCGCCGCAACACCGGCCGTACCCGCGCCGGTACGCTTGAGGAATTGGCGACGAGAGATACCCAGCCCAGACGCGGCCGGAGCTTGAGTTTTACGAGTTAAGCGCATGGCAAATCTCCTGATGGTCGCCGTCAGTCACGCAGCGAGGCGTAGTAGGCACGAACGTGATCCGTCTCGCGGTAATTCACCGACTGGGCTTCACGCTGGCTGGGCGTCTTGTCGCTCGCCTGTACGAGGGTAACGTGACCGACCGCCGCTGCCGCACCTGCTGCTGCGGTGCCCAGGCCAACGGTCTTCATGAACCGACGCCGTTCAGGGTTATGTGACGTGTGCATAGGGTTCTCCACTGTCATGCTTGTTATGCTTGGGCCGCTGGCCCGGCTATTCACTGACCGCGAACCAGGGTCAGGTCACGAGTCGTACTGGCTGATGGGCGGCTCGGTCGCTGATACGCGCCTGCTCGCTCTCCATGAAGGCACTGCCTAGCGCGCCCAGCGCGGCATAGAAGGCAGCCTCCACGTCAGCCACATCGTCGAAGCAGCGCTTTGCCCAGGGGGCCAAGTGCTGCTGAAAAAAAGCTACCTGCTCATCTGCCTGAGCTTCTACCAGCATGCCCATGACTTCACACACGGCGGCAAGGTGATCCTCGGGCTCATGGGTGCGTTCACTGCGCTCGAAGCCCAGCTCCCTCAGGTCACGGCGCAGCGCCACCAGCGCGGCTTCCATGAGCTCACCCTGCTGATACCAGGAGGCATAGGGCACGATATCGCCCTGAATGACGCCCACCAGATGGCGAAAGTGGGCGCGCTGCAGTCGCTCGGGGTCGGCCTGGGCGGCTGCCTTGGCAAGGCCAGCCCAGCATTCGGCCAGCCGCGTGCCGTCCTGTTCTACCTCCAGCTCGGCCAGCCAGGCCAGGAGCTCGACGTCGGGCGACTGGCGCAACAGCCGTGCCAGCAGCTGGTAGATATCCCCGCGCAGCGCGTCGACCTCGCTGAGCATCGCCTCGGTTTCACTCATGGCGTTACACCTTCAACTGCGCGTCAGGGTCGCGCATCATGGTTTTCCAGACGTCTTTCACGCGGCAGTCCTCACACATTTCCAGACGCGCCAGCGCATCGCCGGCAAAATAGGGGTGATTGGCCAGCTTGGTTTTCATGGCGGCCACCGTGCTGACCGTCGCGAACGGTTTGCCACAGCCGATACACTCAAAGGCAGGCTCTTCATGGCACACGTGGCGCGTTTCACGGGCAGGCGCGGCCAGAAAACCAGGCACCAGCGTGATGGCATTTTCCGGGCACGCCTGTTCACACAGGCCACACTGCACGCAGTCGGCTTCCAGGAAGCTGAGCACCGGTGTATCGCCGCCTGCCTGCAACGCGGGTGTCGGGCAGTTGCTGACGCAGGCATAGCACAACGTACAGGCGCTACTGTCCACGTCGATGCCGCCGAAGGCCGCGCCTTCCGGCAACGCTTGACGCTCGCCGCTGGGGGTTCCCAGCGCGGCCAGGCGTGCCAGCACCTGATTCAAGCGCGTGCGCTTGTTGGGCTCGCGGAAGCTGACGGCAGTGTCACTCAACGGCAGCAGGCTGGGCAGAGCGTCGCGCGTTTCAATGGCGTTGGCCGCCACCAGCTGGATACGTTCGACGGCGTGGCCAAGCGCTGCCAGCAACCCCTGGGCCAGCGCTACCTGATGGTTCAGAAAGGTGCTCAAACGGGGCGGCATGCCCTCGTGAAGCTGAATACGTACTTCAGAGGCGCCGCTGGCCAAGGCCGTCAACCACTGGTCGTGGCCAGCCGCGCCCAGCTCTTCCAGCGGCACATCGATGAGATGGCCTGGCGTGACCACGCCCGCCTGGCGCTCTTGCTCCAGAGTATCGTGGGTGACGAAGCGCAGCACGGGCACCTCGCCTCCCGCTTCGCGGTAGGCCTCGAGCCACACTGACAGCGTATCCTGCTGACGGCGCGTTTCGGGCAGCCTGAACTCGATGGCACCGGTGGGGCAGGCGCTGGTGCAACTACCGACGCCCTGGCACAGAAAGGGATCTATCTCGATGCGGGACTCGATACGCCCCTTGATGCTGGTGATGGCATCCGCCGGGCAGACGTCCAGGCAGCGGGTACACCCGACATTGCCACTGGCCGAATGCGCGCACAGGTCGGTATTGACCTGGAAGTAACGGGGCTTGTCGAACTCGCCTACCAGCTCGACGGCACTCTCCAGCACTTGCTGGCGCTGCTCATCGGCAGCCTCGGGAGCGAGTCGCAAATAGCCAGGCGGCGGCAGTTCCCATGGCATCGCGGGCAGCATGCCGGGGGCCGTCAGGTCCAGCACGACATCGAAGGCGTCACGCTCGACCAGCACTTGTGCCAGATCCAGCGTTTCACCCTGTGAAAACGGCACCTGAAGATGAAACGCGCCCAGGTGCCCGGTGATAGTGAGCTGCGCCAGCTGCTCGGCACTCAAGGGCTGCTCGATGACGGGCTCACTGCCCATCGGCAGCTCGGCGGCGTCGTTCAGGGTCAGTAGCGTCAGCGATGCCAACCCCTGATGCTGCAGCGCACGCGCGGCGGCTATCACAGGTTGAACGGCACCGATCAGCACCACGTGTCCACGACTATGGTAGGTAACGTTGGCGGGGGTCAGATTGACTGGCCAGGAGATACGCCGACGCACCGCTTCACGAGCGGCCGCGTTGCGCTGGTCGTCAATCGACGCCAGTTGGATTCGTTGATTCATGCACGCTCACGGTCAATGGGTCGTTCTTATTATTTTATTTGAATGGTCGTTTTAATGGTCATTTTGACACAAGTGCGGTGTAACGCCACCTCCCTTATGCCTTCAGCGTATGGTGCTATGCCGCCTTTTGCCACTTTCATTGGTCTTATCACTGTCAACGGCGGCCCGCTAGGCCAGCGCTAACTCTATGATAAACAAGACAACTATCGCTCAGGACGCTCGCTGTGAGCGTGATGAGGCAAATCAGACTGGTCGTCCAGATCGGGGCTTTGTACAAAACTGTCATCCCTTGTGCAAGTCGCCTCCTCCTGGGCAACGGACGTCGCTTGCGTTTCTTGCGCTCCTGCTGCACGCGCCTCGTCTTCCCGGGGCGCCTCGATGGCCTCTTCCGCCTGGTGAGCCCACCGCCTGAGCTTGTCCGCCAGCTCGCTGGCCATGGGCTTCAACTGCTGCGTGTAGTCGGCATCGTAATCATCCAACCCGTCACGCACGTTGTAGTTGCCGGTGGCCCATAGTCGGCGCAGGGCACGGCGGCGCAGCGTCGAACTGACCCCCGCCGCCATGAAGACACTGAAGTCGCTGCCAGCGGGCAAGGTATCAGGGTCGGGGAGCGTATCGTCCAGGCTGCCGGGCGCAGGTACCGGGGGCTCAACGGGGTCGGCCGGAGCTTCCTGCTGCTGGTGCGCTTCAGGCAGCACAGACGCATCCTCGCTTGCCTGGGCAGGCTCGGGTGCCATGACGGCATCGCTCTCGAGGCCACGCTTTTTGCGCGACCAACGCTCTAATCGGCTCATCGGATCACTCCTTGTCGGGCAGCGTCTGGGCGCGGCCTGCCCCTTTGCGTTTTTTCTTGCGCTGCTCCACGGGGGCTTCTCCATGACGGGCCAGATAGCGTTCGATCCATACCTGAATGGCCAGCGGCATGGGGGCCTCCAGCACCTGCTGTTCGCCATCCAGCCAGCCCGCCGCGACATCCTGGCTCGCGGTAATGGCATCCGGCCTGGCTGGCTGCCCGGTAAACCCAGCGCGCACGAAGAGCCGCGGCGTCGCGGAGGTCAGATTGAAGCGGTAAGCCGCGCGTTCGGTCATGGAGAGCTGCAGATGCAGCACGTGGTCGCCCTGATCACCGGGCACCAGCTCGGTGATACGCCACTGGGTGACGGTAAACGCCCCCATGGTCTTTCGTTCGGCCACCAGAGTGGCACTAATGGCACGCAAATTATCACTCATGAGTTGCCCCTTTAGACCTTGAACGGGTAGACAAGTAAGCCTTTTGAGCGCCATCATCGTCAACTCAGACTATTTTACTCAACTATTACGTTAAACGCCGCGCCCATCGGGCGAGGCAGTGACGCGGAGCAGTGAGGATTGCGCATGCCCGCCCTTCAGTTAAGCCGTGCCCGGCTGCCAGCCACCACCACCATCAGCGTGATGGATGCCTACGGGGCGACCTGCCAGCAGGCCATTGCCGCCGAACGCGCCCTGACGGTCTACCTCAACAAGCGTGAAATCGTGACGCTGATGACCCTGGGCGATGACCCCGAAGCGCTGGTGGTTGGCTACCTGCGTAACCAGGGGCTGCTGTACCGTTCAGAAGACCTTATGGCGGTACAGGTAGACTGGGAGGTAGAGGCCGCCGCCGTGGTCACGCGCCATCTGCCCGACGACCTGGAAGCACGCCTGGGGACCCGCACGGTGACCACGGGATGCGGACAGGGCACGGTATTCGGCAAGCTGCTGGAGCAGACATCGCTCACGGCGCTGCCCGCCACGCCGCTGGCCCAGTCGACCCTCTACCAGCTGCTGACCAACCTGAACCACTATAACGAAACATATCGTAGCGCAGGCGCCGTGCATGGCTGCGCGCTGTGCCAGCAGGCCCAGGTGCTCGATTTCGTCGAGGACGTAGGGCGGCACAACGCCGTGGATACTCTGGCAGGCCGCCAGTGGTTGAACCAGGCCAACAGCCAGCAGGCCGACATCTTCTACACCACCGGCAGGCTGACCTCCGAGATGGTGCTGAAAGTGGCACAAATGGGCATCAGCGTGCTGGTCTCACGCTCGGGGGTGACCCAGAAGGGTGTCGAGCTGGCCGAACGCTTCGGTGTGATGCTGATTGCCCGCGCCAAGGGCAAAAGCTTCCAGGCCATCAACGCCGAGGGGCGCTTGACGCTGGATGACATTCCCCCCAAACCGCCGAGCGCTCGCTCGTCCAGGGAGGCAGGCATATGATCGCGACACACGACCTTACCGGCATGATTCTCGCGGGGGGTGAGGGCCGCCGCATGGGCGGCCGTGACAAGGGCCTCGAGCCCTTCGCAGGCCTGCCGCTGG
This sequence comes from Halomonas sp. BC1, assembly GCF_002078135.1. Lineage (NCBI taxonomy): Bacteria > Pseudomonadati > Pseudomonadota > Gammaproteobacteria > Oceanospirillales > Halomonadaceae > Halomonas > Halomonas sp. BC1. The sequence continues at coordinate 256,928 of NZ_LFGS01000015.1, read as the reverse complement.
TGGCGCATACCGTCCAGCGCTTCGACGGCCACGTCCATGAGCTGATGATCAACGCCAACCGCAATGGCGATGCGTACGCGCTGTTTGCCGATCGAGTGATCGCCGATGCCGAAGGCGGCTTCAAGGGCCCTTTGATGGGCATTTACAGCGGCCTGCGCGCCGCCCGCACGCCGTGGCTGCTGGTTGCCCCCTGCGACTCCCCCGCGCTGCCCCATGACCTGGTGGCGCGCATGGCGGCAGGCATCGTCACGCAGGATGGCGCGCACGATATCGCAGTGGCCTTCGACGGCGAGCGCCTGCACCCCGTGGTGGCGCTGCTGCGCACCTCGCTGGCCGACGACCTGGCCGCCACCCTGGCCGAGGGCGAACGCAAGATCGACCGCTGGTACGCTCGCCACGCCTGGTGCCGCGTGGACATGTCCGACTGCCCTGAGGCGTTCGCCAATCTCAATACTGAAGAGGAAAAAGTCCGTCTGGAACAGGCGCTGGCAACGTCCTCACGGGAGACCCCATGAGCCTGTCGTGTTTCGAGCTGGGCGAGCAGATGCTCAGCGTCGATGCTGCCCGCGAGGCGCTGATGACGCTGGTGGCGTCGCCGGTGGCCACCGAGCAGGTCGCCTTGAGCAGCGCTTTTGGTCGTCGGCTGGCAGAGGACATCATTGCGCCCATCGATGTACCGCAAAACACCAACGCCGCCATGGATGGCGTGGCCCTGGCCTGGCCCAAAGCGCCTCCCTACACCACCCATTTCCCCATCGTGGGGGACGCCTTCGCCGGGCAGGCGTTTGCCGGCGAGGTGCCTGCGGGCCAGTGCGTGCGCATCACCACCGGTGCGCCGATCCCCCGCGGTACCGATACGGTGATCATGCGTGAACAGCTGATCGACGATGGCGCAAGCGCCACCGTCGATGCGCCCGAACGAGTGACAGCCGGGCAACACGTGCGCCAGGCCGGGGAAGACATTGCCAAAGGCAGCGTCGCCCTTGCCGCAGGCGCGCGACTGGACGCCGCTCGCATGGGGCTGGTGGCCTCGCTGGGCCATGCCGTCGTCACGGTGTATCGGCGCCCCCGGGTGGCGATTTTCTCTACCGGCAACGAGGTGACGCCACCGGGCGGCCCACTCCCCAGCGCAGGCGTCTACGACACCAACCGATTTACCCTGATGGGCCTGCTCGCCGAGCAGGGGGCCGAGGTGCTGGATCTGGGCATTCTCCCCGACGACCTCGACGCCATCGAAACCGCACTGGCCAGCGCCGCCACCCAGAGCGATCTGGTGATCACCAGCGGTGGGGTTTCCGTGGGCAATGCCGACTACACTCGGGCGGCGCTGGAAAAGCTTGGCCGCCTGGCCTTCTGGCGGGTAGCGCTACGCCCCGGACGGCCCATGGCCTGCGGACAGCTGGGCGCTACACAAACGCCCCTGATCGGCCTGCCGGGCAACCCGGTAGCGGTCATGGTGACGTTCCTGCAATTCGTGGTACCGCTGCTGCGGCAGTTGCAGGGCCTGCCCCCGGCGCCGCCGCCCCGGCTCAAGGCAATTGCCCAAACCACGTTGAAGAGCCGTCTACAGCGCACTGACTTCATCCGCGGTGTTTACCACTGCGATGCGCAGGGTACGCTGCATGTGCGCAGTACCGGAGCCCAGGGCTCGGGGATTCTGACCTCCATGGTGGCCGCCAACTGCATGATCGAACTTGGCGATGACCAGGCAGGCGCCCAGCCAGGCGAAGTGGTCTGCATACAACCGATAACGAGCTGGCAATGACCGAACAACTGATCGACGATTTTGGCCGCCGAGTTCGCTATGTGCGGCTATCGGTGACCGACCGCTGCGATTTTCGCTGTGTCTACTGCATGAGCGAAGAGATGACCTTTCTGCCACGCGCCCAGGTGCTCACTCTGGAGGAGCTGGCCTTGGTGGCCCGCGCGTTTACCGAACTGGGCGTGGAGAAAATTCGCCTGACAGGCGGTGAGCCGCTGGTGCGCAAGGGCATCGAACAGCTGGTGGACGACATCGGCGCGCTGCCGGGTCTGGATGACTTCACCATGACCACCAACGGCGCGAGCCTGCGCAAGCATGCCAAGCGGCTTTACGCGGGCGGCTTGCGCAGGCTCAACATCAGCCTCGACTCGCTGCACCCCGAACGCTTCAAGCAGTTGACCCGCACGGGCGAGCTGGCCCGCGTGCTGGACGGCATTCAGGCAGCCAAGGAGGCTGGTTTCACTCGGATCAAGCTCAACGCGGTGATTCTGAAGGGGCGCAACGAAGATGAAGTGCTCGACCTGGTGAGCTTTGCCCGCCGCGAGCAGCTGGACATCAGCTTCATCGAGGAGATGCCGCTGGGGGATGTATCGGACCACTCTCGAGCAGAGACCTTCTACTCCAGCGATGACGTGCAGGCGCTGATCGAAACCCGCTACCCGCTGACCCCCACCACCGAAAGCACGCCCGGGCCCTCGCGCTACTTCAGGATGGCCGACAGCGACAGCCGCGTGGGCTTCATCTCCCCCCACAGCCATAACTTCTGTGACAGCTGCAACCGGGTACGCGTCACCGTGGAGGGCCGCCTGCTGCTGTGCCTGGGCAATGAACACTCGGTGGACCTGCGCGCGGTGCTGCGCCGTCATCCCGGCGAGATCGCACCGCTCAAGCAGGCCATCATCGACGCCCTGCCATTGAAACCCGAGCGCCACCACTTCACCACCGATGGTGATATTCAGGTGGTGCGCTTCATGAACATGACCGGAGGTTGAGCCGTTGGCGCTTGAGGCACTCGTACCCGTGCATATCGTGACCGGCTTTTTGGGCAGCGGGAAAACCACGCTGATTCATCAGCTGATCGAGCAGAAACCCGCCCATGAAAAATGGGCCATTCTGGTCAACGAGTTCGGTCAGATCGGCATCGACCAGACCATGTTCACTGCCCGTGATGACGTGGTGGTCAAGGGCCTGCCTGGCGGCTGCCTGTGCTGCCAGCTGGCGTTCGTGCTGCAGGCGGCGCTGGTCAATCTGCTGGCACGCCAGAGACCCGACCGGGTGATCATCGAGCCCTCTGGGCTTGGGCACCCCGCCGGGCTGATGGATTTGCTGCAGGGTGAGGCTTTCCGGGACGTGGTGGCGGTGCAGGACATCATCGCCACCCTCGACCCGCGTCGGCTGGATGAAGCACGCGTGCGAGCGCATGAGACTTTTCAAGATCAGCTGACCATGGCCGATGCCGTGGTCATCACTCTGGCCGACATGGCCAGCGACGCACAACATGCACGGGCCGAGCAGTTCATCGACACGCTCTGGCCGCCGTGCAAATGGGTGCATAGCACCCAGCAAGGCCCCCTGCCCATTGACCGCCTGCTGAGCCCTTCGTCCCCCCGCCCTGCGGCGCCAACCGCCATGCCCGCCGCGCACCAGGCTCTGGTTGCTCAGGGGCCCAGCCTCGAAGGGGCGTTCTTCGACTTCCCACCGCCCCCAGGCAAAGCGCAGCAACAGGCCGCCAGCGCCCTGGGCTACACCAGCACTGGGGTGCGCTGGCACCCCGCCGAACGTTTCGACCTGGACCGTTTGGCGCTATGGATGAGCGAACTACCCGCCACCGCCAGGGTGAAGGGCGTCTTTCATACGGACGATGGCTGGAAGCAGCTCAACCGCGCCGAAGGCACCCAGCGCGTGGCCGCCAGTGCCTGGCGACAAGACTCCCGGCTGGAGGTGATTACCCCTGACGGCACGCTGCCCCTGGCTGATGCTACGCTTCCTGATCAGCTACGCGCCCTGGGCGCCTGGCGGTGAGGGACGTTGCGCGCGCACGGCCTGCTCCATTTCCTCCACCGGCATGGGCCGCCCGAACAAGTACCCCTGAAACGCATGGCACCCGTGGGCCATGAGCCAGGCCTGATGCGCCGGGGTTTCGACCCCCTCGGCGATGACATCCAGGTTCAGGCTCTTGGCCAGGGCAATGGTACTTTCGACGATGGCGGCATTGGCACTGCTCTCGAGCACCTGCTGCACAAAGGACTGGTCGATCTTCAACTGATCCAGCGGGAGCTGTGCCAGATACGCCAGCGACGAGTAGCCGGTGCCGAAGTCGTCCAGCGAGAAGCGAACGCCGCGCGCCTTCAGGCTCAGCATCTTGTCGCGGGCATCGTCTCGGGCGTCGACGAACAGCGTTTCGGTGACTTCCAGCTTCAACCGCTCGAGCGGGGCTCGGGTGCGCTGGAACACCTGCTCCACTCGATGTAGAAAATCGCTCTCGCGGAACTGCAGAGGGCTGATGTTGACTGAAATGGTCAGCTGCTCGAACCCCGGCTGGTGCTGCCACGCTGCCAACTGATGGCAGGCTGCCTCCAGCACCCACTCGCCTACGTCGTTGATCAAGCCGGTGCTTTCCAGCAGCGGAATGAACTCACCGGGCGACACCAGCCCGCGTTCAGGATGGTACCAGCGCAACAGCGCTTCGACGCCCTTGATGCGCCCCTGTTCATCCACCTGGGGCTGATAGTGCAACAGCCACTGCTGGTGATCCAGCGCCAGACGCAGGTCAGCCTCCAGCCTGACTCTGGCCAGCAGCGCGGCCTGCATGGAGGGGTCGAAAAAGCGTAACGTGCGTCGACCACTGGCCTTGGCCTGGGAAAGCGCCATGTCCGCCTGCTGCAGATAATCATCGGCACTGCGCTGGCTGTCGGCCATGACGGTGATGCCCACGCTGGCCGTGACCGACGCCTGCTCATCCCCCACCTGGATCGGGATATCCAGCGCTGCCATCAGCTTGTTGGCAATGTGCTCGGCCAGCGCCTGCGTTTTACGCGGGCTGCCGTCCACTCCCTCGACCAACACGGCAAACTCGTCGCCGCCCAGTCGCGCCAGAGTGTCCGTATCGCGCAGCATCTGGCCAAAACGGCGTGCCACGTTCTGCAACAGCCGATCACCGATGTGATGCCCCAGGGTATCGTTGACATGATTGAAGCTATCCAGGTCCAGCAGAATCAGCGCTCCGCAGCGCTGATGGCGGTTCAGCTCCTTGAGGGCCACGCCGATTCGGTCGATGAACAGGCGACGGTTGGCAAAGCCGGTCAGCGGATCGTAGAACGCCAGCTGATGAATTTCCTGCTCGGCCGCCTTGCGCTCGCTGATGTCACTCATGGTGGCCACATAGTGGGTCAAGCTGCCGTTGCGGTCGTGCACGGCGCTGATGGTCAGCCACTCGGGAAACAGCTCGCCGTTCTTGCGCTGGTTCCAGATTTCTCCCTCCCAGCTTCCCGTGGAGAGTACGCTGCGCCACAAACACCGGTAGAAGGCGGCATTGTGGTGCCCAGAGCTGAACATGCGTGGGTTCCTGCCCACGACCTCTGCATCACTGTAGCCGGTGATGCGCTTGAAAGTGTCGTTCACTTTCAGGATCGTGCCCCGTGCATCGGTCACCATGATGCCCAAATGTGCCTGAAATGCAGCGGCAGCAATTTGCAGCTCCACCTCGGCGCGTTTTGCGTCAGTTACCTCACGGGTCACGGAAAGCACTCCTTCCAATTCGTCCGGTTGTTGGGTGCTGCTCACCAGAGGACTCAACACCCCCTCGGCAGGGCCTGGCCGCCGCACATAGTGCAGATAGAAGCGCTGACCCAGGGCCGACCATTGACGTCCTCCCCGCCCTAAAGGACGGGGATTCC
>NZ_LFGS01000015.1:239994-250098 GCF_002078135.1 Halomonas sp. BC1 | reverse complement strand
AAGCGGCGTGACCACTTCGTCATACGCTGACTGGCTGAAACCTCGCAACGTGCCGTCTGGCTCAGATCCCTGCCCGCATGACGGTTGTCGCCGCTGCTTACCCAAGCGCGCCCGTCTGCATTCAACACGCCAAGCTCATCGATCAACGGCAGCTGGCACGGGCAGTAGCGCGGGCTTCAGCCGCCTGTAACTCCTGCTCATACTGCTCCTTCAACAGCCAGCCAAACAGTGCCAGGAGAGCCCATCACTCGGCGTGAGCGACATCATGCATACCTTAGTCAGGCATCCCGTGGGCGCACCTGATAGAGTGAAAAAAGACAGAGGAAGATACACCAGCCCGAGACATGGGGGGGGATTGTTAAAGTGTGACGCGATGTTTTTTTGATGTATATCAATTTTTAGCACAATAGAGCATCAAAAACGGCATATCAGTATAGCAGGCAAGGCAACGAGGCAAGCATGGCATCTCTGGGTCAAATGAGTGATTACGACATACGCCTGGTGCGTATTTTCAAGACCGTGGTGGAGTGCGGTGGCTTCACCGCTGCAGAAACGACGCTGGGCATCAGCCGCTCGGCCATCAGCCAACACATGAGCGACCTGGAGAGCCGCCTGGGGTTTTCGCTTTGCCAGCGAGGTCGCGGTGGGTTCAGCCTGACCGAAGAAGGCAAGGAAATTTACCAGGCCGGCCTGACCCTGCTGACCGCCCTCGAAACCTTCAAAAGCGATGTCAATGCACTGCATCACACCATCAAGGGCGAGCTGAATATCGGCATCACCGATAACCTGGTGACGCTACCCGCCATGAACGTTACCCACGCCCTGGCGGCGCTGACGGCGCCCAACCATGCGGTGACCGTGAATATTCATATGGAACCCTCTGACGCGGTGATCCGGGGCGTCATGGATGGGCACCTGCACGTCGGGGTGGTGCCTGCCGTGAACCTGCCCACCAGCCTGGAAACGCGCTGGCTTTACGACGAGCCGTCATACCTATACTGCTCGGCAGAGCACCCCTTGTTTCCACAGGCCGATGAGAGGCTCGAAGCAGGCGACATTGCCCAGCACCCCGCCATACAGCCCCGCTACCCGCTACCGGAAAAGGCCCGCCAGGCCCACGAAGCACTCAACCGTCGAGCCTCTGCGTCAGACCGGGAAGGCGCTGCCTTCCTGATCCTGACCGGGCGCTTCATTGGCTTTCTACCCGAACACGTGGCCGCCCAGTGGGTCAGCGCAGGCAAGATGCGCGCCCTGCTGCCCCAGCACTACGCGTATCGCATCCCGTTCGTGCTAATTACCCGCCACGACCGCCGCCCCAACCGCGTGGTGGATGCCTTCCTGGGGCTGGTGAAGGAAGCCAACTAGGCTTTGTACGAAAAGTCGGCGAGCGATGGCCAGACAAGGCAAAAATCGGCGAAAAGACGGAGTTTACAAGGTGTAAATGAGTACTTTGAGCCGATTTTTAACGCCGTATGGGCGAGCATAGGCAATTTTCGTACAAAGCCCAGCGGCGCAGCCCGCCAGGCTCTGCCCGACAGCTAGCTGCGCCATGCGCTACCGCATCAAGGCTGGCGAGCCGCCTCGCTGGCCATCAGCGGCACAGGGCCTGCCTGGGGAGACGACGCCAGCGTACGGCTGGCGACGTAATACACCACCGCCCCCAGCGCCGAGCCCGTGAACCAGCCGTAGTCATAGAACCAGTTCATGGTGCCGGTCAGCAGCGACAGCAGGGTCAGGCTCACCGGAATGCCGAAGGCAATGAATCCGGCGATGTTGACCGCAGGGTAAGCCTGGTGGTCCATGTACAGGCTAGGCACATCTAAACGCTGCTTCTTAATCAGGAAGTAATCTACTGCCATAATACCCGCAATCGGGCCCAGCAGGCTGGAGTAGCCCAGCAGCCAGTTGGAGTACATCTGCTCCAGAGAAACTCCCTGGCTCACCACCCCCGCCTTTTGCAGCAGGTCGTAACCCATCAGCAGCACCCCCACGGCGCCAGTCATCAGCACGCCACGGGTTTGATTGATCAGCTTGGGGGCAATGTTCTGAAAGTCATTGGTGGGTGAGACGATATTGGAAGCGGTGTTGGTCGAGATGGTCGCCACGATGATCAGCAGCATGGCCATGATGACCCAGAAAGGGCTGTCGATATAGCCGATCAGGCGCACCGGGTCGGCCACGGTTTGGCCTACCAGCGTTTCCGAGGCGGCGGTCAATACCACGCCCAGGGCAGCAAAGAAGAACATGGTCAACGGCAAGCCCAGGATCTGCCCGACGATCTGGTCCTTCTGGCTCTTGGCGAAGCGGCTGAAATCAGGAATGTTCAGTGACAGCGTCGCCCAGAAGCCCACCATGGCCGTCAGGCCAGCAAAGAAATAGCCATACACCGAAGCCCCTTCCGGGCGCGACGGCGGCTGGGCCAGCAGTTCGGTCATCGACATGTGCGGCCACGCCCACATCATCAGCCCGATCCCCACGGCCAACAGCAGCGGTGCCGCCAGGGTTTCCAGCCACTTGATCGACTCGGCCCCGCGAATCACCACGTACAGGTTCATGGCGCCAAACACGAAGAAGCCAATTACTTCGCCGACGCCACCCAGCGCCGCCCAGGCGGGAAACAGCGCCGACAGCAGCAGGTGAATGGCCAGCCCGCCAAACATGGTTTGAATGCCAAACCAGCCGCAGCCTACCAGCGCCCTGACCAGGCAGGGCACGTTGGAACCCAGGATGCCAAACGAAGAGCGCAGCACCACCGGAAAGGGAATGCCGAATTTAGTGCCGGGAAAAGCGTTCAGCGTTAGCGGAATCAGCACGATCACATTGGCCAGCAGAATGGCCAGTAGCGCCTCGCCAACGCTCAGCCCAAAGTAGGCCGTGAGCACGCCGCCCAGGGTGTAGGTAGGCACGCAGATCGACATACCGACCCACAGCGCCGCAATGTTCCATTTACTCCAGGTACGCTCTTTTGCTTCGGTAGGCGCAATATCGTCGTTGAAGCGTGGGCTTTCACGCACATCATCTTCCACTGCCAGTTCGACCAACCCCTGCTGATCGATCATTCGAGATTTAGCTGCCGTCATCTGTTGTCTCCTCAGCCTCGCCATTGCCTTTTTATCTTCAAAGGTTCAACAGGTTGCGCAGCAATAAGCGTGCCCAAAACCACGCGCTCACCGCTAACTCATTGAACACAAAGCTGACTAAACAGACATATATAAAGACGAAGCCCTCTGTATCATTGTTGTTATAGCCACGGGTATTAAAACCTCCTAAACAGGGTAGCGACATATTCATAAAACGCACCATCAGAATGCAAAACACCAATATAAAAACCAAAAAATAAAACACAACTTATTGATTTAAAAAATAAAAATGAAACGCCATAATAGTGCAACACCTCACCAAATTGATAAAAACGGCCAATAAAAAACTTAAAAAACAGCAAAAACAGTCACTTGAAAGACAACCAGGCTTTTCATAAAAACTTCTTGCAAAACGTCTTCAACCAGCGCTATGTTCAAAAAGCTGTCTATCTTGACAGCTTTGCTAACAATTATAAGTTTCGACCATGAGTCGATGTCATGACACGCCTAGCGATCTTTTCCGCCACTCATCGATACCGGCAGAAAAGCCACCCATAGCTGGCCTCCCATCCATTCGGAGGTCGGCGCGTTATGACAAAAGAGGGGTAGTCCATGCAGAAAATGAAGATTGGCCTGATCCAGATGGCCCTGAATACCAGCACCGACCAGGAACCCGGCGCCATTCGTGACGCAATGAACGCCGCACACCTGCCCATGATTCAGCAAGCCGCCGAGCAAGGCGTGCAGGTGCTGTGCTTCCAGGAAGTGTTCAATCAGCCCTATTTTTGCCCCAGCCAGGACAGCAAGTGGTACGCCGCCGCCGAGCGAGTGCCGGAAGGTCCCACCTGCCAGATGATGCAAAAGCTCGCGGCCGAGCACCGCATGGTGATCATCGTCCCTATCTATGAAGAGACCGAGACCGGCGTTTACTACAACACCGCCGCCGTGTTCGATGCCGACGGCAGCTACCTGGGCAAATACCACAAGACACACATTCCCCAAGTGGCTGGCTTTTGGGAGAAATTCTTCTTCAAACCAGGCAAATCCAACTGGCCGGTTTTCGATACCGCCTACGGCAAGATCGGCGTGTATATCTGCTACGACCGCCACTTCCCGGAAGGCTGGCGGGCATTGGCGCTCAACGGCGCCGACGTGATTTTCAACCCTTCGGCCACGGTGGCCGGTCTTTCCCAATACCTCTGGGAGCTTGAACAACCCGCCTCTGCGGCTGCCAACGGCTGCTTTATCGCCGCCATCAACCGGGTTGGCACCGAGGCGCCCTGGAATATCGGCGACTTCTACGGCTCCAGCTACATCGTCAACCCACGCGGCAAGATCGAAGCCCAGGCCAGCGCCACGGAAGACGAGCTGCTGGTGCATGAGATCGACCTGGATATGGTGCGCGAGGTGCGCAACAACTGGCAGTTCTTCCGCGACCGACGCCCCGAGACCTACACCCGCCTCACCGACGGTGAATGATTCTGCTGGCTAAACACAACGACAGGAGCGAACCATGAGCTTATTGATCAAGGGCGGCACGGTGGTCACCCACGCCGACACTTACCGCGCCGATGTGCTGTGTGTCGACGGCAAAATCCACGCCATTGGCACCGACCTGGAGGTGCCGGAAGGCTGCGAGATCGTCGATGCCAGCAACCAATTGGTGATGCCTGGCGGCATCGACCCCCATACCCACATGCAGATGCCCTTCATGGGCGCGGTGGCCAGCGAAGACTTCTACACCGGCACCGCCGCCGCCATGGCGGGCGGCACCACCACGATCATCGACTTCGTGATTCCCAGCCCCGGTCAGTCGCTGCTGGAAGCCTTCGAAACCTGGCAGGGCTGGGCGGAAAAAGCCGCCACTGACTTCGCCTTCCACGTAGCGATCACCTGGTGGGATGAGAGCGTCAAAGAGGAAATGGGCACCCTGGTACGCGATCACGGGGTCAACAGCTTCAAGCACTTCATGGCCTACAAGGGCGCCATCATGGCCACCGATGACATTCTGGTGGAGAGCTTTTCCCGCTGCCTGGAGCTGGGCGCGGTGCCCACCGTGCATGCGGAAAACGGCGAGCTGGTCTACCACATGCAGCAGAAGCTGCTGGCCCAGGGCATCACAGGGCCGGAAGCCCACCCGCTTTCCCGCCCACCGCAGGTGGAAGGCGAAGCCGCCAGCCGCGCCATTCGCATTGCCTCCACCCTGGGCGCGCCAGTCTACCTGGTGCACGTCTCCACCAAAGACGCGGTGGATGAAATCGCCTACGCCCGCCAGCAGGGCCACCCGGTGTTTGGCGAGTGCCTGGCGGGCCACCTGGTGATCGATGACAGCGTTTACCAGCACCCGGACTGGGCTACCGCCGCCGCCCATGTGATGAGCCCGCCTTTCCGGCCCAAAGGCCACCAGGAAGCGCTCTGGCATGGCCTGCAATCTGGCAATCTGCAAACCACCGCTACCGACCACTGCTGTTTCTGCGAAGAGCAGAAGGCCGCCGGGAAAGATGACTTCACCAAGATCCCCAACGGCACTGCGGGTGTGGAAGACCGCCTGGCCGTGCTGTGGGACGAAGGGGTCAATACCGGCAAGCTCTCGCCCCAGGAGTTCGTGGCGGTCACCTCCACCAACACCGCCAAAATCTTCAACCTCTACCCGCGCAAAGGGGCGATTCAGGTAGGTGCCGATGCCGACCTCGTGGTCTGGGACCCCAACGGCACCCGCACGATTTCCGCCAAGACCCATCATCAGAACGTCGATTTCAATATTTTCGAGGGCAAGACGGTGCGCGGCATTGCCCGCCATACCATCAGCCAGGGCAAATGGACCTGGCGGGATGGCGAGCTGCACGCCGAGCGCGGCGCAGGGCGCTACTTAGAACGCCCCGCCTACCCCGGTGTGTTCGAGCTGCTGGCCAAGCGTGCCGAGCTGAATGCCCCCGTGGCGGTAACTCGCTGAGCCTCGCCCCACAAAGAACAGACGCCCCACTAAGAACAGAACGATCCAGAAGGACCAGGGAGAAACGACCGTGACCCATTCACTTGATCATCTGCCCAGCGCAAAAGAGGTCGGCACCTACGACCCAGCGACGCTGGCAAGCAACTTCAGCGACCTGCATCCGCCGCTGACGCCGCGCCAGGCCATCATCGAAAGCCAGCGCTGCCTGTACTGCTATGACGCGCCCTGCGTCGAGGCCTGCCCGTCGGACATCGACATTCCCAGCTTCATCCGCCAGATCAGTGACAACAACATTAATGGCGCAGCAGCAACTATTCTGGAAGCCAATATCCTCGGCGGCAGCTGCGCCCGAGTGTGCCCCACGGAAATCCTCTGCGAACGCAGCTGCGTGCGTAACCACGACGCCGAGTGCCAGCCAGTGCTGATCGGTTTGCTCCAGCGCCACGCTACCGACCATATGCAGTTCGATAGCCACCCCTTCAAGCGGGCCGCCAGCACTGGCCGCCATGTTGCCGTGGTGGGCGCGGGGCCTGCGGGCCTCTCCTGCGCTCATCGCTTGGCCATGCTGGGCCACCAGGTCACCATCTTCGAGGCCGAGCAAAAGCCTGGTGGGCTCAACGAGTACGGCATTGCCCGCTACAAGATGACCGACGATTTTACCCGCAAGGAAGTCGAGTTCCTGCTGGACATTGGCGGCATCGACCTCCAGTACGGCCAGCGTCTGGGCGACAACCTCACTCTCGATACCCTGCGCCAGCAGTACGACAGCGTGTTTCTGGGTTTAGGGCTGGGGGCCAGCCGCACGCTAGGGCTGACCGGCGAAGATGCACCGGGCCTGATGCCCGCCGTGGACTACATCAAGACCCTGCGCCAAACCGATGACCTGGGCAGCCTGGCCGTGACCAAGCGCTGCATCGTGATTGGCGCAGGCAATACCGCCATCGACATGGCCACGCAAATGGCGCGTTTGGGAGCCAAAGAGGTCACTCTGGTGTATCGCCGTGGCACTGAGGCGATGTCCGCCACCGACCACGAACAGGAGATTGCCAAGGCCAACGGCGTGCGTATGGTGACCTGGGCCCAGCCGGACGAAATTCTGCTGGATGCTCAAGGTCGAGTGGCAGGCATGCGTTTTGCCAACACCGCAGAGCAGCAGGGCCGACTCTCCACCACGGGCGAGACCTTCGAGATCGCGGCGGATGCCGTTTTCACCGCCATCGGCCAGGGCTTCGAGGGCGACAGCCTACGCGATGCCACCGCCTCCGAACTGGCCCGGGATGGCGAGCGCATCCACGTCAATGAGCTGTTCCAGACCTCATTGGCCAACGTTTACGCTGGCGGCGACTGCGTCAAACCCGGCCAGGACCTCACCGTGCAAGCAGTACAGCACGGCAAGCTGGCCGCCCACGCCATCCATCAAGCGCTCGCCGCCCAGCAGGAGGCCGCATGAACACCACACCTTTTAACACCCTCTCTTTTCCAGGCAAGAAACACAGCGGCGACAGCGTGGTGAACGGCGTCGATCTATCGGTGAACTTTGCCGGTATCAAAGCCCCCAATCCCTTCTGGCTGGCCTCGGCCCCGCCCACCGACAAAGCCTACAACGTGGTGCGCGCCTATGAGGCGGGCTGGGGCGGCGTGGTATGGAAAACCCTCGGTGAAGAGCCGCCTGCCGTGAACGTCTCCTCCCGCTACTCGGCCCACTACGGCAAAAACCGCGAGGTGATCGGCTTCAACAATATCGAGCTGATTACCGACCGTTCGCTGGAGATCAACCTTCAAGAGATCACCCAGGTGAAGAAGGATTGGCCGGACCGCGCGCTGATCGTTTCCATCATGGTGCCCTGCAACGAAGAAGCTTGGGCCTATATCCTGCCGCGGGTGGAAGCCACCGGCGCAGACGGCATCGAACTCAACCTGGGCTGCCCCCACGGCATGCCGGAACGCGGCATGGGCGCGGCGGTGGGCCAAAACCCGGATTTGATCGAAAAAGTCACTTACTGGTGTAAAAAGCACTACTCCAAACCGGTCATCGTCAAGCTCACCCCTAACATCACCGATATACGCGTGGGTGCCCAGGCGGCATTGCGGGGCGGCGCCGATGCAGTCTCGTTGATCAACACCATCAACTCCATTACCAGCATCGATCTGGACAACATGGTCGCCAAACCCACCGTAGGCCATCAGAGCACCCACGGCGGCTACTGCGGCAGCGCGGTGAAACCCATCGCCCTGAACATGGTGGCAGAAATTGCCCGAGACCCAGCCACGCCCACGCTGCCCATTTCCGGTATTGGCGGGATTTCCACCTGGCGGGATGCGGCGGAATTCATCGCCCTGGGCGCGGGCAGCGTGCAGGTGTGCACCGCTGCCATGCTCAACGGTTTTCGCATTGTTGAAGAGATGAAAGATGGCCTCTCCCGCTGGATGGCGGAAAAAGGCTACGACTCCATCGAAGCGTTTTCCCGCAGGGCGGTGCCGCAAACCACCGACTGGAAGCACCTGGACATCAACTTCAAGACCATCGCCCATATCGACCAGGACCTGTGCATCGAGTGTGGCCGCTGCTATATCGCCTGCGAGGACACCTCTCACCAGTCGATTGCCAAGCTCACCGAGCAGGACGGCGCGCGCCGCTACGAAGTCATCGAAGACGAGTGCGTGGGCTGCAACCTGTGCCAGATCACCTGCCCGGTGGAGAACTGCATCACCATGGTGCCTCAGGAAACCGGCAAGCCCTTCCTCGCCTGGGACGACGACCCACGCAACCCCTTCCGCGTCGCCTCTTAGTCGCTTGGTTGCTTGATCACTATGCGCCACCACGACCGCCTCTACGGAGGCGGTCGCATTTTCTGCAACGTGCTGTTCCCCCTTTTAACACACGACAAAGCCGCTGCTTGCTGAGATGATGAGAAATTATTTCATATAGCTATATTTCTCAAAGAACAGCTGTGTTTCTCAAAGCTGTGTTCCTCAAAAAAGGGCCTCTCATGAAAGTAACCGCCATCACCACTGCACTACTGCTGACCAGCGCCGCCGCGAGCGCCGACCAGCGCATTGCCACGTTTGATCTAGGCAGCCTGGATACGCTGAACGCCCTGGGGGTGAGTGAACAGGTGGTGGGCGTGCCCAAAGCCAGCTTACCGAGCTACCTCGAGCAGTATGCCGCCGACCGCTACACCGACATCGGCGGCCTGCGCTCCCCCGACATGGAGGCACTGGCAGAGGCCAACCCAACGCTGATCGTACACACCGGCCGCCAGGCAGAGTGGGCCGACGCGCTGGGCGAGATCGCCCCGCTGTTCGATGCCAGCGTGACCGGTGAGGCGTATCTTGACTCCGTCGAGCGCAACGTGCGTGAACTGGCCAGCCAGCTGGATGTGGAAAACGCGGCCGAAGAGGCCCTGCAGATGCTGAATAGCGAAATCGAGCGCCAGCGGGAAGCCCTGCAGGATGCCCCGACGACGCTGGTGGTCACCCATAATGGCGGCAACCTGATGCTCAATCAGCACCCGGTGGTTCATGAAGTATTGGGCATTGCTACACTGGAGATGCCCGAGAGCGTCACGCCCGAAGTACGCGGCGAACGCACCTTTACACCGCTTTCCGCTGATGCCATTGCCGAGATCGACCCTGATATCGTGCTGGTGATCGACCGCAGTGCGGCCATTGGCAACGAGCCCGCAGACGCCGAGCAGCTTCGCCAGCAGTGGGCGGAAGCGGGCACAGACGCCCAACTGGTGATGCTCACCCCTGCGCTTTGGTACCTCTCTGGCGGCAGCCTGCAGAGCCTGGCCCTGCAAGTCGAGGAAGTGGCCAGCGCGCTCAACTAGGCGCTGCCTGAAAAGTCGGCTTGCTGCTTAATCATACAGATGCAAGACACAGAGCCCCGCCACCGGTTTACGGTGGCGGGGCTCTGTGGCTCATAGAGATAACGTCAGCCTATCAAAACGCTTCCCACTCCTGCTCGGCACTGGCGGCCGCTTTGGACTTTGGCTTACTCGTAAGCTGGGGGCGCAGCAGCTCGCCGCGGGGCGGCGGGGTAGCCAGCGCGGGCTGACGGCGCTCGCT
>NZ_LFGS01000015.1:238115-239607 GCF_002078135.1 Halomonas sp. BC1 | reverse complement strand
GAATGCCGCCACCACGCCCTCCAGCCGTTCGGCCTGCTCCTCCAGCGAACTGGCCGCCGCAGACGCTTCTTGCACCAGCGCCGCGTTCTGCTGGGTGACCTCATCCATCTGGGCGATGGCCTGATTGACCTGCTCGATGCCCGCGCTCTGCTCCTGGGAGGCTGCCGATATTTCATCCATGATGTCGGTGACCCGGCGTACCGACCCGACGACTTCCCGCATGGTGGCACCGGCTTTTTCTACCAGTTGAGAGCCTTCATTGACCTGCGCCGTGGAAGCATCGATCAATCGCTTGATCTCCTTGGCCGCCTCGGCACTGCGGCTGGCCAGGTTGCGTACTTCGCTGGCGACGACCGCGAAACCGCGCCCCTGCTCGCCTGCCCGGGCAGCCTCGACCGAGGCATTGAGCGCCAGAATATTGGTCTGGAAGGCAATCGAGTCGATCACGTTGATGATATCGGCCACCTGCTGGGAGCTCGAAGAAATCCCGTGCATGGTCGAGATGACCTGCTCGACCACGTCGCCGCCCTCTACCGCCTTACCCGAAGCATCGTTGGCCAGGGTGCTGGCCTGATGTGCGTTATCGGCGTTCTGCTTCACGGTTTGGGTCAACTGCTCCATGCTGGCAGCGGTTTCCTGCAAGGAAGCCGCCTGCTGCTCGGTGCGCGACGATAAATCCGCGTTGCCCCCGGCAATTTCTCGTGCGCCGATGTAGATCGAGCCGCTGCTGTCGCGCACGGTCGCTACCGTGGCCGCCAAGCCACTCTGCATGCGCTGCATGGCGCTGAACAGCTTGCCAATTTCATTGCTTCCGCGCAGGTCCACGCGGGATGACAGATCGTTTTCGGCAATGCGCTCGAAATGCACCACGGCTTCATCCAGGGGCTTGACGATGGACCCCACCATGGCCATGCGCACCAGCACGATAATGAACAGCGCAGCCACGATCACAGCAATATCAATATAACCAAATACTTGCATATCGCGCTCGTAATGGTCGATCAACTGATCCGCATACTCGGCCAGATAGCCGTTAAAGGCCATGCTAGTCGTAACAAACGATTGATTAAGCGGAATAATGGCTAAACGCACCGCGTTTAGCTGTGCCTCATTACCCGCTGTTACCGCCGCCTCCATGGGAATCAAGCCTTCCTGCATCACCGCGTAAAAGGCGGTAATCACAGCCTCGGCCAACTCGTTGTTCATACCACGTGGGTCGGAGGCTTCAAATTCGGAGAAGTAACTCTGAGCAGATTGTTGAAACGTTTCGGCCTCGGCCAGATAGGTTTGCGCCTGCTGATGCTGACCATCTTCGGAAGCCACGACACTGTTCAAATACGCCAACTGGGCAAAACCTACTGAGCGCTGAGTACGCGCCAGGGGCAACATCTGATGCATCGACAGCTCATCCATGGCTTCTAATGAATGCCCTCCTTTATTTCCCGCTAAATGACCAAGAACAGCAATGGTCATGATCAACAAAGAAAAAATA
>NZ_LFGS01000015.1:225475-237018 GCF_002078135.1 Halomonas sp. BC1 | reverse complement strand
TCTATCCCAACCTCCTCACTGAATAAATTTTGTATACGTCGCTCCTGTTTTAGGTACGCAACTGTGCCAAAAAAGCAACTCTCACAGAGATGTAGTTCGTAGCGCTCGCCATCGTGCTTAGCCCCGTATCCCCAATGAGCTTGGAGCGTCGCAAATTCAAGCCCAACATTCGCTACCCGAGTGGAGCATAGGCATACATCGCACATCACATCGGTGACGGAATCGATTTCCACCTTTTCAATAATTTTCATTTTGATTCTCCTACATTATTCAATCATCTATCTCCCAGGCCCAATAATCTGAAGAATTGAATGATCCGGTTACACCATTGGCTGCCACTAGATCATGATGGAACCCCAATGAGGGTGGTAGTCGCTATTTCGTACAGCACCCGGTTAGGCCTAACAGGATTCACTAAGCCTTTCATCGCCGCCTATTACGCTGAACGCTTCCGCTATCAGAATACGCTCAGAAACGGCTTGCGAATGAATGAAAATAATGACACTTTCCCTTGAAACACTAAGAAATAGTAGGGAATGGTAACGTATGGCAATTTACCAATATGAGCTCAGCAATGCTTCATTTCGTAAGCAACAACGGGTTTTTTCATCACCAAGCATCGGTCGACCGACTGCTTTCTTGAGCCATAGTCACAAAGATAACCAGCAAGCATTAGGCCTTCAGCAAATGCTCATTGAACAAGGGTGGGATATCTACATCGATTGGCAAGACCAAAAGATGCCGGAACGCCCTGATGCAGAAACCGCGAGGCGAATCAAGAATGCCATTGTGCATGCCAATTGGTTCCTTTTCCTGGCTACTGAGAACTCCATGTCATCACGATGGTGCCCTTGGGAGATTGGTTACGCTGATGGAAAGAAGAATCTCAATAACATCGTCATCGTTCCTACCGTCGACTCATCAGGTCGTCATCATGGCAATGAATATTTACAGCTTTATTCCCGTATCGACACCACACCAAACGGAGCATTAGCCCTTACCATGCTTCACTAAAAGCCTGAGAAATTTGACTCCCCATCATGTATGAGTGACGCCAAAAGCAACCTAATTCACGCTCTGCCGATAAAGCGGGAGGAAGCTCCATCACTGCTAAATGATCCGGTAAATGTACATCTCTTACCCAGCCATACGGCAATAATGCATGACCATAACCTGCGGCAACTAAAGCCATTCGATGCTCAACACCAAGGCCATATGCACGAGTCAAGCCGGAGCTTAATAATTTACTTAAGCCTTCAGTAATTAGCGATGGAACAAAATCATCCTCGCTAAGTGGTAGTAATCCAGGCTCACAGAGCATAAGAGGATGGAGTTCAGGCTGAAGTTTATCGGCTCGCACTAGTAAGACAAAGTGTTCCTTGAATAAGCTTGTATATGCCATCCCCTCAGGAACCGACTGTGCTGCACTAATTAGCAAATCAATTTCACGGTTCTGTAAACGCCGTAACAGACCTTGATGCTTGCCACTAACCAACTCGACTTTAGTTTTACCTGAACGGTGAGCACAAATCTGGATAATCCGTAACAAGTTATCCGGTGCCAGTGAGGAAATCACTCCAATACGTAAGGTTTGCCCAAAGGGAAGAGCTAAGCCATCATCACGTAACCCCTCAAGCCGAGTCACGCCTTCTAAAATTACGGCGATTAAGTCTAAAACTTCCTTTCCAAAGGCAGTGGGTGTTATTTTACTCCCCCTTTCAAAAATGGGCTGTCCGAGAATTTCCTCTACTTTTTTTACTTGATAAGACAAGCCCGAGGTCGAAATACCCATGTCTATGGCCGCATAACGAAAACTACGTTTCATTGCGACGGCCTCAACTAAAAGCAAGTCACGCACAGACACTGCTGCTAGCTTGTTCGAAATTACTTCACGCACCGTCATAAACATTCGATTCCAATTGATGAAAAAAGCTTGCTATAATATTTTTAATCTATATGATAGCTATTCTCATTCTCAATATCAATCTCAATCTCAATTGGAAAAGTTATGACCTCAATACCCCGTTGCTTTGCCGTGCTAGTAGCGACAACTTTGTTATCAGGTAACTTGTCAGCGCAAGAATTTAACTTTACTGATGTAACCGGACAGGAAATTAAGTTAGAAGCCCCTCCTGGACGTATCATTACTCTGCCCAAACCAGCTGCAGCTACCTTCATCGCAATAGATGGTTCTACCGAGCTGTTAGTGGGTATGAATGAGGGCTCTAAACGAGCCTTTGAGAGCAGTATGATGAGCGTTATGTTTCCTGAAGCTGTTGATATCTCCAGTGACATTGTGTCGGAAAACGGTGGTTGGATGCCCAACGTAGAGGCCATCGCAGCACTTAAACCGGATTTAGTCATCCAGTGGGGTGAGCGCGGCGATGATATCGTAGCTCCACTTCGCAATGCAGGTTTGCCCGTTGCTCTAATGGTAGGCGGTGGCAATGCGGGTACAGAAGAGCTGGCCCGAGCCAATATGAAAATGGTGGCTGATATCACGGGTAATACTGAAAAACTGTCAAAGCTTATTGATTGGCGTGACCGTGTACAAAGTGAAATTACTACTGGTTTAAAACAAGTAGGCTCTCATGCAACACCAAGCATTTTGCATTTGCGCTCTGCCAATCCCAAGTTGACTGCTACTGGTGAGAAAAGTTATCAACAGACCTTCATCGAGCTGGTTGGCGCTAAAAATGTAGCTCAAGGAGTTGGCGTACGAAGCACTGTTAGCGTGGAACAGATTCTTGAATGGAACCCAGATATTATCTTACTTTCCGCAGCAGAGACGGATGCTGGATTAGAAGTGATATACGACGACCCATTACTTTCTCGCTTAAATGCTGCCGTACAAAAACGCGTTTATAAGACACCTCAAGGTGGATATATCTGGGATAGTGCTTCCCATGAAAGCCCCTACACATGGATGTGGCTGGCCAATCTTACTCATCCCGATATTTTCTCTTTTGACCTACGTCACGAATTAAAAGAAGGCTTCAAATTACTTTATAACTTTGACCTATCGGAAGAGCAGATAGATCGAATTCTGCGTATTGATATGAACGGCGACAGTCACGGTTATCAAGTGTTTCGTAAGCAATGAACACATATAAGCGATCGATTCACTCGTCCTCAGAAATGGTTGAGCCAGTTACCCTGAGCGCTTGGCGTGCTAGTCATTGGCTTCTTTTGTCCCTACTGCTTATAGCGACTGTGCTAATCGGGCTATCAGTAGGTCGATACAGCGTAGCGCTAGATGAGATTGTAGCCATCCTATATGCAGCCTTACGAGGTGATAACTCACAGCATATGGATGCGTTGGTGATCTTGAATGTACGCTTGCCGCGCATATTATTGGCAGGAGTATGTGGGGCTGGGCTTGCCATCTGCGGGGTAGCCTTACAAACCTTATTTCGTAACCCTCTCGTTTCACCTAAAGTGCTAGGTTTATCCTCAGGTTCAGCATTAGGAGGATCACTGGCAATTTTGGCTGGAGTAGGGGGGCCGCTACTGATGGGGGCTACGTTTGTATCAGCATTTGCTGCTCTGTTTTTAGTAGTGCTGATTTCAAATATGGCGGGTCGTACTTTGATGACTATTGTGCTTGCTGGAATTGTTATTGATGCTTTATTTGTAGCAGGTATTTCGTTAGTTCAATATGCCGCGGATCCAGAAACGAGTTTACCTGCCATCGTCTTTTGGCTGATGGGAAGCTTTGCAACGGCGAGTTGGGAAAAATTTGCACAAACTGCTCCTATACTCATTGCCAGCATTTACCTACTGAATAGAATGCGCTATCGCATTGCTGTACTCGCTATGGGTGACGACGAAGCTAAGTCGTTTGGCATCCATGTTGCACGCTCCCGGATGATCGTCTTCGCGTTGATTTCTATCATTATCGGCGCCTGCGTAACCGCATCGGGCGTAGTGGGGTGGGTAGGACTCGTAATCCCACACTTTGCTCGTATGTTAGTAGGCGAAGATCACCGCCGGCTCTATTTCACGAGTCTTATGCTGGGTGCCACTTTCATGATTTTGACTGATACGTTGGCTCGTAGTTTAACTGCTGCAGAGATTCCTTTAGGCGTACTCACAGCTCTAGTTGGCGCCCCCGTCTTTGTGTACTTACTATGCACTCGTCGACGTGAAAGGGCTTAATCATGCAAACCGTCTTTACCTCTCATCTCAGTTTAACTGGAGCGTGCGTACGTTTTAGTGAACGTGTGATTTTTCAGGATTTAAGTTTTAACGTACAAAAGGGCGAAACGTTGGCCATTTTGGGCCCAAACGGACGCGGTAAGACTACGTTGCTAAAAGCTCTATTAGGCTCACAACGTTTAGATCAAGGACAACGGCAGGTACCCCACCTCATCGGCTATGTACCTCAATACCAATACGGTAGTGAAAACCATTGTTGCCTCGATGTGGTACTCATGGCACGAGCCGCCTTGCTTCCCATGTTCAGCCTTCCTTCACAGCGGGATCGTAAGCTAGCTCTTGAAGCATTGGAAAAAGTAGGCGGAGGGCATTTTGCTTATCGTTTATATGGCTCTCTATCCGGCGGCGAGCGCCAATTAGTGTTGCTTGCTCGTGCTTTAGCTACTGGTGCTGAGGTACTCATACTTGATGAGCCGGCTTCAGCTTTAGATTTAGCTAATCAGGACTTATTGCTTAACGTCTTATTCGAGTTACGCCGAGTACGTAGCCATTCGGTCGTTTTTACCACTCACCATCCGCAACACGCTCTGCATCTCGCAGACAAAGTACTGCTGATGCACACCAACGATCAGATTAAATTTGGTCCAGCTGATGAGCTGTTAACCGAGTCTGAGTTATCCCGTTTATACAACGTCAGACTACGCCGTCTAATGGTGCAAACGGGAGAACATTTTCAAAGCACAATCTGCCCGGTTTTTGGAATACGTGAACCGGATCAAGATATGCCCATTTCTTATCCTCTAAACAAAGGTAAATACAATGAGTAACGATACAATCTCCTATCTGGAAAATGGACATGAATTTACAGTCCACTTTGATGAGTTATTAAAATACCACGGTGCCGGTTATCCGGGTGGTGTAGCCCACGGGCTAAAAGTTATGCAGCGAGCCTGGCCCTTGCTAGATAATGGTCGTTTGCCTGAACGACGTGAAATTCGCTGTGTCACAGCCTTTGGAGGCCCAGGGGGTAGAGATGCGATTGAGTTTGTTACCCGCGGTCTTACTGAGGGTCGCTACATTGTTGATAACTCAGTAGGGCTCGAAGAAGAAGAGTCCCCCGGTGGTCGTTATTACTTCCGTTTCGAGTACCGTGGCACCGCTGTTGAAATCACCATCCGTCCCGGACACGTACGCCCCGAGTTCATTCAGTTAGCACGCAAGAAAGACCGCTCACCAGAAGAAGAGATCATTTTGGCTGAAATGAAGCTCGAAATGGGAGAACGCTTGTTAGTCCAGCCCGCAGAAGATATTTACAACGCTACCGTATTATCGTAATAAGTCATAGCCATGAGTCAAGAACGTCAAACTTGGCTCGGGCTACTTGCCCGAGCTAACCGAGATTATCTGGAAAATATCTGGGCTACTTACAATCCGGGTGTGCCTATACAAAAACTCGCTGGCCCTGAAACGGGGTTGGTGCAGCTCAATACACAAGCTTGTAAGGCCTCAGTGTCATTTCAGTTTGGTGAGGCTTCTTGTACTCGCTGCGTAATCGCTATTGGGAAAATTCAAGGTTACGCAGTACATTTGGGCTCCGATCTACGCAAAGCGGAGTTAGCGGCCTATCTAGACGCCTTTCTACAAACGGCCCCCTCCCACCAACGTGAGCTGGTGCTGCACCCTATACGCCAACAGTTAGAGCTAAAAAAGGCTGAGAGGGAGCAGCTGACGGCTGCTACTTCTGTACGTTTCTACACCACACAAAAAACTTAGAATCATGAAAATACCTTTACGATCTGAGCACAGACATGACGATGAGTTACATCGGCAGACGCGTACTTATCGGCGACTACTGCATGCCTTTGGTTACCCAATGCGCATACAGCAACTAGAAGAGCGTGCTATTCATTGCATCGTTGACTGCCTTCTAGACAGCCAAACGACGGTAGCTATTGAGGTGGAAAATAAGGAATTAACAAGCCGTATTTTGAATACAGGCGCAACCTTGAGCCAAACTCCCGAATGGGTTTTTGCAGGTTCTCAACGGCATCACTTACAACATATTCCAGCAGGAAGCCGTGAGGCGCCTGAAAGTGGGGCAACCCTTGTCATGGAAATAGCCGCCATATCACCTACAAACGGGGGGCTTGCTATACGAGCCACCGGTGCAGGACTCAACAAACCACACACTTTATATTTTTCAGGGTTACATCAAAATGTAGTCATTGATCATATTGCTTTTCGTGCCGATTACCCGCGTGGAGTGGACCTACTACTATGCGCTGACACGCAGCTGGTTGTATTACCACGTCACTTAACTTTGGAGATCATTTAATGTACGTACCAGTAAAGGGTGGTGAACAAGCAATTGCTGCTTCCCGTATAGCCGTAGAACGGAGTCGCCGAGGCGACGACACAATCCCCGAGATTGAAATTAATCAAATCATGGCACAAATGTCGTTAGCTCTTGATCGGATCATGAGTGAGGGGGGCTTATACGATCGACGTTTTGCTGCTATTGCCTTTAAGCAAGCTCAGGGAGACATTGCCGAAGCGGTATTTCTCGTACGTGCTCATCGCGCGCAATTAGCCAATTTTGGCTCAAGCCAAAACATAGATCTAAAAACAATGCATTACAGTCGCCACATTTCCGCCACGCAAAAAGAGTTGGCTGGAGGGCAAATTTTAGGCGCCACTTACGACTACACCCACCGCTTACTGAATATGGATTTAGAACACTCTCGCCCTCAGTGCGAGTTACCTAAATCAGTGATAACAGCTCCCTCATCGCCCTCTAGCTCTGAGCCACTGTACGCAGATCTTATCCGCACCGAAATATCTAAAGCTCCGATAGACATTACGCGAACTGTTTTGCCTTCTTTACCTGATCCTTGCGAGCGTCTCGCTCATCTCGCTCGTGGCGAAGAAGGCTACTTAACTGGATTAGCTTACGAGAGTTTGCGTAAAGCCTCAACGAGTCATCCCTATGTAGCGCAATTAATGAGAGGGAGCGTTGAAATATTCGTAGAGCTGGAAGACCTCAATTTAACCGTATCCATTGGTGAGGTTGAGTTAACTGCCTGCACTACTGTGGCTCCAAATTTTAGCTCATCTCCACATTTAGAAGCGGGTTTTGGTATTGCTTTTGGAGCTAACGAGCGTAAAGCCGTCGCCATGGCAATCGTAGATCAGCACTTTAAAATTGAGGGTGCTACCAGTGATGCACTCATGCATACCGACGGAGTCGCTGCATCCGGCTATGTCAGCCATTTGAAATTACCTCATTACTCTGACTTTGATGCTGATTTAGCGCGTTTACGCCGAGTTCAGGCTAAGGAGGAAATATGAATTATGCCTACCTTGATCTACCGTCCAAACAAGAAATACGTCGTAAAACCCTAAAAGCACTCTGTCTACCTGGACGTCAAATACCTTTCTCAGCTCCTGAGCTACCCATTGCCTATGGTTGGGGGGTAGGAGGCATGGCTATTACCGCTGCCTTATTAGAACCGAATGACACGTTAAAAGTAGTCGATCATGGTTCGGATGATACCGTTAATGCCCTGAATATCGCGGATTTTTTTACTAAAACGGCAAACATATCAATTACGACAACAAGCTCAAAGGCTACTCTCATTCAAACGCGTCAGCGAGTCCCTGAAAGCCCGTTGCGGGAAGAGCAAATTGTGGTGTACCAAGTTCCTCGACCTGACCCTCTACGTGGATTTATTAATGATGCGGCCGAAGCACTGACACGGCACGCACATCATGATTACGGTGTCGTGTTAAGCGCTCTATTTGAAACATGGTTGCAACAAGATGAGGCGTGCTTAGGATACGACCACCCTGTGATTGTTAATGATGGGGTCTTAATGTCACCGTCGCCTATTCCTGCTATGGATAACCCCCGCATGGCGATGATGCCTGCTATTCAGATTTTTGGCGCCGCACGCGAGCGACGAATTTATGCATTGCCTGCCTATACACCCTTAGCAAACTTAGCTTTTGTTGACCTGCCTGCTAGCCTGAAAAAAGTCGATACAGCATGTTGTATCTGCGGCTCATCTATTCATTATTTGGATAATATTGGTACGTCAAACACCCCCCATTGGGTATGTTCCGACTCCGAAGCATGCAAGGAGCGCGCTCATGTTTAGCTTGCCAGATCCCGTGCTGACAGCACAGGCTATCTCACTTGAAATAGCTGGGCACCGTATTTTGTCGGATTGTCACCTCAAGCTTTATCCTTCCGAGGTTCTCGCTTTAGTCGGCCCCTCAGGTGCTGGAAAATCAAGTCTTCTGAATATACTTGCTGGACGACAGCTATCTAACAACTGTCAGGCTCTTTCCCTTTTAGGCCAGGATTTACTACGTACCAGTCTTTATCAAACTAACCTTTTACGTCGGCGGGCGTGTGGCTATGTGGCTCAGGATGCCAGCACAACCCTAAACCTGAGACAAAGTGCCGCCACTAATATCGTACGTCGTCTTTTTGATTTAGGTGACAACCGTGCGGTTGATGCACTCAAACAAGCACAAAAATGGGGCCAGCGACTTGGTTTATGTCCAGAACGATTACATGAGCCAGTGAAGAACTTTTCGGGAGGGATGCGCCAACGCGTACAAATCGCTGCGGCCATGATCCATCAGCCGAGCATTTTATTTTTAGATGAACCCACTGCTGGTCTCGACTCAGTCGCTCAAGCAGATTTTTTAGATGTGCTCTCTAATTTGAGAAACCAAACACAGACTGCCATGGTGTTTGTGACTCATGACTTACGTCTAGCTCGACTCATTGCTGATCGGGCCATCGTGATGGATCAAGGCCGCATCGTCAGCGAATCCATTATGGATCGTTTGCTTACTGAGCCTGAGCATCTCATCGCCCAAGCTCTTGTTAAGGCAATGATTTAATGAATAAACCAACTGTGATTTTGCAGTATGAAGGCAATGGCATACATCATGGGCCACTTCGCATAACGGCACAAACAGGGCAGATCGTACAGATCTGGGGAGCGTCAGGCTCAGGAAAATCGACTTTGCTCTCACGAATTTGGGGAAGTCGAAGCTTAGGAACGGCACACTTGTGCATACGAACCCACGATCAGCAGTTCACACCAAGCACAATGACACCCGCCCACTTTGCATTTCTACGCTCACGATTAATGTCGTACGTAGGGCAACATCCTACCGTACTACCTCGCGAAAAACTTGTGGATTGGTTTGCTCTAGTCCCCACAAAGACAGTACTCGACGGACTAAGACTGCTGGACCTCTCTCCTAGCTTACTCTCTCGCTATGCCTGTGATGTCTCTGGTGGTGAACTACAGCGTTTTATGTTGCTTCACGCTTATTTTTCTTCTCCTCCAATCTTACTTTTAGATGAGCCCTGTACAGGATTGGATCCAGAGCGTAGTCATCAGGTGAGCACGCTTTTATTACAGGCTAAAGCCGCTCAGAAACTGGTTATTTACACCAGTCATACGAGTGCCAGTTGGGTGGATCAGTCAATCTCTTTAGACGGTTAAACCGTCTACATTTAATTTAACCTGGAAAAGTACTCATAATGAAAAAAATCTCACGGCAGTGTAAAAACAAACTCAAAAAGATAAATCAGGGAGTAAACATGTTGTTGAACAACAAAAAATGCCATGGCATTTCTACATTGGCACTAGTAGCAGGTTTAGGGTTTTCAGGAACCACACAGGCATTCAATGTGTATGAAGACGGAGAAACTTACTTTGACCTATATGGCCGTATACACTTGACGTTAAACAACGATGACGGTAACAACTATATTAGTGAAGAAGGTTCACGCCTTGGCTTTAAAGCTGGACATAGGATAAATCCTAAGCTAGAGGGTTTTATAAGAGCCGAGTTTAGATTCACCGCTAATGATCGTGACGAGGCACGGCCTAACGTCATTGATGATATAAGGAACACATATGTAGGGCTACGATTTGAAGACGTCGGAGCCGTAAAGGTTGGTAACTTTGACTCCATCTATTATCAGAACATATCCAAGGTTATCAATGTAAGAAATACTGTGGATTGGCGAGCCTTGGCAAAAGGTGGTGCCCGCGCCCGTGGAAACTCTATCTCTTTTGAATCCCAAAGTTTCGATGGCTTCAGCCTGGGTGTCGCTGGAAAGCTCGATCCAGAAGATGAAGATGCAGGTGAAGAAGAAACACTTAACCTAATGGGATATGTAGCCTATGAAACAGGCCCGGTACGTTTTGCCGCTGGCTATGATGAAGCAGAAGGTGATGATGATGCTCTACTCGGGGCAAGCGTAACCTACAAAATATCTCCACAGCTAAGTGTCGGTGCGTTATTTGAAGAGCAGGGAGATATTCGTCATTATGGTATAGCACCCGTTTTTAGTTACTCAGAAGGCAAAATATACGGGAACGTCAGCTATATGGAAAATAGTGACATGAATTTGAGTGACGTCCAATACGTTGCGGGTGGCAGCTACCGGCTTAGTGATCCAATGTTTGTATATTTAGAATATGCTAGCAGTACAGATAGGGAGATCAATGCGATTGATAAGGATTGGTGGGCTTTAGGGGTTCGATACGATTTCTAAGTTTCACAGAGCCCATTAATACAGGTCTACACAGCACCCCGAAAGTTGAACTCCCATTTCGACCTTCGGGGTTTAAATCTCGATAGCCTCAAAAATCAAGCGCAACGCCGGTGGAGCTGGTGAAATTGATCCGCCGCATGTCGGGGTGGGCAATTAGATGGTGCACAGCCGGGTACTGCCCGGAAACCTTCATGATGAAGGTATTACCGCACACCACAGAGACATAGCGCTGGCTTGGGTACAGGCAAGCGTACTCACCAACTAGAGCAGAAACAGCGTGCTCAAAATGGGGAAGGCGATTAATAGCGCTAGTCGTATTAAGTCAGAAACCACAAAAGGCGCCACCCCTTTAAATATCTCCCCTAGCCCGACATGTGGCGCCATCGCTTTAATCACAAACACGTTCATCCCCACCGGCGGGGTCATTAGTCCCAGCTCAACGGTCAGTACGGTCAAAATACCGAACCACACCGGGTCGATGCCCATCGCCTGAATAATCCCTGATTCCGTGAAGCCAGCGCCGACACTTCCCCTATCACCGCCAGCGAGCATTTTCTGACCGCCGATTCCGTCTCAACCGCTGAACGCATACCGGGGAGGGCCAACCATGGCGACGCTGACCGACGAGAGCAGCCCATTTTGACAGGCATTTCTACCCGCCGGACACGCTGATACTGGCTGCCGATGACCGTCAGCTCTCTGCGTGGTGCCTTTGTCCGACAGACGATCAGCATGGCGTGCCTCGGGAATAGCGCAGGCGGCTTCGCAAGGTGTTCAACACCGTCATGCGTCCGAT
>NZ_LFGS01000015.1:223721-224314 GCF_002078135.1 Halomonas sp. BC1 | reverse complement strand
GTCGCAGCGTCGCCGTGCTCGGCACCTTTTGCAGGGTCAGCAGCTGTTGGAAGGGCTTGTCGCGGCGGAAGTTTTCGATGGCGTCATAGTCGCTCATGCCCAGACACAGCAGGCCCAGGTAGCTCTTGATCACGTCACTGGTGCGCATGCCCAGCGTGGTGGGGAAGCGGCTGTCGATGCTGTCGACGCCAGCGATCTCGAAGCATTGCCCGATGATGGACAGCCCGGCGTGGCTGGTGAGGGTGCGGCGACTGGCGCGGAACTTGACGTTGGGCATGGCACTGTCTGGGTGAATGGCGATATTCGCTATATTGCCATGCAGGTCAGTGGGTTAGAAGTGCTTCCGGGGGCCGGTCTCACGGATTCAGGAAATAGCCAACGTGAACGTCAGACTTGTTTTTACCGAGATATTTGCCAGCAATCGCTTCATACCACCCCCCTACCGACAAAGCGTCGTTTGCCAGTCCATTAGGGAACCGCTGATCAATTCGTCTCTGAGCGGTTAAAGCACTCAGGGCGGCATATTCACCGCGTCAACGGTCACTTTCTGGCCACTGAAAGTGGCCTTTTTACCCTGGCAGCCGGGCTTATCC
>NZ_LFGS01000015.1:212872-222769 GCF_002078135.1 Halomonas sp. BC1 | reverse complement strand
CCTTAGAGAGCGTCTTTTCTTTAATATAGTGCTCGCTACGCAAGCCTCAATGTGTGGATGGCATTCTATGGAAGGTAACTAATGAGACAATAGAGTTCACATTGTTTGACGTTATTGATAACTTGCTAACAGTCCTGCTTCTTTTTCGTGCAGCTTCGCTAAAACTGCACCATTTCTACGCTGCACCGCACCATCCACGCCTCCTTCGATAACCAGACAGCTCTTCGACTATTATGACTAACCTTTTGAAAAGCTGATGTTTCACAAAAACGACTCCGCCATTTGGCATGTTAGCTGCACAAGTCAAAAGGATAGCGAACTGGGTCAACGTGGGCCCGGCGATAAAAAAGATGATCAACAGACAACGGCGTCTGCAACAGCTCCTCAACGGGGCTGATTGCAGGCGCCGTTTTTGTCTCCAAAGGGCAGGAACCGTGTCATGCGCAAAAAAATCTCTTCGTCCCACTCACCGGAACGTCGCCACTTTCTCAAAAGCTCCGCTGCCGTGGTGGGAGGCTCTGCCGTGCTCAGCAGCCTGCCCATGAGCTGGGCTTTTGCCAACGGCGCTTTGGAAACCACGTCGGCCAAACTCGGTTTCATTGCGCTGACGGATGCAGCGCCGCTGTTCGTGGCCGATGAAAAAGGATTTTTTGCCAAGCACGGTATGACCGATGTGGAGGTCCTCAAGCAGTCTTCCTGGGGTACCACCCGAGACAACCTGGTACTGGGTTCACAGCGTAACGGGATCGATGGCGCGCACATCCTGACGCCCATGCCTTACCTGATCGCCAGCGGCGCCATGACCCCCAACAACATTCCCGTGCCGATGAGCATTCTGGCGCGCCTCAATCTCAACGGGCAGTGCATCTCGGTGGGCGATGAGTACGCCGACCTCAAGGTCGCGCTGGATACCCGTGAGTTTGCCCAAGCTCTGGCGGAAAAGCGCAGCGGAGGCAGCGAAGTCAGCGCTGCCATGACCTTCCCCGGCGGCACCCACGACATGTGGATTCGCTACTGGATGGCCGCCGGGGGCATCGACCCCAACCGCGACATCTCCACCATTACCATCCCGCCGGCCCAGATGGTGGCCAACATGCGGGTGGGCAGTATGGACACCTTCTGTGTGTGCGAGCCCTGGAACCAGCAGTTGATCAACCAGGGCATCGGCTACACCGCCAACACCACCGGCGAGCTGTGGAACGACCACCCGGAAAAAGCCTTCGCCATGCGCAGCGACTACGTCGAAGCCCACCCCAACGCCACCAAAGCGCTGCTGATGGCCATCATGGAAGCGCAAATGTGGTGCGAAGACCCGGCAAACCACGAGGAGATGGCCCAGATCTGCTCACGCCGCCGCTGGATTCATGCGCCTTATGCCGACCTCATCGACCGTATTCAGGGCAACTTCGATTACGGCACCGGGCGCGTCGTGGAAAACCATCCGCACATGATGCGCTACTGGGACAAGCACGCCTCCTACCCCTTCAAGAGCCACGACCTGTGGTTCCTGACCGAGAACAAGCGCTGGGGCTACTTGCCGCAGGACTTCGACAGCGCGGCCCTGATCGAGCAGGTCAACCGCGAAGACCTGTGGCGAGAAGCCGCTCACGCCCTTGGCGTGGCCTCGGCAGACATTCCGGACTCCACCTCTCGCGGCGTCGAAACGCTGTTCGACGGCAAGGTCTTCGACCCGGAAAACCCGCAAGCCTACCTCGATAGCCTGGAGATCAAGGCGCTGGCCTGAGCCAGGCAGCCTGGGAGAACCTCATGACGACTTCATCAAGAGCCAATACGCTGTCTACCTCCATGCCAGGCGTGCACCCTGTGCTGCTACGCCTGCGCGACACCCTGGTCAAGAACGTGCTGCCGCCGGTGGTCGTGATGGCCATTCTGATCGGCCTGTGGGAAGCGCTGTGCTCCTATCCTGGCGCGGCGCTGCCGCCGCCCTCGCAGGTGCTCAACGATACCTGGGAGCTGATCATTCATCCCTTCTACGACTACGGCGGCAACGACAAGGGCATGGGCTGGCAGATTCTGGCCAGCCTAGAACGCGTGGCCTATGGCTACCTGTTGGCAGTGGTGGTAGGCATCAGCCTGGGCGTGCTGGTGGGCCAATCGACCTGGGCCTTGCGTGGCCTCGACCCCGTGTTTCAGGTGCTGCGCACCGTGCCTCCGCTGGCCTGGCTGCCGATTTCACTGGCCGGGTTTCAGGACAGCACCCCTTCGGCCATTTTCGTGATCTTCATCACCGCCATCTGGCCCATCATCATCAACACTTCGGTGGGGGTGCGTAATATCCCCGAGGATTACCGCAACGTGGCCCGAGTGATTCGCCTCAACGGCATGGAGTATTTCACCCGCATCATGCTGCCCGCCGCCGCACCCTATATCTTTTCGGGCCTGCGCATTGGGGTAGGGCTTTCCTGGCTGGCCATCGTGGCCGCCGAGATGCTGATTGGCGGCGTGGGCATCGGCTTTTTCATCTGGGACGCCTGGAATGCCTCCATGCTCAGCGACATCGTGCTGGCACTCATCTATGTGGGCATCGTGGGCTTCATTCTTGACCGCATCGTGGCCTTCATCGGCCAGTGCGTGACCCGTGGCACCACCCAAAGCTAACCCAGGAGATTGGATCATGGCTTCACACTATTTAAGCGTCGAGCAGGTGGACATGACCTTTGCCACCAAAGGTGCCACTACCAACGTGCTCAAGGAGATCGACCTGGGCGTCGCCAAGGGTGAGTACATCTCGATCATTGGCCATTCGGGCTGCGGCAAGTCGACCCTGCTCAACATCATCGCCGGGCTCACCTCCTCGACCTCTGGCGCGGTCATTCTGGATGGCAAGGAGGTCAATGCGCCAGGCCCCGACCGCAGCGTGGTCTTCCAAAACCACTCGTTACTGCCTTGGCTCACGGTGTACGAAAACGTGGCGCTGGCGGTGAACAAGACCTTTGCCCGCCGCAAGACCAAGGCCGAACGCCACGCCTGGATCCTCAAGAATCTGGACATGGTCGGTATGTCCCATGCCCTCAACAAACGCCCTTCAGAGATTTCCGGCGGCATGAAGCAGCGGGTAGGGATCGCCCGCGCTCTGGCCATGGAGCCCAAGGTACTGCTGCTGGATGAGCCGTTTGGCGCCCTGGATGCGCTGACACGCGCCCACCTGCAAGAAGAGGTGATGCGCATTCAGGACGAGCTGGGGAACACCGTCATCATGATCACCCACGATGTGGATGAGGCCGTGCTGCTGTCTGATCGTATCGTCATGCTGACCAACGGCCCCTCGGCGCGCATTGGTGAAATTCTCGATATCGACCTGCCGCGCCCCCGCAACCGTATCACGCTGGCCGACGACCCTCGTTACAACCGCTACCGCCAGGAAGTGCTGCGCTTCCTGTACGAAAAGCAGCGCAAGGTAGAGCACTTGGCCGAACGACGCGAGAAAGCCCCCAGTACTGCCACGGCTAAAAAAGCCCGCGCCTAGTTTCTTAAAATAGCCTGAGGGGTGGCCTGGGGATTGGAAAAGTGGTTTTTCAGCGTTTCGCTCAGCGGCACGTTCAGGGTAATCCCCTTGCCGGGCAACGGCTGCAGGAACCACCGCTCGTAAAGCGCCAGCATCTCATCGCTTTGATAGATCTGGCGCAGCGCCTGGTTGACCTGCTCGACAAAGGCGTCATCGCCTCGGCGCATCAGCAGCCCCAACGGCTCCTCCGCCGTCACCGCCTCTTCCGACAGGCGATAGGCGCCGGGGTTGCCGGTTTCTGCCATCATCGTGCTCAGCAGAATGTCATCCATGGCAAATGCCGCCACCCGCTCATGGGTGACCAGGTCAAAAGCCTCCTGAAGCGTTTCCACCGGCACTACCGACAGGTTCAAACGCTGCTCGCGGTTGGCCAGATTGATCTGCCCCACGTT
The DNA here is from genome assembly GCF_002078135.1 of Halomonas sp. BC1. Lineage (NCBI taxonomy): Bacteria > Pseudomonadati > Pseudomonadota > Gammaproteobacteria > Oceanospirillales > Halomonadaceae > Halomonas > Halomonas sp. BC1. Next base: position 218,851 of record NZ_LFGS01000015.1, on the reverse strand, counting down.
CACCGTTCCGCGCGCCACACTGACGCTGCGCCCCGCCAGATCCTGCAGCGTGGCAAACCCATGTTTGGCCAGCGCAACATAGCGCACGGAGACGAAAAAATGGCTCAGCGAGAAATCGGCACTACGACGGCGCTCCGCCGTATTCGTGCTGGCATTGCATTCGATATCGATATCGCCACTGTTCAAAAGCTGCACCCGGTTGCCCGGCGTACGGAAGACGTATTCGATCTCCAGCCGGGGGAGTTCCAGTTGCTGCTGTAGATGCTCCGCCACCCGCTGACACAGCTCGATGGAGTAGCCCACCACGCGCCCCTCATCATCCGCATAGGAAAAAGGCGCCGTATCGCCATAGCCAACTCTCAGCGTGCCGGTTTCCTTGAGGCGTTCCAGGGTATCGATCTCGACAGCAAACGCTAATGCACTGGCCCCCAGAGAGGCCACCAACCCTGCCCACCAATGCCTGTATCTTCGAACCATGGCTCCCTCCTTATTCAGCGTATGCCGTAGGGTGTGCAAAAGCGGCTTCCAACTGCGGGCTGATGGGAAGGCCCACCACCTGTTGGTCCGGTGGTATGGGAGACAGAAACCACTTCTCATACAGCGCCAGCATCGCCCCGCTCTGATACAGTTCGCGTAATGCCTCATTGACCCAGTGTAAAAACTCGGCGTCATCACGGCGAACCATGAGGCCATACGGCTCGGGGTCACTCAGTGCTTCCGACGAGATATGGAAACGTTCCGGGGAGGCATCAGACGCGATCAGGCCTGCCAACAAGATATCGTCCATGACGAACGCAGACGCCTGGCCGGTGGCCACCATCCTGAACGCTTCTTCGTGGGAGCGGCTCAACATCACGGCAATATTAAGCCCTTGCGCTCGGTTCAAGGCGTTGAGCTGTTCGATGTTTAGCGTTCCGGTGGTCGACACCACACTGCGCCCCGCCAGGTCCTCAATGCGATCAAGTGCATTCTGTTCAAGCGATACGTAGCGTGTGGCCGTAAAAAAGTGCGGATACGTAAAGGCAGCGTGACGGCGCCGTTCGGCGGTGCTGGTCGTTACACCGCACTCAATATCGATATCCCCTTTTTTTAGCAGTATGAACCGATTGGCGGGGGTCACCGGTACGAAGGTTACCGACAGCGCTGGCCCACCCAACCGCGCACTGAGTCTGTCCACCACTGCCTGGCAAATATCGATGGAGTAGCCGATGGGCCGCCCTTCCACCACGTAGGAGAAGGGCTCCTCGTGTTCTCGGTGCCCAATCAGAATGGTGTGATCCTGCTGAATGCGCGCAAGTGTCGGGGCGTTGGTGTTTGCGTTGGCTGTGCCCATGACCAGCAGCAGAAGACCCATCACTGTGACGCACCGCCAGATGACGCTACTCATCGTAGCTGGCTCCCATGGTCTGCCGCTACTGAACACCTGATAACGCCCTCGCCCCATGGCCTTGGCGGCGTAGAGCGCTACGTCGGCACTGCGCAACAGGGTATGGCTGCTTTCGCCATCCCGGGGGGCCAGGGCAATCCCGATGCTGACACCGATCTGGACGCGCTCTCCCTGCAGGTCAAAGGGTTCGCGCAGCGCAGCGACCAGCCGCCCTGCCCGCACACTAGCTTCGTCCAGCGCATGGTGGTGAACAGGCTGGAGAATCGCGAACTCATCGCCCCCCAGACGCGCCACCAGCTCACGTTCGGCCAACAGCTGCTGCACCCGTCGACTGGCCTGGACCAGCAGCTCATCCCCGGCGGCATGCCCTAACGTATCGTTGACGGCCTTGAAGCGATCCAGATCAAAAATCATCACATTGAAGCGCTCACCGCTCGGCAGCTGCGCGACGGCATCCCGCAAGGCATCGTTGAACTGAACACGATTAGGCAGCTTGGTCAGCGCATCGTGGTGCGCCAGGTGCTGGAACTTGAGCGCCTCCTCCTTGACCTCCAGCAGCAGCTCACGCTCGACGACTTTTTTGCGTAACGCTTCGATGGCTTGGGCCATACAGCCAATTTCATCCTGGCGCTGTGTGTAGGGCGTTGCCTGCTCGGTTCGGTTATGGGAAATATGCGTCAGCGCCTTGATCAGACGCGGCACGGGCTTGAACAGCTGATGCATCAGCAGGCTCAACAGCAAGGCCGTGGCCAACAGCACGACGCACAGTGAGGCGACGACTTTCAGCAGAAGCTCGCGGTGCACCTGGTACAGCATCGCCTTGGTGCCAATGGTGGCAACCGACACCCCCCATAACTCCCCCTGAGGAGACACGATGGGCAATGCGCTGATGAAGTGCTCCTCATGGCCAAGCCAGGCAAAACCCACGTACGGCTCGTTACCGGACGCGACCAGCGATAGCTCCGGGACTTGAGGCAGTGTGAGCGAGACGTCTTCACCGTGATGGGCATCGGCGACCATGCTGAAGCGGCCATCCGGTAAGCGGGAAAACAGCCAGACGTTGTGGCGCGTTTGCGCACTCGCCAGCGCCAACACATCCACGGGACTGAAACCGGTACTGAGCACCGAGTCTTCATCCCCAAGGGCCTGTTCCGACACCAGGTGCGTCACTTGACCCGAGGGGTCGGTGCGTACCGCCACGTTCGTGTAGATGCGCCGAATCGTAGCGCTCACGATTTGGGCATTCACCAGCGCTTCCCGAGCCCACTGTTCGCGTGCACTGCGCTCCACAATGGTCAAGCCCAGCAAGGCGCCCATGGAATAGGCAAACACCACGCCCAACACCATGAAGGCCGCCACTTTGCCGACCAGGGTGCGATACCAGGGCAGCCCAGCGGCTGGCAACGGTGGTTCTTGCGAACTGGATGGTTCCATATTGGCCGACTCCCCCTCAGCCACGTCTTGCCACATCGCCCCATTGCTGATCATCGATCCTGTCAATGGCATGTTAGCGCCACGCCATGCAGAGCGTTCGTTACCTTGTTGTGCGCGTGCGCGCTCGTTATTCATGTCTTCTTTTCGCAAACTACCATTAAAGACGCGCACGAGTGGCTAAAAATTTAAACGTTTCTTGTTACCTGACCACGCCTGATTGGCATGCGGCTTGCTGCATCTTTCTTGACCATGACACGCGACGACGTATCGAAGGGGAAAAAGATGCACCATTCAGACTACCCACTTAGCGAAGTACCCCTCCAGGCTCGGAAAGGGCTACTCTCTACCTCAGCGGTACTGCTTGGCTTTACCTTTTTCACCGCCACCATGTGGGCGGGTGGCTCCCTGGGCCAAGCCTTCCCGATTGGCCAGTTACTGTGGATTATCGTGGCAGGCAACCTGCTGCTGGGTATCTACGCAGCAGCGCTGGCTTATATCGCCTGCCAGAGCGGCCTGAATGCCGTCCTGATGGGACGGTTCTGCTTCGGCGAAAAAGGCAGCAAACTCTCTGACATTATCCTCGGCTTCACCCAGATTGGCTGGTACGCTTGGGGAACCGCCACGATAGCCCTAGTGCTGGTACGCACCACGGGAATGCCTGAATGGCTGGAAATCCCCTTGATGGTGCTGTTTGGCTTTGGATTCTGCGTGACCGCCCTGATCGGTTATCGAGGCATGGACTGGCTGTCGCGCTTCGCCGTACCCGCCATGATGCTCTTCATCCTGGTCAGCCTGTTCACCGGGCTGGTCGATGTGCGCGGCTTTGCAGGATTAAGCCAGCAAACGCCAACGGAAAGTATGAGTGTCGCAGCGGCGATCACCGTGATTATCGGTACCTTCATCAGCGGTGGCACCCAGGCGACCAACTGGAGTCGCTTTGCCAGGACGCCGAAAGTTGCGGTGATCGCAACGCTGGCCGCTTTTTTCATTGGCAATGGATTGATGGTGCTGACCGGTGCCTTGGGCACGATGATTTACCAGCAGGCAGATATCGTCGATGTTCTCATTGCCCAAGGTTTTCTCTCCCTCGCGGTATTGATGCTGTTCCTGAACATATGGACGACCCAGGACAACACGATTTACAACTTCGCCGTGGCGGGATGCAACTTGCTGCGCACCGAAAAGCGCCGCTTGGTCACCGTCAGCGGCGCCGCCATTGGTACCGTGCTGGCGGTAGGTGGCATGTACAACCTGCTCATTCCATTTCTGGTGCTGCTCGGCACGTTTATCCCTCCCATGGGCGGGGTGATCATGGCTGATTTTTGGCTCAGGCACCGAGGCCGCTACCCTGCTTTGGCCTCTGCGCAGCTACCCGATTTCAATCGGCGCGGCCTCGCCGCCTATGCCATTGGTGCCGGGGCTGCCTATTTTTCTCCGTTACTACCGCCGCTGGTGGGTGTCGCAGTCGCGGCAGGCAGCTACGCCGTGCTGCTACGTCTGAAGCACGCTACGCTGGGTGATAGCTTCCCATCGACGGCCAAACAATAAGTGAGCACCTGTTTATGAACATGCAGATCATCAATGCCCGCCTTCGCCAGCGCCCTGGGCTTTATCGGCTGGATATCGAGAACGGTGTCTTCACCGCAATCACTGCTCAGGATGCGCCGCAAACGGCAGGCGAAGGCCAGAGGGATGCGGGCGGCAAACTGCTGTGTGCGCCGTTTATCGAGCCGCATATCCACCTGGATGCGGCCCTGACCGCTGGCGAGCCTCACTGGAACCAGAGCGGCACGCTGTTCGAGGGCATCGAACGCTGGGGGGAGCGTAAGCCGTTGCTCGACGAGGCGGACATTCGGGAGCGCGTACTGAAGACCCTCAACCTGTTGATCGGCAACGGCGTGCAGTTCGTGCGCACCCATGCCGACACCAGCGACCCCAGCCTGGTAGGCCTGAAAACCCTTTGCACACTGCGAGACGAGCTGAAGGACAAAATCGACATTCAGGTGGTGGCCTTTCCACAGGATGGCCTGCTCTCTTACCCTGGCGGCGACAAGCTCATGGAAGAGGCGCTGGAGTTTGGCGCCGATGTGGTAGGCGGCATTCCTCACTTCGAGTACACGCGAGAGTTGGGCGTGGCATCCATTAAGCGCGTCATCGAACTGGCCATCAAGTACGACCGCCTGGTGGATGTACACTGCGACGAAATCGATGATCCCAACTCGCGGTTTCTCGAAGTGCTCGCCTGTGAGGCACTGTTTCATGAGCTGGGCAGCCGCGTGACCGCCAGCCACACCACCGCCATGCACTCCTACGACAACGCCTACTGCTCGAAGCTGTTTCTGCTGCTCAAGCGTTCGGGCATCAACTTCATTTCCTGCCCCACCGAGAGCATCCACCTGCAAGGGCGCTTCGACACCTACCCCAAACGGCGCGGCGTGACACGCGTCAAGGAACTCAACGAAGCCGGTATCAACGTCTGTTTTGCCGAAGACTCCATCTTCGACCCCTGGTACTCGCTGGGCAACGGTAAGCTGCTGCGAACGCTGGATTTTGGCCTGCATATCTGCCAGATGATGGGCTATCAGGACTTCAGCCAGGCGCTGTCGCTGATCACCGACAACAGCGCCCGCACGCTCAACATCGAGGCGCGTTACGGTATCGAGGTAGGCAAACCCGCCAGCTTCAACCTGCTGGATGGAGAAGACGACTACAGCGTGCTACGCAACCAGGGTGACGTACTGCTCTCCGTCCGCCACGGTGACATCATCATGCAGCGGGAGCCCGCACGCATCGTGACGCCACCGTGGCTTGGTTAGGGCTTGCGGCAAAAACCATCCACTAAATGGCCGTGTAAAAACGTTTATTTTATGTCGAGCAAATAGCCATAAAACGCCGTATTGCGCTGCCAGCCCAGTGATTCATATAAACGCTGGGCCCGCTCATTCTCTACCTGCGTCATTAGTATCAAACGCGCGACACCATGCTCACGGGCAAGTTGAGTAGCGGCTTCCATCAGCGTACGCCCGGTCCCTTTCTCACGGCACTGCGGCAGCACGAAGAGGTCGTTCAACGTCCAGCGAGCATTTAAACCTACTGTGGAAACCCCCGGGTAGAGCTGCACGAAGCCAGTCAAGGAGCCCTCCTGCCCCTCGCTCACC
>NZ_LFGS01000015.1:210662-212491 GCF_002078135.1 Halomonas sp. BC1 | reverse complement strand
AAAATACGAGAGTCTGCCTGCCCAAAGCGCTGACGCAGAAAATCAAGCGCTGCTTGAATATCACTTGGCTGTTGATAAAACTGCCGATATTCGTCTAATAAAAGGGAAAGCGCTTCCAAGTCCTGGATGGTCGCTAGGCGAACAGTGGTCATATCGATTACCTCAACGCGTGGTTATAAAGGGAGCGGGGCATATTCTCTGGGGGCAATCTTGTAGTAGTGTAGCGTTCTTTATACGCTCATTTATAAACCTGATAGAAAGGGAACGGCCGTTCCCCATGGGGTCAAGGTGGCTCAATTGCTCTCTTCACACACAGAATCGCGCGCCTCGGTCTACAAGGCCTGGAGCGTGCATGTCTTCACTGCCAGCGGTGTCTTGCTGGGCACCATGGCGCTGTTGGCGCTGATCGATAACAACCCCGTGGCCTGCCTGCTGTGGCTAGGCGCCGCCATGATGGTAGACGGCCTGGACGGCACCCTGGCGCGCAAGTATGAAGTGAAGACCATTCTGCCCCACTTCGATGGCTCCACGCTGGATATGGTGATCGACTATCTCACCTGGGCATTCATCCCGGCGCTGTTCATCTACTTTTTCGTCGAGCTGCCCACCCACTTCGAACTGCTCTCGGTCTTCATCATCCTGCTCTCCTCCATGTTCTGCTTTTGCAACGTGAACATGAAAAGCCAGGACAACTACTTTGTCGGTTTTCCTGCTGCCTGGAACATCATCGCCGCCTACTTCTACATTCTTGATTTTCCGCCGTTTGTCACCTTCGCGATCATTCTGCTCATGGCGGCCCTCACCGTCACCCGCATGAAGTTTCTGCACCCTTTCCGGGTACGGCAATTCATGCCGCTGAACATCACGGTCACGCTGGTGTGGTGTGTGTGCACGACTTCGCTGATTCTCTCGCACCCCACCCATGCCTCCTGGGCCTTGTGGGGCTGGATGCTGACATCGGTCTACTTCACCGGCATGTGCCTGTGGCGCACCGCTCGGGAATGGTTTGCCTGATCCTCTGACCACCACGGTACACGACGGATGACGAACGGCTTTATCGCCCCGGATGGGCAACCCCGCTGCCAGTGGTGCGCAGGAGCGCCAGAATTCCTGCCGTACCACGACCAGGAGTGGGGGTTTCCGGTCGATAACGACCAGCGCCTGTTCGAAAAACTTTGTTTGGAAAGCTTTCAGTCGGGGCTCAGCTGGCGCACGATCCTCAATAAGCGCGACAACTTTCGCGCCGCTTTTCACCACTTCGATTTTCATCAGGTAGCCCACTTTGGCGAACAGGACGTGGAGCGCTTACTGCAAGACGCGGGCATCATTCGTCATCGTGGAAAAATCGAAGCCACCATCAATAACGCCCAGCGCGCCCAGGAGATGGTCGAGCAGGAAGGGTCGCTGGCGGCGTTCTTCTGGCGCTATGAGCCCAGCGACACCGTGGCCCCCCAATCGCAGACCACCTCGCCAGAATCCATCGCCATGGCGAAGGAGCTGAAAAAACGCGGCTGGAAATTCTTCGGCCCCACCACGGCGTTCGCCTTTATGCAGGCCATGGGGCTGCTCAACGACCACTCGCTCCACTGCATCACACGCGAACAGGTGGAACAGGCGCGCAGGCAGTTTCAGCGCCCGGGCTGATTTGCTACGGTCATCATCGCCTGCGCCAGGCGAGTAAAGTCCAATAGGCTTTTCTGGCTCTGTGGCTGCAGCACCGCTTCGACCGCTCGCTGCCAATCCTGCCATGCAAACACGCGATAATTCGGCATCTCTAGCTGGCCCAGCAGCTTCCAGATGGCCAGGAACTGATGCTGCCAGGTGTCTGC
>NZ_LFGS01000015.1:193716-208587 GCF_002078135.1 Halomonas sp. BC1 | reverse complement strand
GGTGTCTGCAGGCATCCTGGCCAAGCTATCGCGCAGATGAAACCTTCCGTAATGAGCGCGAGGTTTGCCATCCAATTGAACAGCCTGCCCCGTCAATAACCCATAGGCGATAAACATCGCACCAGGCGCCATTGACTGCAGAATGTTCGAGGCCACTTGACCGCCCAAGGCGTCAAAGACCACATCGGACACGCGCGCCACATGGGTGATCTGCGACGTATCCTGAAGAGATAGCGGCCGAATACCCAGCTGTTCGAGGCGGGCGGCTCGGCTCTCGGAGCGATATACCCCAATGACTTCACGAGCCCCATGCTGGTAGGCCCACGTTCCCAGGTATTCCGCGCAATTCGAACCCGCGCCAGTGAGCAGCACACGCTTGCCCCTGACAGGCCACATTTCCAGCATCGTCAAGGCTGCCAGGGGATTGATGTAGGCCCGTGCTGCCACGGCATCAGGAATGTCATCCGGGACAGGCACGGCAAGCGCAGGGTCACAATCCACAAGCGTCTGCCAAGTGCCTTCACCGCGTAGTGGAAGCACACGTTTTCCGATCAGCGAAGCATACGCTTGAGGTGCCTCCATCACGCGCCCTACGCCTTCGTAGCCCGCAACGGCGGGCAGTGCTATGCGATGCGAGTACGCTCCGTGGATGGGAATCAGGTCAGAGGGATTCACGGGAGCACACAGCATACTGACCCTGAGCTTATTCGCGCTCAGTTCAGGCATCTCAGCCGTTTCCATGTTCAATGTTTCAAGTGGATTACCGAAGGTCCGGTAGGTGAGAGCATGGCGATGCATAAGTACCTCGTGGATGAGGGGCACAGATGAAGTACTCTTCATCCGGCTGAAAGAGCATAATACTCAGAGGCTCAGTCACTTAAAGGCAATGCGTATCCCGACTTGACCGCGTCCATGGCAACCATCGTTGTGAACGAACGCACATTGGGGTGTTCCATCAGTGCTTCGCGGGTAAAATCTTCGTACTCCTGCAGCGTACGGGTCACTACGATCAGCACGAAGTCCATGCTCCCTGTGACGTAATAACACTGCTGCACATTGGGGTGCTCTCGCATCCGCTGCTTAAACTCATCGACATGTTGGTTGCGTTCATACTCGAGATCGACACCGACAATGCAGGTAGTTGGCCAGCCGAGTGCTTTGGCATCTAAACGCGCCGCCTCCTGGACAATAACACCCCGCGCTCTTAGCCGCTTGAGCCGCCGCTGAACAGCCGCCGCCGACAAGCCAACCGCTTGCCCGATACTCTCCCCCGTCACGCGCGTATCGTGCTGGTAAATAGCCAAAATCCGACGATCAAGATCATCCAGTTGCTCTGTGGGCCGCTCGCCCGCAGTTTGGTCACTCATTATGCAGTCTCCCCGCAATGGCCCGCCAGGATATGCGGCCAGTAAAAAGGTCTTGCCCGTTAAGCTAACGCAACGCAAGCAAAGACTTAACCATACAGGCAGAGACAACACCATGAACCAAATACGCACGATCCTGACCGAAGGCGACCCACGCTTAAGAGCCGTTTCACAGCCAGTAGAAGAAATCACCTCCGATATAGCAAAGGTAATTTCCGAACTACATGCCACACTTGCCGATTTCAAAGCACGCACCGGCTTTGGCCGTGCCCTCTCTGCCCCGCAAATAGGCGAACCCTTGCGCATCGTGGCGGTTCAGTTGGGCGGCCGCCCATTTACCTTGATCAACCCAGCCATTGTCTGGCGAAGTGAAGAGACGCGGCCGGTTTGGGACGACTGCATGAGCGTGCCCGGCCATATTGCCAATGTCAGGCGCCACACCAGCATCAGCCTGACGTACCAGACTGAAGGTGGCAAAACCTGCCACTGGAATGACCTTTCAGCATCACTGTCAGCACTGATCCAGCATGAGGTTGATCACCTTGATGGCGTGCTCATGGTGGATCGTATAGAGCATCCGGAAGATTTACAGCCGATCGCTCGCCACGCCGAGCTAATTGCCCCTCAACGCAGCGAACACCGCATCAAGCTGGAGCATATTGCCGCTGCTACCAGATGCATCACCCCTACCTTCCGGGCAACCCCGCAGTATCGCTCGCCCTCACTCGATGCTGCGTTAGGCGTCGCCATGACAGTGAAGGTCGAAACGCTCAACCCCCTGCGCAACTTCAAATGGCGCGGTGCCGACCATTTTGTTTCCCACCATATTCAGCAAGAACAACCTGCCCCGCTGGTTTGCGCCAGTGCAGGGAACTGGGGGCTAGCCATGGCGCATGCTTGCAAGCAACATGGGCTGCCCCTTAGCGTCTTTGTCGCTGACAATGCTAACCCACTTAAAGTTGCAGGTATCTGCGCACTAGGCGCGAAGGTTATTTGCATGGGAGCTGATTTTGATCAAGCCAAGCAGGCAGCGGCTCGCTTTGCTAAACAGAATGGTAGCCTGTTTGTAGAAGATGGCCGACAAGCCGCCATTACCGAAGGCGCAGGTACGATTGCGGTCGAAATGCTCGCAAACGGTGACACCTTCGATACGCTGCTGGTGCCCCTTGGTAATGGCGCGCTTATCAATGGCGTAGGCCGCTGGTTCAAAGCCTCTTCCCCCGCTACCCGAGTCATCGGCATCTGCCCTCAAGGCGCGGATGCCACCTGGCAAAGCTGGCGGCGCGGTACGCTCGTCACTAATGATCGCGTGGACACCATGGCCGATGGCGTGGCGGTTCGCGCTCCTATTACCGAGGCACTGGAGGATATGCGTGATGTAGTCGATGACATTTGGCTCGTGGACGAAGCCCGTATCGAAGAGGGCATGCGCCTTGGCCTGGAACATCTGGGGCTGCTGTTGGAACCCGCAGGGGCACTCGGCTTGGCAGCCGCCTATGCCATGCGTGACCAGTGGCCTCAGGGGGCTCATATCGCCACGATTCTGACCGGAGCTAATCCATCGCCAATACTGACCGCTTCATTACTGGCGGCCTTTGCGGATACTTGAAAGGAGCATCACTTACTCCGCCACCACCACATGCGCCTCTTTCACCATCTCTGTCGCCATATTCCCGACGGTGCGCATCACTTCTTCGATGGCAGGCACGAGCGTAAACGCATCGTTTAGGCGCTGGCGGAATTTTCCAGAAATAGAAAATAGTGTCAGCGCCAGCGGAAAGTAGAGCTGCATCAAGCCCACAATAGTAGCGCTCAACCGAGTACCAGGTTCATCCCCGCGCCTGCGGGGAACGGATGTGCCTCAGATCGATCCCTCGGCGCTTCAGCGGTTCATCCCCACGCCTGTGGGGAACGGAGCAGATACGCTACAAGGTGATTGCCCCCGCGCGGTTCATCCCCACGCCTGTGGGGAACGGCGCGCCGCGCTCGGTATCGTCTAACTCATCGACGGTTCATCCCCACGCCTGTGGGGAACGGGGGTTTGTGGCGCAGCCTACCAAGCGCAAGAGCGGTTCATCCCCACGCCTGTGGGGAACGGGCCGATGGCGTCCCATGCGCTCGTCATGGCGTCGGTTCATCCCCACGCCTGTGGGGAACGGCCGTTGCAAAAGCCCTCGGCCACCGCGCTCGCCGGTTCATCCCCACGCCTGTGGGGAACGGGATAGGCGAACAGACATAACGATGGATCCTGAGCGGTTCATCCCCACGCCTGTGGGGAACGGGCATCGCCGGTGCCGATGCCACGCTGTCAGAGCGGTTCATCCCCACGCCTGTGGGGAACGGCGCAAATATGACGAAACCGGCAAAGAGGGCGACGGTTCATCCCCACGCCTGTGGGGAACGGGCTTGCGTCCGCCTTTGGGCTGCGCCTGCTGGCGGTTCATCCCCACGCCTGTGGGGAACGGTTTGAAGAGTAGCCGCCCATAACTGGCCCACTCGGTTCATCCCCACGCCTGTGGGGAACGGTTCAGGCCATGCAGGCGCGCGCGGTGGCGGGCCGGTTCATCCCCACGCCTGTGGGGAACGGATTTGCAACAAGCGGTACCACAAGAAAACCACCGGTTCATCCCCACGCCTGTGGGGAACGGAGAGTCGGTATCAATTACATAAACAGCCGCACCGGTTCATCCCCACGCCTGTGGGGAACGGTTTGCTCAAAGAGGCGCATGGTAGCGCCTTTGCCGGTTCATCCCCACGCCTGTGGGGAACGGCAACGTAAACGGCCATTAGAGAACGGGCCTCCCGGTTCATCCCCACGCCTGTGGGGAACGGAGCCAAGGCCAAGGCATCATCGTCGAGCTGTTCGGTTCATCCCCACGCCTGTGGGGAACGGGTTGTAGTGCTCGGCGACCACCTCCAGGGTGCCGGTTCATCCCCACGCCTGTGGGGAACGGATCGACGATGAACGTGCCGCGTTCGGTGAGGGCGGTTCATCCCCACGCCTGTGGGGAACGGGCCAGCATCCTCGGCCCCCTGCTGTTCACCCGCGGTTCATCCCCACGCCTGTGGGGAACGGGTGGTTGCGCCTTCGGTGGCGACGCGGAATGACGGTTCATCCCCACGCCTGTGGGGAACGGGCTGATCGAACGCCTGGTGTACCTGTGCATCAGCGGTTCATCCCCACGCCTGTGGGGAACGGATCACGCCCAGCGGGCTCCAGCGGTAAATCGTCGGTTCATCCCCACGCCTGTGGGGAACGGTAGCTTTTTCGCCTGGCGCAATGCGGCGGCGGCGGTTCATCCCCACGCCTGTGGGGAACGGCGCGATGCACTGCACCTGCATCTCGAAGTGTTCGGTTCATCCCCACGCCTGTGGGGAACGGAATAAGGCCAGTAAAACCGAGCTGGCCGATGGCGGTTCATCCCCACGCCTGTGGGGAACGGTACGGCCGCTATTCCCCCAATGAGCACATGATCGGTTCATCCCCACGCCTGTGGGGAACGGATCACGCCCAGCGGGCTCCAGCGGTAAATCGTCGGTTCATCCCCACGCCTGTGGGGAACGGTGCCGGGGCGTTCATGCGCCACCCCCCATCAGCGGTTCATCCCCACGCCTGTGGGGAACGGCGATCCCGCGCCGCCGAACAGGCGGTGGCGGCCGGTTCATCCCCACGCCTGTGGGGAACGGTCTAACTGTAGATAATTGATCTAAAAAAGAAAAATCGACAGCAGAAATTCCACCAACGATTTTGCTTATTTTTTGTACAAACTGCATTTTTAAAGATCTAGGATTATCAGCTACTTAGCTTAGGCGGGCAGAAAGCGTACCAGACGCAACCCATCGTGATCCCAGGGCTCACGCCGATTAGCACCATAGGTCTGGAACTCGAAGCCGGACTCATGGTTGCTGGCCCAGGCCATGACGACATTGCCATCCTCGGCCAGGACGTTGACATGTTCCCAGATCATTTCTCGAATCCGCTTACTGACATCGCCCACATACACGCCAGCGCGAATCTCCAGTAGCCAGACGGCCAGCCGCCCGCGTAATCGAGGTGGCACGGCTTCGGTGACAACGACGAGCATGGCCATCTCATTGACTCCTATGGCCGCTATCGCCCACCGACGGCGGTTCGGGGATGGCGGGCGGTACGGCGTCAGCTGGCGGTGGTGGCGGTTCGATCTCGCCCGCCGCCAGCACCTCTTCGATCATGGGGATGATGCGTTGCAGTAGCAGGGTCTGCTTGAAGGCATCGCGGCAGGCAATGCGCACCTCGCGCTCCGGCATTGGCGGGTTCTTCGCGGCGATGCGAAACGCTGCCGGAACGACGGTCTCGAATTTGACGATATCGGCGATGTCGTAGACGAAGCTCAGCGGCTTACCGGTATGCAAAAAGCCGATGGCTGGGGCATAGCCAGCTGCCAGAATGGCCGCTTCGGTAATGCCGTAAAGACAGGCGGTCGCCGCCGAAAGGCATTGATTGGCCACATCCGAGGCGTCCCACTGCTTTGGATCGTAGCGCCGCCCTTGCCATTTCAGGCCATACTGTTTGGCCAGTACCTGGTAGGTCTTGCGCACTCGTGCGCCCTCGATGCCGCGAAGCTGTTCGACGCTGCGTCGGGAGGGTGGCTCCTCGCCAAAGCGCAGCTCGAACATCTTGCGCACGACCTTGAGCCGCAGACCTTCGTCCAGCGCCAGCTGGGCTTGGTAGAGCAGTTTGTCGGAGCGGGCTCCGCCGGGCTGCCCGGCGCTATAAAGCCTCACGCCCGCATCGCCCACCCAGATCAGCAGCGTACCCACGACCGAAGCCAGCTTGACCGCCGCATGGGAAACCCGGGTGCCGGGTTCGAGCAGCAAGCACGCCACCGAACCCACCGGGATATGCATACGCTCGCCGTTGACCTCATCAATGACGACAAAGGCCCCGTCGCGCACGTCGATCTGCCCCATGCCGACGAATATCATCGACATGCGATCCTTGATGGGGATGGGTTTGAGGGGAATGAAGCTCATGGGTCACTCCGGTACGCGGCGTAGTAACAGCAGGCCACAACCAAAGGCCTTGGCACGGCCAATGCCGTGTCGTAGCACCTCATTGAGCGCCACCGGGTCGGCCACCTCCAACAGACCTTCGTAATCCACGCTGGAGTAGCGGATGGGCTCCCCGCCCTCCTTCTTGCTCAGCGCGTGCTGACGGTATGCACCCACCTCCGGTGCGACCGGCAGGGTGAAGCCAAAGGCGTCCGCCCGATCAGTGAGCCACTGGCGTGCAGCGGCATCCATCGCATCGGTACATGCCTGGCTCGTCCGCTCTCCTTTCGGGAAGGGGTAACGCGCATCCATCAGCACGTCGGCTCGCATAGAACGACGCCCTTGGCCCATCGGTTTGGCAATGGTGGGGTTAGCACGCAGGCGAAAGGCCAGCCGTTCGCCCTTGGCAAGCTGAGGGGCAAACGGCTTGCACTGTACCTCGAAGCCCTCTACCGGCTCTGGAGCGCACACCGAACCAACGTAGAACCGGGGTAGTCCGGCGCCCTTGCCGTTGGCGTCTTCTTCCATCTCCTGGCGAAAGATAAACGGCCGCTCGCCTTCGGGCACACCGGGAAACAGCCGCCATAGCAACTGATGGGCGGTATAGGCGCCGCCCTCCAGCACATCGAACAGCTCGGCACGGGTCAAACGATTGAGGTCCAGCCTGACACTTGAAAGATACATTAGCGCTCTCCTTTCAGCGTTTCGGTGCGCCGGTTTTCCAAGCGAGGGCCGAACTGCCAGCGGCGTCGATGGAGTGGTTCATCCCAGACGTCGCTGGACTCACTGGCCGCAACGCCATCGAGCGCATCGGCTGACCCTTCCCAGGCATAAAGCACTTCATCGGGTAGGCGTAGCAGGCGCTTATCCTTCGCCTCATTCCCCACCAGCGCCAGCCAGGTGCGTTCCGGATCCAGCGCGCTTTCAAAACGGTGATCCAGTGCCTGGCGCCAGTGGCTGGCCTCGATCACGGTCGGCACCAGTGGCGCGGCCAAGGGGCACGCCTTGCGGCCGAGGTAGAGCGGGAAACGGGGCTTTTCCAGCCCCGCTTTCAGTTCTTCCAGGGTCCAGGCAGCGTTTGGGGCCAGCCGAACCGCTACACTCCACAGACCGTCGCAGCGATAATCTCTCGACGAGAGAATGGTGTTGAGCGCCTCCTTGGGCACCGCAAGCTCCTCGCGGCGGGTACGGTGGATCACTTTCGATTGCGACGACGGTACCTGGACGGTGTGGTAGTCGCGCATCAAAAGCCCCGGTGAGCGCTGTTTGATCGCCACCTGCAGGCCCTTGCGCAGTTGATGCTGGCCATCATCGTCATCGCGGCGGATGCCGAGAGCTGCGCCGATAAACCCGAGTATCGCGCTGCGGCTCGGGTAGGTCGCCGTCGGCCGCGTTTCGCCAACGGCGGCCTCGCCCCAGCTCGCCATGGGCGCGTAGAGGCGAAAAACCAGATGGTGTGGCATATCGCCTCCGCTTAATTATCGCTTTTGAGAAAGGCCAGCAGCGCTTGCAAGTTGCCGCGCTGAATCTCTCCCTTCAGGAAAGGCGTGTCGTACTCCGGCGTGGCCGAGAGGATAAAGCGCCGATCCGCCCCTGCGCCGTAAGCGTCATCGAAGGCCTGGGCCTGTCTTTCCAGTTTGTCGATGGCGCTGACCGCCTGGGCTTCGCCGTTGACCGGCTGCAGGAAAGACGCGGCCAATGAACGCGGCTGCTGGTCGCCTTTCTCTGCCAGCACATAGCTTGCCTGGGCGCGGGAACCGTAACTGTTCTGCTTACCCTTGGGCGAGATCTTGACGGCGGACTCCACCAACGCTTCGATGGCACGGTCGGCCAGCTCGGTATTGCCCTGCAGGTTCTCGACCAGCAGATCCCGGTCGATGCAGAGGTAGAGGTAGAACAGCCCGGCGGCGAACCCGGCTTCACCGATATGCGCGGCGCCGCGGTCGTCGTCGCCGGTATTGAGGTCATCGACGGCGGTAAAGTAATCGTCCTCGACCTCGGCGGCGTGCACGGTAATGGCATGGGCGACCTGACAGGCCGCTTCGACATTGTAGCTCGGCGCGGCCGCCAGCATGCGTCCGAACAGCGCCACATCGACGGCAGTGGGCCGCCGAGCGAGCAGCCCCTTGAGTTCGTCGTCGGTCGGCTCGCGGTTCTCGACGCCTAGCACATCGGCGAGTTCTTCAAGCGCGGCAATTTCTTCCGGCCCGACGTGAACCAGCTGCTCGATTTCGTACTCGTGCTTTTCGCCCTTGTCGACCTTGCGCAGCTTGCCGAAGACCCCGGCGATCTTCTCAGCGCTGCTACTCGCCACCTTCTCGTTGGCGCCCGCGTTGGTCATCCACTTGTAAACCTCTCCTCCCAGACACTTGGTGCGCGTGCCCTTGTGGCCATCGATCGCTGCTTCGAACAGATCGGAGGTGCGCCAGTTGCGCTTGAGACTCTGCGAGGAGACACGCAGCCGCCGGGCGCCGCCCATAAAGGCCGTCTTGGGGCGACCCAGATCGTCGCGGTTGAGGTTGGACGGTGGGTAGGAGGTGAGCAGGTGCAGCTGAATGAAGTGGCTCATGATGGGTTCCCTGAATAAAAAATGTGACGAATGCCGAAAAGTGGTTGTTGAAAAGCGACGACCGATATTCAGTCGCCCGCTGCCGTTTTCAACGCTCGCGCCTGGAAGTAGGCGTCGCTCATGACGAAGGCAAAGCGCTGGGGCGCCTTGGCGCGGTATTGTCCGCGCTGCTCGCGCTCCCATAGAGCGACCATATCGGCCAGGCGAACAACGCTGACACCGGTGCCATCCGCGAGCTTGAGCGCCCGGCGAAAGCGCCGGATCAGTTCCTCTGGCGTATGACAGTCGAGCAGTTGTTGAAAGCGTAAATCGCTCATGCGCGGGGTATCGACGGTATTGGGCCGCTTCTCGCCCAGCCGTTTGCCTAGGGGAGCGTCGAACGTCTCGGCGCGCAGCTCGCATACCACCGCGGCAATGACCGACCAAACTTCGAGACGTTGAGTGCGCTTACTCGATCCCTCATTAGCCGCCTCCGACCAAGCCCGTGATTCGAGCGCCTGCCAGAGATGGCGGAACGCTTCCGTCAGCATGACCGACTCGATAGCGTCGCAACGGCGCAGCGCGGCGCGCACACCACGGGGGTATGGCCACTGCTTTGTGTATCGCTTGAGTTCCGACTGATCCATGACCAGCCGCCGCCACCACTGGCGCAGCGCGATCGCCTCCTGCTTGTCGAGAGCATACAGATAGCCCTCTGCCGCAGCCGTCTTCTCACCAGACTCTGGCTGTTCTGACTGTTGTTCTACTTCACTCATACGGTCGTCCCCTCCGGATTGTTTTCAGGTGCCGGGGTGCTCAACTCGAAACCGCCCACTTGGGCAAAGGTCTGCACCGTTTTGCCGACTTTCTTGCCGCGGCCATTCAGATAGGCGTGCAAGTAGCGCCGCGCGCTGGTGATGCGCTCGAGCTGCTGCATCTTCATACCCTCCAAGGGGCCGCTGATCGCCTGGTCGTCGAACAGCGCCAGCGCCTCGCGCTTGAGCGCCAAATACCACTGGCGGTGGATTTCGGGCGAAAGCTCCGGCGTCTCCATTTCCTTGCGCAGCACCTCGCCCATCTCCCGCAGCGCAGAGAAAAACGCCAGTTGGGTCGCCTCGAAAAATTGGGCGTCGATCTGACTCATATCGCCCTTGGCGTCTTCCGGGCGCTTGAACCAGGCGCGCTTGAGCTGGTTGCGCAGGGTCCAGGTAATCTCCGAGGCCAGATCGACGAAGCGCTTGGCCCAGCTGCGCAGCGTCTCTTGATAAGCATCGGGCACGCCCACCAGCGGCATTTCCACGCTGTACCAACCGCGCGGCTTCATGTTGTCCATGTCGTAGCCGAACACCCAGAGCCGAGTGCGCTTGAAAAGCGCCTCGAACGCTTCTCCATCGTCTCGCGCAGCCGCCACCATACGGTACTTGTGCAGATGGTGCGTCACCACGCGAGCGGGCAGCGCACCGCTTACGGCTTCATCTTCCAGCACCAGCCCAGGCCAGTGACGATAGCCCAGCCCGCCGGGCTGGCCCTTGCTGGAAAGCGGCAATTCGTCGTTTTTCTTGGGGTTGAGCTTGCGATAGGGCGTCAGCGGGTGCCGCCAGGGTCCGTCGTAGTTGGCACCCTGCTTCTTGGCGCGCAAACGGCGTACCGGGCGCGCGGCCTCACAACCGCAGAGGTCGCAAGTTCCCGGCGTGTCGTCAAACAAAAGCCGGTAGCGCCTGGGCATCGACCAGAAGGCGTGCAGCGGGTGAACCTGCTCGGGCAGCACCTCTTTGCCCTTCTTGTCGCTGATGCGCGTCTCGGCCATCCAGAAGAACAGATCGCTATCATCAACCCTGGGGGCGCGCCAGGTCTGCCCCCGCTGGCCCACCGCGTCGGCGGGCATCACATTGGGCCAGAGCCGCGCCCACAGCGATTTGCTCTCGTCTTCCGGCAGAATTAGCGTGGTCAGTGGTCCGCCACCGCGCAGGCCAACGCGAATCCCGGCCCCACCGGCGGGCGCGTTGATCTGCATGGTAAAAAGTGCCAGCGCCGCGCACTCCGGACAGACGGTTTCCACCCGGCCGCGCTTGACGAAGAAATCGGTATTGTTCTTGATGCCGTTGGCGCCGGGCGAGTCGATCAGAAGACCGGCAACAGGCGCTTCCTTCACGTCCTCCAGCGGATCCAGGTCCTGCATAAAGCGCGGGCCGTCGCCATCCAGCTCGAAGGCGGAGGCAAAGGGCACCAACAGCTCATCAAGTTCGGTCACGCTGGGCGGCGTCTGGTAATGATCCAGCCAGGCATCGGTATCATCCGGCGTCATCGCTGTCTGCAACAGCGCAATCAGAAATTGCCAGGCCGCGCCCTGAAAATCGGCGCGAGAGAGTGCAAGATCAAGCACTTTCGGATCGGCCAAGGCCGAAGGTGGGCGGTAGCAAACGCTTCCGTCTACAAAACGGAAAGGTAGCCACGGATCAGTCAGGAGATTCATGGGCGTTCCTCAAATTAAAAAAGGGCTGACTCCTTACAGAGTCAGCCCCACGCCTAGCCCAGTTCTTTCAACTGGCTGCTGCTTGTAGAAACTGTCGACTCGACAACGCGAAAGCTCTTGATATCGATGACTCGGCCATTACCGAGGTGCAGATAGATGCGGAAAAACATAATGCCTCCTATGGCATTTGCTGCATTAGGAGACGACAGGTACTTGTGTACTAACACCAAAAACTTTAGCCTGCTGGTGCGAGCAACATGCATAGTTCGGTGATCTGTCGCCGTTCTATGCTTCTCTAAAAATATTAAGGTGCTCAGTGCAAAATAATGCAAGCCCAATAAATCTCGAAAAGCTAAAACTGTTCTACAGATCCATGGCATCCTTGTCAAGCTTCGTGCATCCTATATGCGACGTTCGCTGCACCAGCAGTGATAAACCTGTGCTTAGCGCCAAATAGGCAAGGCCAAGGCGTCGTTCCCCGCGTCAGCGGGGATTTTCTTTTTCAAAACTCACGCCCCACTGCTCGTCGTAACCACAGGTATCGTCCTCTTCCGGCAGCCAGGGCTGGACGAAGCGCAGCCCGCGGTGGCGCTGCTGCAGCGCTTCCCACTGTTCGGTATGGTGCTCCGGTAGCGCGGCGAGCTTCTTGACCTGGCTCTCCCTTAAGCGGCATCGGCTCAGCCGGTCGGCGTGGCGGTGATCTTCTACCCAGAGCACCAGTTCATCTCCACGGAGCTTGAGCAGTACGACCTCGACGCTTGGCTCGTCGCTGAGCCGGGTGCCAAACTCGCGCTCCTCCTGCCACGGATCGAAATCGCCATCGAGGTGGTAGCCGTCCTCCAGACTCAGTGCATTATGGGTAGCCATTGAGGTTGCAAACTTATCCATTCCGGTACGCTCGAAACGTGCCTGGTCCAACGCCTCGGGAATGTCGTCTACCGGGAAGGCGTAGACGCTTTCGATCAGCCTACGTGCTCCATTGTGTTTCTCTCCCGGCATGGTAATAGCACCCAACTCACACAGAATGCGCTGAGTGAGCCAGATCAGCGAGGTGTCCTTATAGACCGCCTGTGTGCCGCGGTGTGCTTGACTTAGCCAATCCGCTTTGGGCGCTTCATCCCATTTTGGAGCAAGCACCTGTAGCACCGGGTCAGGACGCTTCCCCCGCTGGTGACGCTGAAGACGACCGGCCCGCTGGATCAAGAGGTCTATGGGCGCGACATCACTAACCATTTGGTCAGCATCGCAATCGAGGCTTTCCTGAAAAACCTGGGTGGTGACTAGCACCTGACCCCACCTCAGCGAGGCATTGGAGGTCTTGCCGAAGCGGCGAATCACCTCGGACTCAATCCGTTGGCGGTCTACCATGGCAAAACGGGCGTGAAAGAGCAGACAGCGCGCCGGGTCGGGGTGGCGCTCGCGCAGTTGCTGGAAGGCAGAGACGGCATCGTCGACGGTGTTGCGAACCCAAACGATGCACTCGCCCGCGTCTACGGCTATCAACACGTTTTCAATGGCCTGTTCTTCGCTCTGCAGCCACTCGATGGCTACGCTGCGTGCTACCTCCGGGCGCGTCTCTATATGTATTTCTTCACAAGAATCTTGGCCACAGTGTGTTAGTAGCGGATACGCCGTATTTTCCAAAGAACGAGGCAAGTAACCCAATCCATGCTGCCAGGCCGCTACCAGTGACTCGCGCATAGCGTGTGGCAATGTAGCGGTCAATAGAATCGCGCTGCCGCCTTGGCGGGCGTGGTGCGCCAGCAATTGGTGTAGCAGAGTCTGCATGTAGTGATCGAAAGCGTGAACTTCATCGATGATCAGCACCTTGCGCGCCAGCCCTAATAGGCGCAGCGACTGATGATGAAACGGCAGCACGCCTATTAGTGCCTGGTCGATGGTGCCAACGCCCACGTCCGCCAATAGCGCCTTTTTGTTCGAGTCGGACAGCCAGCGGTTGCATTGGGTCGAGGCGCTGGCGTCTTCTGCATCGTAGTCGTCGTTCTCCGGCTGGGCGATAGCGCGTTCGAACTCCTCGTTGAGTGCGCGAGCCCCGTGGGCAAGCACCAGCGAAGGCCGAGAAGCGCTGCTATAAAAATGGTAGTGCAGGTTGCCTAAACGGCTATACATGGCATTGGATGTCGCCATGGTGGGGAGCGCAAAGTAGAGCCCTTCGCCGTGCCCTGCGGACAACAGGCGCTGAGCCAGAATACAGGCGGCTTCGGTTTTGCCCGCTCCGGTCACGTCTTCCAGAATGAACAGCTGCGGCCCAGCCTGAAGCGGCAGATCTTCTGCCTTCTTCTGCAGCGGGGTCGGTGTCACCTTTCCTGCAAACCACTGGTCAAGCCCAGCGTAAGGCACTGGCTCCGGCGGGCGGGTAAAGCCGGTGGCGCCCAGTACCGCTTCGGCTTGCTCGAGCGCTCGCGGCCAGTAATCGGCCAGCGCCATGGGCTGCTGGCAGTAAGGAAAATAGTCCCGATTCGAGCCCAACCAGTCGCTGAGCGTCGCCCAGCCCGCTATCGTCCAACTCAGCGTCTTGAAACTCTCGAGCCATGCTTCGTCCAGCAGTTGTTCGACGGGCCAGTATGGCTCGACCAGCGCGGCCCAGTCGGCGACGAAATCGCCAGCGGCGGCGGCATCATCAAGCTCGCCATCGTCGATGAAGAAGTCCGCAAGAGTGAGCTGACCGGTCGCCACGGGTTGGCCATGGTGGCCGAAGAATGGCGCCAACAGATGGCCCATGGGCATCAACAGCTTGCGTTTGGTCGCCGTACTGTCTCCAGGCCAGCGCAATGCGCCGTCCTTGCGCCAGCTGTTCCAGCATGCGTCCCAGAGCAATACGCCCAAACGGTCGTGTCGCTGCTTGTAGGGTTTGCCTTGCGGCGTTGCCATGCCGTCGAGCGAGAGTTTAAGTACCTCCTGAAAGGCTCGGGAGAACTTGCCCAGGTCGTGAAGCCCCAATAAAAAAACCATCAGCCGTCGTAATGACTCGGGCTCGATACTCAGACGCGCAGCCAGCTGTTGGGTCAAAGGGCGCTCAGGGGCCAGCAGGTGCCAGCCAACGGCCGCTACATCCAGACTATGCCAAGCAAGCAAATGACAGGCATCCTCTGACTGTCGCGGTAGGGCCTTGCCAGCATAACGATGATAGGCCGGTAGGCGTGGGGGTCTGCTCGGCATGATCAAAATGTTCTCCCTTCATCTGGATGGCTACCACATCCACCTGGTTACCAACGCAGAGCATTGACGACTCCACCGACAGCCATATCAACTCATTAAAATTAGCCATCTCACCAAAACTGACGATAGCGTGTCTGGAGGTCGAAAGGAAGGTCCAAAACGACCGATGATGGAACGCATTGCGTCATCATAAAAAATGCCCGGCGTCAAGCATGTTTCATGAAAGACCTTTAGGTTGAAACCCTATATGGGGCAGTAAATTGGGCCCACTCCTA
>NZ_LFGS01000015.1:182741-192884 GCF_002078135.1 Halomonas sp. BC1 | reverse complement strand
AGCTACCCCGCCTAAACATGACTCCATGGACTAGGAGTCATATAGGCGCCTTCAGACTTCCCACTCTGGCGTGCCACGGCGGGAGAGATGTTGACCCTCCAGAACATTTCTAATATATTTAATATTATAAACACTAACTCGGAGCACTCTCAAATGGCAAGGCCCATGGCGCCTGTACCACTTCCAGTTATGCAAGCCAACGAGGTTCATCAGCAGCTTGGTGAGATGACACAGCGCCTGACGAACAACCCTGACATCGTACGATTTTCTCTCCAGGTCGATAACCGCACCGGGATGGTGTCCGCCAATGTGCAGCACCGGGATGGGCGTGTCCAGCACAACGAATGGGTCTCAAGAGGTTTGAGCCAAGCTACTCAGTTCGATCCTCACTCGCTCACTATTGAAGACCGAAATAGGGCTGTTTTGACCTTGCTCAACCAAGGGCTCACGCAGACGGAAGTGGCGAAACGTATTGGTATTTCTCAGTCACGGGTGGCACAGATCAAGAAATTGTCTTCTACCTAAATTCACCAAACTATGCCTGCTCAATGGGCTTTCTGAAGGACTCTACACATGCCGAAACCTACTAACATTACGGGCACCGTCGCTGACGGTGCCGTCGATCTCATCGAAAAAGTCTCAAGCCCGGCGTCGCGAGCAGGCTCCGCTGTCGAGCGCGCCGGCCGCATGCTTGAAGAAAACGTTGATCCAGAAGTCATTGCATTACAAATGACGAAAAACAGCCCGAATGGCAAGCGCTATACCGCTGACAAAGTCTTGGCGTATGGCGACCTTTATGAGGACTCGAAGACCAAAGCTCCTCTAACTGCCAAGCAAACCCGCGCGATCATCAAAGATCAGCGCGCCCAGCAGGGAAACGACAGCGAGCCCGTGCTCGCCTGAATATTGAAGTCGTCACGGTGTGCTCGCTGGTACTCCATGACCGCTATCAGAACTGAAACTGATTGATCGGGGAGTAGCATCGTGGGGCTATATGGGAAGTGGTGCGAGCCCACCAAAGAAAAAACAAACGCAAGCATTACTGGACCTATGTTGAGAAGGATGGCGGCCGCGACGAAATCCGCGATGACCTCGTAGAGACCATCCGCTCACACTACGATCGACTCGAACGCATTGCTGAAGATGTGAAACGACTCGGATACGAGGTCGCCAGTGAAATCCTCAACGCTGCGATGCCTCAAACGACCAAGGGTCGCTCCGGCGACCTCGGTGAGATTCTCGCGACCGAACTGGTCGAGGAAGAGGTCGGTCTTCGTGTTCCCGTGCGCCGACTTCGCTACAAGGACGGCCGCAACATGGCCATGCGCGGCGACGACTTTATCGGCGCCGGATACGACGGCAAGGGTGAGAAGCTCTGGCTCTTGAAGGGGGAAGCCAAGAGTAACAAGGTACTGGGCAAGACCACAGTCACGAGCGCTCGCAAGGTACTCAACCGTGATAGCGGCCGTTGTACGCCCGACTCGTTGTTGTTCGTTGCAAATCGCCTGCTGGAAAGCGACGACCTAGATGACAACGATCTGGGTCGCAGCCTTCGCGATGAGGTTGGCCTGAAGTCGTTACATGCTGATCGCATTGACCACATGCTTTTCACAGTTTCGGGCAACGGCCCACACGCCTCTCTGAAAGATGATCTCGACGCAGCTGAGGCTAATCGGGACCATTATGTCGTGAACATACACGTCGAAGATCACCAAGACTTCATCGCAACTATGTACATCGAGGCAGAAAATCTTGGAGACGATTGACGAACTAACTGAGTTCCTGACGACGGCGACCGCTGACGGCATTCTTGGGCGCCTTCTCTATCGTGGCGCCGCTTGGTCACTCATGCGCGAGGAAGGTGTGCTACCGGAGAACGCCCCTCCTCTTGGCGCGACAATTGAAACAGATCTCGCCGAGCATGGCTTCGCCTTGCTACGAGGCGCAATGGCCATGCGCGCCCAGGCAGGTACTTCAGAACTGACCAGCAAAGCCTTCGAGCGCGCCGCGAACGCGTTTGAAGCCTTAGTGCGTAATGGTGACCCTGAGGCCCCAGATCGCGGCTTCCGTCGAACAGTGGCCGCCGCTGCCTACCATCTGGCCGGCTTCTCGGCCGTCGCCTATTCATTGTTCAATGAGATGACCAATGACCTCAACACCTCGCCTGGCGAAACGGCGATCCGCTATCTGATTCTACGGGATCTCGATCAATTACGTGATTTCGTTCGCGAATGGCTCGGCGACGAGGCTCATACCGACGAGCAGATAGCAGAGAAGCTGCGGAGCGAAGCCCCTGACGTTGACGAAGCGCTGTCGACCATTCTCAACACAACGATTTGCCGAGCCCTGGCGTTTTTCGACTTCGCACTTGAAACTGGAGAACCTGAGCTAGCCGAAAACTCACGGGTCTTGCTCGACAATGCCGTCAGCTTGGCAAACAACGCTGAGAATGTTCCGCTGTGGTGGATCTCGAACCTCTGCGGTCATCTGATCGACGACCTTTGGCAGCACTCGTTGCACCAAAACCTGCCGATCGAGCCGCCGGAGGGTTCCGAAGAAAAATACCCAGACTTGCGCCGACTATTCATCTCGTCGCTCTACACGCGGAAGACGTCCGAGGTAGAGCTATGGCCATCGCAGCGCGAAGCGGCCCAGCGTTCCACAGACGTGACTGACGACCTTGTCGTCGCCTTGCCGACCAGCGCTGGAAAGACACGAGTGGCTGAGATCGCCGCGCTGATGACTCTTTCGTCGGCTCGCCGGGTGCTGGTGGTCACTCCGCTGCGTGCGCTTTCGGCGCAGACCGAGCGCTCCTTCAGAAAGACCTTCGCACCGCTCGGCTTCAGCGTTTCCTCCCTTTACGGCGCCAGCGGCCTTTCGGCAGGCGATGAAGACGCGTTGCGCACCCGTGAAATCATTATCGCAACGCCCGAAAAGCTCGATTTCGCCCTGCGAAGTGACCCATCACTAATCGATGATGTTGGCCTTATCGTCCTCGACGAAGGTCATATGATCGGTCCGAGCGAGCGTGAGATCCGCTACGAGACGCTGGTGCAACGCCTGCTTCGGCGAGCCGATACTAGCGAGCGCCGAATTGTATGTCTCTCAGCGATCCTGCCCAGTGGCGATGAACTGGACGATCTTACCGCATGGATACGCTCCGACGAACCCGGCGAACCCGTGCTTTCCGACTGGCGCCCCACGCGGCAGCGATTCGGTGCGCTTACCTGGCGAGGAAATGATGCGCTGCTTCGGCTCGACCTCGACGACGACGGTCCTTTCCTCGATAAATTCGTCTTACATAGGCCTGCGCGGGGTCAAGAGAAAAAGCCATATCCGCGCAAAAACTCGCATCTTGCCTTGTTCGCTGCATGGGAGTTCGCAGGCCAAGGTAAGCGGACTCTGATCTTTTCCACACAGGCGAATTGGGTCGAGAGTTACGGCAAGCAGGTCGTAGACCTTTGTAAGCGAGGCTATTTGGACTCGCTCCTGGAGGATGAGGCGTCGATCGCTCGCGCTCTAGAAGTTGGAAAGGAATGGTTGGGCGAGGCTCATCCCGCTGTAGCCAGCCTGAAGGCTGGCGTCGCCATACACCACGGCCGCCTGCCGAGTCCGTTCTTGCGCGAATTGGAAGTCCTCCTGTCCGAAGGCGTGCTGAAAGTCATTGTTGCCTCGCCAACACTTGCCCAAGGCCTGAACCTCAATGCCGCCGTTCTGCTGGTGCCCGCGCTCTACCGTGCAGGTGAGAAGATCAAGGGTGAGGAGTTCGCCAACGTTGCCGGCCGTGCGGGGCGCGCGTTCGTCGATGTCGAAGGTCTCATTGTCCACGTCATGTTTGACAAGATCGCCTGGCGAAAGAAAGAGTGGAGGAAACTGGTTGTCTCCGCCAAGGCTCGCACGCTGAAAAGTGGTCTCATCCAGATCGTTGCTAAAATCCTTGAGCGCCTGTCACGCGAGGGCGTGCTTGATCGCGACGATGCCTGGGAATATCTCGCCAACGCCCGAGAGGCATGGAGATCACCCGATGAAGAGGCCGAGATGGCCGAGCGCCTGGCCGCAGCCATGGAATACGATGCAGATAGCGACGACGATGATGAAGGCGATGAGGACGGCGACGAGGAAAGCATCGACGAAGAGCCGTTGACTCAGATTGTCGAACGCCTCGATGCGACTGTGTTCGGTCTGATCGATGCGCTAGACGCCGATCGCGCTGACCTACCCAACCTTTTAGACGAGGCCCTCAAAGGATCGCTCTGGGCCCGCCAAATCGCCCGCGAGGACGAGAACGTCGCCCCGCTGCACAAAAGGGTGTTCGAGGCGCGCGCCGATCTCATATGGAAGGCCACCACGGTACAAGCGCGCCGCGGACATTTCGCAATGGGGGTTGGCCTAGAGGCTGGCCTCGCCATTGATGCTATGGCGGACGAGCTTGCCGAGCTCCTCGATCGAGCTGATGCTGCAGCACTGAGTGGCGACGTCGACGAACTTGTCGACGCCCTTGGTGGTCTCGGCGAACGCCTATTGTTCATACGACCTTTCATCCCGGACAAGGCGAACGCACTGCCGGCAAATTGGAAGGACATCCTGCGCAATTGGATCTCTGGTGAGGATGTTGCCAAAATCGGGCCGCAAAATATGCGAACCGTCGAAGAGGCCTTCACCTATCGTTTGGTCTGGGCGTTGGAAGCTGTCCGTACCCGCCGCATGTCCCTCGGTTGGTCACCGGAGATAGTGGCGGGTGGTGCCGCGGCAGCGGTCGAAACTGGCGTTCCGCAATTTATGATGGCGATGCTGATCCGTGCCGGCCTTCCATCACGACGTGCGGCAATGGCCGCAATAGAGGATGCTGAGCCGGTCTTCGTTACGCCGGCAGAGATGCGGGCCTGGCTCGAATCCGACGAGATCACGGCCTACACCGATGCTGGTGATTGGCCGACTCCGGACTCGGCTGCACTATGGGCGCGGTTCCGAACAGAAGCCCTCAGCAGCGGCATACAGAGATGGTCGATCAGGCATTGTAGGCGTCTACTCGATATTGGGACTGCCCCACCTGCTGGCCTCTATCGGATTGCCACCGATGAGGGTGATGGGCGAACCTGGCTAGTCACTCCAGACTATCAGCGGGTCGCCGTGTTCAAGAAGCCAGCGCTCGACCCTAAGCCCAGCCTTTTTTCGGGCCGACTGCAGGGCAATACAAAGCTTGTGGAAGTCGTGCGTATCGGTCGAGGGAAACTGCGCTGGCCACTCGCCGACACGTGAAAAGGCTGTGTCTCAGTTCTTTTACTTCAACCTATTCAACCAGAGAATCCGAATGCCCTTGACAGCTTATTCCATATCAGAACAAAAGGAGGTCGACCTTGAGCAGGTCCTGAACTCCTTGTCTCGTCGCTACGAAACACGGAAACCTCTGGATGTAAATGAAATACCGGAGGAATGGCGAGCATTTCTTCGAACAGATATCGAATGCCCATGTTGTTTTGTCACAGGCGCAGATGTTGTCCGAGAAAGTATCTCCCGTACCTCTAAGAAGGCTATACGACAAGGCTACTTCCGGTTTTCCTCTCCTGGTCATAAGCCCGAATGCGACTATGCCGGGAATGATTCTGTTGGCTTCACTCCGGAGAACCTGGTTGCTTTTGGTAAGGCGAACTCAAATCTAACCCGAGCTATTCGAGAGCTTGTATGCAAGGGCATACAAGCAGGTGTATTTAGCCAGAAGTCCATTCGAGATATGCGAAAGTGGTTTTTCCAAAAGAAAGCCAGTGCGTTGTTTCATGTGAACCTAGACCCATGCCTTCCCAAGTGGCTAGACAACCTTCATCGTATAACCGGCCCTGTACAGCATATGTTACCCATGGAGGTACCGCTGTCAGCCGACATTGTTGCGATACCCGGCTTCGACTGGAAAACAGAAGCAACACGCGTCTTAGCTAAACGCCACATAGCCACTCTCGACACCATGCGGGAAGAGCGCCTTTGGCACATCCACTCCCTCTCAACTCGCGTTGAGTCCCTCGCAAAGCGCTACCATGGCGAGGATGTATTCGATCCGACGGTGCTCCAAACGGAGTACACTCAAAGTATCTCCCTTGCAAGGTTTATATCCCATAACTACGCGCCTTTGGCGTCCGCCAGCAAGAGACGTGATAACGATGTCGCTAGCTGTGTACTTGCCCTATCTGCGCTTCTTCTTTTCATAAGTGGCTGGAATCTAGCTAAATCTACAGAACTATTCGCACGCATTTCAACCACTCCAGATCAGATTGATCCCATGCTAGGCAATGTGATCGGGCTGAATCCATTCCATGACTTTGAAGCGTGGGCAATGCTCAAGAAACTTCAAGAAAGTGGATTGCCTGCGCCAGACGGACTTTCTCCTATCGATGAGCGGAATGAGATTGAAACAGACCTCCGAGCACGATTCCAAGTTCAGTCGGGGAAATAGCCTGTATGGCCCCGCCGAGCGACGCACAGAGAAGAGGTAGCTGGAACGCTCCCCCCTATCCGGCTCCTATTTTCTTTCTCGCCTGAACCCCCTATCCCTTGCCATAAATGCTTCCAGCATATGCGGGATCAACGTCACGGCGTCGACTGCCTCTCCGTAGGTCTGGGCGTGCAGCGCGGCGTAGCGGTCAAGGTCAGTCTTCAGGCTTGCTGGGCAAACGAAAGTCAACTTGGTGGTCTGATTACTGGGTAGTGGCCCTAGACGTAGTTTTCGAGTCGTTGTCATTGTGACACTCCCTGGTTGAAGAGCAATGGCTGGTAAGGGCGGAGCACTAAGTCGCGGTTGACGATGATGCGTACAGGCAGGCCAGGCCTACTGGTCAGTGTCGGCTGAATGTTGAGGTTGCGCCGGGTCATTTCCTGGCCCACCTGATTGATACTGTCTTGCGCACTGTCTCGGCCGGCGATGATGACACGGTCGCCATCCTGCCGGTTCTCAGGCGCAGCCAGCTCGGCGCCGACACCTAGCAGCGTCGTCAGCACGGCGCCGGCAAAGATCCGGTCCCAATGCCAGTCGACGCCATCCTCTAGGCCGGCATAGCCAGCCGGGTCGGTACCGACCAGGTTGTCCAGCGTCAGCGAGGATGTGTCGGGCAAGATGATGCGGTTCCAGATGACTTGAACCCGGCTCTGCCCATAGCTGACTTGGCTGTTGTAGCGACCCAGGATACGTGAGCCCTGCGGGATCAGCAGGTGTAGTCCGGTAGCCGTGTCGTAGATCGGCTCTGTGACTGTTGCAATCACATCGCCCGGTAGATCGGATTGGATGCCAGTCACCAGCGCTCCCGCAATGACCGTTCCAGACATGACCTGATAAGGCGAGGCTGGTAATTGCAGATTCCCGGAATTACGGATTTCAGTGGAAGCGGATTGCAGGAACCCTTCTTTTTGGTCCTGACGATTCTGCACGGCAGTCGGATCGGCCAATTGTGCCGTTGTCGACGCTGGCCCGGCGGCCAACGGATCAAAACCCGCCAAGGTGTTTCCCATGCCTAGCACAGCAGACGGCGACGGTGCTGTGGCTGTCGTGTTGACTTGGTTTCGGTTGCCGCTCTGAAAGAATAGGGACGAAGCCGCTGCGGCCTCTGCCTCCTCTCGTAGAGCATCGGCAGGATCATGACCGGGTACCGAATAGCTGGCCACCGCTGGCTGTTGCGCGTTCACAATGGCCGGCCCCAGATCACCCGGCAAAGGTGGCCCCAGTTCCGGTACATCGCGAGGCAATGCCGACGGCAATTTGGAATAGTCGGTGGGAAGCCGGTCCAGTTGCTCGGAGCGCGACACACGCTCGACGTTGTACAGCTCCGTCTGCTCGCTACCCCTGCGCTGTGGCGGCTGCAATGACCAGAGTGTGGCCCCGAGCACAGCGACCGCCAGACCACCAGTAAGGATAGCCAACGTACGCCGGTTCAGGCGTGTAATCGGACGTGGCTGGGCACGTAGTGTCACAGTGTCGGGGGGCACCTTATCCGCCTGCGGCACGGCCCGGTTGATAGTCTCGTCCTTGCTCATGCTCAGTTCCTCCGTGCCACGCCGTCAGTGCGTTCGATGCGCACCACCTCGCCTTTATCCCCGCCCAGGCGCAGTTCGGCCGCACCGAACAACCGATCGACGATGTAATACGGTGGGCGGAAGCGGTAGTTCACCAGTTGCCCATCCCCCTCGGCGCCGATCACGAATAGAGGCGGCAGTTCGCCTTGGGCAATACCTGCCGGGAATTGGATATAGACCTTCCGGCCATCATCAAAAGCACGCAGCGGCTTCCACGGCGGCTGACTGCCGCTGATCGCGTAGCGAAAGCGTAGGTTTTCCAGCGCCAAACCAGTGTCCACGGGCGCGACCGCCTCGGCGGCCTGATTCCGACGCTGCAAGGCAAGCATTTGATCACGCGGGTAATCCCAGGACACCGATGCCATCCACGCTTCGTCCGTTGAAGTCAGCTCCAGCAGGTACGTCCGGCGGTTGGTGGTAATGACCAAATTGGTTTTCAGATCCGAACGGATGGGCTTGACCAGCACGTTGACACGTAACTCGTTTCCGCTACCGCTGGACGTGTCGCCCACGACCCAACGCACGGTATCCCCGGCCGCCACCGTCACCAGTTCCTCACCCGGCTGGAGCGCAATCACCGTCACTCGTCCGACCGCCGCATAGATCTGGTACAGCGCGCCTTCGGTGAAGGGCCAGACCTGGATGGCATTGACGTAGCCCTCACGGGTTGGCGCCATTCGCGCTTCCTCATTGGCCGTGGACACACGCAGGGTTTCATCGGCGGGCTCTGACGTCGCCTCAGCCTTGTCGGTTTCCGGCAACGGCTTCAACTGCGCCGGCATCGGTAGTACCTCCGGCACCATCACCACCTCCACGGCCTTCGGTGGCTCGGGCAGTGGCTGGGCCTGTATGGCTTCATCGAGTGATATAGTCGGTGGCGGCTTCCCCTGCGTAGCGCAGCCCGACAGGACAAGCAGGGTCAATGGTAAGGCGTAAAAGTGAAAAGACGGTTTCATGGCCGGGCTCCTTCGGACGTATCCAGTTCACGGCTCCACGACAGACCATTGACGTAGATGCCCACGGGGTTACTGCGCAAGCGATCCTCGGTGCGCGGGGGTTGCAGCACGATGGACACTACCGCTGTCCAGCGCTCCAACCCCGCGTCAGCACCATTGACGTAGCGGCGTTCCGTCCACCGCACGTTGAACGACGAATCACTGGCACGCACGACACTGGTGATCTGCACCGTCACTGACTCGCGACCGATACGGGCGAACGGATCATTGCTGCGGGCGTAGTCGTTGAGCACGGCAGCGCCCTTATCGGTGGTGTGGTCGTAGGCGTCGAGCCAGTTTTGCCGCACCACGATGGGATCGGTGGACAACGAGCGAACCAGCATGATGAAGCGTGCGATGTGGTGCGCCGTCTGCGCATCGTTAGGCCGGTAAGGCGTAGCGGCTTCACCCACGGCTCGCACTTGTCCGGCCTGATCCACCTCCACCACATAGGGCGTGACGATGGACTGCGCTGAACGCCACAACAGGCCACCGGCCATCAACAACGCAAGCACCAGGCAGCCGAAGGCCATTAATCGCCAGTTCTTCGCTTGCACGCGGGCCGAGCCGATGCGCTCATCCCACACCTGGGCGGCGGATTGGTAAGGGGTGGCTGGTTGCGGCGATTCCGCATAGCGCACCCTGGGTCGTTTGAATCGCATGGGTGGTCTCCTTAAAGGTCAGGTATCGGAATCATTCAGGCTTGGACCGGAACCCGCACCGCCACCGTCGCCACTGCGCAATGTATGGGCGGTCGTCGTAGCGGCTTGGGTGATCTGCTGGCGGCGGTGCAAACGCCTAGCCCAGGCGGGTTGTTGTTGAGGTGGCGATGTCGCGCTCTGGCCCGCTCCAGCGGTGCCAGAGCCCACGCCATCATTGGTGGCCGAGCCGTTCCAGCCCGCGCGGAAGGGAGCGGCCATGCGTTGTCCAACAGAGGAAGCACGAGCCGCCGTGCCTCGTCCGGCCGCTTGAGCACCGGACTTGGCGACATGCCCAAGGCCTGCCGCCGCTCCTTTGAGGCCGCCACCAGCTGCGGTCGAACCGGCCTGAAACGCCGACTGGGCACTGCCGACGGTCGAGGCAGCAGCACGCG
>NZ_LFGS01000015.1:143845-182374 GCF_002078135.1 Halomonas sp. BC1 | reverse complement strand
CCCCCGTTGCAGTGGCGCCAACGGCCACGGCGGTACCGGCAGCGCCAATAGCCGCGCCTGCCATTGCACCGGCACCCAATTGCGGTCCGCCAGAAATCAGCCCGGTGGCGATGCCCGGCCCGAAGATGCCCAACGCCAGCAAGGCGAGCGAAGCCAGCATGATGACCAATGCGTGATCGATGGACGGCTCGTCAGGATGTACTTGGAACTCGGCGAAAAGCCCCGTGCCGATACCGACGATCACGGCCAGTACCAGCACCTTGACGCCGGAAGACACCACGTTGCTCAGCACCTTTTCGGCAAGGAAGCTGGTCTTGTTCCACAAGGCGAACGGCACCAGCACGAAGCCCGCCAAGGTGGTCAGCTTGAACTCAATGAGTGTGATGAAGAGCTGCACCGCCAGTATGAAAAAGCAGACGATGACCACCAACCAAGCGAGAGACATCACCGCGATAGGAGTGAGGTTCACAAACACTTCCGGGAAACCCGACATCTCGCTGATCTGTTCCAGAATCGGGGTGCCGGCGTCAATACCGATCTTGGCCAGCCGGCCCGGCTGCAAAAAGTGCTCCATGCTCACGGTCGAGCCGCTGGCCGTCAGGCCTAAGCCGGCAAAGGAGCGGAAGACGATACTGGCCAGCCAATTGAAGTTGCCGATGATGTAGGCGAAGGCCCCGACGTAAAGCACCTTGCGCAGCAGCTTGGCGATCACGTCCTCGCCCTGGCCTGTGGCATGGCTCATCGCCCAGTAAAGACCGGCGATGGTCATGTCGATAGCGATCAGTGTGGCGGTCAGAAACGCCACCTCACCCTGCAACAGCCCGAACCCCGAGTCGATGTAGGTGGCGAAGGTGTTGAGGAAACGATCGATGACCGTCACGTCATTCATAGCCCAGCCTCATCAGTTGCCGTAGAAATCCACACGCTGTGGCGTGTAGGGCGTGCCGTTGCCCAGGAAGCGGCGTGTCACCTCGCGACCACGCTCAGTCGCGGCGGCTTGGCGTGCCAGCTCCAGAGCTGCCGCCCTTTCCTGGGTAATTTGAAGTTGCTGGGCCTGAATCGACTGCTTGGCCTGCAAGGCTAGAAGCTGGTTCGTCGCCTGCGTGGCTTGCAAGGCGCCTTCTGCCGACTGGCTCTGACTCACCAGGTCGGCCAGTACGTGTTCGTCCTGTGTCAGGTTCTGCGATACTTGGGCTTGCATCCGCATAGCGGTGTGCAACCCGTCGAGTGTGTACTTCCAGCGTTCCTGCGCATCCTGGTACATCTGATCGCCGCTGACGGTGGCGGCGTACGCTTCCGGATACAGCCGTGCGAACTCGCGGTCGAGGTTATGCACGTCATAGGCCAGACCCTGCGCCTCAGCTATCAGGCGCTCGGTGGTGGCCAGCGTTGAGCGCAACCGATTGACTGTATTGAAATCCAGACCTGCAAGATTGCGTGCCTGGTTCCTCAGCATTTGCGCCTCGTTCTGAAGCTGGTTGATCTGGTTATTGATCTGCTCCAGTGTGCGGATCGCGGTCAGCGTGTTCTGCACGAAGTTAGAAGGGTCGAATACAGTGAATGCGGACGCGGACTGCACGGTCATCAGCGACACCGACAGAACGGCTGCCAGCGAGAAGGACAACAAGCGGGGTTTAGTCTTCATAAAGGAGTCTCCTACGGTTCGATATTGGGATTGAAAGCGGTCGCTGACGGAAGGCCAGTAAACGAAGGCAACAGGTCGGCGCCCCAATCAAGACCACGATGGCGCAGCCAAGCGGCGGCGAAACCTGGTGCACCTGCATCTCCCAGTACGCGGTCGATGTCACGCTGATCCTGCGGTGCAGAGGCGCCCGCAAATGCCAACGCAATTGGCCCCAAGTCGAGATCAAACAGACGATTTCCCAAGCGCGACTGGTAGTAGTAGTCCCGTTTTGGTTCGGCGCTAGCAACGATCTCAATTTGCCGATTGTTAAGGCCAAAGCCCTCATAGATAGTGCGAATCTGCGGCTCGGTGGCCTGTGGGTTTGGCAGGAAAATGCGGCTGGCGCAGCTTTCAATGATGGCCGGGGCGATACTGGAGTCTTTGATATCGGCCAGTGACTGCGTGGCAAAGATGACACTGACATTCTTCTTGCGCAGCGTCTTAAGCCATTGGCGGATACGCGCCGCGAACACTGGGTCATCGAGGAACAGCCAGGATTCATCGAGAATCAGCAGCGAAGGAGCGCCGTCAAAGCGTTCGTCAAAGCGCGCGAACAGATAGCCCAGCACGGCCAGTACCGCCGCCTTGCTGTGCATCAGCTCCTCCATCTCGAAGCCCTGCACGTCGGCGCTACCGAGCCGGTCATGATCGGCATCCAAAAGCTTGCCGTGGGCACCGCCGAGCACATAGGGCGCGACCGCCTGGCGCAGCGCGTTGGATTGCAGCAAGACGGACAGCCCGGTCATGGTGCGTTGCTCCGGTGGCGCCCCGGCGAGACTGCTCAGTGCTGACCAGATGGCAGCCTTCTCCTCGGGGCCAACGGAGACGCCTTCGTGCAGCAGGCGGCCCTCCACCCATTCCGCCGCCCAGGTGCGGTAACCCTCAGCATCGATTCGAGCCAACGGCTGAAAGGCAATGCTGCCATCGGCACCCAGATCGTAGTGCTCGCCTCCCAGGCCCAGGATGGTGGCGCGCATGGAGCGCCCCATATCGAAAGCGAAAATTCGCGCACCGGCGTAACGGCGGAACTGCATCGCCAGCATGGCCAGCAACACGGACTTGCCCATACCGGTCGGCCCCACGACCAGGGTATGCCCCACATCACCAATGTGTGTCACTAGCCGAAACGGCGTGGCACCATCGGTGCGGGTGACGATCAGCGGCGGGCCGTCCAGATGTTGGTTCCTCTCCGGTCCAGCCCATACCGCCGACACCGGCATCAAGTGCGCCAAGTTCAGTGTGGAAACAATGGGCTGGCGCACATTCGCATAGGCATTACCAGGGATAGAGGACAGCCAGGCATCGACAGCATTAAGCGTTTCAGGAATGGTGACGAACCCGCGCCCCTGGATGACACGCTCCACCATGCGCTGTTTCTCATCAGCTACACCAGCATCGGTGTCCATCACTGTGACAGTGGCTGTTAAGTAGCCAAAAGCAACTTGATCGCTGCCCAGCTCCTGCAAGGCCGCATCAGCATCCGCCGCCTTGTTGTTGGCGTCGGTATCCACCAGCGGTGACTCTTGCTGAAAGATGGTTTCGCGCAACAGCGCCAACACGTTCTTGCGTTTAGCGAACCACTGACGCCGCAGGCGGCCGAGTTCCTTTTCCGCCTCAGCTTTATCGAGGCACAGAAAGCGCGTACTCCACCGATAGGCGAAGCCAAGCCGGTTCAGATCATCCAGAATCCCCGGCCAGGTTGAGGTCGGGAAACCGCGCACCGATACCACGCGTAGGTGGTGATCGCCTAGCGTGGGCGCGAGGCCGCCAACTAGCGGGCAATCCGCCAGTAACGCATCAAGATGAAACGGCACCTCGGGCACGCCTATCTCGTAATTACGTGTCGAGACAGTCGCGTGCAAGTAGGTCAGCATTTGACTGTCATCCAGCCAGGCGATTTCGGGCATCACGCCGTCGAGCAAATCAAACACGCGACCGGTTTCCGCCACGAAGGCTTCCAGTCGGCCATGCCAATCTACACCCTCACCGGGTGCGTTCTCGTACAGCATCTTGGCCGCGCGGGCGTGGGATTCCTCCTGCGGTAAGAAGGTCAACGTCAGGTGATAGCTGCTCTCGAAGTGTTGGCTCGATTCTTCAAAAGCAGCGCGACGCTCCTCATCCACCAGCCAGGACAGTGCCTCGGGAAAATCCGAGTGTGGATAGTTCGCCGCAAGCTCACGTTCGGCTTCGATGAACAGCGCCCAGCCTGACCCCAATCGGCGCAGTGCGTTGTTGAGCCGCGCCGTAGTGGCGATCATCTCCCCCTGCGTGGCACTGTCCAGGTCCGGTCCACGAAAGCGCGCCGTTCTCTGGAACGAACCATCCTTGTTGAGCACGACCCCCGGCGCGACCAGTCCTGCCCAAGGTAACCAGTCGGCCAATAGTGCGGGGCGCTGGCGGTATTCGGTGAGGTTCAGCATCGCGACATCTCCCTACACGTCCAGCAACGGCTTGTGTTTGATATGCCGGGCAAAGACCTGCATGAACTGCGCGTCGACCCGCGCGCCCCAGACCGCCAGTGAATGACCAACGATCCATAGCACCACGCCAGGAATCCATAATTGCAGGCCCAATCCGACAGCGGCAGCCAGGGTGCCGTTGGCAATAGCGACCGTGCGCGGCGCACCACCCAGCAAAATCGGCTCGGTCAGCGAGCGATGCAGCGGAATCTCGAAGCCGGGCGCGAACGCCGAGCCCCCCTCATTGGCGACGCTCATACCACGGCCCCGCCGGAAAAGCTGAAGAACGACAAGAAGAACGAGGACGCGGCGAAGGCAATAGAAAGCCCAAATACGATCTGGACCAGCTTGCGGAAGCCGCCCGACGTGTCGCCGAAGGCCAGCGCCAGGCCCGTAGCGATAATGATGATTACCGCGACAATGCGTGCCACCGGCCCCTGGATGGATTCGAGGATCGCTTGTAGCGGGCCTTCCCAGGGCATGCTGGAACCGGCAGCTTGCGCTGTGCTAACCAGCAAGAGCATCAGCACGGTCAGCAGCAACCCTCGCCAGGCGGAGCGGAAAAGCGGATATAAATGAAACCGGGCAAGGTTGTGTGTCATGGTTATTCTCCAATGGGACAGGGGGACGGGGTTGAATCAGATGGCAGTGGCAATTCGGGCAAGGCTGTGTCCAGTGCGTCCACCAGGCGGTAGCCAGCAGGGTCGAGGCCCATCACCCGGGCAATGTCCGTGATGCGGCGCTTGCGGCCACGCCCGGCGATATGAATAACGACATTGACTGCCTCGGCAATCAGCGGGCGCGGTGGATTCACCGCGACTTCGAGAATCAATTGCTCCAGTCGCAAAAGAGCTCCTAGGGCGGAACCGGCATGAATGGTGGCAATACCACCGGGGTGGCCCGTGCCCCAGACCTTGATGAGATCCAGCGCCTCACCACCGCGCACCTCACCGACAATCACGCGATCAGGACGCAGTCTCATGGTGGCGCGTACCAGTTCGCCCATGGTTACGACGCCGGCAAGGGTGCGCAGCGGTACGTGGTCATGGGCAGCGCATTGCAGCTCGATGGTGTCCTCGAGCACCAGCACCCGATCTCCGGTGGTAGCAATCTCCGCGAGCAAGGCGTTGGCCAATGTGGTCTTGCCGGTACTGGTGCTGCCGGCGATAAGGATGTTCTGCCGTTCGCGCACCGCACCGCACAGGAAGTCGGCTTGCTGCGCCGTCATCATCCCGGCGGAGACATAGCGTTCCAGCGGAATCACACCCAAAGCGCGCTTGCGCAGGGCGAAGGCCGGTCCCGGCGCAGCCGGCGGCAAGATGCCCTCAAAGCGCTCGCCCGTCTCCGGTAACTCGGCAGTCAACAATGGTTGTCCACGATGCACTTCTGCGCCAACGTGTGCAGCTACCAGCCGGATGATGCGTTCGCCATCGGTTTCAGACAGCTCCACTCCCAGCGGGGCGCGGCCGGACGACAAACGATCCACCCACAGCGTGCGGTCGGGATTGAGCATGATTTCAACCACGTCCGGATCTTCCAGCGCCGCAGCGATCACCGGCCCCATGGCTGTGCGCAGCATCTGGATACGCCGATCCAGTGCCACTGCAGCGGAAGTCTGTGGAACGGCGCTCATGAGGTATGCTCCCGCGCCTCGGCCGTTGCTGCCGTCTCGTCCATGCGCATCGGATCAGGATGAAGCTCCTCCACCACGTCACGCACCAAGCTGCGGCCACGCAGTAGGTGGCGGCCGAGTTGTTCGACGAACTGCTCGAAACGCGCCTTGCCCTGGGCGCGGGCCGCATCCTGGTGCGCTTCTGGCACCGGCGTGCTGACCGTCAGGAAGTAGCGCACGAACAGCGCCAGCGTCTCGATCTCGATGTTCTGGTCGCGCTCCAACTTCTGGTATTGGCGTGACAGGCGATCCAGCCGCTTGGCGATGGCAGCTTCGCGCTGGTCGGCCGCATCCGGTGACAGCCAGGACGCCAAGGCAGCCGCGACAATGCTGGATTTCGAGACGCCTTTCTTGGCGGCCAATTCGTCCAGTCGCTTGGCGTGCTCAGGCTGGATAAAGAGATTCAATCGGTATCGACTCATAGCTCAATTCCATCATCAGGGTTGAGGGACGCCAGACGCGCGACGCGCTGCATGGCATGGTCGAGCTGGCCGGGAAGTACCGCCACCGGCTCGTCGTCATCGAGCAATGCCAGATCGCTGGCCGCGTGTTCCGGCTCAGGGCTGTAAGCGACTGTCTCGGATAGTTCGGGTTGGCGGCGTGGGCCCCCGTCATCGGTCGTGGCGGTATTCTTCATTTCCTCGACAGGCGTCTCCGCCGGTGGCGCCGACGTGGCTGGCATCACCAACCCGCTCCAGTCGTCGGGTCGAGACGGGGGCGCATCCATGTAATGCTCCGCCGCGGTTACAGGCGTCGGCAGCACGCGCTGCTTGAAATTGGCATCAAGGTAGTAACGCAGTTTCTTAGCTTTGATCGGCGCCACGCTGGAAACCATCACCACGGCTTCATCGGATGGAAGCTGCATCACCTCGCCAGGCGTCAGCAATGGCCGCGCCGTTTCCTGGCGCGACACCATCAGGTGCCCGAGCCAGGGCGCGAGCCGGTGGCCCGCGTAGTTGCGCTGCGCGCGCAGTTCGGTGGCGGTGCCCAACGTCTCAGAAATGCGCTTGGCGGTACGCTCGTCGTTGGTGGCAAACGTCACTCGTACATGGCAGTTGTCCAGAATCGAATGGTTCTGCCCATACGCCTTGTCGATCTGGTTCAGGCTTTGCGCAATGAGGAAACTGCGGATGCCGTAGCCGGCCATGAAAGCCAGTGCAGTCTCAAAGAAATCGAGCCGGCCCAGCGCCGGGAACTCATCGAGCATTAGCAGCAGCTTGTGGCGCCGCTCAATGCCGTCGGAGCCGTCGAGTGACTCCGTGAGCCGACGCCCTATCTGGTTGAGGATCAGCCGGATAAGCGGTTTAGTCCGGCTGATGTCCGATGGCGGTACCACCAGGTACAGCGATACAGGGTGCTCGGCCGCAATAAGATCGGCGATGCGCCAGTCACAGCGTGATGTGACTACCGCCACCGTGGGATCACGGTACAACCCCAGGAAGGACATAGCGGTGGAGAGCACACCTGAACGCTCATTGTCTGCCTTGTTGAGAACTTCCCGCGCAGCAGAAGCCACCACTGGATGCGGCGTATCGCCCAAGTGCTTCGTCGTCATCATTCGGTGCAGGGCCAGCTCGAACGGGCACGCCGGATCGGACAGGAAATTGGCGACACCGCGCAGCGTTTTGTCTTCGCCTGCATAAAGCACATGCAGGATGGCACCCACCAGCAGCGCATGACTGGTTTTTTCCCAGTGATTGCGACGCTCTAGCGCGCCTTCGGGATCAACCAGGATGTCGGCGATGTTTTGCACGTCGCGCACTTCATGCGCGCCACGCCGTACTTCCAGCAACGGGTTGTAGCCGGCCGAGTTCGCATCGGTGGGATTGAACAGTAGGCAGTGTGAGAAGCGCGAACGCCAGCCGGAAGTGAGCTGCCAGTTCTCACCTTTGATGTCGTGGATGACCACAGAGGCGGGCCAAGACAACAGCGTTGGCACGACCAGACCAACACCCTTGCCGGAGCGCGTCGGTGCGAAGGCCAGTACATGTTCTGGACCTTCATGGCGCAGGTATTGGTCGTTGTGCAGCCCGAGAAAAACACCCACCGGCTCGGACAGTTTGGCCTTACGGATGTCGGTGGCGCTGGCCCAGCGTGCTGACCCATAGGTGGTGACCCGTTTGGATTGCCGAGAACGCCATACCGACATGGTGATAGCAACGACAACGGCCATCAGGCCACTGCCACCCGCAATCGCGCCGCCGGTGTCAAAAACTTCCGGCGCGTAAGCGCCAAAGAAGAACCACCATTCGAACAATTTCCAGGGGGGATAAACCGGTGTGCCGAAGAGATCAAACCAAGGCGAACCGAGGCGGAGCTGATAGTCCAGAGCGGCGGCAGTCCATTGTGTGGCTCCCCACACACCGGCGATCACGATGCCGAAAACGGCAGCGATCTGCCCAAACAGCACGCCCTGAGCTTGCATTGGCTGGCCTCCAGTATTCCCGCGTTAATGCTTCGTTCAATGACGACACGAGAACGTGCCGCATAACGCGAGGATCAGTGCCAGGCCGGTGCCGGTCAAAGACTGTTATCGGAACCAAGATGATGCAAAAAACATCGTTTCATGCAGGGAAAGAGGCAGGAAAAACACCGCAAGCATGAGCGCATTGCGGCGTGTCAGTAAAAAAAGAACTATGTTGGTAAATATCGACTGTCAGAATCTGGGCGATTCCTCCGGCGGGGTGTAAGGCGTACTCCCGTCGCCAAAGAAGCGCTGGTTCGTAGCCTCGGCGACTCGGTTGCACAGCACATCGCCCAGCTGAGCGCGTTCCGTTTTGCACTGCTGTCGCAACTCCTTCAGCCGCTTGGGATCAGCAGCCAGTTCTTCCACAGTCAACACCTCGGCCTGTCGAGGCGATTCCGGTTGACCGCATCCGGCCAATGTCGCGACAAGTAATAATGGGACGATCTGCTTCATAGTTCGACTTCCTCCTGATCCGATTCGGGCGGTGGCACTAGCCTGCCGCCTTCAGGCGATTCGATAGCCTGTACCCGCTCAATGAACCGGACCAGTACTCCCGACGTCTCCGCTTCCCGATGCAGTAAATAAGTCGTCAGCATCGGCGAACGGCCCGCCAACGGCCGAGCGACCACACCAGGTTCGCGGCTGGAAGCGATGTGCGGCGCGCCCGCCAGGCCGAGAGCAAAGCCTGCCGATACCAGCGCCATCATCAGGTCGCAGGAGGCCACGCGCTCGGCGATCAAGGGTTCTTGCTCCGCACGCCGCAACACCCGCTCGACCTGGCGCGCATGGCCTTCGCATACCTTGGGATCGCATAGCACCAGTGGATAGCGCAGCACTTCGTCCAGCGGGATACGTTTGTGCTTGAGCAGCGGATGCCGCGCTGGAACAGCGACCATTAGCGGGTCGCTCCAGATCGGCTCGGCCGCGATACCATCTCCCACCTCGTCCGACTGTGCGAAACCCACGTCGTACAGGTCGTCATGCAATCCCTTGAGTTGCTGCGACAGAGGCACCTCAAACAATCGGATTTCGACCTCGGGTTCCTCCTGCCGGCAAAGCGCCAGCAAGGACGGCAGGCGTGAGGGTGTGATGCCATCGGACAGCGCGATGCGCAACTGGCCGTGAAAACCATTGGCCGCCGCATTCACACTGTCGCGGGCCTGTTCCAGCGCAGCGAAGACGCGCGGCACATGCTCCAAAAACAATTTACCGGCCCGCGTCAGCCGCGTACTGCGGCTGGTGCGGACGAACAACTGCTCGCCCAAGTCTTCTTCCAGTTCCTTGATGGTGCGCGACAGCGGCGACTGCTCGATGTGCAGCCGCTCGGCAGCGCGGGCGAAGTGAAGTTCTTCGGCCACGGCCAAGAAGCAGCGCAGATGCCGCAATTCCATATGCCAGTCGTCCGCTATTGGTACACGGGATGGCGGCGGCACAGGTCCACCACCTGTTTCCGCACCCCATCACGAACCGTGGTTAGCGCATGCCCCCCGGTCTCCAGCGCATCCAGCACGTCACACAGCCAACCCGCTAACTGTTCACACTCGGTCACGCCAAAGCCGCGCGTGGTCACGGCTGGTGTGCCGATACGCAGCCCCGAGGTGACGAAGGGTGAGCGCGGGTCGTTGGGCACCGAGTTCTTGTTTGCGGTGATATAGGCACCGGCCAGTGCCGCATCCGCATCCTTGCCGGTGTATGGCTTGGAAGACAGGTCGATCAACATCAGGTGGTTGTCGGTACCGCCGGAGACGATTTCGTAGCCACGCCGTTGAAGCACTGCAGCCATCGCGCGGGCGTTGGTCACCACTTGTCGCTGGTAGGCCTTGAATTCGGGCTGCAGTGCTTCCTTGAAGGCCACCGCCTTGGCAGCAATGACATGCATCAGCGGGCCGCCCTGGATGCCGGGAAACACTGCAGAATTGAGCTTCTTGTAGAAGTCCTCATTCTGTCCTTTGGCCAGGATTATGCCACCGCGCGGGCCGCGCAGGGTTTTGTGCGTAGTGCTGGTCACCACATGAGCGTGTGGCAGTGGGTCCGGGTATTCGCCCACCGCCACCAGACCGGCGACGTGGGCCATGTCCACCCAGAAGATAGCGCCCGCTTTATCGGCGATGGCGCGCATGCGCGCCCAGTCTTTGTGGCGTGAATAGGCCGAGAAGCCACCGATGAGCATCCTGGGGCGGGTTTCCAACGCGATGCGTTCCATTTCGTCGTAGTCGATCAGTCCCGTCTCGGGATCAAGCCCGTAGGGCACAATTTTGTAGTGGCGACCGGAGAAATTGGACGGATTGCCGTGGGTCAGGTGGCCACCCTGAGCTAAATTCATGCCCATCACGGTATCGCCAGGGTTGGTCAGTGCCAGGAACACCGCCGCGTTGGCCTGAGCGCCAGCATGGGGCTGAACGTTGGCGTAGTCGCAGT
The DNA here is from genome assembly GCF_002078135.1 of Halomonas sp. BC1. Classification (NCBI taxonomy): domain Bacteria; kingdom Pseudomonadati; phylum Pseudomonadota; class Gammaproteobacteria; order Oceanospirillales; family Halomonadaceae; genus Halomonas; species Halomonas sp. BC1. The sequence continues at coordinate 171,674 of NZ_LFGS01000015.1, read as the reverse complement.
CGAACAGCACCTTGACCCGTTCGATGGCCAGGCGCTCGGCCACGTCCACATGCTCGCATCCGCTGTAGTAGCGCTTGCCTGGATAGCCTTCGGCGTACTTGTTGGTGAACACCGAGTTCTGGATGGCCATCACCAGCGGGCTGGCGTAATTCTCGGAAGCGATCAGTTCGACGTGATCTTCCTGGCGGCGCTCTTCGTGCTGAACGGCTTCGGCCAGTTCGGGGTCGAAATCGGTGAGGGTCAGGGAGGTGTCATACATAGGGTTGGTCCTTTGTTCTGGAATTCAGGTTTTGGGATATTCGGGCTTGAAGGCGGGATCCGGCTTGGGCGTGTCCAGGTCCAGTTGATGGCGCACATCGCGGATCAAATCACTGGCCACCGCCAGCGCCTCGGCCGCCGGCTTGTCGGCCAGGCTTTCGATGAGCCAGGAGCCGATCACGACGGCATCGGCCACCTGGGCGACCTCCCTGGCCGTGCAGGCGTCGCGGATACCGAACCCGACGCCGACGGGAATACGCACATGGCGGCGAACGCGCGCCAGCGTGTCGCGCACCTGAGTCATGTCCAGCGTCTTGGTACCGGTGACGCCTTTGATGGAAACGCAATAGACGTAGCCGCTGGCGCGGTCGGTAACTTGTCGGATGCGCCGCTCGGTGGAGGTCGGCGCCAACAATAAAATCAGGTCGATGTCATGGCGGCGCAATTGCGTCGCCAGTTCCCCGGACACCTCGGGCGGGTAATCTACGACCAGCACGCCATCCACACCCGCACGGGCTGCGTCCTCAGCAAAGGAACCCGTCTGGCGCAGTAGATCGTAGCGTTCGATCGGGTTGGCATAGCCCATCAGCACCACCGGTGTTTTGGTGTCCGACTCGCGAAAGCGTCGCACCTGATCGAATACCTGCGGCAGGCCAATGCCTAGGCGCAGTGCATGTTCACTGGCGGCCTGAATGGTCGGACCATCAGCAGACGGGTCGGAGAATGGCACGCCGAGTTCGATGATGTCGGCGCCGGCTTCGGCCAGTACGTGCATCAGCGCCGGGGTGATGTCGACGCCGGGGTAGCCAGCGGTGACATAGGGGATCAGCGCCTTGCGCCCCTGCCGTCGCAGACGCTGGAAGGTCGTCTCAAGTCGGCTCATGACTGACCTCCCATGGCATCCGCCTGAGCCATCACTGTTTCCATGTCCTTGTCGCCCCGGCCGGACAGGTTGACCAGGATGGCTTGGTCACTGGGCAGCGTAGCCGCCAGCTTGATCGCATAGGCGACGGCGTGGCTGGCCTCCAGCGCGGGGATGATGCCCTCCACGCGACTGAGAAGATGGAAGGCACTCAGCGCCTCGTCGTCGGTGGCACCAACGTATTCGGCACGACCGATTTCGTGCAGCCAGGCGTGCTCTGGTCCAACGCCGGGATAGTCCAAGCCGGCGCTGATGCTGTGGGTTTCCCGCACTTGGCCGTTGTCGTCCTGAAGAATGAGTGAGCGGTTGCCGTGCAACACGCCGGGGCTGCCGCGCTGGATTGAGGCGGCATGCCGGTCGGTGTCCAGCCCCAGCCCAGCCGCCTCGACACCGATCAGACGCACGCCTTCGTGTTCGATGTACGGGTGGAAAATGCCGATGGCGTTGCTGCCGCCGCCGACACAAGCGATCACCACGTCTGGGTGCTGTTTGTCCAAGCCCAGGCGCTTGAGCAGAGTCGGCATCTGGATCAGACACTCCTTGCCGATTACGGTTTGGAAATCCCGCACCATCGTCGGGTACGGGTGCATACCGGCCACTGAGCCAATCAAGTAGAAGGTGTGATCGACGTTCGTGACCCAATCGCGGATCGCGTCGTTCATGGCGTCCTTCAGTGTGCATGAGCCGGAAGTCACCGGCACCACGGTCGCGCCCAGCAGCGCCATGCGCTGGACGTTGGGGCGCTGTCGCTCGATGTCCTCGCTGCCCATATAAACCACGCATTCCAGGCCGTAGCGGGCGCAGATCGTCGCGGTGGCAACACCGTGCTGGCCCGCGCCGGTCTCGGCGATGATGCGCCGCTTGCCCATGCGCCGCGCCAGCATGGCCTGACCGATCACATTGTTAATCTTGTGGGCGCCGGTGTGGTTGAGGTCTTCGCGCTTGAGGAAGATGCGCGCACCTCCCGTTTCCTCGTTGAGACGACGGGCGTAGTACACCGGTGAGGGACGGCCAACGTAATCGGCCAATTCCTCCTCGAACTCGGCAATGAAGGCGGGATCGTCACGGTAGCGCCGATAGGCCACATGCAGTTCCTCGACAGCTTGCGCCAACGTCTCGCTGATGAAGCTCCCACCAAAGCGACCGAACAAGCCTTCAAGGTTGGGTTGGTCGTAGACTGGCTTCTGCCTCATGTTGTCGACCCCTTCTGCACAGCCGCTTCAGTCGTGACAGCACCAATCATCACGCTTGACGACAACAAGCGAGTGACACGCACCACGATGTCGTCGATTTGCATCTCATCGCAAACCAGCGGCGGTAATAGCCGGATGACAGTGTCGCGGGTTACGGTGATGAGCAGCCTCTGCTCCTCCAGCGCCCGCCCGACCAGCTCTTTGCAATTCCTGTCCAGCTCAATCCCTGCCATTAGTCCCTGGCCGCGGATGGAGGTGACGTTCGGATGATCGCTTAGTGCCTTCTGCAAGCCAGCAAGCAGGCGAGCGCCCAGTGCGGCGGCGCGCTGCGGCAACTTGTCGCGGGCCATGATCTCGAGCACGGTACAGGCTACCCGACAAGCCAGTGGATTGCCGCCGAAGGTCGAGCCGTGCTGGCCGGGCGAGAACAGATCGGCCGCCGCGCCGCGTGCCAGGCAGGCGCCGATGGGAAAGCCGTTGCCCAGTGCCTTCGCCAACGTAATCACGTCCGGCGTGATACCCGCGTGCTGGTGCCCGAACCAGGTGCCGGTGCGGCCCATGCCGGCCTGAATCTCGTCGAGCATCAGCAGCCAGTCGTGCTTGTCGCAAAGGTCACGCAGTTCGCGTAGGTAGTCTGTACTGGCAACCCGGATACCGCCTTCACCCTGTACCGGCTCGATGAGCACGGCCACGATACCGGACTCATGGGTAGCTATGCGGCGAACCGCCTCAATATCGTTATAGGGCACCCGCAAGATGCCGGGCAGTAACGGCTCGAAGCCTTGCTGCTTAGTGGGGTTGCCGGAGGCGGAAAGCGTCGCGATGGTGCGGCCATGAAAGCCATTCTCCATCACAACAATTTTTGGCCCGGCTACCTGCTTGCGGTGACCGTGCAGTCTTGCCAGCTTGAGGGCAGCTTCGTTGGCTTCTGCGCCTGAATTGCAGAAAAAGGCCCTTTGCATGCCTGTCAGTGCACACAGGCGCTCGCCCAGGTGCTCCTGCCAGTCGATGCGGAAGACGTTGGAAGTGTGCAGCAGCATCTCAGCCTGCTCGGCGATGACCGTGGCGATTTCCGGATGGGCGTGGCCCAGGCTGGTGACCGCGACACCGGCGATGGCGTCCAGGTACTCCACGCCTTGTTCATCCCAGAGGCGCGCACCGCTGCCGCGTACGAAGGAAACGGGTTGGCGGGCATAAGCCCGCATCAGATGGGAAGTGGCTGTTTGCATGGGAAAATCCTGTAAGTGAATTTGCTGACGGACTCACGTGCCGTTGTTCTGCGGTCCTTGTGGCTGTCCGCCATAGGCAACAGCAGTTCGGCGCATTGCGCCTGTTGGGTATGACGCAGTGCGCGAACGACATGACGACACGCCTGCGTGGTGGCTTCCGACAGATCAGCGCCATTGAGCCAATGCCCAATCAAGGTGGCGCAGAACAGGTCGCCGGTGCCCTTGGGGGTCACCTCGATGCGTGGATGCACGATGACTTCGGCTTGCGTGCGGGTAACGAGCACCACCTGCATCTCGTCCCTTGCCCAGGTATCGGGTGCAGCACTGGTCACGGCGACCCATTGCGTACGTCCGGTCAGCAAGGTGCGGGCAGCGATGACCACGCTTTCAATATCGTTCACCGTCCGCCCGGTCAGGTGCGCCAGTTCAAAGCCGTTCGGCGTCAATCCATCGGCCAATGGCAACAAGTCTCGGCGGTAGGCATCGACCAGACAGGGATCGACATAGATGCCGTGGTCGTAATCGCCCATTACCGGGTCGATCACGATGCGTAGGTCGGCACGTTGTGTCAGCCGCGCCCGCGCCCAACGCGCGAGGGCATCAGCCTGTCGTGGGTTGCCCAGATAGCCGACCAGAACGGCACGCAAGGCACACAGGGCCCCGCGTGCCGACAAGTCCTGCAAATAGCCATCGAACCATTCGATGGGCAGCGCGCCGCCGTGCATCGTCGGGTAGTGCGGCGTGTTGCTGAATACCACGGTGGGAACTGCGGCCACCGAGAGCGCCAGAGCTTCCAGAGTCGGCACCGCGACGTTGTTGCCTACTCGGCCATAAACCACTTGTGATTGCACCGAAACCTCATCCAGCGGAAGTGGTTGAGGTAGCGCAAATGAGGGGATGTCGGTCATGATGATGCCCCTCTTGGCGGGGCTGTCTCGATCCCGTCCAGCCAGGAAGCGAACGCCATCCGTGCCGCCAGCGGCAAATCGGATTGCAGGGCTCGTGCTTCGGCGCGCAGTGCGCGCGGGTCGACGCCGGCCGTCGCCAGTTCGCAGGCATGACCGACTAGCCAGCGTTCAATGCGGCGCGGGTCCGCCTCCAGATGGCATTGCAGCGCCAGCACATGGCTGTCAATGCTGAAAGCCTGGTTGGCGCAGATGGCCGTTCCCGCCAGCCGCGTGGCGCCGGCGGGAATGTCGAAGCGGTCGCCATGCCAGTGCAGTACCGGCACCTTGCCCAGCGCCGTCAGGGGTGACGCCTCACCCTCCTCGGTTAGCGTCAATGGCGCGAAGCCGATTTCCTTGACGCCCATGCTGGCTACACTGGCACCGAGCGCACGGGCGATCACCTGTGCGCCCAGGCAGATACCCAGCATCGGACGTCGGCTTTCCAGTCGCTGAAGAATCACTGCCAGTTCGTCGCCGATGAAGGGATAGATGGTGTCATCGAAGGCGCCGATCGGGCCGCCCAGCACCACTAGCAGATCGGCTGATGCCGTATCCACGGTGTGCAAATCGTCAATGGTGGCATCCAGATAGCGCACGGCATAACCACGTGTCACAAGCAGCGGCTCCAATGTGCCGAGGTCTTCAAAGTCCAGGTGGCGGATGGCAATGGCAGTTTTCATGGTTGTGATTTCTCTGTGCTGGGTTCGCCGGGCCAGTAGTGGCTGTCTGACAAAGGGCGGGCGCCGAAGATGGCCTGGCCAACACGCACCACGGTGGCGCCTTCCTCGATGGCGATCTCGAAGTCGCCGGACATGCCCATCGACAATTCATCCAGGCCGACTCCGGCGGGTGCGCTTTGCCGTAACCGGTCGCGCAGACTGCGCAGCAGCACGAAACACTGACGCACCCGTTCGGCTTCGCTGGAGAACAGCGCCAGTGTCATCAGTCCGCGCACCCGCAACGCCGTGAATGCCGGCAGCGCCTGAAGGAAAGCCGGTACATCCTCGGGTGCCAGGCCGTACTTGCTGGCCTCGCCGGAGGTGTTGACCTGCACGAAGACGTCGAGCGCGCGGCCTTCCAGTTGCAAGCGGCGTTCCAGCACCTCGGCCACGCGCAGGCTGTCCAGCGACTGGAACTCGCTGGCAAAACGCGCCACCAGCTTGGCCTTGTTAGTCTGTAGGTGGCCGATCACCGACCACTGAAGATCGGTCAGGTCCTGCATTGCCTCCCATTTGCGGAAGGCTTCCTGAGGCTTGTTCTCGCCCAGTATCCGGCAGCCCGCCGCATGGGCCAGACGCAGGCGGGCCTCGGGCTTAGTCTTGCTAACCGGCAGCAGCCGTACTTCTGCGGGGTCGCGCCCGGCACGGCGGCAGGCGGTGGCGATGCGGGTCCGCACGGCGGCCAGGTTGTGCCGGAAATCCTTGACCGTGGTGGCCTCGGGATAACGGCCATGCTGGTCGTGACGGGTCTGTGTGTCGGACGGCATGGACATCAGTTCACCCTCTTGTTGAATGACGTCGGCGCAACGGCGGATTCCTGTGCCCGCTGCGGCAGCCGACCATTAAGTACCGCATAGGCCGCCAGCCCGATCACAAGCCCCCAGAACGCCCCGCCAATGCCCAGCAAGGTGATGTTGGCCGCAGCCGCCAAGAAGGTGATCAGCGAGGCTTCTCGTGTCCTGGCATCGGCCATCGCGCCGGCGAGACTGCCGCCGATGGTGCCTAGCAGTGCCAAGCCCGCCAGGGTGGTGATGAACGTTGCAGGGAATGCCATGAAGACCGCGGCCAACGTTACCCCGAACACACCGACCAGAATGTAGAGCACGCCTGCGGCAATACCGGCGACCCAGCGCCTTGACGGGTCTTCATGTGCCTCGCGGCCGGTGCAGATGGCAGCCGTGATTGCAGCGATGTTGAAGGCATGAGAACCGAACGGAGCCATCAGCAGGGAGCCGAGCCCGGTAATCGTCACGATAGGGTTGGCACTGGTTTTGAAGCCATCGTTGCGCAGTACCAGCATGCCGGGCATGTACTGACCGGTCAGGGTAATCAGGAACAGAGGCAACGCCACACTCAACACAGCGTTGACCGAGAATGCGGGCATGGTGAAGGCAGGAGCGGCAAGCTCCAGGCTCACCCCCGATAGATCAACACGATCCAGAAGCAGCAGGAAGGCCAGTCCCATGACTAGGATGCCCACGATGGCATAGCGGGCCGAGAATCGCTTGAGCACCACATAGGCGACAATCAACAGTCCGGCCAGCAGCGGGTCAACGCTCATACCATCAAAAGCCCCAATGCCGAACTGGAGCAGGATGCCAGCCAGCAGCCCAGCTGCCACGCCCGGGGGAATCAGGCGGATGACACGCTCGAACCAACCCGACAGCCCAAGAACCACAAATGCTGCTGCCGAAATCAGGTAGGCACCCACCGCTTCGGCATAAGGCGTTGTCGCCAGCGCCGTGACCAGAAACGCTGCCGCTGGGGTGGACCACGCAGTGATGATCGGCTCTCGGGAAATCCAGCTCAGGATGATCCCTGTTACGCCCACGCCAATGGAAATAGACCACACCCACGAGGCCGTTAGCTCAGGGCTGAGACCTGCGACTTTGGCGGCCTGGAACACCAGGATGAACGTACCACCGTAGTTGACGATGACCGAGATCAGACCAGCCACGACAGGATGAATTAGATCGTTCCAGCGAATAGATGAAGGTGAAGGGACGGATGACATGGCCTGATGGTGACTCCTGAAAAATGGATAGACGGGTTGTGAAATGTATTTATAGCTTTAAAATGGATGGATAGTCCCTGCCAATTTTACGTAGAGGTACAGACCAATTGTTCAAGCATGCCCAACTTGAATCCGTCAAAGCCTGGATCGGCGACCCCGCGCATGGCGCTTTGCCGCTGCATGCGCGCGTGCAGCGGGCCATTCGTCAGTTGATCCTTGATGGTGCACTCGATGTGGGTAGACCACTGCCCGCGTCGCGCGCCCTGGCGAAGTCGCTGGGGGTTTCCCGCGATACGATCGAGTCGGCCTACAGCCAGTTGCATGCGGAAGGCTTCATCGAACGTCGTGTGGGCAGCGGCAGCTTCGTATCGGAGCGGGCGCAGCGTCTACCAGGGCGTGGCAAGGCACGGCGCACGAAAACGCAAAAGGAGACACCACGCCTCAGCCAGCGTGGTAGCGCCATGTTCCAGAGCGGCGGCGTGCGCGACTTTCTGATACCACGCGCCTTCGCGCCCGGCGTGCCGGAAACGCGCAGCTTTCCACTTCAGACCTGGGAGCGGTTGGAGCGACAGGTGTTGAGGGAGTACGGTACTCAGGCGCTGCTGCACAGCCCGCCACAGGGCATGGAGCCACTGCGGCGCGCCATCGCCAATTACGTCAATCTCGAACGAGGGGCACGCGCCACACCCGAGCGTGTACTGGTGCTGACCAGCTCTCAGCAAGCCATGATGCTGTGCGCCACCGTGCTGCTCGATGCTGGCGACCGAATCTTTATCGAAGATCCGGTGTATCACGGGGCACGCAAGGCGTTCGATGCCGCCGGGTTAGAGTGTGTGCCAGTGCCACTGGATGTCGACGGACTGCAAGTAGACCACTTGCTTGAGCCAACGAAGGCGCCCGATGAACCGGCCAAGGCGGTATTCCTGACGCCATCACACCAATTTCCCACCGGGGCGACGCTGGCGCTGGACCGGCGGCTGGCAGTAATCGAATGGGCCAGGCAACACCAGAGCTGGATCATCGAAGACGACTACGACAGCGAGTTTCACTACGCCGGCAAACCCACCGCCTGCGTGCAGGGGCTTGATCCACACGAGCGGACGATCTACATCGGCACCTTCACCAAATCATTGTTTCCTGGCCTGCGCATCGGCTACATGGTGTTGCCTCCACCACTGGTCGCGCCCATGACCGTGGCCCGCACCCTGCTGGACGGACACAGCGCACCGATCCCACAACTCACGCTGGCACGCTTCATCGAAGACGGCCACTTCGGCGCACATGTTCGGACCATGCGTGCCATCTATGCCAAACGGCGCGATGTGTTGGCGCAACTGGTAAAAAAATATCTGGCCGACTTTCTGGAACCGCGAGTGCCGGCCGGCGGCATGCAGATGCCTTGCGTGTTCATCCGTGACATCCCCGAACGTGAAGCTGTGGAATCTGCGCGTCGGGCAGGAATCGACCTATTGGGACTAACAGCCCTGCATGCGTCGAGCAGACACAGAGCCGGTTTCCTAATGGGGTTTGCCGCCCATGCTCCCCACGAACTGGAAACTGCTGTCAAGAAACTCACGAGCGTGCTGCGTGCGTTGTGTTGCTGATCCCTAGTAGGGGACTAACGAGGGACAAGAATGAAATCGTCACCCAACGGGTTATTGGTCCAAGTATCCATCGCCCACTTGGTCAGCCATCTGCACATCATGGCGGTACCCGCGCTCTTGCCGCTGCTGCCTGGCGCCATGCAGGTCGGCTTTGTCGAGCTGGGTATTGCCATCGGTCTGTTCAACATCATTTCGGCACTGGTACAGGCACCTCTCGGCTTTGTCGTGGACAGGCTGGGTGCGAGATGGGTGCTGATGGCCGCACTCCTGCTGGGTGCGGCCAGCTTCGGACTGGTCGCCGTGTTCCCAAATTACCCGTGCCTGCTCGCCGCCATGATCCTGGCTGGGCTGGCAAACGGAGTCTATCACCCGGCCGATTATTCGCTGCTGTCGCGCGGCATACCCGCGAACAGAATGGGCCGGGCGTTCTCGATCCATACTTTCGCTGGGTTCCTGGGCAGCGCTCTGGCACCTCCGGTCATGGTCGGTGTTGCACTGCTCGTGGCGCCGCGCTGGTCCTTTGCCGTCGCGGCTCTGGCCGGACTGATAGCGTGGAGCGTAATGGCCATCAGTTCGCCACTCCCAGAAGGGCAACCTGATGCTGATATCGCCGAACCGCGCAAGGCTAAGGCGCGCCCAATTACCACGCCGGTGATGACCCTGGCCGTCCTGACCCTGCTGTTCACCCTTCTCAGCTTGAGCACCGGTGCCATCGAGAAATTTTCAGTATCGGCGCTAGTCCAAGGATTTGATGTGACGCTACCGGCGGCTAACCTGGCACTAACAGTTTTCCTGTTCGCCAGCGCCTTCGGTGTGTTGGCCGGTGGTGTGCTGGCAGATCGTACCGACAAGCACGGTTATGTGGCGGCAGCTACCTTCGCGTTGGCGGCATTCATTGTGGTGTTGGTGATCAGGGTGCCGATGCCGCCCGTGGTCCTAGCTATAGCCCTTGGGGCAGCAGGTTTTATGACCGGCATGGTGGCACCTTCGCGCGACATGCTGGTCCGTGCCGCATCCCCGGCAGGCGCTGAAGGCAGAACATTCGGTATCGTCTCCACCGGCTTCAACGTGGGCGGCGTCATCGGCCCGCTCCTATTCGGCTTTCTGCTGGATCAAGGACTGGCCAGTGGCGTATTGTGGGCAGCCGTTGGCTTTATGGTTGCGACCACCACTATCGTATTGCTTCAGGAGAGACACCAGCGCATAAGGCCCGCAATAGCGGGCTAACCAATGGATGGCCCGCGTTGTCTGCCAATTTCCCAAGAGACTCCGCGACCTCGCATTGTCGCCGCGATCTGCTGCCCCAATCGCTGCTCGATCACTGGCTTCCAGGGTACGAGACTGAATCCCACACCGTCATCCAGCATCGCGAATCGCCCACTAGCGAGCATCACGCTATGCCGGTAGATGCCCGTCACGCTCTGTCCGTCGGCCACCGGGCGATGCTCCAGACCAGTTTCGGCGACAATGTCCTTGGCGGCTTGGGCCAGTTCTCTATTGCGCAGTGTCGCCAGTAGGTTACGTGCCAAGATCACGCGCTGCCCGCGTCGATGGGCCAGCCCCTGTTCTTCGAGGAAGTCGGCTCGTTCCTGCAACGCTTCCTTCACCTCTCCACCAAAGCCTATGTCACTGAATCCTCGACCACCGCCGATTAGTTGCTGGTCAAGCCAAGTAGCGCCGATCACGCGCGCCTGACGTTCGATGGGCAGGTGCGATTTCAGCTCCACCGCCACCCCGCCCAGGCGCTGAGTATCGTACTGACGCCCACGCTCAGGCAGGTCGCCCGGCACCTTCCATAGCCCCTCGGCCACGCGTTCCACAATGCCCACACGACGTAACGCTTCCAGGCGACGAACATGGGCTGCGACGATTTCTTGCGGGTCGCGCCCAACCTTGGTTCGGCCTTGTTCGATGACCAGGTGATGGTCTGTGCGGTAAAGGCCATCGCTTGCCAGTTCCGCGATGTTGCGGTCGGCCGCACGTAGTTCAGCAGAACCGCGCACTTCCACCACGGCCCCGGTGGGATAGTTCGTCAACTCGTCACGGGCGTTGAGTGAAATGTAATGGGCCTTGCCATCCACGCCGTCAATCACCAAATAACCCCGGTCGTGCAGTTCATCGGCGAGCCCTTTACCAGCCACACGCCCGATGACACTGCGCCCGCTCTCACCCGGTTCAAAGACAGTCAGTTCTCGTGAAAGGCCGCTCATGGACCTTTGCAGGGTGCGGATGATATCGCCACGTTCACCCAGGGCACGCAATGTCTTCTCAGCATCGGCGTGAATGTCCCAGGTACCGGGCTGTATCTCGTCCGCCAAGCCCAGGCGCTGCAAGTGTTGCAAGCGGCCAATGAGCAGTTGTCTCTGACGTTGCAACGTCGGGTCGATAAAGCGTTCGATCTGCACCCGGTAGTCATCGCCAGCCTCTCGCTGCAGCGTGCGATCCAGGCTCGTCCACCGCTCCTGTTCTACCTCGCGCCGCAAGGTCTGTTGGATCTCTAGTTCAGTGCGCCGCCCCAGCCATTCCGTCGCCAGTTCGGCGGCGCGATGGCGGATGCCATGGGCGATGTAGTCGCTGGCGATGATGAGGTCTTTGCCAGTGTCGTCACGCCCACGCACAACCAGGTGCGTGTGTGGGTTGTCAGTGTTCCAGTGATCCACTGCCACCCAATCCAGCTGCGTGCCCAGATCAGCTTCCATCCGGCTCATCAGGTGACGTGCGTAAGTGCGTAGATCGCCTAGCTCGGCTCCATCCTCGGGCGAGAGGATGAAACGGAAATGGTGCCGGTCGCCCTGACAGCGTTCCTTGAAAGCATCGAGATCGGCCTCGTCGATCTGCGGCCCATAGGCTCGGCCTGGCTCACCATTACGCCCCGCGCCGTCGCGCTCGATATAGCGCAGGTGCTTCTCCAGCGACTGCGGGCTGGCCCGGCGCTGATTGACCAACAGGGTTTTGATAGTGACACGGCGCGAGAACGGCGTCAGTGAGGAGCCCGTAAAGCGTGCGGCGGTATGGCCACGCCCCAGACGTGAGCCGGGCCGCTTGCCAGCGCTACCCGCCGATGTCTGACGGCGTGCCGAGGATTTGCCACTACTGGCTTTGCCTGTCTGCTTGAGCACTTTGGAAACAAAGCCCTGTCCCCGGTGCTTTGGCGCATTGGGACGGATACGAAAATCATCATCGTGGTGGTCACTCATGGCTGAGTCTCTAGAAAGCTGTGGCGTGTTCCGTCGCGTAAAGCACGCGGATAAATCAACATCAGTGCGGGTTTCGCGCTTCACGCGGCACCGTGGCAACGCCGCGATGTGCCGCGCCACCCACACGTGCAGACTGACTTTGCGGACGGCCAGGTGCCGCCCCCTTTTGTCTTGCCTTCCGCCTTTGCCCTTCGCTGTCGCTCCGGGCAGCGGCGGCCCGGCGGCGCTATGCTGCTAGCAGCCAGCGCGCCGGCGAACAGAGCCACGACCACAGGTCGGGCATGTTCGAGGCAAGACGTCTGCACGTTGGAAGGCAGCACGGATGCGCGCGCACTGCACGCGCGATAACACGGCGACGCGCCATCAAGGAAGAGCTTCGATGTCACGCTGAACCACAGTAAATCGGCGGCCATCATGGACGTTTCTCCAGCCAGGCAGGGCTCGCAACACCGATCACGGCAGACACGCTGACCGGACCAAAATAGCGACTGTCAAACGACGCTGGGTTGGTCACGCTCAACAGGAACAGTTCGCCAGGTTGAAGCTGCCGGCAGTGCGGCCAGGCTTGTAGCTCCCGGCCAAGCCGGTCGGTGTGCAACAAAGTCGCCACCAGTACACCGTCGATGCGTATCTGATCGGCCGAAATGCATACATGTTGCGGTGCGACTGCACCCACACGTTTCAGCAATGGAATGTGGTCTGGCAGGTAACCACGCCGCGCGGCGAGCTCAGCCGTTTCTGGCGGTAATGTGGTCAGGACGATGCTGCCGACTTCCAGCCGATGTGACAGCGAATCGGACGAGTGTTGCAGCGGATCGAGGCGATACCAACCCACGGGCACGCTGTCCGACGGGTTGTAGATCAGGCGCGGCAACGGCTGCACGAAGGACGCCCAGGCCAATGCAGCTAAACCGCAGACGGAAAGAACTATCAGCAAGATGCGCACGCTCAAGGGCGAGCGAGAACGCAATGCGGGGCCAGTATTAGACACGACGGTCATTGCAGCGCCCTCCCGGCCAGCCAGGCGGCATGCCGCTCGGCGGTGTACTCGGGCAACGGTAAACGCGCAGCAAGCCTATTGGCGAGCGTACGCCAATACGCGGGCGGCACCGTTGCCGGTGCAATATCTTGTGCCTCGATAGCGTCGATGCGTTCCAGCATAGTGCGCACCCTGTGGTCGCCTTGCGTGTGCAGCAGAAGACGCGCGCCGGGCTTCACACCAGGGATACGCTGCATGGCATCTCGCGGCAGACCAGACTGCATCACCATGAGTTGCCAACGCACAGTGCCGTAGTCATTAGCCTGCCAGCGGATGCGGCAGAATATGGCGTTTGGCAGGAACCCCGCCACGCGCCGCCAGCGATCGAATCGAATGATGCGTACGGGTTCACCGAAGCGCAGGTAAAGCTTGAAGCGGGATTCGAGATAGGCCAGCGAGACGCGCGTCAGCGGTGCGCTGTCGGCCTGACCGGGGAGCGTGGCGAGCGGCGGTGGCGATGCAGCCGGGGTGGCAGAAAACTGTGTGTTCATGATGGGTTCTCCGGGAACTCGCGTTCCAGCAAGGCACGCAGGCAACTCGGCCACGGTCACGCCCTGCGTGAAGGCTGAGACCTTGATGCGCGCCCGCATGGCAGGCGTGATGTCGAGGGTCAATCGGGCGGTGTAGAGATCGCCCTTGTTGAGTGCGTCGGCGTCGCCTTGGCGAATCCATGCCTCCGCCTGTGGATTGGCAGGAGGACGCGCACCGATGCCGACGCGTTTGCTGTGCGCCTTGCTCATAACGGCCACCGCAGCAGTTCATCCACCAGCGCCGTGATTTCACATGCGGCGATGCTGTCTGGCGCCGTTTCGCGTGCCAATCGGCCAGCGGCCACGCTGTCGGCGAAAACGATACGCTGGCGCACTTCAGCGCGCAGTACGGGCAACGGCTGTTCGGCCAGTGCCTGTCGTGCTTCACGCCCGATCACCGTGGTGCTGACGCGCCGATTGATGATGAAGGCCGCAGTGAGCTGCGGGCGGAACATTTGTGCCTCGCGGATCAGCGCCATCATCTCGGCAGAAGCCCATAGGTCGTAGGGGCTCGGTTGCACCGGGATCAGCACCCGCTCGGCCGCCAGCAGTGCGGAGCGCGCCAAGGCGGCAATCCTGGGCGGGCCATCGATAATGACGTGATCGGCCCTTCTGGCGAGTTCTGGCGCTTCTTGATGCAAGGTCTCACGGGCGAGACCCACGGCACTGAATAGCCTGGGCAAACCTTGCTGGCTTCGGCGCTGTGTCCAGTCCAGTGATGATCCTTGCGGATCGGCATCCAGCAGAATGACGTTCTGACCGCGCAGCGCTAGTTCGCCGGCGATGTGGGTAGCGAGCGTAGTCTTGCCTACGCCGCCTTTCTGATTGAGCAAAGCAACGATCATGGCGCGGCCCTCCGTACAGGAAAGTAATACCTTGAACAGCCTGAAAAACGCTTTTGTCGTTGCTGGTTGACGGTTATCCACCGATTCAATAGCTGTTTATTATTATTGGTTAGATAAGTTTTTAAGTTAGATATAAAGTTAAGGGCCGAAAAAGTATTTATAAACCAGTTTGTTAGACTAAATTCTCGCGGCTGATAGCACGATACCGGTGCGCCTGATAGCACGAGTCTTAGCGCGTCCGATAGCACGAGCCCGTTCACAGCTTGTTCTGCTGCCATCCCCAGACTTATCCCCGTGCCGTTTGCGGCACGGGCCGGAAGGCGAGAATCTCCGGTTCGCCGGGCCAGCGTTCGATGGACAGCTCGTAACCAGGCAGTGACTGCTTCGCTACCAGGGCGCGCAGATCGCGGGCAAAATCGCGCGGCTGCGCCAAGCTGCCGGACTTGCGATACAGGTAAGGAACATCGAACTGCCAACCGTTTGCCTGCCGACCACCATGCTTGCGTACCAGTCGGTACAGCCAGCGCTCTATACCGCCGGTGAGCCGAAAGTATGTCGGGTCGATGGTCAATACCAGTGCAGCATCGAGTACGCCCGCATAGAACCAGTCCGGCAAGATCAGCTCGATGCCTAGCGGCTTGCCGTTGGCATCGGCCAGTTCTTTCCACTCGTTGATCCAGGAAAACCGGTGCAGGCGCCGCCCGGTGGTCTCGCGGATGGAGGTGGCCACCGTGGTCGATTGCAGCCGGTCGAATGCGGCTTTGAGGCGCTGGTAGTCGCGCAGCGACGTACCGCGCCCGATAAAGCGCAGGATCTCGTAGGGCGTGGCCTGCATTCGACGTGACGGCTGGATGCCCGCATCGCGGGCTTCGACAATCTGGCTGGCGGCCCAGATCAAAATATCGGCATCCCAGATAGTGGCGATGCCGTGTTCCTGCGTGCCCTCGACACGAATGGTGATCTTGCCGCTGCGAAAGTCGATCGGCGCTGTGCGCCGCGACTTTGCCAGCGAGAAGAACGGATAGGCCATCAAGTCCTGGGCGTCGCGCGGTGCCATATCCTCGGCTGGCAGTGCGCGGAACAGGTCGAGCTGCTCTCGCTGCTGCCGGAGTGGCAGCGATGGACTGGACATAGAGACGGCCACCGGCGAGCCGTTGATCAGCGGCCATCACGGTAGTCACCCGCGTGGCGTTCGGCGTATTCGGGGTCGGAGGTGGCCTCGTAGCTGCGCGCATCGGCCCACGCATCAAGATCGGCCACAGCGTACATGACACGGCGGCCAAACTTACGGAACTTCGGCCCGCCACCGATCACGCGCTGCTTTTCCAGCGTACGCGGCGACAGACGTAGATATTCGGCGGCTTCGTCGTTGGTTAGGTAGCGTTGTGGCTGCGCGGGCGCAGCGGCAGTAACGGCGGCGGGTCGTAAAGGAGCGGGTCGCATGGGATGTACCTCCATCGGTTGAAAACGACCGGCCACACAGCGTGACCGGATGGAGGCAGTCTCAAGAAACATGGGACTCTTGTTCAGGGACGTTTTGCGGTAACCGCAGCGCGTCCCTGCTCAACCGGAGGAAGTTGCACCAAGCGGCGATAGCCGCCGCGCATCAGCGCATTACCCCGGCGAACCAGTCGACGCACGCGGGCGCGCAAAGCGCTGTCGGCATGCCAGTCATCGGCGACGGCATCGGCCCCGAAGAGCCCTTCGGCTACTTCACGCAATGACGCGCCGGCCAAGGTCGCGTCGAGTGCCTGCAAGGTGTGTAGTTCCAACAGAGGCGCCAGAGATGGCCGAGGTCCTGTCAGCGCGACAGGAGGGATGCCGGTGACGGTTGCCAACTTACCCAGCGAGGCCGACAACACCTGGCAGCGTGCGCGGGACGTGCCGGATGCTCGAATGGCATAGGCGTAAGCCATGCCATCGGCCAGGTCGGGCGCCAAAGCGAAGTGCAGACAGGCACCCGGCCAGCGGGCCACCAGTATCAATCGCCGCCCATCATGGATCAGGTGCTTGTGGCCCGGAAGGCGCCAAAGCGTGAAGACTTCCGTATCGAGCGGTGGGTCGACATCTGGATAGAGTTGGAGTACTGCATCGTGATCGGGAAACCAAGCTGGATGCGCTTCGCGCGCATCCACCGCCGGGTTTTCCAGCAGGCGTAAGCCCCAGCGCAGCGCCGCGTCCGACCGGCGCCGACGGCGTAGCCAGTCTTGGCGATAGTCAGGATGACGGCGCAGGTATTCCCACGCCAGCGCGGGGCCATCTAAGTGCAGAGCATAGAGATAGGCCGCCGCTGGATACCAATACTCAGAGCTGCGATCAGCCATGGCGCAACCTCCCTCGGCTTGAGGTACGTCGCCACGGCGGATACTCGTGCTATGGAGCGATCATCAGAATGTCATGGGTCCAACGATAAACTGTTAGTGTCAAGACCGATTGGCTCCGAGCTATTGCAAGTTTCGTCCGAATGCGACGGCGGCCTGCCCCAAAATGGCGTGCCGCATCGGCCAGCCTGCCAAAAGCCGCACCAGACATCATGACCGTTTCGATCAGGTGCGCACCATTTCTATGCAAGGCCGGCCATTGAGACCCAACCGGTCTGAGGCCAGACCCAAAAAGACACAATGCGCTGGCGTTGTCTCTGATTGTTCAGTCGATGATCGAGCCGTTCTCCTCAGCCAGCCGCAGGTATTCCGACAGCCGCCGCACCGGCTGGAAGTAGTGATCGCGCATCACGGGCTGCCGGTGCGGCCCGACGATGGACGCCAGATCAGACAACTTCACCGTTCCCAACTCAGGCATCCCGATCCCTAGGTCGATCAGGCCATGGGCTGTGTCCCCGTCAGCAGGATCGAGCGAGGCCAGCAGCCAGGTAGCGTGAGCGTCCGGGGTGAACAGCCGCACGACTGGCATCGGGTCCAGGGAGTCGCCGTTGGTGATCAATTGCGCACGCTCCGCGTCGGTGATGAGCAGAGTCATGGCCGCACGCCTTCCTCAAAGGAGCAGAACCACCAAACCGCTTCACCATTTGTACGTGAAAACTCAAAAGCGCAACCCCACGAATCAGCCGAAGCGTAGAAGCGTGAAGGCGCATTGGCGTAGGTCTGGAAAGGCACAAATACGACTCCTCGAATTTGGCGAGATCCGCAAAACCGGATTTCTGTAAAAGCGCGGAACTGGGAATCAATACAAAATGAACACTATAGATTGTAGCCCTATAGGGTGCAATAGGTTGTCATCTTGGTTTTTGAGAGGAAACCATAGGTGGCGGCAGAGTACTCATTGGCGAGGGCGTTGAAAGCAGTCAGGAAAGCGCGTGGCTTGAGCCAAGAAGCGTTTTCCGACGTATCGAGCCGTACCTACATGAGTACCTTGGAGCGCGACCTGAAAAGCCCGACCCTCAGCAAGTTGGCTGAATTGTGCGAGGTGATGGAGGTGCATCCGCTTACGTTGTTGACGTTGGCCTACAGTGGTAACAATGAGAAGCAGGCCGAAGAGTTGCTGACGCAGGTGCGCCAGGAATTAAATGAGATTACTGGAGATTGTCCTGAGTAACTACACACACTCCACCAAGTGGACTGACCAAGCTATGATCCTGCTCAGATCGATCGCCAGCAATCGATGCAGGGATTTTTCTGGTACAGGCGTAATCTTTTACAGCGATCTGGGGAAGCTGCCCCACTTGCAGCTGACCACCGGAAATGAGAAGCCGAGCGTAACCCAACTCGGTGACCACGACATTGCATCTGCGCTGGCTTCGATCTCGACAATGTGTGGCCCTTTCCATGATGGCTTTCACTTCATCGATATGAACTCATGGCAGATGACTCACTTATCGCAGTTCATCTCCCCACCTATTCCACACGACGCTGCACAACGCTTTCATGGCACAGGCGCTCGATTGATGGCCGCTATGTTGGCCTCACTTCTTCCCGGCATTACATGTGTCGGCCTTGTGTCTCAGGGTGGCCAAGTCCACTTATTTTATGGCGGCGTCGACATCGCCGAAGAGAATTAAGAGATGGCAAACGTCGCCTTGTCTACCGGAGAGTTCAAGAAAGCACTACTTTTTGTGTCCATCACGACCATCGCTATTGGTGGTCTTGTTGGATCAGTGCGTCACTTCGGATTTGGGGACAATGGTATTCAAGCACTAACGCTAGGGCTTGGGTCTGGTGTTAGCTGGGCTATTGCGGTTTCTGTCTGGGCCTTTCAGCGTCCGTGGACAACGAAGTGGCTCGCACGCTGGACCGGCCGGCCTATCATCCACGGTGTCTGGTTCGGCCATCTTCGCACCAATTATGGTGCAAGTAATGACGGAGGCTCGACAGCCATTCCCATTGCATTCGTAATCAAACAAACATACCTAAGTGGCTATTCAAAATTTATCGTGCGTTCAGACCCGTAGCCGTCGAATAGGCGACAGACCTCCTTGCTGAGGTGGTCAAATGAGAGATAGGCACTCAACGGTAGCCATGCGTACTTCATCTGCCGCCACAGAATCTCTATCAGGTTAAGCTCCGGCGAGTAAGCCGATAGGTAGACCAGATGCACACGATGCGACATCCACTCCATAATCTTACTTCTGAAGGCCTTGGAGCGATGCATGCTGGCATTGTCGAGCACCACGATGGCGAAGGTATCGGGGTCTTTCTGGGCCACAAATTGATCAAATGCTTCGATGACTGTCTCGGTAGTCACCGGCTCCGTGGAGGTATGGTAGACCAGCTTCCCGGCTCGGCTGAGGAACCCCAGTACGTTCAACCTTCGGCTATGGGAGTAGGCGGTCATCTCAAAGGGCTGCCCAATGGGACTCCACGCGTATGGAACCGGTGACGACTGCGAAAAGCCCGACTCATCGAAGTAATAGAGCTCGTGCTCACCCAGGTCTTCCCGCTCCTGAAGCACCTTGAGAAGGCCTTGAGTGTTGCGGAAATCCGTTTCGTCGCGCCGTGCCTTCAGTGAATGCCGAATACGCTTGAAGCTGAGCCTATTTTTTTTTCAGCGCCCTGCGGAGCGTCACCATGCTGATGTTTTTCCCGGTCTCTTCCTGAAAGCGGGCACCCAAGGAGCGGAGCTGGTGGGGCTGTTCGGCGACAAGTTCCTGCAGCCGATGGTGGTCGTCGTCATCCAAGGCCGGCGTGCGGCCACTGCGCGGCTTGTCGATCAGCCCATCAAGCCCTGCTACCTCCCACTGTTTGAGCCATCGAGATACGGCATCGCGGCGGACCCGCAATATCTCACAGATCTGAGCGATGGTATGACCTTGATTGCTCAGCAAGATGGCATGCGCACGTCGACGTAGGGCGCGCTTCTCACCATGGTGATAGGCGGAGGACAGCGTCTGCTGCTCAGACTCAGTGAGAGGTGCAACGAAGCGCCTTGCCATGGTTCCGTCCGTGTCAGTTATCCTACACACATTATGCACGAAAACTTTCGGTTAGGCACTTAGGATACTCCCTCCTCTCGTACACGGAACGCCAGGACAGTGAAACTTTAATCGAGTCTCTGTCTGTTGATGATCGACATAATACGATCCACCTGCGATACATTTATGAGTTCTATATCAGGAAGCCCAACGAGCGCAAACTGACTACCGGCGCGGCAGAGCTAAAGTTGATTGAGGGCGGCAAGCGGCTGTTCGGACACTATCTAACCAATTCTCCCACGCAAGGATTTGCAGATCTCGTCTTAGTTCAACGAGAGTGCCACGGCATAGACACTTTTGGGGCGGCACAGAAACTTTACCAGGAGAAGTCTCCACTATAAGCCTTGCCAAGCACTAATTATCATATAGCAGCCGCGCCTCCTTGACGACCTCGAGCGGATACACCGACGCACCGTCAACGATGCCTCCGAACATCCAGGTGCAGTCGATCAGACGATGGATGCTGCGAATCGAGAAATAGAACCGCAAAGACTTCGTGCACGAAGCACGCCAGTTTGACAAACAGGTTCTCTTTAGCAAGTGGAGCGTCCAGGCCCTCATGGGCCGGAGGCGTCAGAGAGCAAAGCAGGATGGCCGTGACGCGGTACGGGGGTGCAGCCCACAGGCCCGACTGCGGCACGTCGGGACAGCACTAGCCTGATTGGGCGCTATTCCACAGGAGTAAACGCCAAACCGCATCCTGAACTCGACACCAATTCAACATATAGAGACTTTCGCCCAACGATGACAGCAAGCATTGGCCGCTTGTCCCGGCGCTTTGCTGACAAGCGGTTCCATTCCGATCTGTCCAGACCAGAAGGATGAGGGTGGTCTTGCGGATGGGTGTGCCATTCGCCTAAGTAGCGGATAGTTCCCTGACTCGCAGTCCATTGAGACAAGGCGATGGCTTCGTGGCCAAATGGCATTCGCTCGAACAGGTAGCGAAACCGTCTGTCCCATGCCGTGGGCGCCGTTGCCTGTTCAATTAGCATATGGGTTCCATGAACCGAACCAAGCAGAATCCCGCCTGCTTCGCAGTCGGTATCACAGGCCTGAACATGCTGACAGAATGTATTGAGCGTAGACTCCGAAAAATGCAGCAGTACCCTCTTATCATCAGCTCGCCAAGAACTCATGAACTGCATAGGGGGCACTCCCAATCCCGCAGTGGATCGCAATCGGGGGTGGCAAGCTGCTGGGAACTATCGATCAACCTAGACCGCAACGCGGGGGAATAGACGCCGTTGACCCAGTCCAGTGCCATTTCAGCGCCAAGACTTGCCGCATGGACCGACACCGATGCGGGGAATGGCACATACAAGCCCTCACATCCATGCCCCGCCAAGACGGTAGGAAGAGGATAAAGAGTGGAACGGAGTTCACCCCTTCCATTGCTATGCCAAAGACATCGGTAGCACGCGCCGGAGGCGTTCATCCTTAGGAGCGCACGAACAGCCGTTCCCGGCCCCTCGATCCAGACCGAAAGCATGGGTGTCGGAGACGGATAGTGGCCGCACAGCCAATGCCCGAGGGCTTCCTCCCCGGTGGCATCTATGAGCAGATCCAGCTCTCCCAATTGAGCTTGTCTGACATCCACAGGTAGAGCACGAATCTCAGCACCTGGGGCCAAACGCTTGAGTTCTTTCGCCATGGCCTCGGCTTTGTTCGACAGCAAATCCGGAAACCCCAGGCGATGACGCCCAATGTTTTGCGGGAGAAGGCAGTCGAAATCCACCAACGTAAGTTTGCCGCCGCATGTCCCCGCCCCGGCCTTTACCAGCATGTCTGACAGATAACCGCCGATCGTGCCGCATCCAATGACGGCGATATTCTTCCCTGCAAGCGTCTTTGAATTCGGTATGTTCCGTTGGGCAAGATATCGATCGTCAATTCTGACCACCGAGACGGGCATCACCTTCAACCCATAGCTCGAATCCTTGCCGCCCGTGAGTTTGCTTTTCTGGTCAGGACGTTGGCGGTCATAGAGAACCACAAAACCATACGTCATCAATGGTGACTCGATAACGATCAGAACACCGCCAGCCTTCTTCCTTTTCCCCTCCTTGATGCGCTTGTGAATCTTGCGCCGACAGCTAGAGTCAAGGGTGCTTTGCCAGGCCAGGACATCCCCAACTGTTTCTGGAGGCCAATGGCTGGTCAGAGGACGGGGTTGAGCATCTGTCTTTACCCGATACGTCAGCACCGTTCTATCGGTAACTTGGTAGCCAAGCGACATCAGCTTCTCAATTGTTCGATCTTCGTTGTCGGTGATGAACCACAAAGAAGTCTCATTGGCCTGCGCTACTATACAATGCTGTTGCCCCAGATTTTCTCCCTGCATGTCCACAAGACAAGGCCAACCACCCCAATACGCAAAGAACTCTTCAGTGAGGTCTTCGATCATTTCTCCCTTCGAGATTTTCCCAAACACGACAGATGCTCGCTGCAGGCATGCCAGTGACTGCCCGACAGGGTCGTAGATGTCTAGGATGACAGTTCCCTTGTCGAGATAACAAAGCTCACCACCTGCGCCAAGATGAGGAACCGTTGCAGGCAACTCAGGAGGAACTTCGAGCAGCCGAATGCGAGGCAGGTCGAAGAACGTGGGATCAAGCTGGACCTCACACGGACAACCCGTGCCCCCGTCGGGCGGGACCAACGACCCATGCAACTTGAACCAGCCGTCATCCGTCTTGCTCACAAACTCGAAGCCTTGCTGCTTGAAGGCCTCGATTACGTCTGCGACCATTGCGGCGCCGCTCATCCTGCTTTCGTTCGCCCGACCAGCTCGCTCGGGCCGGCAGTGGCTGGGGCTGCGGCAATAGTGGCGGCAACGGACACCACCTTGACCCGGTTCGGCTCGTTTGGAAAACGGGGGCCGAATTCACCCTGCATCCAGATGCAGGCCTGTGAAGGGCTTCCGGCATCCGTAGCCCCGCGAAGCACCGTCTCAAATTCTTCGAACGCCTTGGCGGCTTCTTCAACACCTGCTTTGCCCAGCCGTGCCGTCAGCGATTCGGAGTCATCCACGGGATTATTCACCCCCGCACGCAGCCGGACTGGCAGCGCCGCGACAACGTCCAGCAAAGCGAGGTCATCACGCCGATCGCGCTTCTCAAAGAGCGGCGCCGCAGCTGCCATCAGCAGGATCGAAGCGGGCCCGCCGCTGGGCCACCTCCAATCGCGGAACGCCTTTAAGTAACGCACCACGCGGCGGAACTGCTCCCCTTTTGCCTCCACTTCGCCCAAGAACCATTCCTTCACAGGCCTGGGGTCAGAGGACATCCAGTTGCATTCACGATGAGCCAGAAGCACCTTGTCAGCGGGCAGCGCCGTCCAAGCATCCCGCTCTGCCATGTTCACCGCTTCCGTCAGCGAGTCGTAGCCATATCGTTCCATCGAAGCCTTTGCGAGCGTGACAAATTCCTCATCGGGGATGGCGTACAGCGGAATATCAATGTGCGCATACGCTGAAATGACGATGCGGACGCACGTCGGCTTGTCGGTGACAAGCTTCCACCGCTTTTCCTCGACCAGCGGCCTCAAGGCTTCTTCCGCAGCGGCAAAGAACACCGTCGTTGCTGTGCTGGGGCGTTTCGTCTGTGAGACGAAACTCAATGGCAGATAGCACCCGTCATCGACATCCGCCTGCTGCGGGCGTTGGGCCGGAGAATTCAGCGTCTTGTATGCCCATGACCCTTGCGTAAAGAAGCGTGGCTGCGGCACGCCCTCTGTGTATCCATTTTCCCTCAGCACGCGAGGGATGCCTGTGCGCAGGCAGTCCCTGACGTCAGTGCGCGCACTGGCGATCCAGGTGCGTTGCTCAAGCGTCAGATCCAGCTCACCATGCATGCAGGATTCGTCATCAACAGTGGTAAAGAAGAGCGGACTTAGGTTCAGCATGTGGCCTCCGGAACATTCTTGTTGGGGCCGTGATAGAAGATGGGAGCGCCGGCCTGGTGCGCTCGAAAGAGTTGGAAAAGGGGGTCGCCAAGCGCACGCTGCGCTGCGTGGCTGCCTCGATCCTTGAGCGTATTCGTGGCACCAATGGAAACCCGATCTAGCGCCTTCACATCCTTGCTCTGGTCGGGGGTCGCCTTGTCATCAATCTGGAAGTAGTTGCTCCCTAACGACTGCCGTAGCATGTAGTCCACAGACGATTCCTGGGCGGAGATCACCAGATCGAAGAGTCCTCCGCGCCACTTGCCGAATCCTCGGTCAAGGCTGGCGCCGCCGCGGACGGTCGCACCGATCGTCATCGTGCCGATGGAGAGAATCCGAATCAGCGCATCCTGTTTCGGCGTGAGGAACGTCTTGACTTCGTGCAACCCGAACAGGCCAGGGGCATTGCCTACCAGCCCCCCATCCGCGAAGACACCGCGGTCGTTGCGCGCCAGCGGAAAGTAAACGGGCGCGGCGGCGGTCGCCATCGCAACATCGACGACCTTCATGCGGTGATCTAGCTCAAAGGAAGGGTGGTGAGGCGTCTTGAAGAACTGTCCGCGGCCTGTCGAGTAGTTGACTGTCGGCACAAGAACACGATGCTTCAGGTCGCCTATCGTGGTTCCTTGGAAGCGTTCGGTCAGCACATCTCGCAATCCCGCTGAGTCATGCTTTGCAGTCAGCCAGAATCCCAGAAGCCGCCTTGGAAGGCTACGACAGCCAAAGATGCGGCTGCCTTCATCTTCGAACAGTGCTTTGAGTTCGCTGGCCGGAATTTCCGCTGCCAGCCCCAGAGCCAACATCCCTCCTGCCGATGTGCCACAAATCAGATCAAAGTGGGAAGCGATAGGGCGACCCAGCACGGCTTCAAGTTCGGCAAGAACCGTAGCCGTATAGAGACCGCGATAACCTCCACCCGACAGGGCGAGCACATGGTACGTAGGGATGATGTCAGTCATGGCGTTTCAACCTCTCGGGGGAAAGGAGTCATTGCCGTGACTGTCCTTGTCACGGATACGGCCATCTGGACGATGGATGACGAGCTCGGACTTCTGGTTGCGTGCAATATCCCGCCCTGCATCTATTGCTTGCTGCTGCGTGCTATGCACAGAGGTCGCCCGCTGGTTGCCAGCGCCTTTAACGGCCCAACCGTCTTGATGAGGAACAACATGTTGATTTTTTCCAGACACGATAGTTCTCCTACAATGGAGCTTTGGAAGCCTCAGCCAGCTGGGTTGTCAATGGCCGCCCGCTGTAGCACAATACGTTGTTCGAACAGACAACAGGAAGATCAAGTCAATGCAGCCTAGAGAAGGCGTAAAGCCTACACCCGTTGTCTGACTAGACAACAATGTATCAGAGCATGTGCGTCGACGCAACACCCGCGCAACATGCACCTTTGAATTCGACTGAACGTGGGGTTGATGCAACAGAGGGCTATGGCCTTCTCCCCGCAGCCGCAAGGATCAGAACTCATGCCGCAAACAGGCCTGGGCGTCGCTATCAAGACGCTACGCGAACGCAGAACCCTTTCCCTGCGTGAAATTGGGCAGCTATCGTCAGTGGACCATGCGTATGTCTACCGCCTCGAAACGGGCGAAAAGACCAATCCCTCCCCAGAGATGGTTGAAAAGCTATTGAACGTTCTCAAACCGTCGGAAAGGGATGCTGCACTCGTAACTTGGCTGGTTGACCATGCAGACGCTGATCCGAGCCTCGTCCAATTTGTGCTACAAGATCCCTCTATTGGTATCGACGTATTTACTATGGCGGCCGGCGTCAGGCATCGCGGCAACACAAGGCCTGATCCCGCCACATTGATTGCCCGGATCAAAAGGGCCCTTGAGGACGACGACGAGGACGATTGACCATGGATGAAATGGATGTCAGACAGAAGGCACGGGCGTTCATTGCGAAAGTCGATGTTTCTAGCATCCGAGAAGACCTTTCCCCCTATGTGGCCGCAGCTAACGCCAAGATCAAGAAAGATGAGCTTGGCAAAGGAGAGTCTGGCTATACCATTACCAAGCCGAACGGGAAGCACATCATCACGGTGAACTCCCTGGAGACTGAGGAACGTCAGCGCTTCACTATTTGTCATGAAATAGCTCATATCGTGCTCGACCTAGAATCGAGTCACGAGGAAGTTCCGTCCTGGTCTTATGCCAAACGACATCCCAACGAGATCGCCTGCGACACATTTGCCGCTGAACTGCTGATGCCGTATCAGCAATGGCTTTCTGTCGTTCCCAAGGAAGAGCCTTCCTTGAAGCTTATCCAGCACATGGCCGATATGTTCGGCACCTCGTTCCCCGCCGCAGCCTCAAGATTCGCCAGTCTAAGCGATGCGCCGTGTGCCTTCGTCACCATGGAGCGCGGCACAGTACGGTATGCCGCACGCTCCACGTCTTTGAGGCAAGCCGGGGCCTGGATATCCCCCAGGTCGGTAATCCCGGCTGGCTCCGTGGCTCATCGAGTCAGATCCTCTGGGACTAATACAACCGATACTGGAGAAATCTCTCAGGACGTCTGGTTCGACAACTGGGAAAAGGGCCTTGATCTCTGGGAGCTTTCAAGGCACTACGCACGCACCGACACCACTATTTCGTTGCTATGGTTTGACGACGAAGACTTACCGGATATCGAGGTAAGCCGTTTCGGCGTACGAGTCGATGACGACGGTGGCTTGCCTGAACTTACAGGCGAACTCCCATGGCCCGGGCGAAACAAGCGTCGCTAGCAAAACTGCCAAAATCACGCAGTAACTACATCTATCTTTTGCGCGGCCCCCCCAATCGGCTTCAAGCTATCTGACCTGACACTGGCCTCACTAGGCAACCGTGCATTGGATCTTGGTCCCAACGATTTAGTCGATGATGCATATATCAAACGATTCCGGCAGCGTGAACGCCATGGAGCCAAGTAGCAGAATCTGGCGAAGCAAAAAAGGGGGCCGAAGCCCCCTGGGTCAGATCAGGCCACGTTCAGCAAAGGACGTAGTGTCGCTACCGGCGACAATAACATGATCCAGCGAGCGTACATCCACCAGCGCCAGAGCCTCCTTGAGCCGCTTGGTGATGGCCTCATCGGCGCGGCTCGGCTCGGGATTTCCGCTGGGATGGTTGTGCGAAAAGATCACCGCCGCCGCATTGAGCCGAAGGGCTTCCTTGACGACCTCGCGCGGATACACCGATGCACCATCAATGGTGCCCCGGAACATCTCGGTGTAGTCGATCAGTCGATGCTGCGAATCGAGGAACAGCACCGCAAAGACTTCGTGCTCGAAGCCTGCCAGCTTGGCACACAGGTACTCCTTGACAAGTGCCGGTGAAGTGAAGGACATCCCCCTCTGTAGTTTCTGGTCGATGATCTGGCGAGCGGCGCCAAGAATTTGGTCTACGGACGCCGGCAGGTAGTGCCCCTGCGCGTCACGTACCAGCAGAGAGGAATCGAACGAGGAAAAGGACAGTTGAGTCATGATCGTACTCCGGTTGCTCGGGCGGAATTGCCCGGAACCGGCGCCAGCACGGCGCAGCGCAAGCCGTCAGGGGTGACAACGGCCGCAGGACGCAAGCGCGCGGAGCACGCGCAGCCCTTGACGGCGAGCACGCCGTGGTACGGTGAAGGGAAACAGCAAGACCGCCCCACACCCCGCCCATTGCACACACTCACTCTGGGCAAGCGGAGCGCGCAGGCCCCATGGGCCGAAGGTACTCAGGGATCAAAGCCGGATGGCCGCGATTCGACACGAAGCGCGGGGCGCAGCCCACGAGCCCGACGGCGGCACGCCGGGGTACACTGATTTGTCCTTTGAATATCCTTTGGGACGAACCGTGTGTGACGTTTATAGTTATCTCTGTCGGCCGGCTGTCGGGCTACTGTCGTGTTGTCTTTGTTCCTGGCTCCCCATACTTCACTACATCCACTCAAAAACATGGAGCCACTAATGGTAAGCGTTCATTCCA
>NZ_LFGS01000015.1:117113-141177 GCF_002078135.1 Halomonas sp. BC1 | reverse complement strand
CCACTAATGAACACTACAGAACATATTCAACAAACTCGCTTGCTGACTTCGATCGAGTTGGCCGCTTGCATAAAACTATTTCGTGAGATGCGGCAATGGTCACAGGAACAACTGGCAGCCATTTCCGGCCTCAACGTGCGGACGATTCAGCGAGTCGAGCAAGGCTTGTCTGCCAGTCTCGATACCCGCCGAGCCCTTGCCAGCGCATTCGAGTTCGAGGACATCGATGCATTCAATAAACCGTTCACAATTCCGTCCGAAGAAGAACTCAAGATGGCGAAGGAGAAATTTGATCATGAGCACATCACGCTAACGGCCACACCGCTGACAATGGGCAAGCAACTAGCCAGGCTGACAGAATCCTGCATGCTGG
Source organism: Halomonas sp. BC1 (assembly GCF_002078135.1). Lineage (NCBI taxonomy): Bacteria > Pseudomonadati > Pseudomonadota > Gammaproteobacteria > Oceanospirillales > Halomonadaceae > Halomonas > Halomonas sp. BC1. The sequence continues at coordinate 140,804 of NZ_LFGS01000015.1, read as the reverse complement.
ACCTGTCCGAGCCAGCCTTCGAACTGAGCCGCGAAGCGGACGAAACATTCGCCATATTGGTGGATTATCTCCGGGAGTACAGGGATTGCGCCGATATTTACAATGAAACGCAGAAGTTCGAGATATACGACGAGATGCAGTCCCACATCGACGAACTCAAGGCACTCGGTGTCTCTCTGTGCTACGCCACGCGCAACGTGAAGATAAAGTGGGGGACTGATCCAGACAGCAATCCGATGCCTGCTACAGTGCTGTACATCGTCGGCTTCCCACTTGGCAAGGAGCCTGAGCAGTTTGCAACGCGGAGGTCTGCTAGCATCCGCCTATAATCCGGAATGGATCAGGGTCGGCGCGGAATCATCACCATGCTTTGAACTTGAACAGCCGCCCCTGCTCATCCTCATCGTGCAACGTCACGACGATTTCGTCCGCTGCGAACACTGGCTCATCGTCATCGGTACGAGTTGGCAAGTCCGAATCGATCAGAGTGATGATGGGCTGCATCCCCAGCTCGGTGTATCGACGAATGACCGCTAACAGATTTTCCTTCTTACGATTATCCAGCGACTCGAACACCCCATCGTGATAAACGAAGCGCGGGAACTTGTCGTCAAGGTGAGCACGCAATACAGCAAGATCGAAGGCAATGCACAGCAACTTGCGATAGGTGTACCCAAGGTCGGCACTGGTCGCATTGCCCGACTCATCCAGAATCTCCGCCTTGAACTCTAGGTGCCCCGCCTGATTTGGAGAGACGCTCAGCAATGCTTTACGATCGATCACTTCTTCGACGATTTCACTAAAAGAGACCCGAATCGACGAAAATAAACTATTGGGGTCCGAGTTCTGATTCTCGACATCAACTTCTATTTGGGTTTGCAGATGACCACATGCCTCAGTCAGCGCTCTAATGTCAGTACGCAACTCCTGCAAACGGTGCAAAAAACCGCGCTGACGCTCCAGAGATGTGATGTCGGCGCGCAGCGTTACCATTTCGTCGGAAACTTGTCTGTACTTTCCGAAAATGTCGGTTTCGCTCAGAAATGAAAGCATGTCCGAGCGCTTTTTACCCAGCGACCCAAGCTCAGCATTGACACGCTTAAGCTCGGCTTCGATCTCCACACGCTCTTCCTGAAGATAGACTCGACGTTCATCCGTAATCGCCCGGTTGAAGGCGATCAATTGCTCGAAATCCTTCTTCACTTGCCCCTCGAAAAGGACGCCCGTTTCCTCAAACAGGCGCCGAGCTTCTTCTGGATTAAACAGAATCTGGTCCTCCTCCAACGAAGCCAGTATCTTCTTTCTGTTCTGTGTCAGCGAATAACGTTCGCTATTGAGTGTCGCGATACGCTCATCTATGCCATCGACCAACTGCTTGGTTCGATCTTTATCCTGAGCACGAAAATCAAAGGCATCAAGAAGCTTTTGCTTCTTCTCTGCCTCCTTCTGCTTGAGCAAGAGGATACCTTCGATCTTGCTGATGTCCTCAATCGACCCACCCAATTCGTTCTTAATAGTCTGGGCAGTATCTTGCTTTTTGGATAGCTCCTCCTCCTTCTCATAATGCGAAGCGATCAGTTTTGCGTCGAAACCTAGCATATGCGCAAGAAATGGCTTCCAATCGGCATGCTTGGACGCAAACTTGCGAAGTTGGAATACCTCGCGAAAGTCCTCCTGTGAACGCAGCAGATAGCCCAACCCTTTGCGATATGACCATGGCTTTAGTGCGCGCCAATCGAGTAGACCATCGAGCAGGTCGCGGGCGCGTTCGAAAGCCACATCCTGATGGTCCCATTCCGATATCGACAACGTGGAGAAGTCCTGGTGTCCCGCTTCGTGCTTCTTAAAGCTGATCTTGGTTGCCTGTTCCACACCACGCCGTATCGTAAGGAATGAGGCATCCTCCAGTTCAATCTCTAGGAAGAAAACGAAATCTTTGAAGCGTTCGAAGTGCTTGAAAAGGAAAAATTTGGCGTCGCGTCCAGATAAAAATCCAAAGTCGAGCAAGCGCCCTAGGGTTGTCTTTCCAAGATTGTGGGTATCCTTCTCACGATTCTCCGGTAGACGAATCTCCGCCATGACCACATTCAGACCCTGCACAAAATCGACGGGCTCGAATAAGTCCGGCTTGTTTGAATAAAGTCTAGACAGTTTCATTGGGCCCCACATATTCTACGGCATCGGTCTTCGGGTGATAGTCGATTAGCCCCATCAGATAGAGAAAATTCAGGGCCGGCAGGAATAGTACATCGCCTCCGGTAACGGTCTTCTTCGCATACTTGCGGAGTGCGCCGTATTCATCCACACGACGATCTTTCAGTCGTATCAATAGCATCAACGCAACGTTGATAACAGTGCGATCTGGGTGCGAGTGTTTAGTCGGTCGTAGCATCGCTTACCTCCCCTATATCGCAGTTCCAATACATGTAGAAAAGCACGGTCCGAGTCAAGCGTTTGTGCGCATGTTGTCGTAACACTGGATCGCGATTGAAGAGTAGATCGACCAAGTACTCCATTACGTCATCAAAGGTCTGGTAGTCCTTGCGCTTGGCAATGATTTTGAGTTGAAACTCATCAACCACAGATTCATACATGCGTAGCAATTCGAGATTTTCGGGCGCAGCCAAGAATGTACGAATCTGCACAGTTTCCTTCAGATACTTCCTGCGTTGCGCCTTGGCGTACTCAGCGCTCATATTGTTCAGGACGTTCTTCTGCTCATAGGTGACCCTCTCAGCGGGCGGATCGTCGAGCAAAGCCGACACGCTATCCTTCTGCCGGGCCAGCGCCTGAACGACCTCAGCAAGATCGTCTGGACTAACGATCAAGGGCGAATCGACCGGATCGAGGTCGACTTTTCCTGCCGCATCAGGAAACGTCTTCAACAAAACTTCCAACTGTTCCAAGCCGCACAAATAGATCGACGAAGCTGGGATACCGCATTGCTTTGCGATGTGTTCGCGTATCTCGCTCTCAGCATTGCCAGCCAACCTTCGATTGGCAAACAGCATGTAGTTGTCGAGCTGCTTGGCTTCGCGCAGTTTCTTAATGCGTGGAATCTCCTTAGCAAGCACCGTGTTCGCCGATTTCGTACTAAAGAAGTCTGGTTCCGAAAAATTTCTATTGTAGCCGTTGGTGTGTTTGGCCTGGATGATGGTCGTACCAACCCACGGCGCAGCTTTGCTCGGATGTAGCTCTGACGTGCCAACGAATTTCGCATCACGTCCGCCATCAGGCCCCTTGGCGAAACCTTGCACGGAAATGCCAAGCAAATGCTGGCATAAGAAAACAATCAGTTTTTCGAACTGATCGTCGCTCATATCCTCGTAGGCAAACTTCATCTAACCTCCGAGCTAAGTTTCAGCGGACTGCTCGTCATACAGCAACCGTAATGCCGGCTGCGTGCGCGCGACGCGCAGGCAGCACAACAATCTCAACATGCTGGTCAAGTGACACCAGGGCCTGCATCAATCGTTCGAGAGAAATGTTCTGTAGCTTGTAACGGCGAACTTGAGACACCTTGGGCTGCGTCATGCCGGTAATAGCGGCCGCTTCCGTCTGACTGAGATTGCGTTTGTCAATTAGCTCGTTGAGCTTGACTGCAAGAGCAGCCTTCGCTGACAGTTCCTCTGCATCATTGAAGCCGAGGTCTACCAACACGTTGTCTGTGCCTTGAGGATTGGCTTTGCGTGTCATTACGATCTCCTGCTCAACCCATAGTGGGCGAGCACTGTCTTTAGCCGCTTCTCGATCAATTCCACGTCCGGTCGCGGTGTAGCAATTCCGGACTTGGATTTCTTCTGAAACGCATGTAACACATGCACAGCATCGCCGACGCGCACGGTGTAGACCGCGCGAAAAGTGTCGCCCCGATGGTCTCCCACCAGTTCATAAACACCCGAGCCGAGGCCTTTCCAAGGCTTTGCCGAATCAGGTGTTCGACCCAACTGCACAACGAACAGCGCGACGCCCATATCCTTCTGGATGGGAACGGGAAACTCCTTGAAGTCCTTCTTCGAGGAGCCTTCCCAGTACAGTAGCTTCCGTTTCTCAGACATAGATTATACCCGTTCAGGTATGAAACACAAGAACCGAATTACCGCGTTAGCGTCATGACAATTCGGCTCGCGCCTGAGATCGGTATTGGTAAAAAGGAAGTCGCCAGTCATACCGTCGCCTCCTTATACCGCAGTGTCCCCGTGATCGTCTTGCGACGGTTTGCCACCAGTTCGGCCGCCTCACGCACCGGGTCATCCTCGGTGTGGATGTAGCGCATGAACATGGTTACAGTCTTGTGTGCTGTCAGCACCATACCGACTTTGACCGGAATGCCCGAGTTGGCGATGTCAGTGGCCGAGCGGTGGCGAATGCCATGCGTGCCGACGTGAGGTACGCCAGCCGCTTTGAGCGTACGGCTCCAACCGCCGTAATACTCCCCATAGGTCAGGTGGGTGAGCGGATTGCGCGGTGATGGCAACACATAACGCGCACCGGGCTGTCGAGGGGCCGTGGAAAGCAGCCGATAGGCCTCCTCGCTCATGGGTTTGGACATACCACCGGTCTTGCTGTCGGGCCAGACAACCCGGCGGTTCTCCAGGTCAATCCACTCCCATTCGAGCAGCACGATTTCAGAGCGTCGGGCTGCGAACTCGAATTGCAGACGAATCGCCAGCGGGATGACGTAGGGCACCAGACCCTCGGCCTCGATTTGGTCGAGATGCTTGAACAGCCTGGCCATTTCTTCGTCGGTGATGAGGCGGGTCGTCTTGCCACCGGTGTACAGCGGAACGTGTCGGCACGGGTTCGAGCCATCCGAGCGATAGCCCCAAATCTCAGCCAAATTGAACATCTTACGTAGGACAGATAGCGCCTTGTTTGCCTCACCCGGCTTGTAATCCAGTTTTTTCATCATCGCGGCCACGTCAGCGCGTTTCACATCCTGGACCTTCATCCGCCCCAGGATCGGGATAATGTTGCGGTCGATGTTTCCCTGGTAGCCTTTCTGCGTACTGGGTTTGTTGCGGTGCTTGGAGTAGTCCTCCATGAACTTTACGCATAGCTCCCTGACTGTCGGCGCCTTGCGCGCTTCGGCCTTGGCGGCCCCCGGATCGCCGCCTCGGCGAACCTCGGCCAGCCAGTTTTGCGCCAATGAACGGGCCTGTTCGACAGTCAACTCTCCGTACAGGCCCAGTGCTGGCTTACGCCGCTCACCGGCATTCGTCCGGTACTGGAGCATGAAGACCTTGCGGCCGGCCGGCGTGATCTTGCACAGGAAGCCGGGGACGAGAGTGTCGCGCAACTCGACGGGCTGCGCCTGGGGCTTTGCCGCATCAATTGCGGACTTGGTGAGTTTGATCTTGGCCATAGCTGACTCCTTGGAAAGACCCGTTTCCAGGAGCCTGTTAGGAGCCAAGCGGATGGAAGCCGGGTCAAGTTTCGGAAAGCACCGGCATATGATGAATTAGCCTAAGTTATTGATAAACCTGCTGTAGCGAGCTTAGGCGTAGTCCAGCGAAGTACGGTGCTGGAGTCATGGTGAAATAAAAAAACCCCGCGCTCGGTAGAGTGCGGGGTTTCCATTCGGACTGTGGCTTCAGCCTCGCTATATAAATACGTCTTTCGCTTCGAGCCAGCCTGTTCGTTACGCGTGGTTCAGCTTTTCCAATGCCGCCGAGGCAATGAACGCAGAACGACTTTTAATACCGTGGGTGGTCACGTATTGGTCGATCTGACGAATGACGTGACCTGGCAGCGTCACATTCACCTTTTCGGTTTTGCCGAGGTAGGGCGTGATATCAATATCAATAATCCCCCAGCCGCACCCTTCAAATTCTGGATTTTGGCGATGCTCCGCAATGCTGCGCGGCATGGGAATATCTTTATTCTCGTTGGCTAATTCTTCCAACTGGATATGAGCCACTTCCACTGCCATTTCATAAGCATGTTCGGTCGTGTCACCCGCTGTCACAGCACCGGGAATGTCCGGAATGACGATACCGGTGGCGGTGTGTTCATCGCCCCATTCGATAGCAACCGGATATTGCATGAGTTACCTCCTGAACGGCCGAGCTACCTGAGCCCCGCAAGTTTTCTGATATTGTGGATGGTGCCCTTAGGCAAATCCTTTTTCGGATGAGGCACGGGCACACTGCCGAGCTTGGTAGGGTGCTTGAATACGTGATGGCTCCCACTAACACGATCTAGATACCATCCATCAGCTTCCATCTCCTTGATGACATCCTTGCTTTTCACCCTTCCTCCTTGTTCTTTTGGTCAATTAAAAAATAACCCCAGAGTTATAAATTTGCAAGAATTCATACCTCCAGACGCACTTCTAGCTCCACACCAGCCTTAGATATGAATATTCAGTCGATGATCCTGGAGGCACTAGCCTGATCGCCGTCCACAGTGTATTCCTATGTTTACAATGGACCACTTCAGCCAGAAAACGCTCCCTTCAACTTGGTTCATCCCCGCGCCTGCGGGGAACGGTCAGCACCGTATAACGGCCCCCTCTGGTCTCTCGGTTCATCCCCGCGCCTGCGGGGAACGGCGATCTGGATGAAGTCCGCGACCGTTTGCTGGCGGTTCATCCCCGCGCCTGCGGGGAACGGCAATCGACAACACTATGCAGGTGCAGCGCTGCCGGTTCATCCCCGCGCCTGCGGGGAACGGTGATCCAGAAAGCCGACGAGCTTGAGCAGGAGCGGTTCATCCCCGCGCCTGCGGGGAACGGATACACCGCAACCTGGCAGCCTACAGCACCATCGGTTCATCCCCGCGCCTGCGGGGAACGGAGACGGATGAATACACCGAGGCCCTGCGCCGCCGGTTCATCCCCGCGCCTGCGGGGAACGGATGCCGCGTTCTTTCGATATTTTCTCTTGCAGCGGTTCATCCCCGCGCCTGCGGGGAACGGCTCGGCCTGCCGCCTTTTACTCTCGATCTCGGCGGTTCATCCCCGCGCCTGCGGGGAACGGCAGTAGCGGCTCCCCGATGCCCACCATCATTACGGTTCATCCCCGCGCCTGCGGGGAACGGCACTCTGGGCACTCGCTGGCATCAAGGCGCAACGGTTCATCCCCGCGCCTGCGGGGAACGGCTCAAGCGCATCGAAGACCTGCACCAGAAAGACGGTTCATCCCCGCGCCTGCGGGGAACGGTCAGCAGCCGTGAACAGCAAAGCATCAGCAAACGGTTCATCCCCGCGCCTGCGGGGAACGGTCTATTTGTGATGCCCAGAGCTTTTGAAATCGCGGTTCATCCCCGCGCCTGCGGGGAACGGAGAGGCCGAAGACCTGGACAGCGGCGGCGCGCCGGTTCATCCCCGCGCCTGCGGGGAACGGCACTCAAGGGGTTAACGCGCTAACACGCGAGACGGTTCATCCCCGCGCCTGCGGGGAACGGACACTTTCGCCAGGCTTCCATGTTGAAGAAGCCGGTTCATCCCCGCGCCTGCGGGGAACGGTTGGCCGTCAGTCCCGAATGGCAGGCGTTCGGCGGTTCATCCCCGCGCCTGCGGGGAACGGCGGGACTGGCCGTCTGCTCAGTGAGGTTAATACGGTTCATCCCCGCGCCTGCGGGGAACGGAATGGCGTCGCTATTTCAATAATCGGAATATCCGGTTCATCCCCGCGCCTGCGGGGAACGGTACAGAGTAGTGTTCGCCGACAACCAGGGCGACGGTTCATCCCCGCGCCTGCGGGGAACGGATGGATGGCATCCTCTATAGCCCGCACCACGCCGGTTCATCCCCGCGCCTGCGGGGAACGGCACCGAATCGATACGCTGGCCCAACGCCTCATCGGTTCATCCCCGCGCCTGCGGGGAACGGCGCATCATCCATTGCACAGACAACGACCACGGCGGTTCATCCCCGCGCCTGCGGGGAACGGGTTCGCAACATGTTCCAAGGCATTGCCCGAACCGGTTCATCCCCGCGCCTGCGGGGAACGGCTGCGCAGTGGCTCGCTTACCAGGCCGTGCAGCGGTTCATCCCCGCGCCTGCGGGGAACGGCGAGTTGGCGCTGGTGTCGATGGCCATGGCCACGGTTCATCCCCGCGCCTGCGGGGAACGGCGCGACAAGCTGGTCGAGTACCAGTCAGAGTGCGGTTCATCCCCGCGCCTGCGGGGAACGGCCACGGCTACACGATCCGCATTAGCCCGCCGCCGGTTCATCCCCGCGCCTGCGGGGAACGGCATCCCAGAGCGCCTCAAGGCTGCCGTGCGTGCGGTTCATCCCCGCGCCTGCGGGGAACGGCAGCTCAGACGTCAGGTCGGCAACGCCATACGCGGTTCATCCCCGCGCCTGCGGGGAACGGGGCAATCGCAACAACGGCTCCAGGGCCGGCGTCGGTTCATCCCCGCGCCTGCGGGGAACGGTCAACCGCCCGGGCGGGTAGTCCGGCATCATGCGGTTCATCCCCGCGCCTGCGGGGAACGGCTCGAGCTGGTCGGCGAGCCGTGCCTTGTCGTCGGTTCATCCCCGCGCCTGCGGGGAACGGGCACCGTCTGACTGATGAGGCCAGCACCCATGCGGTTCATCCCCGCGCCTGCGGGGAACGGTACAGTACCGTTTTAATGCTGGCTAGGCCATGCGGTTCATCCCCGCGCCTGCGGGGAACGGCGTCGGCGATTGTCGAGATACAGACCAAAACGCGGTTCATCCCCGCGCCTGCGGGGAACGGGGCAGAAAGCTGCTCATTGACGACCGTTTGGGCGGTTCATCCCCGCGCCTGCGGGGAACGGTGAATTGCGCCATGCCGCGTGGGCCTCCTTAGCGGTTCATCCCCGCGCCTGCGGGGAACGGCTGGGCGATATGGCCAAGATCGGTCGCCGTGTCGGTTCATCCCCGCGCCTGCGGGGAACGGGCCGTTGGCCGCTTCGGTGCCGACGATGAACGCGGTTCATCCCCGCGCCTGCGGGGAACGGACCTCGATTTCGGTCATGGTCTCGTGGCGCGACGGTTCATCCCCGCGCCTGCGGGGAACGGGCTGAAGCGTGGCTGCCCCGTGATGTAGCTCGCGGTTCATCCCCGCGCCTGCGGGGAACGGGATCATTCAGGACTGGCTGCAATCCTCGCGCGCGGTTCATCCCCGCGCCTGCGGGGAACGGGCTTTCCAGTATGCCGATCAGCTCGGTTCGGCCGGTTCATCCCCGCGCCTGCGGGGAACGGCCCGCACAACGCGCAACCGTTGAGCCCAAACGCGGTTCATCCCCGCGCCTGCGGGGAACGGCAGCTGAGCCAGCCACATATCGCCGGGGCGCGCGGTTCATCCCCGCGCCTGCGGGGAACGGGCGGCACCGCCGCTGCGCTGTGATAGCACGGGCGGTTCATCCCCGCGCCTGCGGGGAACGGAGCGCATCGATTTGATTGATGGCCCTGCCGCGCGGTTCATCCCCGCGCCTGCGGGGAACGGTGTGTTCGTCGGGGGTGGCCACGTCGGACACGCGGTTCATCCCCGCGCCTGCGGGGAACGGCAGTGAAACCCCCATGATGTCAGCACAGAACACGGTTCATCCCCGCGCCTGCGGGGAACGGACTACCCGACACCTGACCGACATACTCGCTGACGGTTCATCCCCGCGCCTGCGGGGAACGGTTCTTCAACCTTACGCTTTCATCGACCATCTTCGGTTCATCCCCGCGCCTGCGGGGAACGGGCCAGCAAAGCGCCTATTACATCATTGATGAGCGGTTCATCCCCGCGCCTGCGGGGAACGGCCTCGCGACCCCGCACCCACCGACGCCTCCCCTGGTTCATCCCCGCGCCTGCGGGGAACGGCGCGGCGTCATTGAGAAGTACGACGAAATCAGCGGTTCATCCCCGCGCCTGCGGGGAACGGAGCGATGCTCACTTTCTCCCCCCTAGCCAGGCCGGTTCATCCCCGCGCCTGCGGGGAACGGGGCATCGTCTCGAAGAACGCTATGGATAGGGCCGGTTCATCCCCGCGCCTGCGGGGAACGGACTAATTGTAGATGGCTGTTCTGCAAGATAAAAATGTTCAGTAGAAAGTTCACCAGCGGTTTAGATCGATTTTTGACCAGAACAATATTATTAAAGAACAGTAAAATCAGTATGTTGCAGAAACCTATAAAAATCGCACCAAGCCTCGCGCAATCGTATACGTATGCAGCGTTTTCAAGAAGTGAGGTCTCTCTTATGGCATTCGCATTCACTCATGGGAGACGACTCGCGCAGGGCGCTATTGGATGTGCTAACTGACCGATTCCTTCGTTTTTATACGAGCGACGCCTGCGCCTCCTCCACCATCTCAGTGGCAAACTCACCTACCGTTCGCACCGCGTCTTCGATGGCGGGGGTGAGCGTAAACGCATAGTTCAGCCGCAGGCACTGGCGGAACTTGCCGGAGGCGGAGAACAGCGAGCCCGGCGCCACGTGGATGGCATGCTGCGCCAGACGCTGATTGAGCTTCACGCAATCCACCGCGGCGGGTAACTCTACCCATAGCAGGAAGCTGCCCTGGGGGTAGCTGATGCCCGAACCAGGCGGGAAATAGCGCTGCACCCAACCGATCATGACGTCTCGCTGGCGCTGGTATTGCCGGGTCACGTGACGCAGGTGCCGCTCGTAATGCCCTTTGGCAACGAACTCCGCCACGGCCAGTTGGGGCAGCGTGGCTGAAGCACCGGTGGAGACGTACTTCATATGCAGCGCCTGATCGCTATAACGCCCCGGCGCCAGCCAGCCCACCCGTAGCCCCGGCCCCACCGTTTTGGAAAAGCCGCTGCACAGCATCACGCGGCCATCGTCATCGAAGGATTTCACGGTGCGCGGCCTTGGCAGGCTAAAGGACAAGTCACCGTAAATATCGTCTTCGATAATCGCCACATCGAAACGCTGGGCAAGCTGAAACAGCGCCCGCTTGCGCGCCTCCGGCATGGTGTACCCCAACGGGTTATTGTAGGTGGGCGTGACCTGTATGGCGCGGATCGGCCACTGCTCCAACGCCAGCTCCAGCGCCTCAAGGCTGATGCCCGTTTGCGGATCAGTGGGGATTTCCAATGCCTTCAGACCATTGGCTTTCAAGATCTGCATGGTGCCGTAAAAACTGGGCGAGTCGACGGCCACCACATCGCCGGGCTGTGTCAGCGTGCGCAAGGCAATAGCCAGCGCTTCCTGACAGCCCGTGGTGATCAGCAGATCATCTGGATGCAGCAGGCAGCCAGACGCGACCGCGAGCCTGGCGACTTGCTGGCGCAGCTCGGGACTGCCGCTCAGCTTGTCATAGTTGAAACCATGCAGATCATTGCGACGGTGAAGACCCGCCAATATTCTGGAGAGCGGACGCAGCGTCTCGTACTCCAGGTTAGGCACTCCCCGCCCCAACAGCAGCCGCTGATCATCGCGCTGGGTAGCCACGAGCTCCAGCACCTGATCCCATTGAGAGATGTCCAGCGGCCGTTGGGCAGGCCGCGACATGGACGGCAGCACCGAGGGTGCTCGGCTCGGCAGCACGAAGTAACCCGACTTGGGCCGCGACTCGATCAACGCCACATCCATCAGTTGCCGGTAGGCTTCCTGGGCCGTCGAGATACTCACGTCCAGCTCCTGGCACACCGCTCGAATGGAGGGCAGGCGGTCGCCCACACGGTAGATACCGTGCTCGATACGCTCGCGCAGGATAGCGGCGACTTCTTCATAGCGCGTCATGACAATCCCCTCCTTATAGCCCACCCCACCATACAGATGGCGTGCCCAACTGCCATACAGAGGTATAACACGCCCATCTGTATCTTAAAAATAAAAAACCTATGTCTGTATCAAAAAAACGGCGCCGAATAATCTAGTCCTGCAGCCCACCGTCATACCCCTGGAGGATTCGCCATGCCACGCTTCAGTCTTGCCCAGCTCCGCTGTCAGCTACGTCTCCAACTGCATCAGTACCGCCACTACCGCCGTAGCCGCCGCCAGCTACTGACCCTGGATGACCGGCTACTCGAGGATATTGGTATCACCCGCGCCCAGGCAGCCCAAGAGGGCCATAAAGCGTTCTGGAAACATACGCCCCTTGAGGAGACTCCCCATGAAAAGTGCTGACTACTACCTGCTGGACGTCTTTACCGAGCAGCCATTTACCGGCAACCCGCTCGCGGTTTTTCTGGCGTCCGATGAATTGGACACCTCCACCATGCAGGCCTTGGCCAATGAATTGAATCTGGCAGAAACGGTTTTTTTGAGTGCCGCCACGCAACCGAACCACTATCCAATGCGGATTTTCACGCCGACGAGAGAACTCCCGTTTGCAGGCCACCCAACAGTGGGTACCGCACACTTGCTGGCAGCATTGGAACTCGCCAACCCCGCGCAACCCCTGGTGCTTCACCCACCCATTGGTGCGCTGACGGTTCGCTACGAAAACGGCCAGGCCATGTTCACGACGTCGCAACCAGCCCTACTGGCCGCCAGCCCGATCGACCGGCTGACGGCCGTTGAGCTGCTGGGGCTCGATATCCATCAGGTGATAGGCGACCCCGTCATGGCCTCCCTGGGGCTGCCCTTTCATTTGATCGAGCTGGCCGATGTGAAGGCGCTGGAGAACATCCGCATTTCATCGGCACTTTGGGCCAGTGCCGTGATGACCAGCGAGGCCCCCCAGGTTTATCTTTACGTCATCGAACGACACGAGGCGACCCGCATTGTGGTTCGTAGCCGCATGTTCTGCATGCATGCCAGCCTTTGCGAAGACCCCGCAACCGGCAGTGCCGCCGCCGCCCTGACCCACTATCTGGCATCGCTCACCAGCGACGCACTGCATTGCACGATTCATCAGGGCATTGAAATGGGCCGTCCCAGCATCATCGAAACGGCTGCGAATGGCCATCTCGAAGCTGGGCATGTGCAAGTGGGAGGGCACGCCGTTCTGGTGGGCAAGGGAACCATGACGCTCAATGCCCATTAGGGGGCGGTTTGTCGGCAGGTTGAGCCAGCAGCTCATTGCCCTTATACGCTTCAACGACGCTGTCGCAGGCAACCGAGCAAACCATCACTACGTGAGCACTACAAACAATGTTGGGATCACGGAACATCACACCCGAACCTCGTGACGCACTCCTCAAGCCGTCAACCCAATCCCTCTCAAAATCACCGAGGTCACCGACTGCACGGCTTTTTCGAACTGCAGGTCGTCCAGCGGTTTGTCGTCGTTGAGCAGGTAAATCTGGTAGTCGAAATCGGCGTAGTGCTGGGTAGAGGCCCAGATCATGTAGAGCAGGTACGAAGGCTCGACAGGGTTGATTTGGCCGGAGTCGATCCACTCGCGAATTTTCGACTCTTTCAACTTGGCCCATTCATAGAGGTTGTCGCGCAGCCGCTCCTTGAGAATCGGGGCGCCCTGCATCACTTCGGCCGCCCATATCTTGGAACCGTGGGCGCGGTAGCGAGAATGATTCATTTTGGCGCGAATGTAGGTGGAGAGAACCACCCGTGGGTCGTCGTACAGCTCGAAGCAGAGCGCGTCCTGCTTCCACACCTCCAGCAGCGCCAGCAGCACCTCCTGGTAGAGCGCCTTCTTGGTCGAGAAATAGTAGTGCACGTTGGACTTTGGCAGGTCGGCCAACTGGGCAATGTCGCCCATGGAGGCACCGGCGTAGCCTTTTTCGGCAAACAGCTGCTCCGCCGCTTGAAGGATTTTCTTGACGTTGGTTTGCCGTATTTCGTCCTGTGTTCTTGCCACGCTGGTATCCCTTTGCAACCGTCCGCTCAGAGAGTGTTTACAAACTACTGCGCTAGGCCATGCGGCGTTGAAACCAACCTCAAAATGCTCATTTACACCTCGTAAACTGCGCTTTTTCGGCTGATTTCGCCTTGCCTGGCCGTCCCTCGTGACATTTGTAAACACCCTCTCACAATACGCACCAAAAACTGCACCACCGCCCCACGAGGAGGCAGGCGGTGGTGCAGAGAAGATGGCGTAGTTAGCGCATCGCGTCAACGCTGGTTGGTGGGAAACGAGAACTCCGCCCGGGTGGCTTCGCTGACGGAGGGCCAGCGTTGGGAAACCGCTTTTCGGCGCGTGTAGAAGCGCACCGAGTCTGGGCCGTAGGCGTGGAGGTCGCCAAACAGCGAGCGCTTCCAGCCGCCAAAGCTGTGGTAGGCCACCGGCACAGGCAGCGGTACGTTCACCCCCACCATGCCCACTTCAATACCGTCGGTGAAGCGGCGGGCGGCTTCGCCATCGCGGGTGAACAGGCAGGTGCCGTTGCCGTATTCGTGGTCGTTGATCAGCTGCATGGCGTCGTCCAGGCTGCCGACCCGCACCACGCAGAGTACCGGCCCGAAGATCTCTTCCTGGTAAATGCGCATCTCCGCAGTGACGTGATCGAACAGACAGCCACCGACGAAATAGCCCTCCTCATGGCCAGCCACGCTCAGGCCGCGCCCATCCGCCACGAGCGAAGCGCCAGCGTTAACGCCGTCTTCGATAAACCCAAGCACTTTATCGCGATGTTCGGCGGTGACCAGCGGGCCCATGTCCAGGCCTTTATCGGTACCGGGGCCCACCTTCAACTGGGCGATCTTGGGCAGCATGGTTTCGACCAGACGGTCGGCGGTTTCATCACCCACGCACACCGCCACCGAAATCGCCATGCAGCGCTCGCCGCAGCTGCCGTAGGCGGCGCCCATCAGCGTGTTGGCGGCGTTTTCCAGGTCGGCGTCCGGCAGAATCACCGCGTGGTTTTTCGCGCCACCAAGCGCCTGAACGCGCTTGCCTGCGGCCGAGCCACGGGAGTAGATCGCCTCTGCCACGGGGGTAGAGCCCACGAACGAAATGGCTTTCACGGCCTTGGCATCCAGCAGGGTTTCTACCGCTTCGCGACCGCCATGCACCACGTTCATCACGCCTTTGGGCAGCCCGGCCTCTTGCAACAGCTCGGCCACGGCCATGGCGGCCGACGGGTCTTTTTCGGAGGGCTTGAGGATAAAGGTATTACCGCAGGCAATCGCCATGGGGTACATCCACAGCGGCACCATGGCGGGGAAGTTGAACGGCGTAATGCCCGCCACCACGCCCAGCGGCTGGAAGTTGGACCAGGCATCGATACCCGGCCCCACGTTGTGGGAGTACTCGCCTTTCAGCAGCTCCGGCACGCCACAGGCGTATTCGACGTTTTCAATGCCACGCTTGAGCTCGCCCATGGCATCTTCCACCGTCTTGCCATGCTCTTCGCTGACCAGCTGTACCAAGCGGTCGGCGTGCTCTTCCAGCAGCTGCTTGAAGCGGTACATGACCTGAGCACGCTTGGCGGGCGGCGTATCGCGCCAGGCAGGAAACGCCGCCTGAGCCGCAGCAATGGCTCGCTCCACATCCGCTGCGCTGGCATCCGCCACTTGGCGAACCACCTTGCCCGTGGAAGGGTTGGTCACGTCCAGCGTACGCTGGCTTTCCACCAGCTCACCATTAATCAGGTGGGAAACAACACTCATCATGAAACTCCGAAACAGGGTGGGCCAGGGTTATGCCAGGGAATCCAGGGTACTGGCGACGGCATCGAACAAACGCTCAAGCTCGGCTTCCGTGGTGCCAAAGGGAGGGCCGAACTGCAGGGTGTCACCGCCGTAGCGCACGTAAAAACCGGCTTCCCACAACGCCATATGGGCATCGCGGGGGCGAATCGTCGGGTCGCCGTTACGCGGCGCAAGCTGCAGGGCACCGGCCAGGCCGTAGTTGCGAATATCGACGATATGTTGACGGCCTTTCAGGGCGTGCAGCTTCTGCTCGAACACCGGGGCAATCGCACTGACCTGCGCGGGGAAGTCCTCACGCTCGAACAGTTCCAGCGCCGCCAGGCCAGCGGCACAGGCCACGGGGTGAGCGCTGTAGGTGTAACCATGGGGAAACTCGATGGCATGCTGCGGGCCACCAGCGTGCATGAAGGTGTCGAAAATCTCCCGGGAGGCGATCACGGCCCCCATGGGCACCGCTCCATTGGTGATCTGCTTGGCCACGTTCATGATGTCCGGCGTGACGCCAAACGCTTCGGCACCAGTGGTGGCGCCGCTGCGGCCAAAGGCGGTAATGACTTCATCGAAAATCAGCAGAATATCGTGGGCGGTGCAGATTTCCCGCAGCCGATTCAAGTAGCCCTTGGGCGGCACGATCACCCCCGCCGAACCCGACATGGGCTCCACGATCACGGCGGCAATGGTCGACGCATCGTGCAAGGCAATTTGATCCAGCAGCGCATCGGCCAGCTCAGCACCGGTTTCCGCCTGGCCACGGGTATAGGCATGGCCCGCTTGCAGCGTATGGGGCAGGTGCGTCACGTCCATCAACTGGCCGTAGTGCTTACGGTTACCGCCAATGCCCCCCAGGCTGGTGCCGCCGATATTCACCCCGTGGTAGCCCTTGGCGCGGCCAATCATGCGGGTTTTTTCCGGCTTGCCCTTCAACCGCCAATACGCCTTGGCCATCTTGACCGAGGTATCGGCGGCTTCTGAGCCGGAGTTGGTGAAAAACACGTGATCCAGCCCGGCAGGCGTTAAGCTGGCGACCTTTTCCGCTAATTTGAACGCCAACGGGTGGGCCATCTGAAAGCCGGGGGCAAAATCCAGCGTGCTCAACTGCGCCGCTACCGCTTTTTGAATCTCTTCACGGTTATGGCCCGCCCCACAGGTCCACAGGCCAGAGAGCGAATCGAACAGCTTGCGCCCTTGGTCATCGATGTAATAACGCCCTTCGGCGCCCGCAATCATGCGCGGGTTGGCACGGAAGTCCCGGTTGGCACTAAAGGGCATCCAATAGTGCTGATTCAGCGGCGCAGACGCCCCCCCATCACGGGATGCGTGCTCGGCGGTCTGCGTGGCGGATGGTCGTTGTACGTCCAACATGGTGTTCGTCTCCTCATGTCCGGCTGCCTGGCAATATGGCATGCAGCCAGCATGCGCCACTCGACACGTATGTAAAATTACGCTTTTCTTTTGTTCACGTTAGAGAATAGATACGTAACATCGCCGCATTTAACTCTACGCTGGCAGTTAATGAATAAACGACAGGACGCTCGCCAGCCTTACCTGTGCTCATTCAACAAGGATTTCCCATGAACTCATTGACTGACCCCAGCACTACACAGCGCCATTTACAGACCGACAGCGACCGCCTTTGGGCGTCGCTCATGGAGATGGCCAAACTAGGGGCCACGCCCAAGGGCGGCGTGAACCGTCAGGCGTTGACCGACCTGGAGCGCCAGGGCCGCGACCTGTTCATTCAGTGGTGCCGTGCCGAGGGCTGCACGATCCGCATTGATAATATCGGCAATATCTTTGCCCGCCGGGAAGGCAGCGACCCCAGTGCCAAAACAGTCATGGCGGGCAGCCATCTGGATACCCAACCCACCGGCGGCAAATACGACGGCTGCTTCGGTGTCATGTCGGGTCTTGAAGTCATTCGTACGCTCAACCAGCACAACATCACCACGCGCTCGTCCATCGAAGTGGTCGCCTGGACGAACGAAGAGGGCTGCCGCTTTCCTCCCTGCATGATGGGCTCTGGCGTCTTTACCGGCGAACTGGCGTTCGATGCCATGATGGCGCGCACCGACGCCGAAGGCATCACGGTGAGTGACGCGCTGGATGCCATTCACTATCGCGGCCAGGATGAGGTGGCGCCGGACGAGATCAAGGCGTATTTCGAGCCTCACATCGAACAAGGCCCCATTCTCGAAGATACCGAGACCACCATTGGCGTGGTCATCGGCGGGCTTGGGCAGAAGTGGTTCGACTTGACCCTGACCGGGCTCGAAGCCCATGCAGGCCCCACGCCCATGAACCTGCGCCGGGATGCCATGATGGGCGCGGCAGAAGTCACCCAGGCACTCAACCGGATTGCCCATGAGCATCAACCCCACGGGCGCGGCACGGTGGGGTGCATGACGCTGCACCCGGGCTCGCGCAACGTGATTCCCGGCCAGGTCAAGATGACCCTGGACATGCGCCACTGGGAACCCGAGGCCCTCATTGCCATGGGGCAAGCCGTGGCCAGCGCCGTGGAAGAGATCTGCCAACGTCACGGGCTGGAGTACGAACTGACCCCGACGGCCGATTTTGCCCCTGAGCATTTCGATCAGGCATGCGTGAACAGCGTACGCCAGGCCGCTGAAAAGCTGCAGCTATCGCACATGGATATCATCAGCGGCGCAGGCCACGACGCGATGTTCATTGGCCGTGTTGCCCCCGCCGCGATGATCTTCATTCCCTGCAAGGATGGCATCAGCCACAACGAGATCGAAAGCGCCACGCCCGAACACGTCCACGCAGGCTGTAACGTGCTGCTGCACGCCATGCTGGAAGCGGCAGAGGTGCATGACAGAGCTGCATGACATTGAGTCGTGAAGCGTGAGCAGTGTGGCTAAACGTCAGCCAACTGCCTGCGTGCAAACTCGGCAAACTGCTTGCGCGAGGGTTTGAGCGCCACCTGCGGTGGCCAGGGTAGCCAGGCATCGGGGACCATGAAGCCCGGCAGCGCCTCGCGTACCCAGGCGGCCAGGGCCTCGGGGCAGAGCGCATCGGTTTGCGGTTCGATGAAGGCCACCGGGCGCTCGCCCCACTCCGGATGGGGCACGGCCACCACCAGCGCCTGGGCCACGCCCGGGTAGTCGACCAGCCGCTGCTCGATGCTCTCTGGCTGTATGTTTTCACCGCCGGAAATGAACACGTTGTCGAGCCGCCCTTCGACGACGAGCGCCTGCTGGTCGTTGAAGTAGCCCCGGTCACGGGTGGCGAACCAGCCCTCGTCGTTGACGGCGGGGTCCAGCGCGCCATCGGCCAGATAGCCGCTGAACAGCGTGTCGCCCTTGACCTGAATTTCGCCATCCACCACCCGCACCTGACGCCCCGGCAAGGGCTGCCCTACCACGCCAGGGGCAGAGGGCAAGCCGGTACACACCTGGCTGGCCATTTCCGACAGCCCATAGCTGACCTTGGGCGTCAGCCCCAGGCGCTGCAAGCGTTCGACCAGCGGCGCGGGAATGGCCGCGCCCCCCAACAGCAGCTCGCGGAGCTGGATGTGTCGAGGGTCGAAGCCTTCCCTCAATAGCCGCCAAAGCTGCGTCGGCACCAATGAGAGGTGGGTGATAGGCTGCTGCATCAGGCGCTCGGCCAGCGGGCGAGTCGCATCGTCCAGCACCAGCCGCCCCCCGGCCAGAAAGACCCGAAACGCAATGGCATAGCCTCCCACATGAAACAGCGGCAGCGAAAGCAGCCAGCCGCTATCCGGGTCCACAGGAATCAGCGACGCCGAACCCCGCGCCGAGGCCAGATGATTCCCCACCCGGTGCAGCACCGCCTTGGGCGGGCCGCTGGAGCCGGAGGTGAGGATGGTGTTGCTGCGCTGGCTCGCGTACAAGACCGGTGGCTCGCCGGGGTCGGCCTCCGCGCGGTAGTCGAGGGAGATCGGCGGCAGCTCGGAAGAGTAGGCAAAGTCGCTCTCCGGCTGGCACACCCGGGTGACCTGCATCCGCCGCGCCAGCGCCTGCTGCTGAGCCACGGGGAGCGCCGGATTCAGCGGGCAGAACACCACCCCTGCCCGCAGGCAGGCCCAGGCCAGCAGCACGCCCTGCAACGACCCTCGGGTGGGTACCAAAAGGGGCATGTCCGGCATCAGGCCCTGCCTGGCCAACTGCTGGGCCAGGGATGCCACGCGCCGGTTCAACGTGCGATAGCTCAGGCGCACCGCGCCCGCCTCCACCGCGATATGCTCCGGCGTTTGCTGGGCCCAGTAGTGAATGGGGCATGTCTCGGTCACAGGGAAAGCTCCTTGCGGTCGTCGCCAGCGGCGGCGTGGTAGAGGCAGTGCAGCCGCGCGTGCCGCAACTTACCGGCTGGCGAGAGAAGTGATTCGCTGAACGCCTGGGCGGTATCCAGCCCCGCAGGCTCCTCGGGAGCCCACTGCCGGGCCAGGCAGCTCAACTGCCCCAACCCCCACTGAGATTCGAAACTGGATGAGATCACCACCCGCAAGCGGTGGGCCCTGGCGCGCTGAACCAACGCCTGGCAAGCTGCGAACCCGCCCATCAGCGTCGGCTTGATGACCAGCGCGGCCAGCCGGGGGTGCGGCGCCCAGGCAGTGCCGCGCTGCAGGGTTTCATCCAGGGCGATGTCGATGCCCGTGGCGTCCGCCACAGCGATGCTGTCGGCCAGCGTAGCACAGGGCTCCTCCAGGTAATCGATTTGGGCAGGCGAGAGCTGCTGGCAAAAGCGCAGTGCCTGCTCGCGCTGCCAGCCACCGTTGGCATCGAGGATCAGTCGCGTGTTGGGTAGCCACTTGGCAAGGCTTGCGATCAAGGCCAGCTCCGCATCGCTCGGGTAGCGGGCCACCTTCAGCTTGATGCGTTCTGGTGGAGCAGCCTGCCATTGGGCCGCGCGCTCCGGCAGTGCACTCATCAGCGCTTGCGGGGTGCCCTGCAGCAATGGGTAAGGCGGCAGAGAAGCAGGCAGGGAAGCGGGCCAGCGGTGCCGGGCGCAGTCGAAACCAAACTGTACTGAAGGTAACGTTGGCGTGGCTGTCTCACCGCGCTCTATAGCCGCCAGGCAGGCCAGGCTCTCGGCGGCGGCGTCAGCGAGGCTCTCACGGGAGAAGCCCGGCAGCGGGGCCATCTCGCCCCACTGGCCGTTGATCGTGACTAACAGCCCTTCTCTGCTCGCCAGCCGCTGGCCTTTGAACGTCAGCGGCTGGCGAAACGGTAGCGAGTAGCGGTAAAGCGCCAGCGCCATCAGGGGTTGCGCGGATAGCGCGAGAAGTCCGGGCGGCGCTTTTCATTGAAGGCGTTGCGCCCTTCCTGCCCCTCGTCGGTCATGTAGAAGAGCATGGTGGCATTGCCCGCCAGCTCCTGCAGCCCGGCCTGGCCGTCGCAGTCGGCGTTCAGCGCCGCTTTCAGGCAGCGCAGCGCCATGGGGCTATGCTGCAGCATTTCACGGCACCAGCGCACGCTCTCTCGCTCCAGCTCGGCCACCGGCACCACGTGGTTCACCAGCCCCATCTCCAACGCCTGGGCGGCGCTGTACTGTCGGCACAGGAACCATATTTCACGGGCTTTTTTCTGGCCGACGATTCTCGCCATGTAGGC
This sequence comes from Halomonas sp. BC1, assembly GCF_002078135.1. Classification (NCBI taxonomy): domain Bacteria; kingdom Pseudomonadati; phylum Pseudomonadota; class Gammaproteobacteria; order Oceanospirillales; family Halomonadaceae; genus Halomonas; species Halomonas sp. BC1. Next base: position 119,718 of record NZ_LFGS01000015.1, on the reverse strand, counting down.
AGCCCCGTAGCCCCCGTCAAACGACCCCACCTTGGGGCCCGTTTGCCCGAAAACGGCGTTATCGGCGGCGATGGTCAGGTCGCACATCATGTGCAGCACGTGGCCACCGCCAATGGCGTAGCCTGCCACCATGGCAATAATCGGCTTGGGGCAGGTACGAATGTCACGCTGGAAATCCAGCACGTTGAGGTGATGGGTGCCCGCCTCATCGCGGTAGCCGCCGTAGTCGCCACGAATGCGCTGGTCGCCCCCGGAGCAGAAGGCCTGTTCGCCCGCCCCGGTCAGCAGAATCGCGCCGATGGCGCTGTCGTGGCGCGCGCGGCCCAGGGCATGGATCATCTCGCTCACCGTTTGCGGGCGAAACGCATTGCGCACCTCAGGGCGGTTGATGGTGATCCGGGCAATGCCCTCCTCAGCGGTGTGATAGAGGATGTCCTGGTACTCCTGCGAGGCGTCCTGCCACGCGATAGGGGCATACAGCGCCTGTTCCGTGAGTCCTTCGATCATGCTGACCTCGTGCTTTATCAGGGGTGTGCGTTCTTTTTGGTAAGGCGGTGTTCGCGGGCGGGCCTCAGCGCAGCCAGCCCACGACCACCAGAGCCAGCGCCAACAGGCTCAGCAAGGCTGCCAGGCCGTACATCAGCCATTTGTTGCGGGTGTCCTGGCCAAGGCTCAGGTCGAATAGGCCATGGCGCAGCCGGTGGGCGGCATGAAACAGCGGCAAGCACACGGCGGCGCCGATGAACAGCACACCGGGCAGGCTGAACAGCAGGCGTGAGGCCCGCTCGTGACCAAGCGCCTCGGCGGGCAGCAGGCCCAGCGGCAGCAATAGCCCGATGAACAGAATCACCGCAGGCAAGACCACGGCAAAACAGACGCCCCCCGCACTGAACAGCCCCCACCACAAGGGTTCGTCATAGGCTTGCCGAGGCTGGCTCAGGTGTGCTTTTTGATGTGAGGTTTTCATGCGCCGCCCCTCCCCAAGAGCCAGAACAACACGACCGCCACTGCCACGACCCCCGCCCACTGGCCAGCAACGATGGCGCCAGCGGGCACGCTGCGCCCCGCCACGCGTAGCGGCATGACCCGAGGAAACAGCACGAAGAAGGTGGCCGCGTGATAGAGACTGGCCACCAGCGCCAGCGCATTCAGCAGTAGCACCAGCGGCGAGCCCATGAAGGCCACCCAGCCCTGCCAGCTCGCCGGGCCCTGCAACAGCGCGAACACCCCTGCCAACAGGCAGAGAATGAAAAACACCAGCGGCACCACCGTGGCTTCGCGCAGCATATAGCGCTTGAAGAAACCGTGCTTCAGCCACCAGTTGCGCTTCAAGGGCGGCAGCCGTTGTGATGATGATTTTTCCATGCGGCACTCTCCCGACGGTTCGTTCTGGCCAATCAGCCCTTGAACAGCGCGATCAGCGTATGTTTGGCGGCCTCGACCTTGCCCTGGTTGACCGCAGCGGCTGGGTCGACGTGCTTGGGGCATACCTGCGAGCAGAAGCCCACGAAGGTACAGCTCCAGACACCATCATGGCGGTTGAGCTGCGCCATGCGCTGGCGTTTGCCCTGGTCCCGGCTATCCAGGTTGTAGCGGTGCGCCAGGGTCAGCGCCGCAGGCCCCAGAAACTCCGGGTTCAAGCCAAACTGCGGGCACGCCGAATAGCACAGGCCACAGTTGATGCAGTTGGCAAACTGCCGATAGCGCGCCAGCTGTTCGGGCGTTTGTGTGTGGGGCTGCGCCTGGCCGGGATCGAAGGTCTGCACCGGGTCCTGTTCGATCAGGTAGGGCTTCACCGCCGCCAGGTGCTCCAGGAACAGCGCCATGTCCACGACCAGGTCCCGCTGAACAGGGAAGTGCGCCAGTGGTTCGATACGAATCTCGCCAGAGTAGTCGCGCAGGAAGGTTTTACAGCCCAGCTTGGGAATGCCGTTGACCATGACGCCGCAGGAGCCACAAATCGCCATTCGGCAAGACCAGCGGTAGCTCAGCGTGCTGTCCTGCTGCTCCTTGATATGGTTCAGCGCGTCGAGAAGCGAGGTGCTGTCCTCCACCGCAACGTCGTAGGTTTGCCAGTAGGGATCCGCTGCGCTGTCGGGCAGGTAACGCTTGATGCTGATGTGCTTGTTCATGCCTTGCCTCCCTTGGCCGCATCCCCGTAAACCCGCGCGGCCGGGGCCGAAAAGCGGGTATCCACCGCCTGCCAGCGCAGCTCGGCGGGCGCGTCACCCTGGTAAAACACTTGGCTATGCTTGAGATAGCTCACATCGTCACGGGCCTGCAAGCCCTCGTCCAGGCGCTGGTGGGCACCCCGGGATTCGCGACGCTCCAACGCGGCCAAACACGACGCCTCGGCGATCTCCAGCCCATAGCCAAACTCCAGACACTCCAGCAGCTCGGTATTGAAGATCTTGCTGGTGTCACTGACCCGCACCTGGGCATAGCGCTGGCGCAGCTGGCGAAGGGTATCCAACGCCTGCTGCATGCCTGCTTCGGTGCGGTAAATGCCGCAGCCGCTCTCCATGGCCTGCACCATGGCGTGCTTGAGCGTCACCCAGGATTCACCGCTGCCCTGGCCATCGCAGAGCGTGGCCAGCCGCGCCTG
>NZ_LFGS01000015.1:111918-116680 GCF_002078135.1 Halomonas sp. BC1 | reverse complement strand
GGGCCAAACGGCCAAAAACCAGCAGCTCGGTCAGCGAGTTGGAGCCCAGCCGGTTGGCCCCATGCAGACCTACCGAGGCACACTCCCCGGCGGCGTACAGCCCCGCAATGGTCGTTTCGCACTGGGGATCGGTTTCGATGCCGCCCATGGTGTAGTGCACCGCAGGCCGAATCGGGATCGGCTCCTTGACGGGGTCGACGTTGATATAGGATTTGGCCAGCTCGCAGATGAACGGCAGGCGCTCATGCAGATAGTCGGCGCCCAGGTGGCGAAGGTCGAGATAGACCACGTCGCTGTCGCCAAACTTGCCGGTACGCCCGGCCTGCTGCTCCTGCCAGAACGCCTGGGAGAGCTTGTCCCGAGGGCCCAGCTCCATGTACTTGTTTTCCGGCTTGCCCAGGGGTGTTTCCGGCCCCAGGCCGTAGTCCTGGAGGTAGCGGTACCCCTCCTTGTTGAGCAGAATACCGCCTTCCCCCCGGCACGCTTCGGTGATCAGGATGCCCGAGCCGGGCAGGCCGGTGGGGTGGTACTGCACGAACTCCATGTCGCGCAGCGCCACGCCGTGGCGGTAGGCCATGGCCATGCCGTCACCGGTGACGATGCCCGCATTGGTGTTGAAGCGAAACAGCCGCCCGGCTCCGCCGGTGGCCAACACCACTGCCTTGGCACGCAACAGCAGCAGCTCGCCCGTGGCGACCTGCAGGGCAATGACGCCCACCACGGCCCCTTCGTGCACGGCCAGGTCCAGCACGAAGTACTCGTCGAAGCGTTCGATCTCGGGGTATTTCAGCGAGGTCTGAAACAGCGTGTGCAGCATATGGAAGCCGGTCTTGTCGGCAGCAAACCAGGTGCGCGCCGTTTTCATGCCACCAAAGCGGCGCACCTGTATGCGGCCATCGGGCTGGCGGCTCCAGGGGCACCCCCAGCGCTCCATCTGCACCAGCTCCTGATAGGCATGGCGCACGAAGTAGTCCACCACGCCCTGCTCCACCAGCCAGTCGCCCCCGGAAACCGTGTCGTCGAAGTGCGCCTGAAACGAGTCCTCGTCACTGGTCACCGCGGCTGCGCCCCCTTCGGCTGCCACCGTGTGGGAACGCATGGGATACACCTTGGACACCAGCGCGATGCGCTGCGCGTGACCGCCCTGTTTGGCCTGCTCAGCGGCCGCGATAGCGGCCCGCAGGCCCGCGCCCCCACCGCCGACGATGACGATATCCACATCCTGCTGCTGCATGGCACCCCCTTGTTCGGCTGCACTTCTCATGACGGACTTCTCATGACGGGCTTCTCATGACGCGATTCCGGCCTGCGCACGGCCTGCCGCCCTGCTGATGAAGCGACGTTATCACAGCCCGGCAGGCTCTCGGCCTTGATCTAAAGCATGATTGATATAGATCAAATAAACCGCGACTTGCCTTGCCTATGCTTTCCCTGACACCCGTGAAACACCACGCTGAACCTCATCTCTGCTGTGCTCACTCAGGCAAGGCGCTACGGCTTGCCGACAACTTATCGAGAGACCGCCATGAACCTCAGCGCTTCGCTCCACTCTCGCTGGCCGCTGCTCGCGCCACTGGCCACCACGCTGGTGATCGCCCTGCTGCCTATCCCGGCCGGGCTACCGCCCCATGCCTGGTACTTCTTCGCCATCTTCATGGGCTGCGTGGTCGGCCTGATTCTGGAACCCCTGCCCGGCGCGGTCATCGGGCTGGTTGGCGTTACCCTGGTGGCGCTGCTTTCCCGCTGGGTGCTGTTCTCCCCGGAGCAGCTGGCCAACGACGGCTTCAACGCCGCCAACCAGGCCTTCGCCTGGGCGGTCTCGGGGTTCACCAACGCTACCGTCTGGCTGATTTTCGGTGCCTTCATGTTTGCCCTGGGGTATGAAAAGACCGGGCTGGGGCGGCGGATCTCGCTGTGGCTGGTGCACGCCATGGGCAAGCGCACGCTGACCCTGGGCTACGCGGTGATGATCGCCGATGGCATTCTGGCCCCCTTTACGCCCTCCAATACGGCGCGCAGCGCAGGCACCATCTATCCGGTCATTCGTAACCTGCCACCGCTGTACGACTCGCACCCCAACGACCCCAGCATGAAGCGTATGGGAAGCTTCCTGATGTGGACTGCCATTGCGGCCACCTGCGTGACCAGCTCGATGTTTCTCACCGCCCTGGCACCGAACCTGCTGGCCATCGCGCTCACCGAAAGCGCCACGGGCATCCATATCAGTTGGGGGCAGTGGTTCGTGGCGGTGGTGCCGGTGGGGGTCCTTCTGCTGCTGTTGGTGCCGCTGCTGTGCTACTGGCTGTGCGCCCCGGAGGTAAAGGCCGGGGATGAGATCTCCGACTGGGCGAAAGGGGAGCTGCAGAACCTGGGCCCGCTGACCCGCCACGAAATCGTGCTGGTTATCATGGTGGTCACCGCGCTGCTGCTGTGGATCTTCGCTGGCGACCGGGTATCGGCGTCGCTGGTGGGGCTGGTGGTCATCTGCGGCATGCTGCTGACCGGCATGGTGAGCTGGAACGACATTCTCGATAACCGCGCCGCCTGGAACACCTTCGTGTGGTTTGCCACCCTGGTGGCTCTGGCGGGTGGCTTGAGCCAGGTGGGCTTCGTGGGCTGGTTCGGCAACCTGGTAGGTGGGCAGATCAGCCACTTCGACCCACTGGTGGCCATGGTCGCCCTGGTGGTCATCTTCTATGTCCTGCACTACTTCTTCGCCAGCATCACCGCCCACGTGACCGCACTGCTGCCGGTCATGCTGGCGGCGGCTTCGGGCATTGCAGGGCTGGACATGCAGCTGTTCATTCTGCTGTTGCTGCCCACCCTGGGCTTCATGGGCATCCTGACCCCTTATGGCACCGGCCCCAGCCCGGTGTATTACGGCAGTGGCTACTTGCCCAGCGCGCTGTACTGGCGCCTGGGGGCCATCTTCGGGCTGCTGTTCCTGGTGGCCTGGCTGGCCATTGGTCTGCCCTGGCTACTGCTGATTCAGTGAGCCACGTACTGACTCAGTGCACCATGCGCTTGCCGCGCCTCAGCGCGGCAGCGTTTGTGCGAAGTGCTGCGCCAGTTGCTGTGCCAAATGCCCTGCCATGGCCTTGGGGTGTTCCACGTGCAGGTTATGGCCGCCCGGCAGCGCCCAGTGGCGCAGGCGCGGCGCGTGCTGCGCCAGGCGGTTGGCCAGGGTGTTGAACTTGTGGTCCCGCAGGCCGGAGAAATAGCCCACTGGCAGGTCGGTCTCGGCCAGCCACTGCCAGAGAGAGGGCTGCCGACCCAGCGAGGTGACCCGCAGCATGTGCGCCACGGCGGGGCCATGGTTGGCCAACCGGCGCTGAATCTGACGCTGGCGCTGTGAGGCCGTCAAATCGGCAAACACCGGCTGCTGGTACCATGCTGTCAGCACGTCGGCCAGTGGCGACTGCTCAAAGCGCTGCGCCCAGTGCTCATCGTGGGCACGGCGTGCTTCCCGCTCTGGCGCGGCCAGCCCGGGGTGCGCGCTCTCCAACCACAGCGCCTCCAAACCGGCGGGCCGCTGGCTGGCATGATAGAGCGCCAGTCGGCCACCCAGGGAGTAGCCCAGCAGGCCATAACGCCCCACGCCCGCCTCGGCCAGCGTGCCGCTGAGCCAGTCATGAAAATCCGCAAAAGAGCCCACCGCAGGCGTGGTGGGCTGCCCATGCCCCGGCAGGTTCAGCGCCAGGCAGCGCACGCCCGGCTGCGCTTGCTCCAGCGCCTCGCCAAGCGCCTGCCAATCGTCCTTATCGCCCAGCAGGCCGTGCAGCATTACCAGCGTAAAGGGCGGCGAAGGGTCAGGATGCATGGGCTGCCTCCCGGAGCCACGCGCCCAGGGCCTGCAGCGCATCGGTGGCCTGCTGATGGGGCACCGTGACCTCGATCAGCGTCACCCCGGCTTCCAGCGCTTGGGTGTAGGCCTCGCCAAACGCCGCCAGCGTGGTCGGTGCGGCATAGTTCAGATGAAACATGCGCGCCGCATGCTCGAACGCGAGCCCGTGGGGTTGGCGATAGTAGCGCTCCAGCAGGTCGCCCTCGTCCGGCACCGGCAGCATGTGAAAAATGCTGCCGCCATCGTTATTCAGCACCACCACGACCAGCGGCGCCTGGGCCCTGGCCAGCAGCGCCAGGCTGTTGAGGTCGTGAAGCGCGCTGGTGTCGCCCAGAATCACCGTGGTGGGCTCATCGGTCGTGCAGGCCAGCCCGTACGCGGTGGCCAGCAGCCCATCGATGCCCGAAGCCCCGCGATTGGCCATCACCCGCAGCGGCGTCGAACGGGTCGACCCCAGCATGTTCATCAGCCGGGCGGGCAGGCTGTTGCCCACGAACAGTGCCCCTCTGGCCAGTTGGGCCAGCTGATGACACACCCCCAGCTCGGAAAACTCCGCCGTATAGCGTTCGATGCCCTGGCGGGTGCGCTGCTGAAGGCGTGCCAGGGTATGCCAGGGGGGCTGGGCGGGCCCTGCGGGCAGCGTGGCGATGGCCTCGGCGGGCGTGCACACCAGCCGCTGGGTAAGGGTGAAGTCCGGGTCCAGGCGCTGGGGTAACGGGTCGACCAGCCACGCCTGCTGCCAGGGGTGGCTTGCAATCATCTGGGTCAGGCGCTTGGAAATCAGCCTGCCGCCAAACTGCAGCAGCACGTTGGCGCGGCCCAGCTCGGCGCTGACCTGCGGGTCCTGAAGGGCCAGGTCCATATGCACCAGGTGGCGCGGGTCGCCGTGCAGCTGGCTTTGCAGGTCGGCCAGCAGCG